>NZ_JBFTSH010000007.1:0-277719 GCF_056399925.1 Cupriavidus sp. 01L43
AACCACCCCTTCCCATCCCGAACAGGACCGTGAAACGACTTTGCGCCGATGATAGTGCGGACTACCCGTGTGAAAGTAGGTCATCGCCAGGCTCTTATACCCAGAACCCCCAGCCCCATAAAGGCTGGGGGTTTTGCTTTGTGGGCTCCGATTGGCATTTTCGTGACGAAAACGCTTATGATCTGCGTGCCATGCCCTCTGACGAAGAAGACCTCGCTCGTGCCGAGGCAACGCCCTGGTATCTCTACCTGCTCGAATGCGAAGGCAATTCGATCTACACAGGGATTACCACTGACGTCCAGCGCCGTTATGCCCAGCACTTTGCGGGGATTGGTGCCAAATACACACGCTCCCGCAAACCTACGCGCCTGCTTGGATGGCTTCGCTACGATAACAAGTCAGAAGCGTTGAAAGCCGAGTTGGCCACCAAGCGCATGTCGGCCGTGCAAAAGCGCGCATTCTGCGCGATGCTCGAAACGGAAGACAGCGCATAAAAACAAGCATAAAAACAAAAACGCCGGCAAATTTGCCGGCGTTTTTGTTTGTGATCGCAACTACGGTCAAACTCAGACCACCGTCAGCGTCACCTCGATATTGCCGCGGGTGGCGTTCGAATACGGGCAGACCTGGTGAGCCGCTTCCACCAGCTTCTGGGCCGCTTCCTTGTCCATGCCCGGCAGCGAGATCTTCAGATCGGCCTGGATACCAAAGCCCTGCGGAATCTGGCCGATGCCGACGGCGCCTTCGATCTTGGCGTCCGGCGAGACCGTGATCTTCTGCTGGCTAGCCACGAAACGGATCGCGCCCAGGAAACAAGCCGAATAGCCAGCTGCGAACAGTTGCTCGGGATTCAGGCCATCGCCCTTGCCGCCCATTTCCTTGGGTACGGCCAGCTTCACGTCCAGTTGATTATCGGACGTCACGGCGCGGCCATCGCGGCCACCGGTTGCGGATGCGTGGGCGGTGTACAGGACTTTCTCGAGTTTCATTTGCATTCTCCTAGCGATGCCCGCTCGGGGGCGTTTTCAAAGTCATGCCGAAATCGGCAAATCAACCGTCGGACCGTGCATCCTCCAGCGTGGTCCGCATCTCATGCAGGCGCGCCGTCAATGTTTGGATCTCCTCGATCGAGCACTGCGTCGCGCACAACATCTTTTCCGGGATGCCTTCCGCCGATGCGCGCAGGCGCCGGCCGGCATCCGTCAGGCTGACCAGCACGCGTCGCTCATCCTCGTCATCGCGTGCCCGTGCCACGAACCCCGCCACCTCGAGCCGCTTGAGCAGCGGAGTCAGTGTTCCGGAGTCCAACGTCAACCGTTCTCCGAGCGCCGACACCGTCAGCTTGTCCGTCTCCCATAACACCAGCATGACCAGATACTGCGGATAAGTGAGCCCAAGCTCACCCAGGATCGGCTTGTAGATCTTGGTCATTGCCAGCGAGGTGGAATACAGCGCAAAGCAGAGCTGTTGATCCAGCCGGAGCCAGTCTTCGTTAGTGGAGGAGTTCGTTGCGTCAGCCATGGCTCTATCTTATACACAATTAAATTGTGTGCAAGATAAATTTTCTATCGTGACTATTGAGGATAGGTGACGCGGGCGAGATAGGTCGGAACTTTAAGTCTGGTTTAAGGATGGCTGCTTACGATGCTTCCATCGCGCCGCAACTCCTGCGTCCGCGCAAGAAGCCAACCAGAAAGGAAAGACCATGATTCGCCAGACTTTTGCCCGCTCCGCCGTCGGTGTCGCCGCGCTCGTTGCGCTGGCCGGCGGTTATGCCTATCTCCAGAAGGACGCCATCACCCCCGGCTACGCCGCGCCGACGCCCGTCACGGCATCTGCCTCCGGCGCGCCCGTCGCCGTCGCCACGCCAGCCGACTTCTCGGGCATCGTCGACCAGTACGGCCCCGCCGTGGTGAACATCAGCGTGACCGCGCGCGCCCAGCGAACCTCCGCGCAGGCGCCGCAGGGCATCGACCCCGACGATCCGCTGTTCCAGTTCTTCAAGCGTTTCGGCCCGCAGTTCCAGGGTCCGCAAACCAGCCAGCCGCAGCTTGTGCGCGGCCTGGGCTCCGGCTTCATCGTCAGCTCGGATGGGCTGATTCTCACCAATGCTCACGTGGTCGATAACGCCACGGAAGTCACCGTCAAGCTGACCGATCGTCGCGAATTCAAGGCCAAGGTGCTGGGCGCCGATCCGCAGACTGACATCGCCGTGATTCGCATCGATGCGAAGGACTTGCCCACCGTGCGCCTTGGCGATCCGTCGAAGATCCGCGTCGGCGAGCCCGTGCTGGCCATCGGCTCGCCCTACGGTTTCGAGAACACGGTCACCGCCGGCATCGTCAGCGCCAAGTCCCGCTCGCTGCCGGACGACACCTACGTGCCCTTCATCCAGACCGATGTGGCGGTGAACCCCGGCAATTCCGGTGGCCCGCTGTTCAACCAGCGGGGCGAAGTGATCGGCATCAACTCGCAGATCTATAGCCAGACCGGCGGCTACCAGGGCCTGTCGTTTGCGATTCCGATCAACGTGGCGACGAAGGTGCAGGAGCAACTGGTGGCGCATGGCAAGGTCACGCGCGGCCGTCTCGGCATCTCGGTGCAGGAGGTCAACCAGGCGCTGGCCCAGTCCTTCAACCTGCCCAAGCCGGCAGGCGCGCTGGTCAATGCGATCGAGCCGGACAGCCCCGCTGCCCGCTCCGGCCTGAAGGCAGGCGACGTGATCGTGCAGCTGGGCGACGACGTCATCGACCATTCGGGCGATCTGCCCGAGCACGTCGCGGACATGAAGCCCGGCACGCAGACCCAGCTCAAGGTCATCCGCAAGGGCGAGCCGCTGACGCTGACCGTCAAGGTGGGCACGGCCCAGGAAGGCGCCGTGGCGCAGAAGACGAATGGCGGCGATACCGGCGGCAAGCTTGGCCTCGCGGTGCGTCCGCTTACGCCGGCCGAGAAGCGTGACAGCGGCATCGACGGCGGGCTGGTCGTGGAGAACGTGGCCGGACCGGCCGCGCGCGTGGGCATTCAGCCGGGCGATGTCATCCTGTCGCTGAACGGCACGCCGATCAGTTCAGCAGAGCAACTTCGGGCCCTGGTGTCGAAGTCCGGCAAGCAGGTGGCGCTGCTCGTGCAACGCGACGACGCCCGGATTTTCATCCCCCTCGACCTCGGCTAACCGGGTCCGAAAAACCGGGTTTACGGTGCCCGGTTTACGTATACAGGCCGTATACCGTAAACCGGTATACGGCCCGCAAACCCTTGCCAGAGGCCGCATTCAGGGCGATAAAACATCCCAAAAACGCGTTTGAGCAGGTATGATCTCGACTGCGATGCATGAAGCGCGTGGTGGCCATGGCCGCCACGTCTGGTTCTTGCTGAATCGACAGAACAAGGAAGTCTATGCAGTTGGATTTCACCCGCGCCCCCATCTCGCCGGGTACCGACCGAACGCGGCGCTTGACGCCTGCCACCACCAAGCCGACGACCCCGCGTCGCCGCAAGAAGGAAGCCGCTCCACACTGGGAGCGCGGCTACCGTTCTCATTTCTACCGTAGCGAACGCGGCGACAAGCTCGGTGAGGTCCACCTTTCCGATCGCGGCGAACTCCCCGTGGTCTACCGCTGGGCGGCCGGCAACTACTCCGGCGCAGAGGGCTCCCTGGCCCATGCGCGTGCCCGCGTGGAAGAAACCATCGGCTTCGGCATGCGCCAGCTGTCGCTGTTCTGACGGGCGGACACGCCTCCCGCCCCTAGTCGTATCCTCAACGCGCCGTCCCCAGTCTGGGCGCTAGTCCAGCCGACGCTGCGCGAACATGCCGATAGCCGCCACCAGCGCGAGCACGGCAATCAATCGATAGAGATCCTCGCAGGCAATTAGCCGCGCCTGTTGATCGGCAATTGTCGCCAACTGCGCCAGCGCGCCCGCGTGCGCCTGCCCCGTATCGAAGCCGCGCGCCATCAGTGCCTTCTGTGCCGACTCCAACCACTGCGCCGCCTCAGCGGGACGTTGCCCGATGGCATTGGTCAAGCTGGTATGCACCGCGAACTGCCGGTTCTGCAGCAGCACGGCGCCGAGCGCCGACGCGAACGAGCTGGCAATCTGCCGCATCAGGTTCTTGCTGCGGTAGCCGTGAGCGAAGTCATCGTCGTCGGCCAGCGAGCGGAACGTCAGCCCGGCAATCGGGATGATGACCATCACGCCGAACAGCCCCTTGCCCACCAGCCCGGGCAGCAGCGCGACCGGTCCGACATCGGGTGGCATGATCGAAAACCACGCCATCGCGCCCGCCATCAGCAACAGGCCCGCCACCATGACCGGCTTCTTGTGCGTGAGGTGCCGCGCCACGCGCAGATAGCACCAGATGCCGGCGAGGCTGATGGTGGCGGCCAGCGTGTTGAGCCAGCCTGTGGTGGCCAGCGGGAAGCGCAGCGCCTGTTCGGCATAGATCGGGAACACGTAGCCGCTCAGGTTGCTGATCATGTAGTAGACGAAATACATGGCCAGCCCCGTGAGGTAGACGGGATGGCGCAGCGCACGCAGTCGCAGCACCGGCGTGGCGTGGTGCCACTGGTGCCACAGGAAGCCGGCGAGCAGCGCCAGGGCAAGCGCGGCGACCAAGGCTACGCGGGCGGGATGCGAGAAGAGGTCGAAGCGCGCCTCGGTCAGGGACGCCTGGAGCGCCACGATGGCCACGCCGAACAGCAGCAGCGGACCGAGCGCCGGGCCGCCCACATCTTCGCGGGGCTCGGCGTCGGGCAGCAGCAGCCAGGCGCCGAGCGTGGCCAGCGCCGCGAACGGCAGCACGCCATAGAACACATCCTGCCAGACCCCGCGCTCAACCAGCTCTGCCGCGAACGCCGGCCCGAGCGCCGAGGCGCCGAAGATCCCCAGCATGAAGATACGCGTGGCGCGCGGCCGGTCAGCCGGGCCGAACATCAGGTTCACGAGAATCCGGCAGCTGGTGAACAGCGCGCCGCCGCCCACGCCTTGCACGAAACGGGCGGCCACCATCTGCGCGAGGCCGGTGCTGGTGGCCGCGCCGAGCGTGCCGGCCATGAACAGCAGCAACGACCCTGTCAGGTAATAGCGATAGCCGAACCGCTGCGCCAGCCACTGCTGCTTGAGAATCATCAGCATGCTGCCCACGGCATAGGCGGCCTGCACCAGCGCAAAGCTGCGCGGGTCCGCATCGATGCCGCCGACGATATGGCTGGACGCGAACACGAACATGATGTTCTCGAGGAACTCCACGCCGGTGGCCAGCGCGAGCAACATCATCAGCAACGTCTGGCGCTGCGGTCGGCTCAACAGGCGACTCAGCGCGCCGGGCCAGCGGGCGCCGGCGCCCTTGCCCTGGGGGGCGGGCAGGTTCACGACCGCTGCGCGTCGAGTGCCGCGAGATTCTGGTGCAACTGCGCAAGGTCGCGCGTCACGTCGGCGAGCCGGTCCTTGCCCAGCGGCGCCCAGGCCTCGCCATAGGCGGCATGCACGGCAGGCGCGGCGCGCTCCAGCAACGCCCGGCCTTCCGCCGTCAGCGTCAGTTCCAGGCTGCGCCGATCCTGTGTCGAGGTCTTGCGCTGCACGAGGCCGCGTGCCTCCAGGCCGTCGATCAGGCGCGTCATCTGGGTGCGCGTGGCGTCGATGGCGACGCCAAGTTCCGACGGCATGGTCGGCTGTCCGCCATCGGCGACCAGCAGGCTCATGACCAGGTACTGGCCCATGTCGAGCGTGTGCGGCGCCAGTGCTCGCTCGATGTGATGTCGGAGCAATCTGGCGGAACGGAGCAGCAGGCGGGAGGCGAGCATGAGATCGCGCGGGGCTTCCGGATATTCCGCGCAAAACCGGGTGATACGCTGTTCGAACGGCATTTGTTACATCCGATATAGTTACGAACGTAACTATATGCGCGAGATGCGGGAATGGCAACCGGCCGATGGTGCGCGGGACGGCTAGCGCACCTGCCGCCGCACGAGCGTGAGCGCCCTGCGCATGCGCGCCATCGCTTGCAACCTGCCTGCGGCGTCCGGCGTACCGTAGCGCAGCGCGATGTAGTCGCGCGTGAATGCCTGCAAGGCGGTGGCGGCGCCCGGCAGCGCCTCGGCGGCGCGCATGGAGAAATCGGCCGGCCCTTCCGAAGCCCCGCGCGCGCAGCCATGACGCGCCAGCAAGGTGCAGAAGCGGGCATAGAGCGACTGGAGCGGATCGAGCCGCCGTTGCCGTAGCCAGAGCGGCAACAGCGCGACGAGGCTCAGCGTTGCCAGTCCGCCCGCCAGCAACGCTGGCAATTGGCCATCCATGCCAAGTTTCTGCAGCAGCCGGCCCTGTTGCGCGCGGTCGTACTGGAGCACCCAGCGCTGCCACGTATAAGTCAGTCCGTCCAACCCCAGGCGCAGGTCCCGCAACCATGCCGGCCCACGCAACGCACGCAGTGCCTCGGCCTCGTCGCCGCTCAGGGCGGCGTCCACGCCTTCTTCCACGCGGCTCGGCGCCACGGCGCTGGTCGGGTCCACGCGCACCCATCCGCGCCCGGCGATCCACACCTCGGCCCAGGCGTGGGCATCCGATTGCCGGATGATGTAGTGCCGGCCCATCGGGTTGTACTCGCCCCCCTGATAGCCCATCACGGCGCGCGCGGGCACGCCGGCGGCGCGCATCAGGAACACGAAGCTGCTGGCGTAGTGCTCGCAGAAGCCACGGCGGGTATCGAACAGGAAGCTGTCCACCTGCTGCTTGCCGAGCGGCGGCGGGGAGAGCGTGTAGGCGAAGGGCGCCGCGGCGAAGAGCCGCAACGCGGCCTGCACGCGCTGCCACGGGTCCGGATACTGCGCCATCCAGCTGGCGGCGAGTTCGCGGCTGCGCGGATTGCCGTCCGGCAGCGCGAGCGACAGCGCAAGTGTGCGCCGCGACAGGGGTTGGGGCGTTCCCGTCAGTGTCGAGTGGCCCCGGTAGCGCAGCGGCCGGTCCACCGGTGCGCGGGCGAAAAACTCATCGTCGGCGGAAACGCGGGCGTCGACGCTGCCGGACACCGCAACGCCCCGGTCGAGCAGGTACAGCCAGGCCTGCTGGCTTGGCTCCAGCGTAACGTTGTACGCGCGCACGCCCGAGGGCGGTGGCGTGGCGTCGTCGCCGTCATCGTCGCGCAGCCCGGTGGCCGGGCGCGTGGGCCGCATCGACCCATCGGCGGGCCGCCACGCCAGTCCGTCATAGTTCCAGAGCACCAGCGCGCGCCAGTACAGCGCACTGGCGGGCAAGGGATCGCCGATGATATCGGCGCGGAACGCCACCTCGGGCGAGCGGATCAGCTCGCCGACGCTGCCGGGTTTCATCGTGTCCGAAATACCGGTGCGGCCCACCGGCTCCGACTGCGGCAGCCGCCACAGCGGATGGTCGAGCCGAGGAAACAGCACGAACAGGAACAGCGCCCACGGCAGGCCGATCAGCGCCATGCGGCCAAGCAGCGGCCAGATCGCCAGCCGCCCGCGCGCTTCCGGATGGTGGAGCAGCAGCCAGTTGCGCAGGATCCATGCGCCGATCGCCATGCTGTAGATCGCCAGCCAGAACGGCTGGTCGGCGAGGTAGAGCGTCAGCAGCAGGTAGAAGGATAGTTGGGTGACCAGCGTGGCATCGGACAGCGCCCGGGTTTCCAGCAGCTTGAGGATGACGAAGGCGCCCAGCAGCGCCACGCAGAGTTCGCGCCCGAGGCTGCCGCCCGACTGCCATACGAGCGCGGCGGCGGTCACCAGCACCAGCACGGCCGACACGCCGAGCATCAGCTTCGACGGCAGCGGCGCGCGCTGGCGCCAGAGCAGCCAGCGCCAGGCCAGCAGCACCAGCAGCAGCAGGCTGACCGACACCGGCAGCGAGCGCGCCTGCGGCGCCAGTACCAACGCGAGCTGGCCCATCAGCATCCCGTGTTCCTGATGCCCGAGCGGGCGAACTTCGTGCCGGGTCATGACGCGCGCCGCTCCGGCCACACGGCCAGCGCTTCCAGGCAGGCGCGGCGATGGGCGGCACCCTGGGCGGGCGGCAACGCCACGCCGGGCAGGCGCAGGCCGATCTCGAACTCGTCGCCGGCGGCCAGCACCCACGCGCACAGCCGCGATAGCCGGGCCTCGGTGTCCATGCCCGGCGGCAGCGCATCCCAGTCGAGCCAGCAACCGGGCTGGCGCGGCGCGGTGCCGGTGCGGCTCAGCATGCGGCCCGTGCGGGCGCTGTGCTTCCAGGCGATGCGGTGCAGCGGGTCGCCGGTGCGATAGCGGCGCAACTGGTCGATGCCATCGTCCGACGCGACGGATAGCGTGCCGTCCTCGGCGTCGTCCGGGCGGGCCACCTGCGGCAGCGGCGGGGCGTTCGGCTCGGGCGCCGGATAGACGAAGGCCACCAGCGACAGGTCCGCATAGCTCCACACGCGAAACAGGCCGAACGGAAAGCGGCTGGAAAACGTGACGCGCGGCAGCTTCATGCGCCCGCGCGCGGTGGCCGGCACGCGGAGCGGCAAGGTGCCCCGGCTGTCGCCATCAATGGTCAGCGTGGCGGTTTCGGATTGCGGCGTGCGGGCCTCCAGGCCGATGCGGGCGGCTGGGTCGGCGTTGTCCACGTTCAGTGCGAAGACCGCCACATCGCCCACGAAGGCCGGCGAGGCGGCACCCGTGGACACCGCCAGTTCCAGCAGATTGCGATAGGCCATCCACATGCACGCCATGCCGATGCCGGCGAGCAGGAACGTGAGCGCGAAGCCGAGGCTGATGTTGTAATTCAGCGAGGTCAGCAGCATCGCCACGAGCAGCACGCCAAAGCCGGCCCCGCTGCGCGTGGGCAGGATATAGAGATGGCGCCGATCGAACGTCACCACGCCATTGACCGGCCCATGCTGGCGATGCAGCCAGGCGGTCAGCGGACGATGCGCGGTGGCGGAGGCTTGCCGCATGGCGGGACGGAAATCAGGGAATGGCGACGTTGGACAGCAGGCGGTCGAGCACCCCGGCGCCCTGGCCCACGCCATGGCCGGACGGCAGCAGCCGATGCCCCGCCACTGCCGCAAACACGGCCTGCACGTCCTCGGGAACCACCATCTCGCGCTGCTCCAGCAGCGCCCACGCCCGTGCGCAGGCCAGCAGCGCCAGCCCCGCACGCGGCGACAGGCCGGCGACGAAACCCGGTTCCGCGCGGGTGGCCTGCACCAGCGCCAGCACGTAGTCCACCAGCGCGGGGCTCGCGTAGACCTTGGCGGCGGCGGCCTGCAGCGCCATCACCTGCTCGGCGTCCATCACGGCAACGGGGCGCTGATCGGCGGCACCGCCGAGGTACAGCACCCGCTCGAAGGCCGGATCGGGGTAGCCGAGCGAAATCCGCATCGTGAAGCGGTCGAGTTGCGACTCGGGCAGCGCATGCGTGCCGATCTGCTCGAGCGGGTTTTGCGTGGCGATGACGAAGAACGGCGCCGGCAGCGCGTGCGTGGTGCCGTCGTGGGTCACCTGCCGCTCGGCCATGGCTTCCAGCAGTGCGCTCTGGGTTTTCGGGGGCGCGCGGTTGATCTCGTCGGCGAGCACCAGCTGGGCGAAGATCGGGCCGCGATGGAAACGGAACTCGCTGGCCTCGCGCAGGAAGACTGACACGCCGACCAGATCGGCCGGCAGCAGATCGCTCGTGAACTGCACCCGCTGGTATTGCAGGCCCAGCGTCTGGGCCAGCGCATGCGCGAGCGTGGTCTTGCCCACGCCCGGCACGTCCTCCAGCAGCAGGTGGCCGCCGGCCAGCATGCAGGCCAGGGCAAGGCGCACCTGGCGCGGCTTGCCCAGCACGATGCGGCCTAGCTGGGTTTGCGCCTCGGCGAGCGAGGCAACGATCCTGGGTCGGGCGGTCACGAGTTGCCTCCGGTGACGTGGCTGCGGGTGCAGAGTGCGGCCATTGTAGCGGCGTCGGGGTCGCATCGGACAGTGGGTTGCCGCACGCTTTCAGGGCGACAGATGTCCTGTTGTCTCATGCGAAATGGGCGGTATCGCCCGCCAGCCCGCGCCGGATCTCGCTGCTTCTGGCATCATCGATCTGTTGGCGCCTTGCCACTTTCAGAATGGTCTCATCCCTCCACGATGACTGCCTCGCAACACCGCGCCTCAGGCGCCTCGGCTTCCCTCGATTTCGACTCTTCCGCGCCCCTGGCCGACCAGGCCGGTCTGGCCAGCCTGGCGCGTGAATTCCACGCGGGCGGCTATATCGTGCTGCGCCGCTTTGCCAGCGAAGCCACGTGCGCCGCGCTGGAGGACATGACCCGCAAGCATCTGGCCGCCGCCGTGCCGCCGGTGGAGTTCGAGGCCGATCTCGGCTATCCCGGCGCGCCCACCTCGCGCAAGGCCGAAGGGGGCGGTACGGTACGCCGGCTGCGCCAGGCCTATGGCCGTGACGAGGTATTCCGCCGCTGGGCCAGCGATCCGCACGTGGTGGCCACAGTGGAGGCGCTGCTGGGCGAGCCCGCCCGCCTGACGCTGGCGCACCATAACTGCGTGATGACCAAGCATCCGCATTTCGGCAGCCAGACTGGCTGGCATCGCGATACACGCTACTGGTCGTTCGTAAAGCCCGAGCTGGTCACGGTTTGGCTGGCGTTGGGCGATGAAGACGAGCGAAACGGCGTCTTGCGTGTGATTCCGGGTTCGCATCAGGCCAAGCTGGCGCCGGAGCAGCTCGATCCGGCCGAATTTCTCATCGAGGCGCATCCCAATAGCCAGAGCCTGCTGAAAGGGGCGATGCCCCTGACGCTGCATCGCGGCGACGTGCTGATGTTCGACAGCCGCCTGTTCCACGCGGCGGGTCGGAATGACGCCGAGACGGTCAAGCTGTCGGTAGCGTTCGCTTACTTCGGTGCGAGCAACCGGCCGCTGGCCGGCACGCGGTCCGCCGAGTTCGGCAGCGTGGAGCTGCCGCCGGCCGCGTTGTAGACGTCCCTTCCCAGAAACACAAAAGCCGCCTGATGGCGGCTTTTTCATTGGCGCGCGTGGTGCGCGTCAGGCGGCGTTGCCGCGAGTCGTGCCCGAACGGAACAGGGCAAACAGATCGGCCAGACGGACGGGCAGCAGCGGGGTGGCGTGCCGAACCGCATCGCGGCGGGCAAAGTGCTTGCGGAGTTGCTCGCCGACCGGACGGCTGAGGTACGAAGCATCCGGGTATTGCATGATGGTCATTCCCTATTGTGGTTAACAACAGCCTACAGTATACACCGCGATGGTGCGGCGCGCCATTTGCTGGTGCGAACGGGGAATGCCATGCGCAGACGCCCGCGCGAGGGCGGGCGTCTGCGCACCGGAATGTGGCCGGAATGTGGTGTCGAGGTCAGGCGGCGGAGATTACGCGCCCTTGTCAGGCGTATCGACCGGCTCGTTTGCCGGGGTGCCGTTCATGTTTTCGACAGCTTTCGCCGCGCTGAACACATGGCGCGTGGCCAGCAGCGCGGCAAGGTCGGCATCGCCGGCAATCACGGCCTGGAGAATCTGGGCATGCTCGTCCCAGTTCAGGCGCGCGCGGCTCAGGTTGGCCGGCGCGAACAGCAGCCCGGTGCGCTCGCGCAGCGAACGCATCATGTCCTGCAGCACGCTGTTGGCGGCGATATTACCGAGCAGTTCGTGGAACTTGGAGTTCAGTTCGACGAAGCGCTCGGTCTGGCCGCTGTTCACGGCGTCGTTGCCTTCCTTGAGAACCTTCTCGATTTCCAGGATCAGCGCGGGGTCGCGGCGTTGTGCCGCGAGCTTGGCGTTGAGACCTTCGAGGGTGGCGCGCACCTCGACCATTTCGCGGGCGATATTGGGCGACAGACGCGCCACCGATGCCCCACGGCGCGGCTCGATCTTGACCAGCCCTTCCGCCGCCAGCGCGCGCAGCGCCTCGCGCACCGGAATGCGGGACACGCCCAGCTCCAGCGACAGCGTGTTCTCCACCAGCCGCTCGCCGGGATCGTACTGGCCGTCGAGGATGCGCTGCCGCAACGTATCGGTCACAAGCGCGAAGAGCGGGGAATGCTGGGCGCCCAGGCTGGCAGCCGGGGTGTCCGGATTCGGGCTGAAGGCACTGGTGGTGGCGTCGTTCATGGTCGGGATCGGCCGTGGAAATCGTGGATCGCGCAAGAAACTTGAGCGTTGAAGCACCGGCCCATTGGGATGCATGGGACCGGCGTGAATGCCACTATTGTATACCGTCAACCTTTGCGACCAGACATTCCACTACATCGTCGGATGCTGAAAAGTGAACCCGTCGGCATACAGGAACGGGACCTGCGCGCCGAGTCCGGTGAACAACTGCTTTGCATCGTGGATCATGTTCGGCGAGCCGCAGAGATAAATCGCATGCTCGGACAGGTCGCCCAGGTCCGCCGCCACGGCTTCGTGCACATAGCCGCGCCGGCCCTGCCAGTCCGCGTCCGCGCGGGACAGCACCGGCACGTACTGGAAATCGTAAAGCCGATCGCCCCAGGCGCGGATCTCGTTGTCGAGGTAGAGGTCCGATGCGGACCGCATGCCCCAGTAGAGCCACACCGGCGGGCAATCCGGGTCATCCATCAGGGACTCCAGCATGCTCTTGATGGGCGCGATACCGGTGCCGGTGGCTACCATCAGCAGCGGGCGGTAGTCCTCCTTGCGCAGTGCGAAGTTGCCGAGCGGCACTTCCACGTCGAGCCGGTCGCCCGGTTGCAGGCGCGGCAGTTGCCCCGCCGTGAAGCGACCGCCGGCAATGCGGCGCACGTGGAAGTCCACCTCGTTGCCGCGCGGGGCGGACGCCATCGAGAAGCTGCGGTGGCTCCCGTCGTCTAGCAGAATCTTCATGTACTGGCCCGGCGCGAAGGCCAGCGGCGCGTCGTCCGGCAGGGCCATGCGCAGGTGCAGCACGTCGGCGGCGAGCGGCGTCACCGCCTGTACGATGGCTGACGCGCGGCGTGCCGGCACGGCCGGCTCCAGGCCGCGCGCGGTGCTGATGACGAGGTCGGCCGTGGGCCGCGCCTGGCAGGCCAGGGCGAAGCCGGCGGCGTCCTCGTCCTCGGTCAGTCCCATCGGAAATTCTTCATAACTGACCGATCCTTCCACCACGCGCACGCGGCAGGTGCCGCATCCGCCGAACGTGCATTCGTGGGCCAGGCTGACGCCCGTGCGCAGCGCGGCATCGAGCACGGACTCGCCGGGCTGCGCCGTGAACGACTGCTGCGTCTCGGCAATCTCGATGCGATAGAGGGGATAGGTACCGTGGGACATGACCGCTCCTGCTTACTTCTTGATGTCGGCCTGCGCCAGCACGGTCAGGTCCTCGCCGGCCAGCAGGTCGCGCAATGCTTCCAGCGCGGCCACGCCGCACGCGGTGTCCTGCTCGCCGTTGCCGCCGGACAGGCCCACGCCGCCAACCACCTCGCCGTTGACCACCACCGGGTAACCGCCGACGAACACCGCGAACTTGCCTTCGAAGCTCCACTGGATGCCGAACGCCTCGTTGCCGGGCAGCGCCGGGCCGTTGGGCGCCGTATTGAACAGGTGCGTGGAACGCTTGTGGCCGGCCGCCGTGAATGCCTTGTTCCAGGCGATCTGCGGGCCAGTGATGCGGGCGCCGTCCATGCGTTCGAGCAGCAGCGGATAGCCGCCCTCATCGACGATGCAGATGGACTCCAGCACGCCGATTTCCTCGGCCTTCTTCACCGCCGCCGCCACCATGTGGCGGGCTTCCCGCAGTTCGAGCTTGATTGCCTTTTTCATCGTGAAATCCTTAATAGCCGGGTAGTCGCCGCTTAGCAGCCGCGATAGATGGTCTTGATCTGGGTGTAGAACTCGAGCCCCGCGCGGCCCGATTCCCGGAACGTGGAGGTGCTCGACCGCTTCAGCCCGCCGAACGGCGCGTTGACGAGGTTGCCGGTGGTGGTGCGGTTGATCTTCACCGTTCCGGACTCGATGTCATGCGCAAAATCGTGCATATAGCGCGGATTGCGCGTGGCGATGGCCGCGGACAGGCCGTACTCGGAGTCATTGGCAACGGCGATGGCCTCGGCGTAGCTGCCCACTTCGAGGATGGCGAGCACCGGGCCGAAGATTTCCTCGCGGGCGATGCGCATGGTCGGCGTGACATCGGTGAACACGGCCGGCGAGACGTAGTAACCGTGCGAGAAATCGCCATCCGTCAGCGCTTCGCCACCGCACAGCAGCGTGGCTTCAGCCTTGCCGGCGGCGATGTAGCCGAGCACGGTTTCCAGTTGCTTGCGCGTGGCGAGCGGGCCAAGATCCATGCCGGTGGCCATGCCGCTGCCGATCTTCAGCGTCTTGACCTTGGCCACGAGCTTGTCGGTGAATACCTGCTTCACCTCGCGCATCACGAGGATGCGGCTGGTGCCCGTGCAGGCCTGGCCGGACAGCGACAGCCCGCCCTTGATGGCCAGGTCCACGGCCTTGTCGAGGTCGGCGTCCTCCATCACGATCAGAGGATTCTTACCGCCCAACTCCATCTGCGTGCGCGTGGTCATCGGCACGGACTTGTGGATCTGTTCGCCCGCTGCCGTCGAGCCGGTGAAGGACACCGCCCGCACCGCGCGCGATTCGACGATGGTCGGGCCCACCTCGGCGGCGCTGCCGGTCACGAAATTGAGCACGCCCTTCGGAATGCCCGCCTTGACGAAGGCTTCGGCCAGCCGGTAACCGGAGAGCGGCGCGTCCGACGAGGGTTTGAAGACCACCGTGTTGCCGGTGATCAGCGCCGGCGCGATCTTGCGGGCAGGAATCGACACCGGGAAGTTCCACGGCGAGATTACCGTCACCACGCCCAGCGGCTCGCGCTGGCTGTAGACCAGCATGTCCGGGTCATCGTTGGGATACGTCTCACCGCCGTAGGTCTGTCCTTCCACGGCGTAGAAACGCAGCGTCTGGGCGGAGCGCATGACTTCGTCGCGCGCCAGCGACAGCGCCTTGCCTTCCTCGCGGGTCAGCTCGGCGGCGATGGCGTCGGCGTTGGCTTCCAGATGCGCGGCGGCATCGTTGAGAATTTTCGCGCGCTTGCCGATGGGGGTCTTTTTCCAGCTGTCGAAGGCGGCCGAGGCGGCGGCCACGGCGGCGGCGGCGTCACGCGCGTCCGAGGCGGCGTGCCGGCTCACGATGTCGCGCGTGTCGGCGGGGTTGAGGTTGTCGGTGGTGCGGCCGCTGGCGCTGTCGCACCATTCGCCGTCGATGTAGTTGCGGTACGTCTCGGTCATGACTGTGGCCTTTGCGAACGGGGGCGGGGCGCCCGGCACGGGGGCCGGGCAGATGCGGAGGCCGCTCAGGCGGCCACGGTCTCGCGCGTGCCGTCCACGTAGTCGTAATAGAGCGCGGTGGTGTACAGCAGTCGCATCTGGGCGCCAACCTCGCAGATCTTCAGGCAACGCTGCTGCAATTCCGGCGTATTGGCGTGCTCGAGCACGATCTGATAGCCGCGTTCGCCGTGGATCTCGTCGGAGACGATGTGCAGGTCGAAGAATTCGACTTCCTCGTCCGTGAAGCCGTACTTCTCGCGCAGCGTGGGGGTCTGCTTGCGGTAGATCGACGGCACCTGCGACTCCAGGCCCACGACCAGGCCGGCCACGGCCACCACCGGGTCTTCGCGCATGGCCACGGCGTAGCACCAGCTTTGCAGGCCGCGCGTGGTCGGCGACATGTTGTCCGCATCCACCACGCGCTCGCGGGTGGTGCCGCAGGCTTCGGCAAAGCGGATCAGCAGGTCGGTGTGGCGGTCGCCGCCAATCTCTTCCTCGTACATATTGGCCAGCAGGAAGTCCTTGGCCTCGGTCATGTGGTCCGGCGTGCGGGCATAGATATAGGCGAGGTAGTCGGCGAACGGGCCCACGTAGTGATAGTGGTTCTCGGCCCAGCGGGCGAGGTGGTCGCGCGACAGCGTGCCGCCAGCCCATGCCTTGCTGAAGGGTGCCTGGTTGGCGCTCTTGCCCTTGATTGCGTTCTCGAGGGCGGCGCGGAAATCTTCACGGTTCATCAGTTCGGCCATTTGGGGGCTCCTGTTTTGACGAGGGGTGGTTGTGAGCCGCGACGTGAGAGACGTCTTATCTGCGGCGGGTTTGAATCAGGATGAAATTTGTATACTTTCTGCAATCAAATTTGGGCGACAAAGAGCTGACCGGGCGCAGCACGCGTCAGGCTTTTCCAGCCTCCGCTTCGGTAATCCGTCGATAGGCGACACCAGCCAGGGCGATGTCCTCCAGACCGACGCCGACCGACTTGTAGATCACGATGTCGTCGGCATGGCGGCGCACCGGCTTGTCCAGCAGGACATCGGCCAGTTCCACGATCTTGCTGTCGGGCAGCACCGCCTTGTCGGCGAGCACCAGGTCGCCGGCCTCGCGCAGCGACTGCGGCCGCCACTCCACCACCACGGTGGCGGCGCGGGACAGCGCGGTGTCGTCGAGTTCGCGGGTATGCGGCAGGCTCGATCCGATGGCGGCGATGAAGGTGCCCGGCTGGATCAGTTCGCCGGAGAACAGCGGTGTGGTCGAGCGCGAGGCAGTGACGATGATGTCGGCCTGCGCGGCGGCCACGGCCGGATCGGCAAAGGTCACGGGAATGCCGCACTGCGCGGCGAGCCGGTCGGGCAGGCTCGCGTCGGCATAAGGATCGACCACCAGCACGCGGCGCAGCGGCAGCGCGGCGGACAATTGCGCCGCATGCTGCACGCCCTGCGTGCCGGCGCCGAACAGCGCAAGCGTGGCGCTCTCGGGCCGGGCCAGCCGCTGCGCGGCGAGCACCGTGCAGGCCGCCGTGCGCAGCCGCGTGATCGCGCCGGCGTCGAACGAAGCCAGCGGCCGGCCGTCAACGGTTGAAAACAGCAGGATGACAAATGAGAACTGTCCTGCGATCGTCGTATATACCTTGGCCCCCGCCACCTCCTGCTCCGGAATCACCGCGCCAAGCGTGGAAAGCTTCACACCACCCGCCTCCGTCCGGATCCGTTCCTGCATCGCGGCCTCGCCGCGTCCAAAACTCTGGAAGGCCGCCAGCATGGCCTGCTGGGCGTCCTGGGCCGTCACGTGTCGGTCGATCAGTTCGTCGGTGATATGGAGCATGGTCGATGGGGGCTCAGGGCTGTTTGTGGCTCGATTCGGTATACAGTCTACACATGGCCGGAAAAATTGCTAGCGTTGATGCATCGATATTTTCCCGGGGCGTGCCTTCCAGAGTGGTGCTTGATGCGCTGAAACCGTGCACTGATGCGGCTTTCCGCACCGCATTGGGGGATTACCCCAAGCCGTGCAGGTTTCGCTTGTTCGGAAGCATCAACGGGATATAGTATACAAATTAGATCGACGCCCAGCGCTGCACGCAGCCAAGAGGTCGACGGCAGGTCTTATTCATCCGCCCCCACAAGGGCCCCAAGATCAGGATCAGGGGAGCCTCATGCAACAAACCGTAGAAATCGGCCTGGCACATTGGGTGTATTTGCTAGGTGTCGCAGTCATCGTCTTGACGATGATCCTGCGGGCCAACGTTGTCGTGCCGTCTATCGTCGGCACCTTCCTCGTGATCCTGGCCATCACGGGCAATCCGGTCAGCGCGCTGGGGGGCATCTTCGGGGCCAGCCTCGTCGCGGCGAAGGAGCTGTTCAATATCTTCCTGGTGATCGCCTTCATGACGGCGCTGCTCAATGCGCTGAAATCGTTGCGATCCGATATCCGCATGGTGGAGCCGTTCCGCCTCGTCATGAAGAACGGGCATAGCGCCTACTTCATCCTGGCGGGCATCACCTATGTGATTTCGCTGTTCTTCTGGCCCACGCCGGCCGTGCCGCTGGTGTCGGCCATCCTGCTGCCCGCGGCCATCGCCGCCGGGCTGCCGCCGCTGGCCGGCGCCATGGCCATCGCCATCGCCGGGCAGGGCATGGCGCTCTCGTCGGACTACGTGATTGGTGTGGCGCCGGGCATCAGCGCCAAGGCGGCGGGCGCAGCGGTCAGCGCGGCCGTGGTGGCGGACCGGGCGCTGATCCTGTCGATCATCACGGGCACCATCGCGCTGACGCTGGCCTATCTGTCGATGCGCCGTCACATTGTGCCGGCCAACGGCGCGCTGCTGGACCGCTGGCAGGCCCGCGCCACGGGCGTGGACACGGCCATGGAAGCCACCGGCACCTTCGACAAGGCGGAGATTGCGCGCGGCACGTCGCACCCGGAGCCGCTCGTCACGGACGCCAATATCGAACAGAGCCTGGCGATGGTGGCCAAGCGCCGCATCAAGTGGTCGAAGTTCTTCGCGGTGCTCACGCCGGTGGCGTTTATCTGCGTGGTCTCGCTGATGGTGGCGCCCAAACTGGCCGCGGGCATGCCGGATCTCAAGGGCGGCGCGGCAGCGGCACTGGTGGGCGGCGTGGCCGCGCTGTTGATGATGCTGGCCACGCTGGCCGCCGAAGGGCCGCGCAAGATGCTCGATGTCTGCCCGGAGCACATCACCGATGGCTTCGTGTTCGCGTTCAAGGCGATGGGCTCGGTGCTGCCAATCGCCGGCTTCTTCTTCGTGGGCGCCGGCGAGACCGCCGCGCAGATCCTGGGCGTGGACGCCGGCAAGGCGCCCAGCCTGCTGTTCGAGCTGATCCAGGCGTACCAGCACATGATTCCGGACAACCACGTGTTCGTGGCATTCGGCGTGCTGTTGGTGGGCATGATCACCGGCATCGATGGCTCCGGCTTCGCCGGCCTGCCGCTGACCGGCACGCTGGCCGGCGCGCTGGGTCCGGTAGTCGGCTTCGACTCGGCCACGCTGGCCGCAGTGGGTCAGATGGGCGCGGTCTGGACCGGCGGCGGCACGCTGATCGCCTGGTCCTCCCTGATCGCCGTGGCCGGGTTTGCGCGCGTGCCGGTGCTCGATGCAGTGCGGGCGTTGCTGCTGCCCGTGCTGGCCGGGCTGTTCGTCTCCACGATCTGCGCGATGCTGCTCTGGCACTGACGCCGGGCGCTTCCTTTTTTTCGATTTCAGCGAAGTCACCAACATGCCGAAAGTCGTCTTTCACAAGCACGGGCAGGTCTTCGTGGACGAGGTCAAGCCCGAGACCAACCTCGTCGTCCGCGCCGGCATCAGGCAGTTTCCGTATCCGAACCTGCGCTACGAATGCGGCATGGGCAAGTGCTCCAAGTGCGCGTGCCGGGTCCTGGCGGGCGCCGAGCACCTGCCGCCGCCGAACTGGAAGGAAAAGAAGCAGCTGGGCGAGCGGATCGACCAGGGCTTCCGGCTTGCCTGCCAGATCTGGCTGACGCATGACATCGAACTGGAGCAGGAGGATCAGCAGCCTGAGACCCCGGCACAACCACAGGCCAACACCCAGGCCCAGACCTCATGTTCGTGATCCTGACCAGCAAGCCGGGCCAGTTCCGCACGGAGGCCGTGCCGGGCGTGGAGCCGGTGGAAACCTACGAGTACCTGTTCTATGGCCGCCCGAAGGCGATCTTCGTGATCGCCACGCTGCATGCGGCGGTGAAGGTGCCCGTGATCGACGAAACCGGCGGCCCGGATGCGCCGCCGGTGGTCAACCACGTGCCATCGAAATTCCTCGAGCGCTTCGACACGCTCGACGCTGCCCGGGCCGCGCTGCAGGCGCTGGCGCACTTCGGCAGCATGGACCTCTCTTTAAGGAAGCAATGATGCGGGCAGATATCGAGACGGCTGCCGCCGACACCACCGAGGACACTGGCGGCGGCAGCGCCGCGCCCGCCGCACCCGCTGCGGCGCCGGAGGTCCGCAAGGTGGAAATCGAATTCGTGACCAATGCCGGCAAGACGGTTACCGCGCCCGCCAACAGCAACCTGCTGCGCGTATCGCTGCGCGAGCAGGGCGGCATCCCGTTCAAGTGTGGCGGCGGGCTGTGCGGCACCTGCAAGTGCCACATCGATCGCGGGCTGGAGCATACGGACGCGGTCAAGCCCAAGGAGCGCAAGCATCTGAGCGATGACGACCTGCGCGCCGGCTTCCGCATGGCCTGCCAGACCTTCGTCAACGGCGATATCGCGGTGTCGTGGGAGCCGAAGGCGCGGGTGTAAGCCCGTCTTCGACCGAGGGCCGACCTAGGTCCGCAGGCCGACCAGCCCGGAAATCTTCTCGGAGGCCTCCAGCAGCGGTGGCAGGAATCGATCCGACATCTCCTGCGCGCTGGTGCGGTTGGCCTGCCCGCTGATATTGATGGCGGCGATGATCTGCCCGGTGCGGTTGCGGATGGGCGCGGCCAGCGAGACCAGCCCTTCCTCGAGTTCCTGATCGTTCTGCGCCCAGCCGCGCGTGCGGATGTCGGCAATCAGCGACTTCAACTGGTCGATGTCGGTCACGGTGCGGCGGGTGCGCGCTTCCAGCGCGGTGTCGCGCAGCACGCGGTCGAGCGTGTCGTCATCGAGCCCCGACAGCAGCACGCGCCCCATCGACGAGCAATAGGCCGGCAGCCGGCTGCCGATGGACAGGTTGATCGTCATGATCTTGCGTGCCGGCACGCGCAGCACGTAGACGATCTCGGTGCCATCGAGCACGGAGATCGAGCAGCTTTCATGCACCGACTGCGAGAGTGCCTCCATGATCGGCTCGGCCAGGTTCCAGAACGGCATCGAGGTCAGGTAGGCAAAGCCGAGGTCGAGGATCTTGGGCGTGAGCCGGAACTGGCGGCCATCGGCCTGCACATAGCCCAACCCCACCAGCGTGAGCAGGATACGGCGCGCGCCGGCGCGGGTCAGGCCGCTGGCCTGGGCGATTTCGGTCAGCGTCTGGGTCGGGTGGCGGGCGTCGAATGCGCGGATGACGGACAGCCCGCGTGCGAAGGACTGCACATAGCTGTCGCTCGGCTTCTCTGCGGGCGGGGTGCCCGGCGTGCGGGATGATGCGGGATCGGCAGGGCTCGCCATTGCGGAATGGGCTCGAAATTGGCTCGGAAAGGCCGAAAGGGTAGTGGAAATGCGCCCAAATCGCTAGTCCGGGGCCATCGGCCATACCCCGCCGCGACAGACCGCCACGCTGACGGACGCCCCGCTCTCCCTCATAATGTGCGATCGCAAAATGTCGCAGGTCATCGGGTCAGTGAACGAAACAATTCAGTGGAATGATTGGGAGGCGTTCTGCTGCGTCGTCGAGCAGGGCACCTTCACGGCGGCAGCGGCGGCGCTGGACTGCCCCAAATCCAGGGTGTCGGCCGCCGTGGCGCGGCTGGAAACGGCCATCGGCGCCAAGCTGCTCGAGCGCACCACGCGCCGCATGCGCCTCACCGATGCCGGGGGCGCGGTCTATCGCGACGTGGCCCCGCTGTTCGCGCGGCTGCGCGAGATCCGCCAGGAAACCCTGGCGCGCGAGGAGCGCGTGCAGGGCATGCTGCGCATCGCCACGCCGTACGAGTTCGGCGCCCAGCAACTGGGCGGTGTGATCTGCCGAACCCTTGCGGCGCATCCCGCACTCGATATCACGGTGGAGATTTCCCAGGGCTTGGTCGATCCGATCCGCGAGGGCTTCGACATCGCCTTCGTCACGGTGGAGACCGAACTGCCCGACTCCGGCACCATCGCCCGGCGCATCTGGCACGTGGAACGCGGCCTGGTGGCCGCGCCCTCGCTGGCGGCGAGCCTGCCGGCGCAGATGCATCCCGAGGATCTCTCGAACATGCCGACGCTGGCCACGCCCGGCGTCTCGGTCTGGGAGTTCGCGCGCGATGGCGAGCGCATTTCGGTGCCGATCCGCCCGCGCATGCAGACCTATAACGCCGAACTGCGCATGCAGGCCGCGCTGGCCGGGCTGGGCATCGCCCGGGTGCCGATGACGGCCGCCGAGACCGAGATCGCGCAGGGCCGGCTGGTGCGGGTGATGCCCGACTATCCGCTGCCCCCGCTGCGCGTCTTCGCGCTGCTGCCCGACCGGCGCCTGCAACCGCGCAAGGTGCGCGCGTTCATGGAAGCCATCGAATCGATGATGGGCGCGGATCTGGGCGATCTGGCCGAGCCGGCGGCGCGGATGGCGCCCGCTGGACGGGTGGAAGCCTTCGAGCGGATGGAGCAGGGGGAAGTCTAGCGGGGCGAGGGGAGCGCCCCGGGGGTGCTGCCGGGCGGCATTGCGCCGCCCTTGGTACTGCTACGCGGCTCAGGCGCCTTCGCTGAACTGGTCGCGCTGCTCGGTCACGGTGCGGGCACCTTCCGAGTACACGTCGCGCTTCTCGGTCACGCTGCGCGAGCCTTCGGTGTACACATCGCGCTTTTCGGTCACGCCACGGGCGCCGTCGGTGTACGGGTCAGCCTTGCCGACGCGGCCGATGCTGCCGTCGAGGCGGGCCAGGTCCGTGATCGATTGCGAAGCCTGGGCAGAGGCGGCGCCGGCGGCCAGGCCGAGGGCGAGGAGGGTGAGGGCGAGGGTCTTCTTCATGGTCGTGCTGTTCCTACTTATTGGCAGAGATCGCGGTGGGTCCGCGGTGGCTGTAATGTAGGCTTCGGCACGCACAGGAAAAAGGGTAAATCCTCGAAAGACTGTCCAGTCAGCTGGACAATAAGGGTTAACCCTAGGGGGTCGATCTGTGCTAGCCTTGCGGCTCAGATCACGCCACGGCTCACGCTGGCGATGACCATCAGCAGGATCTGCGCGATCACGAACAGGATCAGCGGCGAGATGTCGAAGCCGCCCAGGCGCGGTATCACGCGCTGGAGCGGGCGCAGCATCGGCGCGGTCAGGTGCCAGAGCGCCGGCGCCATCGGCGATTGCGGGTTGACCCACGACAGGATCGCCATCAGCAACGTCACCCACATCACCATGCTGATGCCCCACTTGAGCACGTTGAGCAGGCTGAGGGCGAGGATCACCGGCAGGAAGGCCAGCGGATCCGCATCCAGCACCAGCGCACGGCAGACCAGGAACAGCACGGCGGTCAGGTAGGCCGCGATCAGCGTGGCCCAGTCGATGCCGCCGAAGCCCGGAATGATGCGGCGCAGCGGCCGGACGATCCAGTCCGTGACCTGGAACACGCCCTGCGACACCGGATTGCGCGACGGCAGCCGGGTCAGTTGCATCCAGAGGCGCAGCAGCAGTGCCATGCCGAACAGCGTGAAGACGGTATCAAGCAGGAACAGGACAATTTCCGTGAACATCGGGCGGATTTCCGGGTTGGCGGTGTTAGGGTGTCGGTCTCCGCACAGATTCTGCCATAGCCCGTCCGGCGCGCATGCGGAAATGCGCGCCAGCGCACCGGAGGATGCCTGCGGGGACAAGGGGTGCTTTTATAATGAGCGCCGGATTTCCCCCTCTGCAAAACTGATTCTTCAATGCCACGCAAGCCCGCCGCGCCCCAAGCCGCCCTGACCAAGCAGGATTTCGAGGCGCTGTCCGATTTCCGATACCAGTTGCGGCGTTTCCTGCGGTTTTCCGAAGACGCCGCGCGCGCCGAAGGCGTGACGGTGCAGCAATACCTGCTGATGCTCCACATCCGCGGCTCGGCGGAGCGGAACTGGGCCTCGGTGGGCGAGCTGGCCGAGCGCCTGCAGGCCAAGCAGCATGGCGTGGTGGCGCTGGTGAACCGCTGCGAGGCGGCCGGGCTGGTCAGCCGCAAGGTGAATCCCGACGACCGCCGCGTGGTGCAGATCCACCTGCTGGCCAAGGGCGAGCGCTGCCTGAACCGGCTGGCGATGCTGCACCGGGCCGAACTCGAGTCCCTGCGCAATACCTTCCGCGTGGCCCGCATCACGGCGTTCAACGACGACGGCGCTGATCGGCTCTGATTCGTCCACGGGCGGCGTTACAGCCCGTTACCCATCACAATCTCCCGTGACACCTGCCGCCGGGCCCGGGCTCTAGACTCGCGCGCATCATCCACACGCGCATTGGCCGCAGGAGTCTCCACCATGTCTTTCCCGTTTCGTTCCACGGCGTTGGCCGTCATCGCCGCCGGCACGCTGGCCGGCTGTGTCACCGCGCCGTATGGCAATGGTTATGCCGACGGGTACGGTACCGGCTATGGAGGCGGCTACGGCAGCAACTACGGCGGTGGCTACCCGCAGCAGGCGGGGTATGGCACCAGCGGCACCAGCGGCACGCAGATCAGCGGCGGGTATCCGGCGCAGTCGTATCCCCAGTCGGGCTATCCCCAGCAGCCGGCGTACCAGCAGCCGGGCTACCCGCAGCCAGCGTACCCGCAGTCAGGCTATCCGCAGTCCGGCTATCCCCAGGCGTCCTACCCCCAGCAGCCCGGTTACGACCAGTACGGCTATCCGTCGATACAGCCGGGCGATGGTGCCGACCCGTACGCAGTGCGCTACGGCTGGGTGGAATCGATCGAGATGGTGCGGGGCCAGCCTGCCGACACCAGCGGCGTCGGCGCAGTGATCGGCGGCGTGGCGGGCGGGCTGCTCGGCCATCAGGTGGGCGGCGGGCGCGGCAATACCATCGCCACGATTGGCGGTGCGGTCGCCGGCGCCGTGGCCGGCAACGCGGTGGAGAAGCAGACCAACACTGGGCCGGCGGCCTACCGGGTGCGCGTGCGCACCAACGACAGCGGCTACCTGACCCTCACGCAGGCCAGCCCGTACAACCTGCGTTCGGGCGACCGCGTGAAGATCCAGAACGGCGTGGCCGTGCCTTACTGAGCGGGGCTCAGGACAGCGCGTTGGCCAGGAACGTCAGCGCGCGGCCATGGGCCAGCGCCGCCGAGCGTTGATGGAACGAGGCGCGCGCCCAGCAGTTGAAGCCGTGATCGGCCTGATCGTAGACGAAGACCTCGGTGCCGCGCTTGCCGGCCACGGCCTGGCGCACCTGTTCGACATGCTCGGGCAGGATGTGCTTGTCCAGCGCGCCATAGTGGAACTGCACAGGCACGTTCAGCGCGGCGGCCTCGTGCAGCTGGTTCTGGATGCCGCCGCCGTAGTACGGCACGGCTGCATCGACCAGACCGCGCGCCGCCGCCAGGTACGCCAGCAGCCCGCCGAAGCAGTAGCCCACCGCCGCCACCTTGCCGCCCGTGCCAATCTCGGCACGCAGCGCGGTGGCCGTGGCGCCGATGTCCGACACCGCGGCTTCCAGGTCCACGCTGGTGCGCAGCGCCATCGCCTGTTCCCAGTCCGGGCCGCTGTAGCCCAGCTCCACGCGCGGCGCCTTGCGCCAGAACACGTCCGGGGCCAGCACCACGTAGCCGTCCGCCGCGTACTGGTCCGCCACCGAGCGGATGTGCTCGTTCACACCGAAGATCTCCTGAATCAGCACGATGCCGGGATTGCCGGGCTGCTTGCCGCCCGGCGGCAGGCTCAGGTAGGCGTCAAAGCTGCCATCGGCGGTGTCGATGCGAATCCAGCGGCTGTCGGGCTTGGTCGTCATGATGCGAACTCTCCAGGGTTTGAGGCACTCCACAATAGAACCCGGAAGTGTGCCATTCCTGTTGCATTCATGCAGGCCGTGGCCGAAAACCGTGGGCAACTACGTGGGCAAAAACGCGGGCAAAAAAATATGCCGGCCCCGCGGGGACGGGGCCGGCATGGGGCCGCGCAGGGGATGGCGGCTCAGGGCTGCATATCTATATAGAGGGCCGGGGGGGCGATGCCCCTGCCAGCGGCCCTACCAACGCAACTGCACGTTCTTCTCGCCAGGGCTCAGGGTGGTCCGCTTGGACGTCCCCTCGAACGTGGCCACTACCTGGTACGACGCGCGCGGGCCCTTGATCAGGCAGCGCGGGCCGGTGGACGTGAACTCCGCCACCTGCTTGCCGTTCCGCATCAGCTTCACGTTGACGTCCGAGAGGTACTCGCCCCGGCCGCCTTGTGTGAAGAGCAGGCCCATGTCGTACTCGCGGGCCGCGCTGTTCATTTCCGCCTGTTCGTCCGCCGCCACGCCACCGCATACATAGGTGAACGGGCCGGCGCTGGACGTGCTCATGTCGGCGCGGGCGCCCATCGACAAGCCCAGCGACGCCACGGCCACGCCGATGACGCAAAGCGCGCGCGCCCCTCGGCGCACGGGTTTATCGGTGTTCTGATTGGTAAGCATATTTCCTCCTGCCAGGTTGGCCGGCGGCGCGCGAGGGGGCGATCGGACGATGCGAGAGGGCAGGCTCGAAACATCGCCGGAGAAGGTCTGGCGGGGGATCATGGCTGGCATGACCCCGGGCAATCGCCGTTCGCGGCATCCGGGGATACACACCTGAAGTAGACACCGGCGCGGGCGGCCGGTCTGTCAGCGTTTGGCTGATCTTGCTGCGGGAGGATGCCGAGGGGCCGGGGGAGGCCCCTGGCGTGTGATCAGTACGCGGAGGACTGCTCGAAGCGGGTGCGCCAGTTCTCGGTATAGGCGCGCACCACGGCGGCGTCGCCCCGGATCAGCATGCCGTTCTCGGCGTTACGCTGCTCGGCGGACTTGGTGAAGTTGAACGAGCCGGTGAAGACCGCCTGGTCGTCGAACACCATGACCTTGTTGTGGGCGATGGCCGGCTTGGTATCGATCACCACGGGAATCCCCGCATTCTTGAGGAAGGTGGCGCTGGTGTAGCGCTCGGAGACCTGGCTCTTGTCCACGATCACGCGCACGTCCACGCCGCGCTGGTGCGCATCGGCCACGGCCTTGGCGATCTGCGCGTTGGTGAACGAGTACGCCTGGATCAGCAGCTTGCGGCGGGTGTTGTGGATGGCATCGATCAGCATGTCCTGGCAGCTCGGGCCGTCCGGCACGAAGCAGAGCGTATAGGTGCTGCCGGCCGCGAACGCGCTCGGGCGCGCGGCGGGCGTGAGCGCATCGGCCAGACGCTCGAGCGTGGAGGTGGTGCGGGCCTGGGCCACGGCGGCGAGGCCGGTGGCGGCAACCATCAGGCTCGCCAGGGCGAGCCGCTTGCAACGGTGAAGGGAAGTAAACATCAGGTTACAGAGTGGTGGCAGAAGTTCAGCGGCCCGCAGCGTAACAGTGGAAGCGGCCCTTCCGCAACCCGCGCGGGGGGCCCTGCGGCGTCCGTGACCCTTGGGCTTGCCGGACATGCTGCCTATGATGGAAGGCACAACGCCAGATGCGACAGGAGACCACCATGACGAACCACACCTACAAGCTGGTCGAAATCGTCGGCTCATCCGCCGACGGCTGCGACGGTGCCATCCGCAACGCCATTGCCAAAGCCGGTGAAACCATCAAGAACATCGACTGGTTCGAAGTGATCGAAACGCGCGGCCATGTGCAGGACGGCAAGATCGCGCACTTCCAGGTCATGATCAAGGTGGGGTTCCGGGTGAACTGAGGCGCACCGCCTGGGCGCCCCGGGCGCCCCGTGCGCCCGGGGCACCTTGCACCGCATCCGCCAGCGCGCGTAGTGCGGGTTGCGGTGCCGCAACCAGCCAGGCCAGCATCTTGTCGACGAACGGCGCGTTGGCCGTCAGGGCCGCGCGCCGGACCCATGCGCGCGCGGGTATCTCGTGCCCGGCCAGCGCCAGCATGCGCGCGTGGTTGAAGCAGCCGCGGAAGTCCCCGCCCGCCGCGGCGCGACGGTAGTGGTCCGCCGCGCAGGCGAGGTTGCGCGCCACGTGCCAGCCATCTTCATAGAAGCCCCCGACGACGTTGAGCGACTTGGCATGGCCGCGTGCCGCCGCGCGCTCGAACCACGTGAAGGCGCCGGCGCGGCTGGCGGCCATGCCGCGCCCGAGCGCCAGCGACGTGGCGAAGTTGTACATCCCCCAATCGGAGCCGCGCAGGGCGGCGGTGTGGAACCAGTGCGTGGCGGCGCGCGCATCGGGTGCCGTGCCCCAGCCGTTCTCGTAGCAGCGGCCGACGAGGTTGGCGGCGCCGGCGTGCCCGCACAGCGCCGCCCGCTTGAACCAGTAGTGCGCGCGGGCGGCATCGGGCGGCAGGCCCCGCCCGGCGAGGAACCACTGGCCGAGCGTCATCTGCGCATCGAGCTGGCCGCTGACGGCTGCCGCGCCGAGCCAGCGTAGCGCCGGCCCGGGCGGGCCGGCCAGCACGTGGCGCAGGGTATCGGGCGCAAGCTGGCCCAACTCCAGCGCGGAGGCCACGCGGAATGGCAGCGTATCCATCCTCCGTCTCCGGCTGTCAGTAACGCAGCGTGAGCGTCAGCGTGGCGGCGCGGCCCGGCGCCATCGTGGCGTAGTGGTTGCGGTGCGCCTGCGCGTAGTAGGCCTTGTCGGTCAGGTTCTGCAGATTGAGCTGCACGCTGGCGAACTTGCTCAGCCGGTACGCGGCCATCGCGTCGAAGCGCCAGTAGGCCGGCACCCATTTCGTATTGGCCTCGTTGCCCCAGACCTTGGAGACATAGTTGGCGCCGCCCCCGAGGATCAGGCCCGGCAGCACCTCGTAGGTGGACCAGAAGCTGAAGCTGTCAGCCGGGGTGTTCGGGAACGCGTTGCCGTCGGTGGCGCCGTTCGCCGCGCCCTTGCCGCCGTTCCGGCGCAGCGTGGCCTTCTGGTGGGTGTAGCCGCCGTACACGGCCCATCTGGCCGTGACGTTGCCGGCGAAGCCGAGTTCCACGCCATCCACACGCCGCTCGCCGGCCATATGCGCCGTGCCGTCCTGCGCGATGATCCGCGTATTGTCTGTGTCGATGCGGAACACGGCGGCGGTCAGCGCCAGCTTCTCGCCCAGCACGTCCCACTTGGTGCCCAACTCGAAAGCGCGGCTTTTCTCGGGCGCGAGCTGGTCGCCGCGATTGCCGGCGGCATCGGGCGCCAGTGCGTTGATTTCGGCCCCCTGGCCGAGGAACGAGCCCGCCGGCGTGGACGACGTGCCGAAGCTCGCATACACGCTGCCCCACGTCACGGGCTTGTAGACTGCGCCAAGCTGGTAGTTGACCAGCGTGTCCTGCCGCGAGAACCGGTTGCGCACGCCGCTGGCGTTGGGCGCCTGCGTCAGCGTGGTGTCATAGCGATCGAGCCGCAGGCCGGCATTGACCAGCCATTGCGGCGTGATCTCGGCTGAGTCGAACAGGTAGGCAGACAGCGTCCGGGTGCGCACATCGGTCGGCCGGTGGTTGCGCTGGATCGCGCCTGCCCACGGATCGGCCGGATTGGGATCGAACACGGTCGTGCAGTTGTAGCCGCTGGCCGCGCCGGCGCCATTGGCGCAGCGGCGGTCGCCGGTATCGACCTTGTAGGTATCCCAGTTGGCCTTCTCCTCGGAGAACTCCACGCCCGCCACGTACTTGTGGCCGACTGAGCCGGTACGGAAGGTGCCGGACAGGTCGGTCTGGTTGGCCACCGTGTCGACGGTGCCCACGCGCGTGTTGGCGCGCCGCCAGAGCAGGTTGTAGTAGGTGTTGCCGAGGTTGGAGTCCGGCTGGGTCCAGATGAAGTCCTGCTGGGTGCGCGCGAGCCGCGTCTGGTTTCGGAGCTTGAGCGCGGGGCTGAAATCGTGCTCGATGCGCAGCGTGCCGGTGTCGTTCTGCTCCTTCTGGAAGTCACGGTTCAGCAGGCCGTAGTAGGTCTCGCGCGGCACGTCGAGCGGCCGGCCATCGCCGGTCGGGCGCATCCGGGGCCGCCCGTCCTTGCGGGCGGTGTGGGGCGCGTTGTTGTAGGGAATGCCGATGTCGGGCTGGTCGTCGGTCTGCAAGTGATACCAGGAGGCGGTGACGCGCGTGGCGGTGCCCAGGCCGATGGCGACGGACGGCGCCACGCCCCACCGGCTCACGCGCGCGGCGTCGCGCCCGGGGATGTCGCTGCTGTGGGACATCGCATTGAGCCGCACGGCGGCATGCTCGCCGATGCGCCAGTTGCCATCCACCGTCGCGCGCACGTACTCGGCATTGCCCACGCCGAGGGTGCCTTCGGCGAAGCGCTCCAGCCGGGGTGCTTTGCTCTGGATGTTGATCGTGCCGCCAGCGCCGCCCCGTCCGTCATAGGCGCCGGCCGGCCCCTTGTTGACCTGCACCGACTCCACGTTGAACATCTCGCGCGACTGCGCGCCGATGTCCCGGAAGCCATCGAGGAAGGTGCTGGCCTGCGCGTCATAGCCACGGATGAACGGCCGGTCGCCGATGGGATTGCCGCCTTCGCCCGCGCCGAACGTGATGCCCGGCACGGTGCGCAGCACCTCGGTCAGGCTGGTGGCGGCCGTCGTGCGGATGACCTCCTGCGGAATCACGCTGACCGAGCGCGCGGTGTCGCGCAGCGCTTCGGGGTCCTTGGGCGATCCGGTGGACGCGGCGCGGAAGCCGTCGTGGCGGTCTTCGTTGACGGTGACCGGTGGCAGCTCCACCTGCGCCAGCGCCGCCACGGGTGCGGCGGCGAGGGCCACGCCCACGGCCTGCGTCAGCCGGGGCAACGACGCCCCGGCACGGCCTTCTGATGCTTCGTCGGATTGGGACAATGTGGCCGATCCGGCCACGACGCGTGAGACCTGCATGACAACCCCCTGGTACGTGCTGATGTGTGCAAATGCGAGCCATTCTCATTTGCGGGTGACGCGGGGGTCAAGGATCGAACTGCACCAAACCGCCTCAGCGGCGGGTGCGGTGACTCAATCGAACTGGTACGACCACAGCAGGTTGAAGCGCGGCGAGCGATGGCTCGCATTGGTGGGTTTGTCGCCCACCGGCTGGGCCACCGAGACGTCCATCGTGTAGTAGCGCCGGTCCGAAAAACGTAGGCCGATGGCCAGCGACTGCAGCGTCCGGTGCGAGAGCGACACGCTGTTCGAAACCACGCGCGCCATGTCCGCCACCAGGAACGGCTGGAGCGTCTTCAGGTAGGTGAAATCCACCGTGAACAGCCGGTTGAGTTCCGCCGAGGCGCCCCAGCCCTTGTCCCCGGCCACCTCGCCCGCCGGATAGCCGAGGCCGAAGAAGCGCCCGCCGAAGCTGATCTGCTCGCTCGACGCCAGCCGCTGGTCGCTGAACTGCCCGGCCGCCGAGAGCGCGATGCCGAAGCCGAACGGCAGGTCGTTGGCCTGCGAGACCAGCAGCCGGGTGCGCAGGAAGTTCAGATCATTCTGATTGTTTTCCCGATTCGCGCCGAGCGCGTCGAAGCCCTTGTAGAGGCCGAGCGTGGCGCTGCGCGTGACACCCTCCGCGCGCTGGACGTAGCCCATCTCCAGGCTCGCCACGCGCACGCAGGTGGACAGCTCCACCTGCCGGCCCGCGCCCGGCTGCACGGCCTGGGTGTAGCGCTCGAACTGGCTGTTCGCGTACATCCCGCCGGTCAGCGTCAGCGCGTGGCGGTTATTGAGGATGAGCGGATAGCTCAGCGTGCCGCCCAGCCGCTTCGAGTCGTTGACGTAGCGCGATTCGAAGCCGATCGGCGCCAGCGCGGCGTTCTCCGGCACGCCACGGTAGTGGGAGGCGGTGAGCTTGGCCAGCATGAGGCTGTTGGTGGTGGCCGTGGCGATGGCCCGCACGCCGGGGGACATCCACTCCACGCCGGTGCCGAACGTGAACGGCTTGCGCTTGACCTCGAGCACCATCTCGCAGGCGCCGTCCGTGGTGGTGGGCGGCTGCACGGTGGCCGCCACCTGCATGCCGGGCTGCTGCGCCAGCACGTTCACGTAGTGCTCGAAGCGCTCCTGGCGCAGCGGCCGGTCCTGCTTGAGCTGCTCGGCGATCTTGCGCAGCCGCGCTTCGGCGGGACCGGGCTTGCCCCGCACCGTGACGTTGGCAACGTAGCCCTCCACCACGGTGACCAGCACATCGCCATGCTCGAAGGACTGCGCCGGCACGAAGGCGAACGAGAGCGGGTAGCCGGCGTCCTTGTAGCGCTGCGTGACGGACTCCGCGGCCTGGAGCAGTTCGGCGACGGTGATCTCGCGGTTGGCGAGCGGCGCGAATTTCGCGGCGATCTGGTCGAAGGGCAGCGTCCTGGCGCCCTCGATGCGGAAGTGGCGCGGCGTCAGGCGCGAGGCCAGCAGGTTCTGCAGGGCGGCGTCGGGCCGCTCCACCTGCACCGTGACGTTGCTGTCGGCCGGCTTGCTCGGCGCTAAGCGCGGCAGGGTCTGGGTCGGGTCGCCATTGGGACGAGGAACGCATCCGCCCGCTGTTCCGCGCGCTGCGCCCGGGTGCCTTCGACGGCGCCGAGCGCGCCGACCCGCGTGGCGACGCCGAGGAGCGCCGCCGCATCATCGCGGCGCTGGACGCCAACGGCTGGCGCCGGCAGGACACCGCCGCCTGCCTCGGCATCAGCCGCAAGGTGCTGTGGGAGAAGATGCGCAAGTACCAGATCGCCGACAGCGAAGCGGAGCCGGCCTGAGGCAGCGACCACACAGGGGAGGGGATACAGGGGGATGCGGCGCCGGGGGCCGCAACGTTATGATGCGGGACCGCGCGGCCCGGCCGTGCTTCTCGCGCCACGGCGCCGAAGGATTCAGATTGCGTTTTCTCCACACCGCCGACTGGCATCTTGGTCGGCTGTTCCACGCCCGCAGCCTGCTCGAAGACCAGGCCCATGTGCTCGACCAGTTCGTCGCGCTGGTCCGTGACGTACGGCCAGACGCCGTGCTGATCGCGGGCGATGTCTACGACCGCGCCGTGCCACCGCCCGAGGCCGTGGCGCTGCTGGACGACGTGCTGGCGCGCATCGTCGTGGACGCGGGCGTGCCCGTGGTGATGATCGCCGGCAATCACGACAGCGCGCACCGGCTCGGCTTCGGCGCCCGCCTGATGGCCGCGCAGGGGCTGCACGTGGCGGGGCGCACCGGGCCGCAGGCCAGTTGCGTGACGCTGCACGACGCCGATGGCGAAGTGCGCATCTATGCGCTGCCCTACGCGGAGCCGGCCGCCGTGCGAGATGCGCTCGGGCTGGACCTGCCCAGCCACGAAGCGGCGCTTCAGGCACAGTTGGCGGCCATCCGCGCCACCCATCCGCCCGGTGTGCGCGCCGTGGCGGTGGCCCACGCCTTCGTGGTGGGCGGGACGGTGAGCGAGTCGGAGCGGCCGCTTTCCGTCGGCGGCAGCGGGGCGGTGGCGGCGGAGGTGTTCGCCGGCTTCGATTTCGTCGCGCTCGGTCACCTGCACCGGCCCCAGACCATCGGCGAGCGGGTGCACTACTCGGGCTCGCTGCTCAAGTACTCGCTGTCGGAAACCGAGCACATGAAGTCGGTGTCGCTGGTGGAGATCGACGGCGCCGGGCAGGTGACGATCGAGCCGATCGCCCTCCAGCCGCTACGCGACCTGCGCGTGCTCCAGGGCGAACTGGCCACGCTGCTGGCGCAGGGCATGGACGACCCGCGCCGCGACGACTATATCTATGCAGTGCTGTCCGATACCGGCGCGCTGCTGGACCCGATGGCGCGGCTGCGCCAGGTCTACCCGAATGCGCTGGCGATGGAGCGCACGGTGCTGGCGCGCACCGGGCAGGCCAGCGCGGCGGGGCGGCAGTTGCGGGAACTCGATACGGGCACGCTGTTCGCCAACTTCTTCCGCGAGGTAGCGGACGCGGATCTTGACGGCGATCAGCGCCGGACGCTGGACGACCTGCTGGCCGACATGGCCGCGGCGGAAAGGGAATCGGCATGAAACCGCTGCACCTGACGCTCCAGGCATTCGGCCCGTTCGCGGCCACGGAGACCATCGACTTCACAAAGCTGGGCGATCAGGCGTTCTTCCTGATCCACGGCCCCACGGGCGCCGGCAAGACCACGCTGCTCGACGCGATCTGCTTCGCGCTGTACGGCGACACCTCGGGCGGCGAGCGCAACCCGCAGGACATGCGCAGCGCCAACGCCGATCCGGCGCTGCGTACCGAAGTCACGCTGGAATTCTGCCTGGGCGCCACGCGCTACCGGGTGACGCGCTCGCCCACGCAGGACCGGCCGAGCCAGCGCGCGGCCGGCGGCTTCGTCAAGGAGGCCGCCAAGGCGCAGCTCGACGTGATGATGGACGACGGCTGGCGGAACAAGGCGAGCCAGCCGAACCGCGTGGGCGATGCCGTGCGCGACCTGCTCGGCTTCGACAGCGCGCAGTTCCGGCAGGTGATCGTGCTGCCGCAGGGGCGCTTCCGCGAACTGCTGACGGCCGACTCGCGCGCGCGGCAGGCGATTCTGGAGCGGCTGTTCCGTACCGAGCTGTATCGCCGCGTGGAGGAGCACCTCAAGGATCAGGCGGCAGGCATCCGGCGCGAGGCCGACGAGATCGGGCTGCGCCGCCGCACGCTGCTGGAGCAGTACACGCTGCCGTCGACGGAGGCGCTCGCGGAGCGCATCGCCACGCAGCAGGAGGCGCTGCTGGGCTTGCAGCAGCGTGAAGCGCTGGCGCGCGCCGCGAGCGAAGCGGCGCAGGCGTCGCTGCGCAAGGGCGAGATGGAACAGGCGCAGCGCACGGCGTGGCAGGAGGCCGAGGCCACGCACGCGCGCCTGAGCGCCCGTACGCCGGCCATGGATCTGGAGCGCGCCCGGCTGCGGGCGGCCCAGCGCGCGGCGCACGTGACCCCGGTGGCGCRCAATGCCGAGGTGGCACGCCGCGAGCAGGGTGCCTCCCGCGAGGCGCTGGCCCGGGCCGAGGCCGCCGCCGCGCGCGACCGGCAAGAGGCGGACGCCGCCACCGTCGCCCTGCGTGCCGAACTGGCCCGCGCCGAGGAACGGCAGGCGGCGCAGCGGAGCGCGAGGACGCTGGAAGACCTGCTGCCGCGTGCGCGGCAGCTTGGCCTGCTGCAACACGCGCTGGCGCAGACCAATGCCACCCTGACCCACGCGCAGGCGGCGCACGCCAAGGCTGTGGCGGCGCTGGATGCCGGCACCAAGCGCCAGCAGGCGCTGGACGAGGCGCTGGCGCAGGCGCGCGCCACGGCGGCCCCGCTCGACGCCACGCGGCTCCAGCGCGACAACGCGCGCGAGCGCCTGGCGCGCATCGGCAAATATCGACAGGTGGAAGTTGCCCTGCCGCCGCTGCGCGCGGCGCAGACGGCTGCCCAGACGCAATGGACCCGGGCCAGCGCCGCACGCGACACCGCGCGGGCCGCGCTGGCGCAGTCGGAAGCCGCCTGGCGCGTGGGACAGGCCGCGCGGCTGGCTGCCGGGCTGCATCGTGGCGATGCCTGCCCGGTGTGCGGCGGCACCGATCACCCGGCGCTGGCGCAGCAGGTGCTGGCGCTGGTGACCGATGACGACCTCGACGCGAGCCGCGCCGCGCTCCAGCGTGCCGACGAGGCGCTCGCCGAGGCCACGGCGGCACGCCAGAAGGCCGATGCGGACGTCGCGCAGGCCCAGCAGCGACTGGCCGATATCGCTGAATCGAGCGACGATGGTTCGGAAGACGGCGCGCGCCGGCTGGAGGCCGACGTGGCCGCGCTGTCCGCCGCCGTGACGCAGGCGGAAGCGGCGGCGCAGCGTGCGCAGGAACTGGAAGCGGCGGCCACGCAGGGCCGGGCGGCGCTCGCCACCAGCGAGGCTGCCGCCAGCGCCGCCGATGCGCAGGCGCGCGCCGCCGCGCAGGATCAGGCCAAGCGCGAGGGCGAATGGCAAGCCGCCAGCGCGCAGGTGCCAGCCGAATCGCGCGATCCCGATGTGATCGCCACATCGCTCGAAGCGGCCCGCCGCCATGCCGGCGCGCTGGAAGCGGCGTTGGAAGTGGCACAGGCTGCGGACCGGCAGGCAGCGGCGACGCTCTCCGGCAGCCAGGCCGCGCTGGCATCGGCCCAGCAGCACGTGGCCCAGGCCGACGCGCGTACGGTCCAGTGCGACACCGAGTTGGCCGATGCGCTGGCGCAGGCCGGATTCGCCGATGTCACGGCCTATGCCGCCGCCACGCTCGCGCCGGACGCCATCGCCACACTCGACGAAGCCGTGCGCCGTTTCGATATCGATCTGGCCACCGCTGCCGAGCACCGCGCGCGCACCGCCGCCATCGCCCAGGCCATCGCCGCGCCGGACCTGCCCGCGCTGCTGGCTGCGCGTGACACGGCGGCCGTGCAGTTGGAGGATGCCATCCGCCAGCGCACCGAACTCGCCGCCGCGCGCGACGCGCTGCTGCAATGCCAGGCGCTGCTCGATGCGCTGGCCGAGGACAGCCGCGATGTGGAGGCGCGCTACGCCGTGCTGGGCCGGCTCTCGGAGGTGGCCAACGGCAACAATCCGCGCCGCATGACGTTCCAGCGCTTCGTGCTGGCGACCCTGCTGGACGAGGTGCTCGAGGCGGCGTCGCTGCGGCTGATGCGCATGAGCCGGGGCCGCTACGCCTTGCAGCGCGTGCGCGAGCAGGGCGACCAGCGCGTGGCGGGCGGGCTCGATCTCGAAGTGTTCGACCATGACACCGGCAGCGCGCGGCCCGCCAATACGCTGTCCGGCGGGGAGGGGTTCCTCGCCTCGCTGTCGCTGGCGCTGGGGCTGGCCGATGTGGTGCAGTCGCGCGCCGGCGGCATCCAGCTCGACACGCTGTTCGTGGACGAAGGTTTCGGCACGCTGGACCCGGAGAGCCTCGATTTTGCGATCCGCACGCTGCTGGACCTCCAGCAGGCGGGCCGGCTGGTCGGCATCATTTCGCACGTGACGGAGCTGCGCGAGCGCATCGATGTGCGGCTGGAGGTACGCCCCGGTGTGAGCGGCAGTCAGGCCGTGCTGCGTCTACCCTGAAGGGATGGCGGCCACCCCTCGCGGGCGGGTGCGATTATCGCCCGCCACGGGACCGGCCGCCTTGACCCTGTTTCCGCGCCGGGTGTAACCTTTGTTCAGTCTGCGAATTGGAGTTCGAATAGCGAACTTTCAGCAGGATTCGCAGGTTTCAGATGCACTCATGGCCGCACACAGACGGCCGCCAAGACAACACCAAGATTGTTGGACCCGGTCTGCGCCCGCCACCATGCCCCAGGCATGGGACAGACGGCGCGGACGCCCCGTCCTGCATGACGCCGGAGACAGTTTTGCGTGCCGCCCCCTTGCGGCTGGTCCCGGCCCTCGCTGCCGGACTTTTCCGTACTGGAACGCAAGTGATCAACAAGCTATATGACTCGGTGGAAGCGGCAGTGGCCGGTATCCACGACGGCGCCACGATCCTGATTGGCGGCTTCGGCATGGCCGGCATGCCGGCCGAGCTGATCGACGCGCTGATCGCACAAGGCGCACGCGACCTCACCATCGTCAACAACAACGCCGGCAACGGCGACACCGGCCTGGCCGCGCTGCTCAAGACCAAGCGCGTGCGCAAGATCATTTGCTCGTTCCCGCGTCAGGTGGATTCGTACGTGTTCGACTCGCTCTACCACGCCGGCGAGATCGAGCTGGAACTGGTGCCGCAGGGCAACCTGGCCGAGCGCATCCGCGCCGCCGGCGCCGGCATCGGCGGGTTCTTCACCCGCACCGCCTACGGCACCCCGCTGGCTGAAGGCAAGGAAACCCGCATCATCGACGGCAAGGGCTATGTGTTCGAGTCGCCGATCCACGCCGACTTCGCGCTGATCAAGGCCGACACGGCGGACCGCTGGGGCAACCTCACCTACCGCAAGACCGCCCGCAACTTCGGGCCTATCATGGCCATGGCCGCCAAATGCGCGATCGTGCAGGTGAGCCACATCGCGGAACTGGGCGAGCTGGACCCCGAGCACATTGTCACGCCGGGCCTGTTCGTCAAGCGCGTGGTCAAGATCGAAGGCGCCGCCCAGGCCGCCAAAGCCGCCAACGCCGATCAAGCCGCCTGAAGCCAAGGAGATCACAATGAACCGCCTGACCCGCGACCAGATGGCCGCCCGCGTGGCCCAAGACATTCCCGACGGTGCCGTGGTGAACCTCGGCATCGGCCTGCCCACCCTGGTGGGCAACCACCTGCCGGCCGACCGTGAAATCCTGCTCCAGAGCGAAAACGGCCTGCTCGGCATGGGCCCCGCGCCCGCGGCCGGCCAGGAAGACGGCGACCTGATCAACGCCGGCAAGCAGCCGGTGACGATCAAGGCCGGCGGCTCCTACTTCCACCATGCCGACTCGTTCGCGATGATGCGTGGCGGTCACCTCGACTTCTGTGTGCTGGGCGCGTTCCAGGTCTCGCAGACCGGCGACCTGGCCAACTGGCACACCGGCGCGCCGGGCGCCATCCCCGCCGTGGGCGGTGCGATGGACCTGGCCATCGGTGCCAAGCAGGTGTTCGTGATGATGGAACACCTGACCAAGCAGGGCGAAAGCAAGGTCGTGCGCGAGTGCACCTACCCGCTGACGGGCATCGGCTGCGTCACGCGGATCTACACCGACCTGGCGACCATCGACGTGACGCCGGACGGTCTGGTCGCCCGCGACCTCGTCGACGGCCTGAGCTTCGACGAACTCCAGCGCCTGACCGGCGTACCGCTGCTGCAGCCCGTGGCCGCCTGACCCATACCAAAGACGAGTGAGACAGAACATGACTGACGCTTTCATCTGCGACGCCATCCGTACCCCCATCGGCCGTTATGCCGGCAGCCTGTCCGCGGTGCGCCCGGACGACCTCGGCGCCGTGCCGCTGCGCGCCCTGATGGCGCGTAACCCGAACCTGGACTGGTCCGCCATCGATGACGTGATCTACGGCAACGCCAACCAGGCTGGCGAGGACAACCGCAACGTGGCGCGCATGTCGTCGTTGCTGGCGGGCCTGCCTGAGGCCGTGCCCGGCGCCACCATCAACCGCCTGTGCGGCTCCGGCATGGACGCCACCGGCACGGCCGCGCGCGCCATCAAGTCCGGCGAAGCCACGCTGATGATCGCCGGCGGCGTGGAAAGCATGAGCCGCGCCCCGTTCGTGATGGGCAAGGCCACCTCGGCCTTCTCGCGCGATGCGCAGATCTTCGACACCACCATCGGCTGGCGCTTCATCAACCCGGCGATGCGTGCCGCCTACGGCGTGGACTCGATGCCCGAGACCGCCGAGAACGTCGCCACCGACTACAAGATCAGCCGCGAAGACCAGGATCTGATGGCGCTGCGCAGCCAGGAGAAGGCTTCCCGCGCCCAGGCCGACGGCACGCTGGCCCAGGAAATCACGGCGGTCACCATTCCGCAGAAGAAGGGCGACGCCATCGTGGTGGAGCGCGACGAACATCCGCGTGCCACCAGCATGGAAGCGCTGGCCAAGCTCCGCGGCGTGGTCCGCGCCGACGGCACGGTCACCGCCGGTAACGCCTCGGGCGTGAACGACGGCGCCTGCGCCCTGCTGCTGGCCAGCGAAGCCGGCCTGAAGCAGCACGGCCTGACCCCGCGTGCCCGCATCGTCGGCATGGCGACCGCCGGCGTGGCGCCGCGCGTGATGGGCATCGGCCCGGCCCCGGCTACCCAGAAGCTGATGAAGCAGCTGGGCATGTCGCTGGACCAGATCGACGTGATCGAACTGAATGAGGCGTTTGCTGCACAAGGGCTGGCCGTGCTGCGCCAGCTCGGCATCGCCGACGATGACAAGCGCGTGAACCCCAACGGCGGCGCCATCGCGCTGGGCCACCCGCTCGGCATGAGCGGCGCCCGCCTGGTGACCACGGCGATGTACCAGCTGCATCGCACCGGCGGCCGCTACGCGCTGTGCACGATGTGCATCGGCGTGGGCCAGGGCATCGCCATGGTGATCGAACGCGTCTGACCGTTGCTGAACGTGTCCTGACGGGCTTGAGGGGCGCCGGGCGCCCCTCAAGTTTCGTCCGCTTCCTGCCGTTTACCCGGATGGGAAGTTTCAGTGGTGTCTCTTCCCCAACGAGGTAGAGCAATGCGGCCGGGCCGACGGGCTCGCCGGCTGGCCGCATCTTTTTCTGACGGACCCGGCTGAAGTTGCCGGTACGGAGTACCGAGATGTCCCTTCCCGTTGCCACGCTTATCACCGGCGCCAGTTCCGGTATCGGCCGCGCCATTGCCGAAATGCTGCTCGCCGATGGCGTGACCCAGGTGGTCAATGTCGATTACGCGGAACCCGCGTGGTCGCACCCCAACATGACGTTCTTCCAGGCCGACCTGACCAACGCCGACGCCACGCGCGCGGCGGCGGCGCAGGTGACGTCGCGCTTCGCCGTGACGCGGCTGGTGAACAACGCCGGCGCCACCCGCCCCGGTACCGCCGACACGGCCACCACGGCCGACCTAGACTACGTAGTGGGCCTGACGCTGCAGGCCACCATGCTGCTCACCCAGGCCTGCCTGCCCGCGATGCGTGCAGCCGGCTTTGGCCGCATCGTCAACATGGCCTCGCGCGCGGCGCTGGGCAAGCCCGACCGCGTGGTGTATTCCGCGGTCAAGGCCGGGCTGGTTGGCATGACCCGAACGCTGGCGATGGAGCTGGGCGGCGACGGCATCACCGTCAACGCCGTGGCACCGGGTCCCATCGCCACCGAGCTGTTCCGCCGGAGCAATCCGGAGGGCAGCGAACAAACACGGCGCATCCTGGCAAGCATCGCCGTGAAACGAATGGGAACGCCGGAAGACGTGGCGCGTGCCTCGCTCTTCTTCCTCTCGCCCGAGAATGGTTTCGTGACCGGACAGGTGCTGTACGTCTGCGGCGGAACCACGCTGGGCGTGGCGCCCGTATAAGAAAGATGCCCGCCCTGGCACGGGGCGGAAATAGCGATTCAAAGCTTGGCGCCGGCGGCACCTATCCCAGCCGTTGGCGAGCATTTCATTCCTGGAGCACAAGATGAGCATGACCAATCAACCTTCGAAGGCGCGCAGACGCCTGCTGGCCGCTGGTGTGGCACTGGCCGCCGGCATTGCCGCCGTGGGCGGCGCGCAGGCACAGGGCACCTATCCGACCAAGCCGATCACGATGATCGTGCCGTTCTCGGCCGGTGGCACCACCGACATCCTGGCGCGTATCGTCAGCCTGCAGCTGGGCAAGGCCCTGGGCCAGCCCGTGGTGGTGGACAACCGTCCTGGCGCGGGCGGCAACATCGGCGCTTCGCTGGCCGCCAAGGCCCCGGGCGACGGCTACACGCTGTTCATGGGCACCATCGGCACGCACGCCATCAACCAGTCGCTGTACTCCAAGCTGCCGTACGATCCGGTGAAGGATTTCGCGCCGATCACGCGCGTGGCCATGGTGCCGAACATCGTCGTGGTGAACCCGAAGGTGCCGGTGCACAACGTGAAGGAACTGATCGCCTACGTGAAGGCCAACCCGGACAAGCTGTCGTACGGCTCGTCGGGCAGCGGCTCGTCGATGCACCTCTCGGGTGAGCTGTTCAACTCGATGACCAACCTGCACATCCAGCACATTCCGTACAAGGGCAGCGCCCCGGCCGTGAACGACCTGCTGGGCAACCAGATCGGCCTGATGTTCGACAACATGCCGTCGTCGTACCCGCACGTAAAGGCTGGCAAGCTGCGCGCCATCGCCGTGACCTCGGGCAAGCGCTCGCCGGCCCTGCCGGACGTGCCGACGGTGGCCGAAGCCGGCGTGCCCGGCTACGAAGCCACGTCGTGGTTCGCGCTGTACGCCACGGGCGGCACGCCGCAGCCGATCGTCGACCGCCTGAACGCCGAAGTGGTGAAGATCCTCGCCATGCCGGAAGTGAAGAAGCAGATGGCCGAACAAGGCGCCGAGCCGAACCCGGAAAAGCCGGCCCAGCTCGCCGCCTTCATGAAGTCCGAGTCCGCCAAGTGGGCCAAGGTCGTGAAGGCCTCCGGCGCGACGGTGGACTGATCGTTGCAGCACTGAAGCACGCAGTACGCAGTAAGCAGTACTGGGAACCGGCCCGATGGGCCGGTTTTTTTTATGGGCGACGTTTGACCTGACGCAGTTCGGCCGGCTGCGGGATTCCTGGAATGTGCATCTTTGATCCCACGCAGTGAAGGACGAGATGAAGGCCGAAGCGATTGAGTGGCTTGACGACGCGCCGCCGGACGTCGCGCGGAAGTTCGGCACCGTGCGCTACCACGGCGCGGTCTGGGCCCGATGGCGGACTGACGGCGCGCCAGCGTACTGCCCGTCGCGTCAAACTCGACACGCTGTTGAAGGCGGTCTACGAGGGGAGGCCAATCCGGGCCTAGAAAGACCAACGGCTGCCAGTGGCAGCCGTCGTAGGCGGGGTTCTCTTTCCGCTTGCGCGGATTTCCCACTCCAGGTGGGACCTGGTTGCCCAGGCGGCGCTACGTTTTTGCACCCGCTTGAACGTAGTTTATGGCGGCATTGTAGGCCCGCCGGTGAGACCCGGTCAAACCACGCGGCAACTACCCGCGAGGCCATTTGATACGCCGCAAGAAAAAGCCCGCGAACCAGTCGCGGGCAGAAATCCCAGGTCCCGGAGGGACAGGAGGAGACAACCGACACGGGCCGGTGTGCGGGAAATCAGGCCAGGCTGTACTTGACCACTTGTTCCTCGACACCGACAAAGCGCACGAGCTGGCGCAGCCCGCTTGCGTATTCCTTGATGTGATGCCCTTCCGGCGTGTCGGGCAGCCGGTAGTAGATCGGGGCCGAACCGGCGCGGGCGCGGGCCGCGAGGACAGGCGCGGCGGCCTCGCCAGCGGCGGAGCCTTCGGTGAATTCCGGTCTTGCGTTCATAGACAACTCCCGGGAGACGCATGACGCGGAACGTTGGGCCGGCAAAGGGGCGCGCGCATGCGGGTGGCAATGTCTGGAATGTATTGCAAGCGGTCGGGAAATGCCATTTCGTTTTTTTTAGATCTGTTTCGAGACAATTGACTAAATTGTCATAAATAGACGCCGGCGCGCATTGCCGATGCCTGGGGCGCAACAAGCGCGTCCCATGGGTTAACGGCATGACGCCGCGTGACTTGCGCGTTACCATACCGGGCAGCTTCGCCGCGACCTCACCCGCTCATCGCGGGGCAGGGTCGCAACCTTCATGCCAGGCCCCCGCACCCAGATCCCGCCTCATGTCTACCCAGCACGCCCTGTTGATTTCGCTGATCGAAAAGCCGTCCTCCGGCTACGACCTCGCGCGCCGGTTCGACAAGTCCATCGGCTATTTCTGGCACGCCACGCATCAGCAGATCTATCGGGAACTGGGCCGCATGGCCGATCACGGCTGGATTGCGGCCGATGAGCAGGGCAATGGCGCGAGCAATGGCACCAACGGCGGCGAGCCCGCCGAGGCCGATGGCGTGGAGAAGAAGAGTCGCAAGAAGGTGTATCGCGTGTTGCCGGCTGGTCGCGACGAACTGGCGCGCTGGGTGCTCGCCCCCGGGCTGGGGATCGATCAGCGTGAGGAAATTCTGGTGAAGCTACGTGCAGATGCTGCAATCGGGCCACTGGGACTGGCCGACGAGATGGCACGGCTGATCGCGCTGCATGAGGCGCGGCTTGAGACGTTTCTCAAGATCGAGCAGAAGGACTTCGCGGCCGGGCAGGCCGACCGCACGCGGCAGATCCATCATGCGCTGCTCAGGCGCGGCATCCGCTATGAGGAAGACTGGGTGAAGTGGGCCAAGGATCTGCTGCCGCTGCTGGCGACTCCCGCCGCCAGCGACAACACGTAACTGCTACCGTCAGGCCACGTCGAGCGCGGAGGCCGCGCTGGCCGGGGCGGCTTCGGCCAGACCGAGGCGACGGCGAGCGAGTGCATACTCCTCCACAAATCGACGCACCAGTTCACCGGCCGGCACCACGCGCTTGATCGCGCCCACGCCCTGGCCGGCGCCCCAGATGTCCTTCCACGCCTTGACGCTCGCCGAGCCGAAATTCATCTTCGAGGCATCGGAGGTCGGCAGGGCTTCCGGGTCCAACCCCGCGCGCACGATGCTGTTGCGCAGGTAATTGCCGTGTACGCCCGTGAACAAGTTGGAATAGACGATATCGTCCGCGGAGCTGTCGACGATCATCTGCTTGTAGGCGTCCTGCGCGTTCGCTTCCTGGGTGGCGATGAAGGCCGAGCCGATATAGGCAAGGTCCGCCCCGGCGGCCTGCGCGGCCAGCACGGCGTTGCCACTGGCGATGGCGCCGGACAGCAGCAGCGGGCCATCGAACCATTCCCGGATTTCATGCAGCAGCGCGAACGGCGACAGTGTGCCGGCATGGCCGCCCGCGCCGGCCGCCACGGCGACCAGCCCGTCCGCGCCCTTCTCGATCGCCTTGCGCGCGAAGGTGTTGTTGATGACGTCATGCAGCACGATGCCGCCGTAGGAATGCACGGCGTCATTGACTTCCTTGCGCGCGCCGAGCGAGGTGATGACGATGGGCACCTTGTAGCGCACGCACAGTTCCAGGTCGTGCTCCAGGCGGTCGTTGGACTTGTGCACGATCTGGTTCACCGCGAACGGGGCGGACGGACGGTCCGGGTGCTTGGCGTCGTGCTCGGCCAGTTCCGTGGTGATGCGGTCCAGCCATACCTCGAGCTTCTCGGCCGGGCGTGCGTTCAGCGCCGGGAACGAGCCGACCACGCCGGCTTTGCACTGGGCGATCACGAGGTCGGGATTGGAAATGATGAACAGCGGCGAGCAGACGGCCGGCAGCGACAGGTTCTGGAGCAGGGCGGGAAGGGCCATGATGGGATTCCTCTGATCTCTAATAGATGGGGCGTGGAAATACGAGTCGCTCAGGCGCCCCGCAAGATGTGTTTCTGGGCGCCGAGGCGGGCGCCCATGGCCTCGCCCAGCGCCTGCAATGCGCTCAGCGGGCGCACCATGACTTCGAATTCGACGATCTTTCCGGTGGCATCGAAACGGATCATGTCGATGCCCTTCAGCGCCTTGCCGGCCACATTGGCACTGAATTCGAGCACCACGCTCGCCTGGTCGTCGCCGACGAAGCTGCGGTGGTAGCGGAAGTCCTCGAAGACCTCGTTCACCGTGGTCAGCACCAGCTGGATGGCGGCGCGGCCCGGGTAGGGCGTGTGCGCCACGGGTGAACGAAACACCACTTCGTCGGCAACGATGCTATCGAGCGCGTCCATATTGTGGGTGGCGATCATCGTGTGCCACGTATCCAGCGATTGCGCCGCGGCGGGCGCGAGTGAGAGGTTTCGCATCGGGTCTCCTCCGATCACGTCGAAAGTCGTAGTGGAATCTGTTCTATGCAACTGGTTGCATAGTGAGTGGCAAGGTATCACGACGCGGAGGCGTTTTGCAAGCGGCAGGCAGCTTCGTGTGCCGGGTTGTCTACAATGCACGCATCGCCGTTTTTCGCGGCGCGTCATCCAGGAGCACTCTTGACCACGCTTTCCGGGGCCGACCCGCAGCCCGATGCCCTGTTCGATGCCGACCTCGACGCCTGGCGCCGTCAACCCGAGCGCGCCTTCGACGGCTGGCTGGCCAGCCACGGTTTCCGGCACGGCACCGCCGTCGTCTATCGGGCGATGTGGGGCAAGCTGCTGCGCTGGTCCGGCGAGCAGGGTTTGCCGCCGCTGACGTGGTCGGCGGGGCAGATCGGCGCGTTTCTCGATGCCCAGGACCTGCACAAGCGCCATCGTTATCGTTATGCGCGGCTGATCGAGCGCGTGTTCCACCATCTCTCGCTGCTGCAACAGAACTTGCACAATCCCGCGAGTCAGGCGGTGAAGAATCATCTGACGGAGGGGGATAACGACCCCACGGCCTTCCTGCTGCCGGGCGAGCGCGATCTGCTGGTGGCGCGCGTGCTGTCGCCCGATGGGCTCGAGCGGCCGGACCTGTCGCGCGGCATTTCGCCTACGCAGTGGAAGCGCGCGCGCGACGTGGCGCTGATCGCCGTGCTGCTGGGTGGCGGCCTGAAGGTGGCAGAGGTGCGCGCGCTGCGCGTGGAAACCATCGACGGCTTGGAGGAAGGGGCTGGCGATGGTGGAGAGGGCGCCGCGCTGGCCCTGCGCATGGTGCGCCCGGACAACGGCCGCGCCTATACCGTGCCGCTGTTCCCGTTCGCCGAGGTGCCGCTGCGCCACTGGCTGGCGCTGCGCGCGGCCGCCGGCACGCTCGGCGAACTGGTCTTCCCGGCGATGGCCAATGGCCGGCCGATGCATGCGGCTTCGATCTACCGTCGCGTGGAGCTTCTATTAGAAGAGGCCGGCGTGCTGGCCGGGCGGCGCGAGCGGGCGTCGCCGCAGACGCTGCGCAATACGTGCGGTGCGATGCACTTCGATGCCGGTACTGCACCGGCCAAGGTGGCCCAGGTGCTCGGCATGCGCGATCTGGAGTCCGGCTGGCGGCTGCACGCCGCCTATGAGGCGTGGCAGGCACGTGCCGGCCTGCCGCCGACCCGGTCCGCCGCGCCTCAGCCGTCTTGACGATGGCGCTGTGACGCAGCCGTGATATGTTGGGCGTAACCCGCGCCGGCTATGATGAGCGCCCCGCGCAAATGCGCCCGATCCGGCGCGTGGCATCGCCCCCGAATTCCTATTTCTGACCCTGATCCGTTCCATGGCTGAGACCTTACTGCTGACCGGTGCCACCGGCTATATTGCTTCCCACACTTGGGTGGCACTGCACGAAGCAGGCTACAACGTTGTCGGTATCGATAATCTCTGTAACAGCAACCGTGCAGTTGTCGAACGCCTGGCGCAGATTACCGGCGCGACGCCCAATTTCGTCGAAGGCGACGTGCGTGACCGCGCGCTGCTGGACAAGCTGTTCGCCGAACACAAGATTTCCGGTGCGATCCATTTTGCCGCGTTGAAGGCGGTGGGCGAGTCGGTGAGCCAGCCGATCGAGTATTACAGCAACAATCTCAACGGATTGTTGACGCTTTGCGCCGCGATGCAGTCGGCCAACGTGAAACAACTGGTATTCAGTTCGTCGGCCACGGTTTACGGGAATCCGCATGCCGTGCCGATCCTCGAGGATTTTCCGCTGTCCGCGACCAATCCGTACGGCCAGACCAAGCTGATGGGCGAGCAGATTCTGCGCGATATCGAGATTTCGGATGCGAGTTGGCGAATCGGATATCTCCGGTATTTCAATCCGGTTGGTGCCCATGACAGCGGGCTGATTGGCGAGGACCCGGGCGGCATTCCCAACAACCTGATGCCGTATGTGGCCCAGGTGGCGGGTGGCCGCCGGCAGAAACTGAGCGTCTATGGCGGCGACTACCCCACCGTGGATGGCACCGGCGTGCGCGACTATATCCACGTCTGCGACCTGGCCGACGGCCATGTGGCTGCGCTGAAATACTTGCGCGAGCAGCCGCGCGGCATGACCGTGAACCTTGGCACCGGCCGTGGCTACAGCGTCCTGGAGGTGGTGAAGGCTTACGAACGTGCGAGCGGCCGGCCTGTTCCTTATGAAATCGTGGCGCGGCGGCCCGGCGATATCGCTTCCTGCTATGCCGATCCGGCGCTTGCCCAGGAGCTGCTTGGCTGGCGCGCCCAGCATGACATCGACCGCATGTGCGAGGACTCGTGGCGCTGGCAGTCAATGAATCCGAACGGGTTTACCGGCTGAGCGATGACGGGGCGCGTACCCGTTTCTGCGGCAGCGGGATAACCGACGCGCAACAAAAAACCGGGCCTTGGCCCGGTTTTTTGTTGGTGCGGTGACGCGGCGATCAGCGGATCAGGAAATCTTCCACCGTTTTGCCGTTGGCCAGGGCCTGGGTCAGCCAGCCCGGGCGCTTGCCGCGGCCGGTCCAGGTATTGCCGGCGCTGTCGCGATAGCGCACCGGCACCTTGCGCGCGGCCTTCTTGCTGGCCACGGCCTTGCCGCTGCCAAATCCGAGATCGTCGGCGGTCAGGCCATATTGTTCGATTTTTTCGCGAATATCGGCAATCACAGTCGCCTGCTCGCGCGACTTGATCTCTTCCGCCTGCTTCTGCAGTTCGCTGATTTTCTGAACGATTTCCTGATAGGTCGCCATTTCCAAGCCTCTATTTATAGATGGGTCCGCGAATTGTCGAGGGCATTATAACCGCTGCACCCCGCCCTGCAAATCCCTTTTCCGCGCCGGGGGTCAATTTGCGAAAAGTCTCAAATCACTTAATCCCCTGAACTTTTATCAGGGAGGGCTGTCGCCGCCGGCATTTGCCGCGGCAATCGAGTAACGCCAGCGCGAATACCCGGGTGGTCAGGATAACCATCGATACGGCACGGCAGCGCGCGGCCCGTAGATGCAAAACGGCGCGATATTCGGAGGGCGCTGAACTGGCGTGCCGACGCGTTTCGGATTCTGCCGCATTTGAGACGATTCGCCTGTTTGAGTCGGCCGTTTTGTGCAGTGCATCCGGGGCATATGTGCGGTGTATGCCACCGCATTTTGCGCATTTGCCTCGGGTGCCTTATCCGCACAGTGAATTCGATTTGCCGGGTGCCTCAAGGATGGTTGAGACCGCGCCGTTATCGTGTCTTGAGCAGGCTGCCAGGGGTGTCCGCCTGCCGGACCGGTGCCGGGAGGGCGCCGGGTTTCCTCCTATTCATTCAGCGAATCATGTCCTTTCACAACGATATTCAGATCAAGACCCTTTTGCGGGGCGCCATGGTCGTGCTCACCGCCATCCTGCTGCTGGTGGGCGGGGCCGGGCTGCATGGCATCTCGCAAACCAATGATGCGCTGAAGGAAACCTATTCGAACCAGCTTGCCTCGGCGCTTGCGCTGAGCGAGGCGATGCTGGGCACCACCCGCGTGCGCCTGGCGCTGGACCGTGGCGTCATGCCCGGCAGCGAAAGCGACGACATGAAGAAGAACGTGGACCGCTCCATGATCTTCGTCGAGTCGTCCAACGCCGGCTGGAAGCGCTATTTGGCGCTGCCCCAGGGCGATGAGGAAAAGGCGCTCGCCACCCCGCTGGGCGTCGCGCGCCAGGCTTTCTTCGAGAAGGGCGTGACGCCGCTCCAGCAGGCGCTGGTCGCCGGTAACCGCGAAGAGTCCCTGCGCCTGGCCCGCGACGTGCTGCCCGACCTCCAGCGCACGATGGCCACGGCCCACGAGAAGCTCGAGAAATTCCAGATGAACGTGGCCAAGGGCAGCTTCGAAGGCGCCCAGGCCCGTTTTGAGAGCATTCGCCTGTTGTCGATCGTCCTGATTGTGGCCGGAACCGTCGTTGCCATCCTGGCGGCCGTGATGCTGCAACGTGCGATCGTGCGCCCGGTGGAGGAAGCGCTCGACGTGTTCGAGCGCATGGCGCGCGGTGACCTGACCTCGCGCATCGTCAGCATGTCGAAGAACGAGATCGGCCGGATGATGCAGGCGCTGGCGAAGATGCAGGAGAGCCTGTCGGGCATCGTCGCCGAAGTGCGCGGCGGTACCGATTCGATTGCCTCGGCCACGCAGCAGATTGCCGCCGGCAACACCGACCTGTCGCAGCGCACCGAGGAACAGGCGTCGTCGCTGGAGCAGACCGCGGCGAGCATGGAGGAACTGACCACGGTGGTGCGCCAGAACGCCGACAACGCGCGCCAGGCTGGCGTGCTGGCTGGCGAGGCGTCGCAGATCGCCATGAAGGGCGGCGACGTGGTGGGCCGCGTGGTGGATACGATGAACGAGATCAACGGCGCCTCGCGCAAGGTGGTCGAGATCATCGGCGTGATTGAAGGCATCGCCTTCCAGACCAACATCCTGGCGCTGAATGCCGCCGTGGAAGCGGCGCGGGCCGGTGAACAGGGCCGTGGCTTTGCCGTGGTGGCCGGCGAGGTGCGCAGCCTGGCGCAGCGCAGCGCCAACGCCGCCAAGGAAATCGAGACGCTGATCGGCGAATCGGGCCAGCGCGTGGAAAGCGGTACGCGTCTGGTGGCCGAGGCCGGCCAGACCATGGGCGAGATCGTACAGGCCGTGCGTCGCGTGACGGACATCATGAACGAGATCGGCGCGGCGTCGCAGGAGCAGACCACCGGCATCGAGCAGGTGAATCAGGCGGTGAACCAGATGGACCAGGTGACGCAGCAGAACGCGGCGCTGGTCGAGGAAGCGGCGGCTGCCGCCGGTGCGCTCGAGGAGCAGGCGCAGAAGCTCAAGAACGTGGTGTCGGTGTTCACGCTGGGTGGCGAGGACGGCCGTCGCGCCGCCGCGCCGGCCCCGGTGCATGCCGCGCCGAAGCTGGCCATGTCGTCGCCCGCGTCGGGCCCGGCACGCGCTGCCGCCCGCCCCGCCAGCGCACGGCCGCCGGTGGTGCGCAAGTCGCGCGAGCCGCAGCTGGTGCGCCCGCAGTTGTCGGCGTCGGGGGCGGCCCCTGCCTCGCGCGGGGACGACGACTGGGCCGCGTTCTGATCGCCCAATCATCGTTTGAAGTAAGCGCTTGACTGTTCCCATGGCGGAGACACGATGCCGTGATACGGGCCGCCCGATGGCCCGCATCGAGGGTATGCCGGCATCCGTGCCCGCCACAAACGCGCCGCCCCCATGACTGCCACGACTTACAGCCTCCTGATGCTTGCGTCCGTGCTCGGCCTTGCCGCCGCGCGCGCGCGCCGCACGGCATCGGGCGACCGCACGCCGGGCCGCAAGGCCGCGCGCAGCCTGACGTGGTCGGCGGCATTGATGTCGCAGGCCACGCTCGGCATGCCGGTCTGGGTGGCCATCGCCTCCGGCACGCTCACCGCCGCCAATGACGGCGTGAAGATGGCCGCCACGTTCGTGGCGACGCTGGCGGCGACGGCCATCGTCGCGCAAGTGATTCCGCCCATCTTCCATTGGTTCCGCCAAGGCCGACGCGGCTGGGGTGTGGCGCTGGCGATGGCGTCCGGCGCCGGCCTGGTGGCCGTGGCTGGCGCGCGCCTGGGAGGCGTGTGCGGTGGCACGGGCTTGAGCGCCCGCGCCTGCGTGGAAGCGACCGGGCTGCCCGCACCGGGCTGGCTGGCCGGCGGGTTGGCGCTGCTCTGCGCCGCGATGTTCGCCGTGCACCGCGCGCAGTCGCGCGGCTGGCTGCCGGCTGGCGTGGAGCCGGTTCTGGCGGGCGATGGCATCGACGAACTGCCTGCCGGCATGGTCTCGCGCCAGGAGCAGCGGGCAGGGCGGCGCGGCCTGTCGCGCATTCCCGGCCTGACCGTGCGGCCCGCCGCGCGTGGACAGGCACCGGTCGGCGAGTACAGCGTGACGACCGACCTCCCGGACCGCAACGCGTTCGCGCGGTGGCTCGACCAGACCATCGCCCATGCGCGGCTCTCCGACACCGGCTGCGCGGTGCTGCTGATCCATATCGCCGATTTCCGCGAGGTGGACGAAGTATTCGAGGTGCGCGCCGACGACATCCTCGCCCAGGACGCCGGTGCGCTGGCGCAGGCCGCGCTGGAGCCGCACGACTTCCTGGCCCGACTGGCGCGCGACGAATTCGCCGTGGGCGTGCCGGAACTGGTGCAGCACAGCCGGGCGCATGAACTGGGCTCGCGCGTGCTCGGCTCGCTGGCGGAGTTCGTGGCGGCGCGGGGCTTGCAGATGCAGATCGGCGTGAATATCGGCATCGCCATCTATCCGCGCGACGCGCAGACCTCCGAGGCGCTGATGCAGGCCGCCCGCGTGAGCCTGGCGGAGGCGCGCGAGAGCGGCTCCAACCAGGTGCGCGTGTTCAATTCCGCCGCCGGCGAGCGCGCGCGCCGCATGCGCGTGATCCGGCGCGACCTCTGGCTGGCCATCCAGGACGACGGCCTGCGGCTGATGTACCAGCCCAAGTTCGATGTGAAGACCCGCCGCGTGGTGGGCGCCGAGGCGTTGTGCCGCTGGCGCCATCCCACGCTGGGCGCGGTCAATCCGGCCGAATTCATCATGGTGGCCGAGCAGTCGGGCCAGATCGACAAGCTCGACGACTGGGTGATCGCCACGGTCTGCGCGCAGGTGCGCCAGTGGCACGATGCCGGGCTGCCCATCGTGCCGGTGGCGATCAATGTGTCCGGGTTGCGCTTCGCGAGCCGGAATTTCCCGCAGTACCTGCTGGAACAGATCCACCAGCACGACATTCCGCCTTCGGCCATCACGCTGGAGATTACCGAGACGGCGGCGATGAAGGACATCGGCAAGTCGCTGGAGACGCTGGCGGAACTGCAGGCGCTGGGCATTCAGGTGGCGCTGGACGACTTCGGCAGCGGCTATTCAAGCCTGGGTTACCTGAAGCGGCTGCGCGTAGGCACGCTCAAGATCGACCGGACGCTGATCGGCGGGCTCGATACGGACCCGCAGGGCCGCGCGATCGTCGGCTCCATGGTGGCGCTGGCGCACGAACTGCGCATGAAGGTGGTGGCGGAGGGCGTGGAGTCGAACTCGCAACTGGACATCCTGCACGGCATGGGCTGCGACGAAGTGCAGGGCTTCCTGATGGCGCTGCCGCTGGAGCCGTCGGCGTTCGCCGACACCCTGCACGGCGCTGAACCGCTGCGCGCCTGACCTCGCGCCGGGATCCCCGGATTAGAAGCTTTCCTCTAATCGACGCGTTGTTGCCTCAAATCCGGGCACGAACGGGTCGATATGCTGAAGACAGGCAGTGGCACGCGTACCGCGTGCACACAGCTGGCCCGTCCGTCGCCAGCAGCCTGGGCGCGCGCGCCTCTTGCACGCACGCAGGCGGACCAACTTTTACCCCGGAGTCCTCCCATGTCCCTCCCGAGCATTCTCGTCGTCGACGATTCGCCTTCCCTTCGCCGCATGATCGGCGCCTGCCTGCGGGCTGGCGGCTACACGGTGACGGAGGCCGCCGACGGCAAGGAGGCCCACGAGGTGGCGCTGGAAGGGCGCTTCGGGATGCTGGTGACCGATCAGGTGATGCCCGGCATGGACGGCCTGGCGCTGATCCGCGCGCTGCGGGCGCTGCCGGACTATGCCGGCGTGCCGATCCTGATGCTTTCCACCGAGCACGACGACCGCATCCGCGATCAGGCCCGCGAGGCTGGCGCGTCCGGTTTCCTGGCCAAGCCGTTCGATCCGGAAGAACTGATGGCGTCGGTGGAAGCCTTGCTGGACCTGCCGACCCCTCCCACGGAGGGGTAATGTCGCGGGCCATGTCGCCCTTCATTCACCCCGTTTGCTGCCGTAAATACTGGAGGGCCATAGCAGGTGTCCGGCGCGCGCCGGCTGCCTCTGGCCGCATATTGTGGGTCGCAAATCGCGGGTCGCCACAAGCCAAGGGGCACGGAACCCCGGCCTCGACCCATCCAGCCAGCGGGGGCAACCATGAATACGAGCATCAACAAGGCAGACGGCGCGGGTGAAGAATTCCTCGCGTTCCGCCTCGGTCGCGAAGAGTACGGCATCGACATCCTGAAGGTGCAGGAGATTCGCGGCTACGAATCGGTGACGCAGATCGCCAACGCGCCCGCCTATCTGAAGGGCGTGATCAACCTGCGCGGCATCATCGTTCCCATCATCGACCTGCGCATCAAGTTCAATCAGGCCGAGGTCAGCTACGACCAGTACACCGTGGTGATCATCGTTGATCTCCATCAACGCACCACCGGCATCGTGGTTGACGGCGTGTCAGACGTGCTGACGCTGGCGCCGGCGCAGATCAAGCCCGCCCCGGCACTCTCCGGCGGCGTGGACACCGAATACATCCGCGGGCTGGGCTCGCTCGAAGGCCGCATGCTGATCCTGGCGGACATCGAGAAGTTGATGAACATCGACGACCTCGCCGCCATCGACGCCGCGGCCAGCAGCCACTGATCCCCACTTCACACCGGCCCACGGCGCGTACGCCTGACAAAGCGCGCTGGCGCCCACGGCTTTCACGCAGCAACGAGACATGCGCAACAACCAGCCTGTAACCCAACGCGAGCACCTGCTCTCGCCGAACGACTACCTGATTTCGCGAACCGATCTCAAGGGACGGATCACGTTCGCGAACCGGGCGTTCATCGAGACCAGCGGCTTCACGGCGGAGGAGCTGCTTGGCGCGGCGCACAACCTCGTGCGCCATCCCGACATGCCGCCGGAAGCGTTCGCCGATCTCTGGCGCGCCCTGGAGGCCGGCCAGTCCTGGACCGGCGTGGTCAAGAACCGCCGCAAGGACGGCGACCACTACTGGGTGCTGGCCACCGTCACGCCCACGCGCGTGGCAGATCGTGTGGTGGGCTACACCTCGGTCCGGGCGATGGCCAGCCGGGAGCAGATCGACGCCACCGCCGCGCTGTACCAGCGCTTCCGGGAGAACCGGGCGCGCGGGCTGGCGATTCGCGATGGCGCCGTGGTGCGCACGGGCCTCGCCGGGCTGCTGGGCCGCCTGACGCGCGTGGACCTCAAGCGCCGCATCCTCTGGGCCCAGCTGGCCGGACTGGTCTGGTTCCTGGCGGCTGCGGGCGGCGCGCACTGGCTCGCGCCGGAGGCCGCTGCGCAACTGTGGCCGTGGCTGTGGGGCGCCTTCGGGCTGGCCGTGCTGTCCTCGTTCGCGGCGGGCTCGATGCTGGTGACGCGGGTGGAGCGCCCGGTCGGCGAGATGCTCGACTTCGCCCTGCGCATGGGCGCGGGCGACCTGACCACTGGCTTCGACCACGAATCGAACGATGAAATCGGCGCGCTGGCGCGGGCCATGCGCACGATGCAGCGCAGCCTGCTGTCCGTGGTGCACGACATCCACGAAGGCATGGCGAGCATTTCCACGGCCACGCACGAGGTGGCGGCCGGCAACAACGACCTGTCGCAGCGTACCGAGCAGCAGGCGGCCTCGCTCGAAGAGACCGCCTCGAGCATGGAGCAGCTGACCAGCACGGTCCGCCAGAACGCGGACAACGCCCGCCAGGCGACCGGACTGGCCGCCAATGCCTCGGACACTGCCGTGCGCGGCGGTGACGCCGTGGGCCGCGTGGTGCAGACGATGGACGAGATCAACGAAGCCTCGCGCAAGATCGTCGACATCATCGGCGTGATCGAAGGCATTGCCTTCCAGACCAACATCCTGGCCCTGAATGCCGCCGTGGAAGCGGCGCGGGCCGGGGAGCAGGGTCGGGGGTTTGCCGTGGTGGCGGGCGAGGTGCGCAGCCTGGCGCAGCGCAGCGCCAACGCGGCCAAGGAAATCAAGGGCCTGATCGGCGACACCGTGGCGCGCGTGGAGAACGGCGCGGCGCAGGTGAGCGACGCAGGCGCGACCATGGACGAGATCGTGCAGGCCGTGCGCCGCGTGACCGACATCATGGGCGAGATCAGTTCGGCATCGGCGGAGCAGAGTTCTGGCATCGAACAGGTGAACCAGGCCGTGGCGCAGATGGACGAGGTGACGCAGCAGAACGCTGCGCTGGTGGAGCAGGCCGCTGCCGCGGCCGGCGCACTGGAAGAACAGGCCAACCGGTTGCGCGAGTCGGTATCCACCTTCCGCGTCAGCATGCAGGCCGAAGTCCGGCCGGCGCGCCCGCGCAAGGGCTTGCCGGCGCCGGAAGTGGGAAGCGGAGCCGGGTACGCAAGTATCTGAACGTCAAGACGCCGCGGGCACAACGTGGCGCCAGGAACGGGGTAAGAGCGGCCTAGCGGCCGCGATAACAACGCGGGAGGCGGCAACCGATGCCCATCCCGGTCTTTTTTGACAGAAGGGGGTAGTTCTATGCAGTGGTTCAATCAACTGCGCGTTACGACCAGGCTTATTGCCGGCTTCCTGGTCGTTTCCGTGATCGGCGCCATCATCGGCCTGCTGGGCGTTGTCAATATGGGGCGCATGGCGGAATGGACCGGCAAGATCTATAACAGCGATCTGCAGGCCCTGAAGGCCGTGCAGGACGGCAATATCAACCTCGTCTACGCCAGCCGCTCGCAGATCGCGCTGCTGTCCGCCTCGACGATGGGCGAGCGCGCCACCGAGCGCGAGACCATCGAGAAATCGCTGGCCGCCATGGAAGCGCGCGTGAAGGCCGCCAAGGACTCGTTCACCTCGCCGGAAGGCCAGGCGATGGTCAAGCAGTACGAAACGCTGGTGCCGGCCTTCCGTGAACGCATGGAGAAGTACGTGGCGCTGGTCGGCAAGCAGCCGCTGGACACGTCGCAGTTCGAATCCACCGTGTTCACCGAGAGCGCGGACCTGCTCAAGGACAGCCGCGCGCTGGAAGACGTGCTGTTCAAGATGGTCAAGCGCCGCGACGAGCGCGCCAAGCTCAACATGGACGAATCGACCAGCGTCTATAACAGCTCGCGCGTGCTGATGCTGATCCTGGTGGTCGGCGGTCTGGCGCTTTCCGTGCTGCTGGGCTGGTTCCTGGCGCGTCAGCTGTCGAAGCAGCTGGGCGGGGAGCCCGATTACGCAGCGTCGATCGCCTCGCAGATCGCCGATGGCGACTTCTCGGGCAAGGTGGCGCTGCGCAACGGCGACCGTGGCAGCCTGCTGCTGGCGATGAGCCAGATGCAGGAGCAGCTGTCGTCGATGGTGCGCGAGTTCAAGGAATCGGCGGAATCGATTGGCACCGCATCGCGCGAGATCGCGGCCGGCAACAACGACCTGTCGCAGCGTACCGAGCAGCAGGCGGCCTCGCTCGAGGAAACCGCATCGAGCATGGAAGAGCTGACCAGCACGGTCCGCCAGAACGCCGACAACGCGCGTCAGGCCAGCGGGCTGGCCGCCAATGCCTCGGAGACCGCCGTGCGCGGTGGCGAGGTGGTGGGTCGCGTGGTGAAGACGATGGACGAGATCAACGAGGCCTCGCGCAAGATCGTCGACATCATCGGCGTGATCGAAGGCATCGCCTTCCAGACCAACATCCTGGCGCTGAACGCCGCCGTGGAAGCGGCGCGTGCCGGCGAACAGGGCCGCGGCTTTGCCGTGGTGGCTGGCGAGGTGCGCAGCCTGGCGCAGCGTAGCGCCAATGCGGCCAAGGAAATCAAGGGCCTGATCGGCGACACCGTGGCGCGCGTGGACAACGGCGCAGCGCTGGTGGGCCAGGCGGGCACGACCATGGGCGAGATCGTCCAGGCCGTGAAGCGCGTGACCGACATCATGGGCGAGATCAGCGCGGCCTCCGCCGAGCAAAGCTCGGGCATCGAACAGGTGAACCAGGCCGTGGCGCAGATGGACGAGGTGACGCAGCAGAATGCGGCGCTCGTGGAGCAGGCCGCTGCGGCGGCCGGCTCGCTGCAGGATCAGGCGTCGAAGCTCCAGGATTCGGTGTCGGGCTACAAGCTGTCGCATGACGATGTGGCGCCGTCGGCGCCCGCGCTTGGCCTGTCGGCCGCCCCTGCGGCGCGTTCGGCGGCCCGGCCCGGCGTCAAGGCGGTGACCTCGGCGCTGAAGGGTGCCAAGGCCCGTGGCGCGCGTAACAAGGCCGCTGGCACGGCGCTGGTCGTGGCCGGTGCCAGTGCGGCGGCAGCGGAAGCCGCCGACGACACGGCAGCGACCGAGCCGAAGCTGTTGCGTCCGTCCGCCACGGCGGCCGGTAATGGATCCGACAACGGCGACTGGAGCGCATTCTGACCGGCGCCACGCCGCTCTGATTGCCGTGCCCAGTCGCGCCGTGCGCCCCGGCTGCAGCGTTGTAAAAGCTGCGCCGGGGCGCGTTTGCATGCGATGACATCATGACTACCGATATCAACCTGTCGCTGTCGGCCGAAGCCACGGCAAGGCTGCGCGCGGACTTCGACGCCTTTGTAAAAGTTTCCACCGGCATCGATCCGCAGTTCGTGCCGCCCGCGTTCGACGACTTCCTGCGGGCGCGGCTGATGCAGCAGGACGGCCCGCTGACCGAGCGCGCCGTGATGCGGCTACTGGCCAGCGGCGAGTACGGCTGGGCCAAGAAGGTCTTCGACAAGCAGCTCCCCAACGCGCTGGCGGCGCTGATGCGCGACGCGCAGCGCTTCGGCTTCGGCCTGGCCATCCAGCCCGACTGGACGCCGCAGCAGCGCGTGGAGCACGCGCGCGAGTGGGCCACGCAGATCCTCACCGAGGCCGGCGCCGACGCCGCCTTCACCGAAGCGCTGGCCGCGCAGATTTCTGCCTCCGCCATCGACATCCGCACGCTGGAGGAACGCATGCGCACCCCGGCGTGGCGGATATCCGACAGTCTTCGCCAACGCGCGTATGACGTCATGTACGCGTTGCAGACTGAGCAGAGCGAGGCGCTGGGCCGCAGCAAGGTGGGCGAGATGCGCGCGCTGCTGGGCCTTGCGTTGGAGTACGGCTCGGTCAGTGCCGATGAGGCCGCACGCATGCTCGAGCAAGTGGAGCGTGCGCGACCCCAGCTGTTCCGCGAGGCGCCTGATGACGTCTTCGCGCGGCTTGCCGCATGGTTGCGGCGCGTGTTTAGCCAAGGCGCGATGGTTCGTCAATAGTGGAATCTGCGGGGCGCTGTTTGGCCATGTCATGTCCACCGCACAAGGCGTGTATCCGTTTGGTACACGATGCGTTACGTGCTTGAGCACGCTTGATGTAAACCACAAGCAGGCGTGTGCTGGTGTTACAAATTCGGCGGGCCATGTCTTTTCCATGCGACATTTGCCGGACCCCAACTCAAGTAGGGATTGGCATTCCGGGCCGATTGCCGATATAAACGTAACAGTTTCACTTACACTCTGTAACAGATGTAACGTTTCTGAGAGAAGGTGTAACCGGGCGAAGTTCTTTCGTAGTACGTCGTACCCATCGAACACGCACTAAACGATCTGGTCGCCGGCAAGGGTCCTCATGGACACGAAGCTGGTAAGCGCCGGACAAGCGGTCGAAGGGTTTTGGTAGCGGGGAAAAATTGGAAAGCAGTGAAGTTCTCCAGGAGATCAGGGAGGTCAATCTCGCCTATCTTCTGCTCGCGCAAAGACTGGTGCGCGAAAACCAGGTGGAAGCCATGTTCAGGCTTGGCGTCAGCAAGGAAATTGCCGACATTCTTGCCAAACTGACCTCGGCGCAACTCGTCAAGCTGGCAGCATCGAACATGGTGCTGTGCCGTTTCCGCTTTGACGATCATGCGCTGCTGTCCACGCTCACCCACACGGCCAAGAGCCATGATATGCAGCAGATCCACGCTGCTATCCTGCTGGCCCGGCAACCTGTGGAGTCGCTCAATTGACCGCGCTCCTTCAGGCCCAGCCGGCCCGCAGCTTTACGGCCACACCGGCACCTAACCGGAAAAGCGTCCTGCAGGACGCGAACCAGACCCAGCTCGCCATCGAGCTGATTGGCCTGGGCGCGCGCCTGCAGGTGCTGGAAGCCGAGACTACGCTCTCGCGCGACCGGTTGATCCGCCTCTACAAGGAGCTGCGGGGCGCCTCGCCGCCCAAGGGCATGCTCCCGTTCTCGACAGACTGGTTCACCACCTGGCTGCCGAATATCCATTCGTCCCTGTTCTTCTCCGCGTACCAGTTCATGGTGCAGGAAGGCGAGACGTCGGGCATTCGTGCAGTAGTGGCCGCTTACCGTCTGTACCTCGAGCACGTTTCGCTGCTGGGCGGCGAAATTGTCTTAAGTTTCACCCGTGCCTGGACGTTAGTACGGTTTTTCGAGAGCAATATGCTGCAGCTTTCCTCGTGCACATGTTGCGGCGGACAGTTCGTCACGCACGCTTATGAGCCGCACGCGAACTTCGTGTGCAGCCTGTGCCGTCCGCCGTCGCGTGCTGGGAAAGTGAAGAAGCTCTCGAAGGACGCCGCAGCCACGCAGACTGAAGCCTGATCCATCGGGCCAGACGTCCGCGCGGCAATCGGGCTCCCCGGGACGGGTGAGCGGTGACCCCGCTCGCCCCTACAGGATGCCCGTGCGTGCCTGACGCGTGTTTTTCAGACGGGGATCCGATCGTGCTAGTAGTTATTGGCTATGTCGTCGTGGTGGCATCGGTGCTGGGCGGTTATGCCATCACCGGCGGCCACATGGGCGCGCTTTATCAACCGGCGGAGCTCATCATTATCGGCGGTGCCGCCTTGGGCGCCTTCGTGAGCTCCAACAGCGGCAAGGCCATCAAGGCCACCATGAAGGCCATGCCGATGCTGCTGCGTGGCTCGAAGTACAACAAGGAGTTGTACCTCGACATCATGGCACTGCTGTACGTGCTGCTCTCCAAGGCCCGCCGCGAGGGCATCCTGTTCCTCGAGAAGGAAATCGCCGACCCGGCGGCCAGCAGCGTGTTCAGCCAGTATCCGCGCATCCTGGCCGATGCGGTGATGATGGAATTCCTCACCGACTATCTGCGCATGATGGTCAACGGCAACATGAACGCCTTCGAGATCGAGGCGCTCATGGACCACGAAATCGAAACGTACCGCCACGAGGCCGAGATTCCCGCCCATGCGCTGTCGCGCGTTGGCGACGGCCTGCCGGCCTTCGGCATCGTGGCCGCGGTGATGGGCGTGGTGCACGCACTGGCCTCGGCAGACCTGCCGCCGGCCGAGCTGGGCGCCCTCGTGGCCCACGCCATGGTCGGCACGTTCCTCGGCATTCTGCTGGCGTACGGCTTCGTCTCGCCGCTGGCCTCCCGCGTGGAGCACCAGGTGTCCGAGAGCGTGAAGATGTACGAGTGCATCAAGGTCACGCTGCTCGCCTCGCTCAATGGCTACGCGCCGCTGGTGGCGGTGGAATTCGGCCGCAAGGTCCTGTACTCCACGGTGCGGCCGTCGTTCCTCGAGCTCGATGACCACGTCCGCGAAGTCAAGAGCCTGACCTGACCGGAGAGACGTCATGAGCAGCGCCCAGGATCTGCGTCCGATCATCATCCGCAAGGCCAAGTCGCACGCCAAGCCGCATGGCAACCACAGCTGGAAGATTGCCTACGCCGACTTCATGACGGCGATGATGGCCTTCTTCATGGTGATGTGGCTGCTGAGCTCGGTCTCGCCGAAGACGCTGGAAGGCGTAGCGGAGTACTTCCGCACGCCGCTGAAGGTGGCGATTGCCGGCGGCGACAAGAGCAGCATGTCGAAGAGCGTCATTCCCGGCGGCGGCAAGGACGTGCAGGCCAAGGACGGCGAGGTGATGCGCGCGCAGACCAACGATCCGTCCGACGCCCAGCGCCGGCGCGACCAGATGGACACCGAGCGCCTGCGCGCCCTGAAGGGCCGTCTCGAACAGATCATCGAGAACAACCCGGTGCTGCGCCAGTTCCGCCCGCAGCTGCTGCTGGACATCACGAGCGAAGGGCTGCGCATCCAGATCCTGGATACGCAGAACCGGCCGATGTTCCGCACCGGCAGCGCCGCGGTGGAGCCGTACATGCGCACCATCCTGCGCGAGATCGGCCCGGTGCTGAACGAGATGCCGAACAAGGTGAGCCTGTCCGGCCACACCGACTCGGCCACGTACATGATGGGCGAGCGCGCGTACAGCAACTGGGAGCTGTCGGCGGACCGTGCCAACGCCTCCCGCCAGGAGCTGATTGCCGGCGGCATGCAGGAAGGCAAGGTGCTGCGCGTGCTGGGCCTGGCGGACACCATGCCGCTGGAGAAGAAAGACGTGCTGGCCCCGGTGAACCGCCGCATCAGCATCGTGGTGCTGAACAAGCGGGCCCAGGCGCAGTTCGAATCCGAAAACGCGAGCGCGGCCGAAGTGTCCGTGCAGGCGCAGAAGGGCCGTGCCGCAGAGGAGTTGCAGGCACAGGTGGAGCAGGCGCAGGCAGCATCCGCGCCGGCGGCCAGGCCGTCCGGCAGCGGCGCTGCAGGCAAGGGCAAGATCGAATGAGGCGTGCCGCCCGTCACAGGGCGGCACATCTTCCAGAGCAATTTAGCGAGTCAGGACGGTCATGTCTGTCGATATCGATATCACGCAGTTTTATCAGACCTTCTTTGAAGAGGCGGAAGAACTGCTCGTGGAAATGGAGCAGCTGCTGCTCGGGCTGGACATCGAGTCCCCCGATTCGGAAGAGCTGAACGCCATTTTCCGTGCCGCGCACTCCATCAAGGGCGGCGCCGCCACCTTCGGCTTCGCGGCACTGACCGCGACCACCCATATTTTCGAGAACCTGCTTGACCGTACGCGTCGGCGGGAACTGGCCCTCAACCGGGTCATCATCGACACCTTTTTGGAAACCAAGGACGTGTTGCAAGATCAGCTCAACGCCTACCGCAACGGCACCGAACCCGATCCGGAAACGCTGGCGCGCATCTGCGCCGTCCTGCAGCAGCTGGCCGAGGAAGCCGGCGGCGAGCCGGGCCATGCGCCGGTGGCCGCTGCCGCTCCGGCCCCCGTGGCCGCCGCACCCGCTGCCGGTGGTGGCGCTGGTAACCTGAAGATCAGCCTGCTCAAGGTATCGGYCGGCGACCAGGCGCTGCTGCGCGAGGAAATCGCCAATCTGGGCGAGATCACCGGCCAGCAGGAATCCGACGGCGACCTCGTCATCTGGCTGAACAGCCAGTGCAGCGCCGACGACATCATCGCGGTCTGCTGCTTCGTGATCGACGACAAGCAGATCACCGTGGAAACCGTGGCTGCTGGCGCTGCGCCGGCCGCCGCCGCAGCACCCGCCCCGGCCCCGGTGGCCGCGCCGGCACCTGTAGCCGCTGCGCCGGCCGCCGCCGCGCCTGCCAAGGACAAAGAAAAAGAAAAGGCCAAGCCGGCCGCCGGCGCCGCCGCGCCGGATTCCGGCTCGATCCGCGTGCCGACCGAGAAGGTCGACCAGATCATCAACCTCGTGGGCGAACTGGTCATCACGCAGTCGATGCTGGCACAGACCGCTTCGTCGCTGGACCCGGTGCTGTTCGACCGCCTGTTCTCGGGCATGGGCCAGCTGGAGCGCAATGCGCGTGACCTGCAGGAAGCGGTGATGTCCATCCGCATGATGCCGATGGACTACGTGTTCTCGCGCTTCCCGCGCCTGGTGCGCGACCTGGCCAGCAAGCTCGGCAAGCAGATCGACCTGGTCACGTTCGGCAAGGCGACGGAACTCGACAAGAGCCTGATCGAACGGATCATCGACCCGCTGACCCACCTGGTCCGTAACAGCCTGGATCACGGCATCGAGACCCCCGAAAAGCGCGTGGCCGCCGGCAAGGAGCCGACGGGCCAGCTGATCCTCTCCGCGCAGCACGCGGGCGGCAACATCGTCATCGAAGTGAGCGACGACGGTGGCGGCCTGAACCGCGAGCGCATCCTGGCCAAGGCGATCCAGAACGGCCTGCCGGTGTCCGAGAACATCAGCGACGAGGAAGTCTGGCAGCTGATCTTCGCGCCGGGCTTCTCGACGGCCGAGGTGGTCACCGATGTGTCCGGCCGCGGCGTGGGCATGGACGTGGTCAAGCGGAACATCCAGGAAATGGGCGGGCACGTGGAAATCGCGTCGCGCCCGGGCAATGGCACCACCACCCGCATCGTGCTGCCGCTGACGCTGGCGATTCTGGACGGCATGTCGGTGCGCGTGGGCGAGGAAACCTTCATCCTGCCGCTGAACTGCGTGATGGAGTCCCTGCAGCCGAAGTCCGAGGACGTGCACACCGCCGCCAACGGCGAGCGCGTGATGAACGTGCGTGGCGAATACCTGCCGCTGCTGGAGCTGCACAAGGTCTTCAACGTGACCGGCGCGCTGCAGGAGCCGACGCAGGGCATCGCCGTGATCCTGGCCGCCGAGGGCAAGCGCTTCGCGCTGCTGGTGGACCAGCTGATCGGCCAGCACCAGGTGGTGCTGAAGAACCTCGAAACGAACTATCGCAAGGTGCCCTGCATCTCGGCCGCCACGATCCTCGGCGACGGCAGCGTGGCGCTGATCGTGGACGTGGGCGCGCTGCAGCGCACCGGCGTGCGCCGCCAGGACGCGGTTGCACAGTAACTGACAGCATAGCGACAGCAAAGGAGCACTGACATGGCCGGCATCGGACACATCGATACCCAGGCGGGCGAAGCCTCTGGCCAGGAATACCTGGTCTTCACGCTCGGCACCGAGGAATACGGCATCGATATCCTGAAGGTGCAGGAGATCCGCAGTTACGAGACCGTCACCCGCATCGCGAACGCCCCCGGCTTCATCAAGGGCGTGACCAACCTGCGCGGCGTGATCGTCCCGATCGTGGACCTGCGCCTCAAGTTCGACCTCGGCAACGTGCGCTATGACCACCAGACCGTGGTGATCATCCTCAACGTGGCGGGCCGTGTGGTCGGCATCGTGGTGGATGGCGTCTCGGACGTGCTCACGCTGACCGGTGACGATATCAAGCCGGCGCCGGAGTTCGGCGTGTCGGTGTCGAACGAGCACCTGACCGGCCTCGGCTCGGTGGAAGGGCGCATGCTGATCCTGATCGATATCGAACGCATGATGACCAGTTCCGAGATGGAGCTGGTGGAAGCCGAACTGGCCTGATCGGGCCAGCCGGCAGATCGCCCCCGAAGCCTCATTAGATTTACCCGCCGCGACCCGGCACTCCACGAAGATACACACCATGACGCCGCTCCGTTCTTCCTCCAGCGCCATCGGGAAGCCAGGCGCGGTTGCCGCCCCCGCCGCGCCGGTGCTGGCGCCGCTGCGCGACGACATGCGTGACTTCCTGCTCACCGAGCATGATTTCGAGAAGGTGCGCGCGCTGATTCACAAGCGCGCGGGCATCTCGCTCGGCAGTCACAAGCGCGAGATGGTCTACAGCCGGCTCGCGCGGCGCCTGCGCTCGCTGGGGCTCGCCGATTTCGGCAGCTACCTGGCCCTGCTCGAGTCCGATGATCGCTCCCAGGAATGGGAGTTCTTCACCAACGCGCTGACCACGAACCTGACCTCGTTCTTCCGCGAGGCGCACCACTTCCCGCTGCTGGCCGAGCATGCCAAGAAGGTTGGCCGGCCCTACAGCGTGTGGTGCGCGGCGGCTTCGACGGGTGAGGAGCCGTACTCGATCGCCATCACCCTGGCCGAGGCACTCGGCGACCGCGCCGGTTCGGTGCTGGCCACCGACATCGACACACAGGTGCTGGCCAAGGCCCGCGCCGGCGTGTACACGGCCGAGCAGGTGGGTCGGCTCTCGCAGGAACGGCTGAAGCGCTTCTTCCTGAAGGGCACCGGCGCACGTTCGGGCTCGGTCAAGGTCAAGCCGGACCTGGCGTCGACGATCGCGTTCGAGCCGCTGAACCTGCTGGCGCCGGAATGGGGATTGCGCGAGAAGTTCGACGCCATCTTCTGCCGCAACGTGATGATCTACTTCGACAAGCCGACCCAGGGCCGCATCCTGGAACGGTTTGCCCCGTTGCTCAAGCCGAATGGCCTGCTGTTCGCCGGCCATTCCGAGAATTTCTCGTATGTCACGCGCGCGTTCCAGCTGCGTGGGCAGACGGTATACGAACTGGCCGGCAAGGGCGGCAGCGGAGGTGCATGATGCGTACGCCCCAGATGCCGGAAGCCATTGCCACGCGCAAGTATTTCGACCGCGAGTTCGGCAAGCAGGCCATCAAGCTGCTGCCGAACGAGTACTACGTGAGCGGCGAGGACGTGGTGCTGACCACGGTGCTCGGCTCTTGCGTGGCCGCCTGTATCCGTGACGAAGTGGCCGGCGTGGGCGGCATGAACCATTTCATGCTGCCGGACGACGAGAACGCCGGGCCGGACCGCATGCTGTCCGCCTCGATGCGCTACGGCTGCTACGCGCTGGAAGTGCTGATCAATGAACTCCTGAAGATGGGCGCCCGACGCGAGCGCCTGGAAGCCAAGGTTTTTGGCGGCGGTGCGGTGCTGGCGAACATGACGACCCTCAATATTGGGGATCGGAATGCCGATTTTGTATTGAAGTACCTGAAGACCGAAGAGATTCGGCTGGCGGCGCAGGATCTGCGTGGCCCGCACGCGCGACGGGTGAGTTATTTCCCGCGCAGTGGCCTGGCGCTGGTGCGCCGGCTGACACGACAAGACGATACGGTAGGCGTGGAACGCGAGGAGCGTGCGCTGGCACGCGCGATTTCCACCTCCACGAAGGCGCCCGTACGAGGCGCAGTGGAATTGTTCACGCGGCAGGCTACGGCAAGGGTGCCGACCTGAAAATGAGACGTAGAGACCAGATATGACCGCCGCGAAGATCAAGGTGCTGTGCGTGGATGATTCCGCGCTTATCCGCAGCCTGATGACCGAGATCATCAACAGCCAGCCAGACATGGAAGTGGTGGGCACCGCCCCCGACCCGCTGGTGGCGCGCGACCTCATCAAGCGCCTGAACCCGGACGTGCTGACGCTGGACGTGGAAATGCCGCGCATGGACGGCCTCGACTTCCTCGAGCGCCTGATGCGCCTGCGGCCCATGCCGGTGCTGATGGTGTCGTCGCTGACCGAGCGCGGGTCCGAAATCACCATGCGCGCGCTGGAGCTGGGCGCGGTGGATTTCGTCACCAAGCCCAAGCTGGGCATCCGCGACGGGCTGATGGAGTACACGGACACCATCGCCGACAAGATCCGCGCGGCGTCGCGCGCCCGGGTGCGGGCCCCCCGCGCCGAGGGCGCGGCCGAAGGCGCCCCGCCGGCGCCGCTGCTGCGCACGCCGTTGCTGTCGACGGAAAAGCTGATCATCGTGGGCGCGTCCACGGGCGGCACCGAGGCCATCAAGGAATTCCTGATGCCGCTGCCGCCGGACTGCCCGGCCGTGATGATCGTCCAGCATATGCCGGCCGGCTTCACGAAGTCGTTCGCGCAACGGCTGAACGGCCTGTGTCGCATCACGGTCAAGGAGGCCGAGCACGGCGAGCGCGTGCTGCCGGGCTATGCGTACATCGCGCCGGGTGACTCGCACCTGTTGCTCGCGCGCAGCGGCGCCAACTACGTGGCGCACCTGTCGCAGGAAGCGCCGGTGAACCGGCACCGCCCGTCAGTCGACGTGCTGTTCGACTCCGCCGCCGTGCATGGCGGCAAGAACGTCACGGGCGTGATCCTGACCGGGATGGGCAAGGACGGCGCGCGCGGCATGCTGCGCATGCGCGAGGCCGGGTCCTACAACCTTGCGCAGGACGAGCAGTCCTGCATCGTGTTTGGCATGCCGAAGGAGGCCATCGCCACCGGCGGCGTGCATGAAGTAGTGCCCCTGCATTCGATGAGCCAGCGCGTCATGGCGCACCTGGCCACCTTCGGTGCGCGGGCGCAGCGCGTGTAGGGCACCGGCCCTGGGCACGCGCCGGGCGCAGTTTTCGTATTTGTTATCCACAACCGTATTGGAGCCGTATAGTGGACAAGAACATCAAGATCCTCGTGGTCGACGACTTCCCGACCATGCGTCGGATCATCCGTAACCTGCTTAAGGAACTCGGTTTCACCAACGTGGAAGAAGCCGAGGACGGCGCCGCCGGCCTGGAGAAGGTGAAGGACGGCAGCTTCAATTTCGTCGTGTCCGACTGGAACATGCCGAACATGGACGGCCTGACCATGCTGCAGTCGATCCGCGCGATTCCCGAGATCGCCAAGACGCCGGTGCTGATGGTGACCGCCGAGGCCAAGAAGGAAAACATCATTGCTGCAGCGCAGGCTGGCGCCAATGGCTATGTGGTGAAGCCGTTCACCGCGGCGACGCTGGACGAGAAGATCACCAAGATCTTCGAGAAGCTGGGTCAGTAAGAGGGGCACGACATGTCGACGACTCAGACTTTCAGCAATGAATCAGCCGATCAGATCATCCATCGCATCGGCAACCTCACGCGGATGCTGCGCGATAACATGCGGGAGCTGGGGCTCGACAAGGAAATCGAGCGGGCCGCACAGGCCATTCCTGACGCGCGCGACCGCCTGAGCTACATCGCCGCCATGACCGAGCAGGCCGCCGAGCGTACGCTCACGGCCGTGGAACTGGCGCAGCCGCTGCAGGAAGACCTCGAAGCCCGCGCCAACGCGCTGGACAAGCGCTGGGACGCGTGGTTCGAGACGCCGGTGGAACTGGGCGATGCCCGGGCCCTGGTGCTCGACACGCGCGAGTTCCTGACCGAGGTGCCGCAGAAGGCCAAGGCCACGGGCAGCCACCTGCTCGAGATCATGATGGCCCAGGACTTCCAGGATCTGACGGGTCAGGTCATCAAGAAGATGATGGACATGATCCGCTCGCTGGAGCAGGAACTGCTGCAGGTACTGATCGACAACGTACCGGCCGATCGTCGCGTGGAAGCTCCGCCCACGCTGATGAACGGTCCGCAGATCAACCCCGAGGGCAAGGCCGACGTGGTGTCGGACCAGTCGCAGGTGGACGATCTGCTGGCAAGCCTGGGCTTCTGAAGCCACATCAGGTCATGGCAGGATGCAACGGGACAATCGCGTCGGGCGATTGTCCCGTTTGTTTTTGGAGACGGTCCCGCGAGCACATCGCCGCATTCGCTGGCAGAATGTGATCGCTCCCCGGCTTCGCGGTACCGAGCAGGTCCCGGGCCGGGTTTTTGTGTCGTATCACTGCCAGAGGATACTGTCGCCATGCCAGCCCGTTGCCGTACCGTCTTCGCCCGTCACGTCGTCCCGTTCGCCACGCTGGCCTTCGCCGGGGTCGCCTCCGCACAAACGCTGACGGTGCCGCAGGTCTCGCCCCAGGTTGACAGCACCTATACGCGCCTCGAGGCCTCGCCGGTGGTGAAGAAGCTGCTCGACGACGTAAAGGCAGACGACGCCCGCGCGCTGACTGAACTGAAGACGATGACGGAGATTCCCGCGCCGCCGTTCAAGGAGTCCGCGCGCGCGCAGTATTTCGTATCGCGCCTGAAGGCGCTGGGGCTGACCGATGCGCGCATCGACGCCGAGGGCAATGCCATCGGTATCCGCAAGGGCACTGGCAACGGGCCCAAGCTGCTGATCTCCGCCCACCTCGACACCGTGTTCCCGCAGGGCACCGACGTCACCGTGAAATCGCGCGACGGCAAGCTCTATGCGCCCGGTATCGGCGATGACACGCGCGGCCTGGCCGTGCTGCTGTCCTGGCTCAAAGTGCTCAACGAGAACAACGTCCGCACGGTGGGGGACATCGTGTTCGTGGGCAACGTCGGCGAGGAGGAACTCGGTAACCTGCGCGGCATGAAGGCAGTGTTCCGCGATCATCCCGATATCGACGGCATGATCGGCCTCGAACCGGGCACCGGCGAGCGCGTGCTGACGCAAGGCACCGGCAGCCATCGCTACGAAATTACGTTCCGTGGCCCGGGCGGCCATAGCTTCGGCGCGTTCGGCCTGCCGAGTGCCATCCACGCGATGGGCCGCGCGATCGGCAAGGTCAGCGATGTCCGCACGCCGACGGACCCCAAGACCACGTTCACGGTCGGCACGGTGGGGGGTGGCACATCGGTCAACGCCATTGCCGGAGATGCCAAGATGGCCATCGACATCCGCTCCAACGGCACGCCGGCCCTGCTCGAAACCGAGAAGCACATCATGTCCGCCATCGCATCGGGTGTGGCTGACGAGAACGGCCGCTGGTCGCCCACCAAGGGCAATGAGATCACCTTCCAGGCAAAGCAGATCGGCGACCGGCCGGCAGGCCAGACCGCCACGGACTCGGTCATCGTGCAGTCGGCCGTGCGCGTGATCAAGGCCAATAGCAAGGAAGCGCCCAGCCTGCGCGGCGGCAGCACCGATGCCAATGTGCCGATGTCGCTCGGCATTCCGGCGGTTATCCTCGGCAGCGGCGGCAAGTCGGGCGGTTCCCACTCGCGCGACGAATGGTTCGACCCGACCAATGCCCATGAGGGTGCGCAGTGGGCACTCACCACGGTGCTCGGGCTGGTCGGCGTGGAAGGCGTGAGCGAGCCCTTGCTCGCCAAGCGGCCGACGAAGTAGGGCGCTGCCCCGGATCGCTGTCAGGCGGGCAGTCCGAAGCGGGTGTCGAACGTCGATGCCACCTCGAGCCGCTGCTTCAGCAATCCGGATTTGAGGTAGAAGTCGGCGGTCTGCTGCTGGATGGCGACGAGGCTGGCATCGATCGGCTGCCATGTCGTATGGCGTCGCTCGAACTGCAGCCGCGCCGCCTCCGGCGAGATGCCGATGATGCGCGCCAGCGTGGCGGAGAACTCCGCCGCGTGTTCATAGGACCAGACCTGGGCGCGCACCACGCGCTGGAGGAAATCGGCCAGGACCGCGCGCTTGGCAGCGAGCGCCGCGTCGGTGGCGGCGAGATAGCTGAGCCCCGACCACAGGCCACGCCCGCTGACGAGTACCCGGGCGTGGCCGCTGGTCTCCGCCATGGCCGTGTACGGTTCCCAGGTCGCCCACGCATCGACGGAGCCATTGGTCAGCGCGAGCTTGGTATCGGCTGGAGGGAGGAAGCGTATGTTGGCGTCCTCGGGTTTCAATCCGGCTGACGCCAATGCCTTCAGCGTCACGAAATGGCCAATCGAACCCCGGTTCGTGCCGATGCTCTTGCCTTTGAGGTCAGCCGCGGTCTTCAGCGGTGAATCGGGCCGCACGAGGATGGCGGTGCCATAAGGGTCCGACCGGTTGGCCCCAATCAGCTTGATCCGCGTACCCGCCGCGAGTGCGAAGATCGCCGGCGCATCGCCAATCGGCCCGCAATCGACCGCCCCCGCATTGAGCGCCTCCGCCAGCGGCGCAGCGGCCGGGAACTCCGTCCACTGGATATCGTAGCCAATGCCCTTGAGCGCATCGGCGGATTCGAGCAGCGCCCGCAGGCCACCCTTCTGGTCCCCCGCCTTGAGGACAGGGCGCGACTGCCCACGCGCGGTGGAAATCAGCACAGGAGCGGCGGCAAGCGTGGCGCCATAGCGCAGGAACTGGCGACGGGAAGCGGTCATCGGAATCCGTTCGAACAAGGCCGGACTGGCCAACAGTCCAAGACCCTACGCCGTGCCCCCGACGATGCGAACGAATGTTTTCGCGCTTTGTTATGCGGGGGTGGGAGCTTCCCGGAACGCCCCGGTCCCCTAGCCATCTCCCGCTACCGCCTAGCCGCCGGTGCGTTCTCCGCAAACGCCTTCACGTCCCGCAGCCGATCCACGATTTCGGCGATGTGTGGCCATTGCTCCAGTTCGATGCCCGCGCGCTCCGCGTTGATCGCTTGGGGGAAGAGGAAGATGTCGGCGATTGTCGGCGTGTTGCCGGCCACGTAGGGGCCGGTGCGGCGGGCGCCGAGGCGGGCTTCCACGGCGGTCAGGCCTTCCAGGATCCAGTGGCGGTTCCACGTCACCACGCCCGTCGCGCCCATCCCGGGCATCTTGCCGAGGTAGGCCGCCACGCGCGGTGGCACCAGCGCGTGGATTTCGCTGGCGATGGCCAGGGCGATCGAGCGGGAGAAGGCGCGGCCCGCGCCGTCCTTGGGTAGCAGCGGTGGCAGCGGGAAGCGCTCGTCGAGGTACTCCACGATGGCCAGCGACTGGGTCAGCAACTCGCCTTCGTCGGTCTGCAGCGCCGGCACCAGTCCTTGTGGATTGATGCCGAGGTAGTCCGCCTGCCGGTTCTCGGCACCGTCGCCCAGGATGCCGACGGTGACCATCTCGACCTGCACCCCCTTCATGGCCAGCGCGATACGCACGCGCGATGTGGCCGACGAAATCTCGTTCTCGTAAAGCTTCATGCTGAATCTCCGTGGATTGGCCGTCGGGTTACTGCGCCGGTGCCGCTGCCGGTACTGGCGCCGCTGCCGCGCCAGCCTTGGCTTCCTTCAGCAGCGTCTGGATGATCTGCTCGGACTTCTCGTAGTCCCCTTCGCCCACGTGGTAGTGCCGGATGCGCCCGTTCGCGTCGATGAAGTACAGCGCCGGCCAGTAGTTGTTCTGGAAGGCGCGCCAGATCTTGTAGTCGTTGTCGATGGCGATGGGGTAGGTGAGCTTGAACCGCTTCAGCGCGTCGCGGACGTTACCCACGTCCTTTTCGAACGGAAACTCGGGCGTATGCACGCCGATCACGGTCAGCCCCTGGTCCTTGTACTTCTCGGCCCAACTGCGCACGTACGGCAGCGTATTGATGCAGTTGATGCACGAATAGGTCCAAAAATCGATCAGCACGACCCGGCCGCGCAGTTGCGCCATGTTCAGCGGAGGCGAGTTGAGCCAGGTCGTCGCGCCGTCCAGGGGGGGCGCCGGGGCGTCCGTGCGGGCGGCGCGGGCGTCGCTCAGGCCGGGAAACTGGCCGTTGGCCAGGCTGATGCCGACGGCGGCAAGCGCCGCCAGCGCCATGGCGCCAAAGGTGCGGCGCGTGAAGGAAGAGGGGGTGGTCATGGCAGTGCGCTCCGTTCGGGTGGTGTATGGTCGCTATCAGACACCGTGCGCGTGTACCGGATGTATCGCCCGCCGGCCGCCAGGTAAGGTATTGTCTGCCCGGCTTGGCCAGATACACTGGCATACAAAGGGAAGTGCAACCAATCGCCAGAGCGGGCAAACTCCGCTCATCGCCACTGAAATCTACCAAGAGCGCCGCCAGATGGACGCCCATATCGACCATATCCTTGTTGTTGACGATGACCGCGAAATCCGCGAGCTGGTGTCCACCTACCTGACCCGTAACGGGCTGCGGGTGACCATTGCGCCGGACGGCCGCCACATGCGGACCTTCCTGGAGTCGAACGTCGTCGACCTGATCGTGCTGGACATCATGATGCCCGGCGACGACGGCCTGACGCTGTGCCGCGAACTGCGCGCCGGGAAGCACAAGAGCACCCCGATCCTGATGCTGACCGCCCGCAGCGATGAGACAGACCGGATCATCGGCCTCGAAATGGGCGCCGACGACTACCTCGCCAAGCCGTTCGCCGCGCGCGAGCTGATGGCGCGGATCAAGGCGGTGCTGCGGCGCACCCGGATGCTTCCGCCCAATCTCCAGGTGTCCGAGGCGGGCCGGCTGCTCACTTTCGGCGACTGGCGTCTCGACACCACCGCCCGCCATCTGCTGGACAAGGACGGCACTGTCGTGGCCCTGAGCGGCGCCGAGTACCGGCTGTTGCGCGTGTTCGTCGACCATCCGCAGCGCGTGCTGAACCGTGACCAGCTGCTGAACCTGACGCAGGGCCGTGACGCCGAGCTGTTCGACCGCTCGATCGACCTGCTGGTCAGCCGCCTGCGCCAGCGGCTGGGCGATCACGCCCGCGAGCCGATCTACATCAAGACGGTGCGCAGCGAGGGCTACGTGCTGGCGATGCCCGTCGAGATCACCGAGGCACGCGAATGACCACGGCCGCCCTGGTAGCGCCGCAGTCGCGGGTGCGCTGGTGGCCCGGCACCCTGAGCGCACGGCTGTTCCTGATCCTGCTGGCGGGGCTGGTCATCGCCTATGCGATGTCGTTCACGGTGCTGTTCATGGAACGCTACGTCACCGCGCGCACGGTCATGCTGGGCACGCTGGAAAACGAAGTGGCCACTTCCATCGCCATTCTCGACCGCCTGCCCGCCGCCGAGCGCCCGGACTGGATCCACCGGCTGGACCGGCCGACGTACCGCTACGTCCTCGGCCCTGGCCTGCCGGGCGTGCCCGACATGACCATGCGCGCCAAGGACATCGCCAACAAGATCGAGGAGGCGGCCGGCCAGCGCTTCCCGGTCCGGGTCGAGATGATTCCGGGCGACGGCAAGCGCCTGCAGGCGCACCTGACACTGAGCGACGGCAGCCCGCTGACTATCGACGTCCATCCTGCCATGGCACCGCTGGCGCATTGGCTGCCCTATGTGATGGTGGCGCAACTCGCGCTGCTGGTGCTGTGCAGCTGGTTTGCGGTGCGGCAGGCCATCCGGCCGCTGGCGACGCTGGCCGATGCGGCGAACACGCTCGACCCGAACCAGACCACGCCGCGCATGAGCGAGACCGGCCCGAGCGAGGTGGCCCACGCGGCGGTGGCGTTCAACGCCATGCGCGACCGCATCGCCCATTTCGTGGAGGAGCGCGTGCGCATTCTCGCGGCCATCTCCCACGATCTGCAGACCCCCATCACGCGCATGAAGCTGCGTGCCGAGATGGCCGAGGAGTCTGTCGAGAAGGACAAGCTCATCAGCGACCTGTCCGAGATCGAGCGGCTCGTGCGCGAGGGGCTGGCCTATGCGCGCAGCACGCACGTCGATGGCGAGGCCGATACGCGTATCGACATCGGTTCGTTCCTGGAAAGCCTGGTCTACGACTATCAGGACACTGGCAAGGCCGTGACCATGGAGGAATGCGTGGGCGGGGCGATCGTCACGCGCCCGCATGCCCTGCGGCGCATCCTGACCAACCTGATCGACAACGCCCTGAAGTTCGGCGGCGCGGCCGAGATCGTCGCCCGGCGCGACGCCGATGGCGCCCTGCGGCTGATGGTGATGGATCGCGGCGCCGGCATCCCGGAGGAACAGCTCGATGCGGTGCTCCAGCCGTTCTATCGCGTGGAGGCCTCGCGGAACCGCGATACCGGCGGTAGCGGGCTGGGGCTGGCCATCGCGCAGCAACTGGCGCAGGCGCTCGGCGGCAAGCTGGCGCTGCGAAATCGCGAAGGCGGCGGACTCTCCGCGGAGGTGATCCTGCCTTGATGGCCTGATGCGCCGCGCGGGCGGCAGTTGCATCGTCCCCGCGCTTGCGATCCAATGGGCGCCTTCGCGTGATCACGCCCCTCACCTTGATGTCATCGATGAATGCCAATACAGAAATCCCGGCGCGGCCGCCGCTGCGCGCGCTGACGGCGCTGGAAGGCCGCGTGGTCGCTGTGCTGCTGGAGAAGCAGTACACCGTGCCGGACACCTATCCGCTCTCGCTCAATGCGCTGGCGTCGGGCTGCAACCAGAAGACCGCGCGGTCGCCGGTGATGAGCGTGTCGGAGGACGAGATCCTGACGGCCATCGACGGCCTGAAGTCGCTGAGTCTGGTGTTCGAGGGCAGCAGCAGCCGGGTGCCGCGCTTCGAGCAGAACATGGCCAAGGTGCTTGGCGTGCCGAGCCAGTCGGCGGCGCTGCTGTCCACGCTCCTGCTGCGCGGCCCGCAGACGGCGGCGGAGCTGCGCCTCAACACGGCGCGCCTGCACGCCTTCGCGGATATCTCGTCCGTGGAGGGCTTTCTCGATGAACTCGCCGAGCGCAATCCGGCCCTCGTTATCCGCCTGCCGCGCGCCCCGGGCGAGCGGGAGAGCCGCTGGATGCATCTGCTCTGCGGCGAGGTCAGCGTGGCAGACCTGGCGGCGCCGCGCGGGGCGTCGGCGCCGGAAGGCGGCTCGTCTTCGGAACTCGAAGCGCTGCGTATCAGCCAGCGCGAGCTGGCCGACAAGGTGGCGCGGCTGCAGGCCCTGGTCGAAGAGATGGCCGGGCAGCTCGGCATCGAGGTGGAACCCGGGCGGCTCGGCTAGCCACCCGCGCAGCCGCCGGCCCCCACGCTAGATGGCAGTTGCGTTAAACCCGCCGCCCCGCCAACGTGGGGGTGTTGCGGGGAGGAATCAGTCCGCGCGCGCGGGCGCCGTTATCGGCACGGCGTAAAAGGTTCGATGCTATAAAGGGGCGTCGGCCGTCACACGGCCTTGTTTGCCTGCGCCCTTCCGGAATCCTCATGAGCCAGCCCAGTGGCGACATCCAGTCCGCCATGGTGCGACTGCTGTATCGACAGTCGCATGGGGTCCTGTTCGCCAACTTCGTGATTCCGGTGGCCATCGTGTACGCGCTGCGCCACAGCGCATACATCGGGCCGCTGCTGTGGTGGATGGCGATGGTCTATGCCGTCACGCTTGCGCGCATTCTGCTCTCGACGGTGTTCTATCGGCATGAGTCCAGCGCCACGCCGCGCGCCTGGGCTAACCGCTTCGCAGCGATGTCATGGGTATCGGCGGCGTTGTGGGGATGGGTCGGCTCGACCGCGCTGTTCCCGCCGGGCGCCGAGTGGACGGCTTTCGCCTGCATCGTCCTGGCCGGCATGACGTGCGGCGCCGTGCCGGCGCTGTCCGCCCAGCCACGCATCTACGTCGGCATGGTCTTGCTGATGAGCGGCCCGTTCATCGTCCATTGCGCGATGCGGCCGGAGCCTATCTACAACGTTTACGCGGCATTCGGGGTCGCCCTGGTCGTCGTGAACAGCTATTTCAGCCGCGTCACGTATCAGACCCTGCTGACCGGGGTGAAGCTGCGCTTCGAGAATCTCGCCCTGATCGGCCAGCTTGAGCATGAGCGCGACCGGGCAACCGCGGCCGACATGGCCAAGACGCGCTTCCTGGCCGCCGCCAGCCACGACCTGCGCCAGCCGGTGCATGCGCTGGGGCTGCTTTCCGCTTCGCTGTCGGCGGTGGCGGAGCGTGGCGATGTCCGCGCTGATGCGGCCACGCAGATCAGCCGGCGCCTGAACGGCACGCTCGACCGCATGGGCGGACTGCTCGACGGGCTGCTGCACGTGTCGCGGCTCGACGCCGGCCTGATGCCGGCACGGCGGCGCCCGCTGTCCCTCGGCAAGCTGCTCGCCGAACTGCGCGACGAGTATGCCGAGCAGGCCAGCCAGCGCGGCAGCACGCTGCGCGTGCGGGTCGCCCAGGCGTGGATCGACAGTGACCCCGAGCTGCTGCGGCGCATCCTGGACAACCTGTTGAGCAACGCGCTGCGCTACGCGCCGCAGTCGCGCATCGTGGTGGGCGCCCGGCGCCGGCCCGGCGCGATCGAGATCCAGGTCCTGGACAGTGGGCCCGGCATTGACCCCTCGCAGCAGGCGCTGGTCTTCGAGGAGTTCGCCCAGTTGCCCAATGTGCAGAGCGAACACGGGCTGGGCCTCGGTCTCGCCATCGTGCGTCGGCTGGCGGACCTGCTCGGCCATCCCGTGAAGCTGCGCTCCACGCCCGGCCGGGGGAGCAACTTCTCGGTGACCGTGCCACTGGCGCGCGATGTCGAGCCGGAAGCGCCGGCCCTGACCAGCGCCGAAGGTCGCGCCCCGGCGGACCTCCAGGCGCGCTATGGCGTGATGCTGGTCGACGACGATCCCCAAATCCTCGCGGCGCTGGGCGACCTGCTCGCGTTCTGGGGCCACACGGTCTATGCGGGCGCCACGGTCGAAGCGGTCTGCGCCGCCCACCAGCGCGCGCGCATCGCCGGCCCGGCCCCGGTAGACCTGATCCTGGCCGACTACCGGCTGGCCGCGCAGGTGACCGGCCGGCAGGCCATCGCGTGGCTGCGCGAGTACCTCGACACCGAGGTGCCGGGCCTGATCGTCACCGGCGACACGGCGCCGGACCGCCTCAAGGCGCTCCACGCCAGCGGCTTCCGGGTGCTGCATAAGCCGATTGCCGCGCCGTTGCTGCGGCAGGCGATCGTCGAGACGGTACGTGGCGGCACGATGGCCGAGAGCCTCCATTCCGGCTAAGGTCGATTCACAACCAGTAGTTGCTTTTCATGCAATCCACATCACCATTGTTTGTGGAAGTCTGACTACCTACCATGGGTCTCAACGGTAACCGACACGCCGCGACGATCGCAGCGAAGGCCGGAACCGAGCCAACCCAATCCCAGGAGTCAGTCATGTCCGATTCGAAGCAATCCCAAAGCAAGGTCTGGTTCATCACCGGTGCGTCGCGCGGTTTCGGCACGCTGTTTGTCCGCAACGCGCTGGCACGCGGTGACCGCGTCATCGCCACGGCGCGCAATCCCCAGGCCATCGTCGATGCCATTGGCGACCAGCCCGGCCTTCTCGCGGTCAAGGTCGATGTGACCAACGAATCGGACGCCGTCGAGGCCGTGCGCCAGGGCGTGGCCCGCTTCGGCCGGATCGACGTGCTGGTGAACAACGCCGGCTACGGCGTGCTCGGCGCGGTGGAGGAGACCAGCATCGCCGAAGCGAAGGCTAACTTCGACACCAACGTCTTCGGCATGCTCGCCGTCAGCCGGGCCGTGCTGCCGCAGATGCGCCAGCAGCGCAGCGGCCATGTCATCAATATCTCGTCGCTGGGCGGCTACTCGGCCTATCACGGCTGGGGCGTCTATGGCGCCTCGAAGTTTGCGGTGGAGGGGCTGACCGAAGCCATGTCCCAGGAGCTGGCCCCGCTGGGCATCCACGCCACGGTGGTTGAGCCGGGCTTCTTCCGCACGGACTTCCTGAACGACAACTCGCTGGTTGCCACCAAGACCGAGATTGCCGACTACGCCGAGACGGTGGGCGCGATGCGCGTCTTTGCTGCTGGTGCCAACCACAACCAGCCGGGCAACCCGGAGAAGCTCGCCGAGGCGATGCTGCAACTCGTGGACAGCGACCATCCCCCGCTGCGGCTGCCGCTGGGCACGGACGCCATCGCCCGCATCGAACAGAAGCACAAGTTCGTGGAAGCCGAGCTGGCCGCATGGCGCACCCTGGCTGAGTCGACGGATCACGCGGACGTGGTGCGGTAAGGCAGCCGGGTTAGCGGTCAGGCATGGCCGCCAACCCGCGCTAAGTGAGACGCCGACGCTGCTGACGCGTACCAACGATACGCAGGATGTGAATGACCTCCTCCTGCGGATGCCATGCGTAGACCAGCACGTGTTCGCGATTCAAGATAATGTGTCGTGTACCAGGCACTTTTCCGGCGGGATACATTGCTGGAAACCTGACAAGCGCTTCGAGGCGATCGGCAATGAGCAGGTTCAGGTTCACGGCGGCCAACCGGTTGTCAGCGGCGATGCGGTGGAACAGGGCCTTGCGTTCCTCCCGTGCGGTCGTTGACCACTCCACCCTCAACGGTCAACTCCCCCGGTTCGAATCGCGGGCGATGCTGGCCAGCAGCGCCTCATTCTCTTCCGCCATTTCCCGCAATACGACTTCGTGCGGCACGCGCGGCCGGGAATCATCTAACCCCGCCTGCACCTGCCCCTTAAACCACCGGTCATAAGCCGCCGCCTCGTGGGCCGCGCGCATGCGCTCGGCGGCGTCCAGGCGGGGACGGGCGACGTGGGTGCCAGGCTGGAACGCCGTGGCGTCGACTTCGAATTCTGCTATCTGCATACGGACGAGAAAGTTGACCAACGTGTCGAGCTTCGGCCAGACGCGGACGTTGCCGCGCCGGACCACCAGGGTGCTCTCGCTCGTCCCGTACCGGACCACGATCCGCCAGCCGCCCGTCTGCGCCACGGCGCGTACGCGCTGCAGGCTGCCGGAGGCGGACAGTTTTTCGAGCATCGTCTGGTCGATGGTGGCCGTCTGTGCCGTCATGGCATATCCCCTCAATTGTGATCGATACGGGGAATATGCTACCAAACATCTATTGGCTGGCAGCCGATCCACTACAAAATGCGAGATTTGCGAAAGCCAGGCCAGACTACCCGGACTGCCGGCAAAGACTGTCGAATTGCTGTTGAGATCACATGTTTGGTGCAATCTTTAACGAAAACACATCATTGCGTGGTACCGGCAAGACATGGCAAGATGGCCGCCCGATCGGTGCCAAAACGACGCCGGAGTGGCCGCCACCGCACCTTTGCCCTAAAGGTCGGTACCCCCCGGGCCGTTAACTCCGCTGCCCCCCTCATTCCTGAAACAGGCACCTGTTTCCCTCCCTTTTCCCCTGAATGCCAGCGCCCCCGGGATTTGATAATCCTCGCTGACGAAGTGCCGCCTGCGCGCTTCGCGTTGGAGCGTCCATGTCCGAGGAAAGCGATCTCGAGAAAACCGAACCCGCCTCACCCCGGCGCCTGGAAAAGGCGCGCGAGGAGGGGCAGGTGGTGCGTTCGCGCGAGCTCGGCACGTTCGTGATGCTGATGACGGGCGTGATCGGCCTGTGGGTCATGGGCGGCACGCTGGGCCGCCGGCTGGACGCCGTGATGCACAAGAGCCTGGCTTTCGAGCCGGCCACCGCGTTCGACACCAACCGCATGCTGTCGCAGTTCGGCATCGCCATCTGGGACAGCCTGCTGGCCTTCCTGCCGCTGCTGCTGATGTTCGGCGTGGCCGCGCTGATGGCCCCGCTGGCGCTGGGCGGCTGGCTGTTCGCGAGCAAGTCGTTCATGCCGGATTTCTCGCGCCTCTCCCCGCTGCAGGGGCTGGGCCGGATGTTCTCCTCGCATTCGCTGGTGGAACTCGGCAAGGCCATCGCCAAGTCGCTGCTGGTGGGCGGCGTGGGCGCCTGGATGGTCTGGCGCAAGCTGCCGGAGGCCGTGGCGCTGATGAACGCGCCCGTGCAGGAGGCGCTGCTGCACCTGATGGAGCTAGTGCTCTACGTGTGCGGCGTGGTGTCCGGCTCGCTGCTGCTGGTGGTGGCGCTGGACGTGCCCTGGCAGCTCTGGACGTTCTACAAGAAGCTCCGCATGACCAAGGAAGAGGTCAAGCAGGAGATGAAGGAAACCGATGGCGATCCGCACATCAAGGCCCGCATCCGGCAGCAGCAGCGGGCCATGGCGCGTCGCCGCATGATGACCGAGGTGCCCAAGGCCGATGTGGTGGTGACCAACCCCACGCACTTCGCCGTGGCGCTGCGCTATGAGGAAGGCGGCATGGGCGCGCCGCGCGTCGTCGCCAAGGGAACCGAGGAAGTGGCCGCTCGCATTCGCGAACTGGCCGCCGAACATCGCGTGCCGATCCTGTCCGCGCCGCCGCTGGCGCGGGCGCTGCACCGGCACGTGGAGCTGGGGCATGAAATCCCGGCGGGCCTGTATACCGCCGTGGCCGAGATCCTGGCCTGGGTCTATCAACTGAAACACTGGCACTACTCCAACGGTCCGCAGCCTTCGGGACCGACGGAGCTGGTGGTGCCGGACGAACTTGCCGTACCGGAAGCCCGCGCATGAACGCACTGACGAATTTCTTCAACATCCCGGGCCTGCGCTCGGGTGCCCAGCTGAAGGCGCTGGCAGGACCGCTGCTGATCGTCATGATCCTCGGCATGATGATCCTGCCGCTGCCCGCGTTCGTGCTGGACCTGCTGTTCACGTTCAACATCGCGCTGTCCATCATGGTGCTGCTGGTGGGCATGTACACCCGCACGGCGCTGGACTTCGCGGCGTTCCCGGCCGTGCTGCTGTTCTCCACGCTGCTGCGCCTGTCGCTGAACGTGGCCTCCACGCGCGTGGTGCTGCTGGAGGGCCATACCGGCCCGGACGCCGCCGGCAAGGTGATCGAGGCCTTCGGCCACTTCCTGGTGGGGGGCAACTTCGCGGTGGGTATCGTGGTGTTCGCCATCCTGGTGGTGATCAACTTCATGGTGATCACCAAGGGTGCGGGCCGTATCGCCGAAGTGGGCGCGCGCTTCATGCTCGATGCCATGCCCGGCAAGCAGATGGCCATCGACGCGGACCTGAACGCCGGCCTGATCAACGAGGAAGGCGCCCGCAAGCGCCGTACCGAAGTGGCGCAGGAGTCCGACTTCTACGGCGCCATGGACGGTGCCTCGAAGTTCGTGCGCGGCGACGCCATCGCCGGCCTGATCATCATGTTCATCAACGTCGCGGCCGGCATGGTCGTGGGCATGGTGCAGCATGACCTGGACTTCGGCACCGCGGTGCACAACTACACGCTGCTGACCATCGGCGATGGCCTGGTTGCGCAGATCCCGGCGCTGGTGATCTCCACCGCCGCCGGTGTGATCGTCTCGCGCGTGTCGAACGAGCAGGACGTCGGCCAGCAGCTTACCGGCCAGCTCTTCTCGAACCCGCGCGTCATGTTCCTGACCGCCGGCATCATCGGCGCGATGGGCATCATCCCGGGCATGCCGCACTTCGCCTTCCTGCTGCTGGCCGGCGCGATGGCCTGGTTCGGCCGCTACATGCTGCGCCGCGACGCCGTGCAGGCCGAGACCAAGGTCCGCGAAGAGCGCAAGCCGGCCGTGGCCGCAGAAGCCGCCGAAGCCACGTGGGAAGACGTGACGATGGTCGACCCGCTGGGCATGGAAGTGGGCTACCGCCTGATCACGCTGGTGGACCGCGGCCAGAACGGCGAACTGCTGGGCCGTATCAAGAGCATCCGCAAGAAGATTGCGCAGGACATCGGCTTCCTGGTGCCGGTGGTGCATATCCGCGACAACCTCGAACTCAAGCCCAACGCCTACCGCATCACGCTCAAGGGCGTGGAGATCGGCAGCGGCGAGGCCACGCCGGGCCAGTGGATGGCCATCAACCCCGGCCAGGTCAGCGGCACGCTCCCGGGCCCGGTCACGCGCGACCCCGCTTTCGGCCTGCCGGCGGTGTGGATCGACGCCAGCCTCAAGGAACAGGCGCAGGCCTACGGCTACACCGTGGTCGACGCCAGCACCGTGGTGGCCACCCACCTGAACCACCTGATCCAGATGCACGCCTCCGAGCTGCTGGGGCGCCAGGAAGTGCAGTCGCTGCTGGACCGCATCGCCAAGGAATCGCCGAAGCTGACCGAAGACCTCGTGCCGAAGACGATCTCGCTGACCGGCCTGCAGAAGGTGCTGCAGAACCTGCTGGACGAAGGTGTGCCGATCCGCGACATGCGCACGATCCTCGACGTGGTGGCCGAGCACGCCACCAAGGTCAGCGAGCCTACCGAACTCACGGCGCTGGTGCGCGTGGCGCTGGGCCGGGCCATCACGCAGCAGCTGTTCCCGAACAATGCCGACCTGCAGGTCATCAGCCTCGACGCCGGCCTGGAACGCGTGCTGACGCAGGCGCTGGCCAACGGCGGCGGCATCGAGCCGGGCCTGGCCGATGCGCTGCTCCAGCAGGCGCAGGGCGCGGTCGGCCGCCAGGAGCAGATGGGTCTCGACCCCGTGCTGCTGGTGCCGTCCCCGCTGCGGCCGCTGATGGCGCGCTTCCTGCGCCGTACGCTGCCCCAACTGAAGGTGCTGTCGCATGCCGAAGTCCCGGACAACCGCAACATCCGCATTACCGCAATGATCGGCGGCGCGGCGTAAGGAACGAACATGAGCGTGGCGAAGTTTGTGGCGGCCAATGGCCGCGAAGCGATGCGCAAGGTGCGCGAGGCCATGGGCCCCGACGCCGTGGTGCTGTCGAACCGGGCCATCGAGGGCGGCGTGGAGATCGTGGCGATGCGCGATGCGGACCTGGGTGCCGTCAGCGCCACGGCGCAGCCGTACGCGCCATCCGCGTCATCGGCGTCATCGGCGTCATCGGCATCGATGCTGTCGATGAGCCCGATGGCGCCGCTGTCTTCGATGCCCCCGTCGTCCTCGATGTCTCAGTTCGCACCGGCCCCGATGGCGCAGATGCCGTCGATGATGGCCGCCGACGCGTCCGACCCGGCCGCGCTGGGGGACCTGCGCGGCGAGCTGGCCTCGATGCGCAGCATGCTGGAGCGCCAGTTCGCCGGCCTGGCCAACACGCCCGCCGGCGTGGCCGCTGGCGACCCGCTACGCGAGTCGCTGTTCGAATGGCTCGTCAACGCCGGCTTCTCGGGCCAGCTTTCGCGCACGTTGCTCGCCCACCTGCCAGTCGGCACGGACCGTCCGGCCGCGATGGCCTGGATCCGCCAGGAACTGGCCCGCAAGGTGCCGGTGCTGGCCGATGAGGACACGCTGTTCGCGCAGGGCGGCGTGCTCGCGCTGATCGGCCCGACCGGCGTCGGCAAGACCACCACCACCGCCAAGCTGGCCGCGCGCTTCGTGCTCCGCCACGGCCCGGGCAAGCTCGCGCTGCTGACCACCGACCGCTTCCGGATCGGCGCGCACGAACAACTGCGTATCTATGGCGACATCCTCGGCGTGCCCGTGCATGCCGTGAAGGACGCCGCCGACCTGCGCTTCGCGCTGTCGGCCATGAAGGACAAGCACCTCGTCATCATCGACACGGTGGGCATGAGCCAGCGCGACCGCAGCCTGTCCGACCAGATCTCGATGCTGGCCGGCGTGCAGGCCCCGATGCAGCGTGTGCTGCTGCTCAACGGCGCCGCGCACGGCGACACGCTCAATGAAGTCGTCCACGCCTACCGCAACGACACCGCTGGCGACGCCGCCGGGATCGACGGCTGCATCATCAGCAAGCTGGACGAAGCCACCCACCTGGGCTCGGTGCTCGACGTGGTGATCCGCCACCGCCTGCCCGTGTTCTACGCCTCCACCGGCCAGCGCGTGCCGGAGCACCTCGAACTCGCTCAAGCCGATGCCCTGGTCGAACGTGCCTTCCTGACGCCGCGCCGTGGCTCGCTGTTCGCCGATGCCGATGTGGCGCGCCGCCAGGCCAGCGCCGCCGAGCCGGCCCAGACCGAGCGTGCCGGCGCCGACGATGTGCTGCGCTCGCTGACCGACAGCGCCAACGCCGTGGGCGTGTGCGTGGAAGAACTCAACGGCGCGCAGTACGGCTTCGACGTGGCCCGCTCGCTGTGGCAGCAACGCGGCGCCGGTGCGCCGGCGCTGCGCCAGATGGCCCAGCAGGTGCGCCTGTCGATGTGCCGCGACGCCAGCCGCGCGTGCGACCGCTACGTGCTCGCTGTGACCGGCACCGCCTCGCAGACCGTGCCGGGTCGCCGCGCCCCGCAACTGCTGCAACAGACGCTGTGGCTGGCCGACCGTGACGGCACGCCGCTGGCCACCACGGTGGTGCCCGCCGGCCGCACGCGCCAGTCGATGGCCGAAGCCGAGGCGGAAGCCGAAGCCGCCACCGTGCGCGCCACGCTGGCCGCCGCCCGCACCGTGGTCAACCTCAATGCCTCGCTGCCGTCCGCCGCCACGCTGGCGCGCTGGCAGCAACTGGGCGAACGCTGGGTGGCCGGCACGCGCAAGACCACGCGCGTGATTGCCGACGGCGCCGCCAACAAGCTCGACACCATTGCCGATACGCTGACCTTCCTCGCCATCGGCGACACCACCTGCCGCGACCGCGACGCCGTGCACTGGCTCGGCCACTGCATGGTGCGCGTGCCCGAAGGCCAGGTGCGCGCCGCCGCCCGTGGCCGCGGCCAGGGGGCCGGCGCCGAGGCCGGCACCGAGGCTTGCCTCGTGGTGTCCCGGCTGGTCGATCGCGAAACCGGCGACATGCTGTCCGTGGACTACGTGCTGTGCGACCCGGCGCTGGCCGACGTGGCCGCCCAGGTGGCCCGCTGGGCCCAGTGGACGCACCACGCGGAAGAGCAGTTCCGCACGCTGCGCCATGCGATGGAGCACTTCGCGCAGGGCAGCGAGGGCAACGGTGCGGGCGACGACGACACGCTCGGCACGCTGGTCTCGGTGCAGCTCGGCCTGACCGCGCTGCGCCTGCAACACAACCCGACGCCGACGGCGCCCGCGTTCCTGTCGCGCCTGGCTGGCCGCGCCACCGCCCGCGTCAACGCGCCGGTGTCCGGCACCGTGCTCAACGAAGGCATGGGCCGCCTGCTGGCGCTGCTGGACGTGCTCGAGAACTACCCGGGCCGCAACGTGGCTTCGGCCCCGGCCCCGGCATTCGACGACACGCCTGATTCGGCGCGCCAGGCGATGGACGCCCTTGGTGCCAGTGCCGCCCGTCAACTGGCCCCCGCAGGAGAGTAAGCCTTGAACCTGATGGGCTCCGACCAGGCGGAAAGCCTGCGCCGCATGCTGGCACCGCGCGTCACCCGGCGTATCGCCGTGGTGGGCTGCGAGGCCGGCGCCGGTGCCACCACCGTGGCGCTCGGGCTGGCCAACGCGCTCGCCATGCAGGGCGAACGTGTGCTGCTGGCCGATGAAGACCGCGCCGCCGCGCGCGCCACCCGGCTTGCCGGCGCGGCGCCGAAGGCCACGCTGGCCGATGTGCTGGGCGGCCGGATGCCGTTCGACGCGGCGGCGGGCACCCGTGCCGCCAGCGGCGTGGCCGTGCTGCCGGCCGGCAACGTGCCCGCCGGCGCGCAGATCGACGACCGCGCCTTGCCGGGCATCCGCACGGTGCTGGTCGATGCGCAGTCGAGCGAGTCCGGCGCGCTGTCGCCCATGGCCGGCGCGGCGCACAACTTCGTGATCGTGATGCGGCCCGAGGCCACGTCGATCACCGCTGCCTACGCCTGCATCAAGCGGCTGCACCATGAATTTGCATGCCGTCACTTCCAGCTGATCGTCAATATGGCGGACAAGGAAGCGACGGTGATGGCCCTCTCGCGCAACCTGGCCCGCACGGCGAGCCAGTACCTGGGCGTGGAGGCAAGCCTGGCGGGCTACCTGCCGCTGGATCCGCTGGTGGCGCGTGCGCTGCAGCTGGGCCGTTGCGTCGTGGAGGCCTATCCGGCCGCCGCGGCCACCGGCGCGCTGCGCCACGTGGCCAGCGGCATCGGGGCATGGCCGCTGCGCCAGGAAGCAGTCTCTCCGGGGATGGCCGCGGCCGTTCCCGCCTGATACCAGAACAAGAAGTCGCAACAACCGGACCGACACTCAGCCAGCCAGTCCGCCCCGCAAGGAAAGTGGGGCGCTGGCACCGAACCAAGTTATTACCGAGAATTCCACCATGTATACGATTCAGGGAAAGCTCGAACAGGCAGACGTGGTCAAGTCACACGCGCCGCTGGTGCGACGGATCGCGTTGCAACTGGCGGCCAAGCTGCCTGCCAGTGTCCAGATCGACGACCTGATCCAGGCCGGCATGATCGGCCTGCTCGACGCTGCCAAGCGCTATGAAGACAACCACGGCGCCCGCTTCGAGACCTACGCGAGCCAGCGCATCCGAGGCGCGATGCTCGACGAGGTGCGCGCCAACGACTGGCAGTCGCGCAGCCTGCGCCAGTTCACGCGCAAGATCGAGCGCACCCAGCGCAGCCTCGAACAGAAGCTCGGCCGCACGCCGATCGACTCCGAGGTGGCCAAGGAACTCGATATGGCGCTCGACGAATACCAGGAGCTGCTCAACGAGGTCTACGGCTGCCAGCTGCTGCACTACGAGGACTTCGAGCGCTCCGGCGAGGAAGACTTCCTGGACCGCCATCTCGGCGTGACCGACGACGGCAACCCGCTGACGGTGCTGATGGAGTCCGGCATGCGCGAGGCGCTGATCCGCGCCATCGACAAGCTGCCCGAGCGGGAAAAGCTGGTGCTGTCGCTGTGCTACGACCAGGAACTGAACCTGCGCGAGATTGGCGCGGTGCTGGAAGTGACCGAGTCGCGCGTGTGCCAGATCCGCAGCCAGGCGATTACCCGCCTGCGCAACCAGCTGCGGGGTTTGCTGTAATGCGTGGCTGGCTGTCGATGACGGTGGCCGCGCTCTGCGGCTTCCTGCCGGCGATCCTGTCGGCGCAGGGCTTGACGAAGGCAACGCTCGAAATCGGCCCGTCGCGCCATGCCTGGACTGGCTCGGCGGTGGGCCCGATGATTGCGAACCGGGGCCAGCGCGCGCTGTCCGCGCCGATCGTGCCGGGCGGGGTGCTGCCGCAGTCGGCTGGCGTCATCACCGCGGTGCGCTGGCGTTACAGCTTCACGCGCGTGCCGCCGCCGGACCTGCAGGCCTACCTCTGCAATGCCGACCGCTGCGTGATGCTGCCGGGTGCCGAGGGCAAGACCAACGCCTTCGTTGGCGACGATGCCAGCAAGGGCTTCGTATTCGCCTTCCGCGTGCCGGGCAACGGCGGCCTGGCGCCGTCGCTGCAAGGGCGCAGCAATGAGGTGACGGTCAGCTTCCGCTAACCGTCCCGGGCTTTACATCTGCCGCCTCACGCCACGCGTGTGTGCGTGACGGCCACCACCTTCGCCCATCGCGCGATTTCCGCCTGCAGGAACTGCGCGAACTGGGCGGCGCTATTCCCCACCGGTACCAGACCTTCCCCCTGCAAGCGCTTGCGCATGGCCGGTGCCGCCACGGCCGCACGGGCTGCCGTCTCCAGTTCCCGCACCATGTCCGGCGGCATGCCGGCCGGGCCGAGCAGGCCGTACCACGAGCTGTAGTCGAAGCCCGGCACGAGATCGGCAATCGGGGCGAGGTTCGGGAACGCCGCCAGCCGCTGCGGGCTGCTCACGCCGAGCCCCTTGAGCTTGCCGGCCACAAGCAGCGGCTGCACCGTGGCCACGTTGCCGAGCAGCAGGTCGGCCTGGCTGCCCACCACATCGGCCACGGCCGGGCCGGCGCCCTTGTACGGCACGCTGACGATGTCGATGCCGGCCTCGTGCTTGAGCATCTCTCCCGCCAGATGGTTGGCGCTGCCCACGCCGGCCACGGCGATGCTCAGCTTGCCCGGCTTCGACTTCGCCAGCGCCACCAGTTCGCGCAGGTTGCTGACGCCAAGGTCCGGGCGCGACACCAGGATCAGCGGCGAACTGGCGATCAGCGAGATCGGCGTGAAGTCCTTGATGGCGTCGAATGGCTTTTTCTCGAACAGCGCCGGATTGATCGCGTGGCTGGTGTAGCTCAGCAGCAGCGTGCCGCCATCGGGGTCCGCCTTGGCCACGGCGATGGCGGCGATATTGCCGGCCGCGCCGCCCCGGTTTTCGACGATGAAGGGATGCTTGAGCCGCTGCTCCAGCTCGGCCGACAGGGAGCGCGCGACGATGTCGGTGCCGCCGCCCGGCGTGGCGCCGACGAGGACTTTCGTGACGGCCGGCGCCGCCCGCGCCAGACCCGGGGGCAGGATCAGCGCCGCCGACAGCAGCGCGAGGAAATCGCGTCGTTCCATGGTTGTCTCCGTATTTATCTTTGTATTTTTTGTGGGGCGATGCTGGCGCCTAGGCCGTGGCGGGCTGGGTGGCCGGTGCCCACGGCATCAGCGGCATGCCCAGTGCGGCGGCCTGGCGGCGCTCGTAGGCGTCGAACTCGGCACTGCGCGCGCTGCCACGGAGCCCGCCTCGCACCGCACCCGCGCGGACGTCGGTGAAGTAGTCGGCCCACTCGTCCGGCAGCGGCTGGGCGCCCGGCACGGCCAGCCAGAGCCGCAGCAGGTGGCGCTTGCGGTCGAACTCCTCGTAGTCCTCGAAATTCGTGCGCGAATGCACGGTGACATAGTTGTTCAGCAGTTGCAGGTCGCCCTGTTCGAGCTGCATCGAGAAGCACAGGCTCGGGTCGGTCAGTAGCGCGTCCAGTTCGTCGAGGGCCGCTTCCTGGGCCGCCGTCAGGCGCGGCACATCGTCGAAGTCGCGCTGGGCGGCCACCACGTTCTTGCGGTTGGTGCGCATGGCGAAGGCCCAAGGATGGTTGCCGAGGATGGTGCAGGCATAGTGCGGCGGCTGGGCGGGGTCCTGCGCGCCCTGGTAGCTGTAGTGGAACGGGGCGTGGAGCACGGCTTCGAGGTCCGGGCGGCGGCGCAGCATGGCGTCGCGCAGGGCGATCGAGCTGACTACCTTGCTTGCGCCGCCGCTGCGGGCCGCGCGGCGGCACAGCAGGCCGACCACGTCGCAGGAATCGGTGTGGAAGTCGAGGCCGGCGTTGGTGTTGTAGCCGCGTCCGTTCTTGCCCTTGTACGCGGCGCCCACGTCGCGCACATCGTTCATGAAGTCGCTGGCGCGGTTCTGCGTGCGCGCCACGCCCATGTGCAGGCCCATGCCCCAGTAGGCGAGGCGGGTCTCGTCCTCGGTCCAGCGGTGCACGGGAAAGCCCTTCAGCAGGCACATGCCCCAGCGGCCCTGCGTGGTGTCGATGGCGCGGGCCAGCGCGTCGCGGGCGGCGGCGTCGAGCGGGAAGTCATCGGCGGTCATCTCCAGCAGCGGCTTGTCCAGCGCGATGGCGTGGGTGAGAGCGGTGTCGAAGCTGGCCACTTCGGCGGCGGAGAGGCGCTGGATCCAGGAGGTGTCGCGGTCGGCATCGGCGGCCAGCCACGCGGTGGGACGATAGGCGGTCATGGGGCGGTGTCTCGGAGTCTTATGGAAGGGACGTCTGGGTGCGGGCGCTGGGGGGGCGCCTTGCATGACGTCGTGCAGCCAGTCTAAGCTTCAGAACAGCTAAGAAAAAGTGACGTTCCTTGACGTCGCTGATAAGGAAAACTGATGAAGCTGGAGACCTTCGCCACCCTCGCTGCCGTGATCGAGGAGGGCTCGTTCGCGGCGGCTGCCGCCACGATGCACCTCACGCCGAGCGCGGTCAGCATGCAGATGAAGCAGCTGGAGCAGTATGTCGGCCAGCCGCTGTTCGACCGATCCGGCCTGCAGGTACGGCCCACCGCCGTGGCCCGCGAGGTGGCCGCCGCCATGGAGGGCGGGCTGCGCTACCTCCATGCGCTGCGGCGCCGGGTGTCCGTGGCCGTGGAGGGTTCGGTGCGGCTCGGGGTGATCGAATCGATCCAGCCGGTGCTGCTGCCGGGCACGCTGCGCTACCTGCGCGACCACTACCCGAAGCTGCGCGTGCGGCCGGTGCGCGGCCGCAGCGCCGGGCTGCTGGATCTGGTCAAGGCGGGGCAACTCGATGCGGCGGTGGTGGCCCGGCCCGAAACTGGCCGCCTGGCGAACCTGCGCTGGCATCCGGTCGGCACGCGGGAGATGGTGCTGATCGCCCCGCCGGACGCCGGGGAGGCCAGCGCGGCCGAGCTGCTTGCCCGCTACGACTGGATCCGCTACGACCGCGCCACCGTCACCGGCGCCATGGCGGCGCGGTACGTGCACGGGGTGATGCCGGAGAAACGCAGTGCGATGGAGTTCGACAGCGTCATCGCCATCGTCGCCATGGTCAGCGCGGGGCTGGGCGTTTCCGTGGTGCAGTTGATGGACCCGACGGTCTGCGACCGCTACCCGGTGCGGCGCGTGCGGCTGGGGGCCGACGCGCCGACGCTGCAGATCTCGCTCGTGTCGCGCAAGGCGGACGAGGACAGCCGGGTGCTGCAGGCGCTCACGGAGGCCGTGGAGCGCACCTTGCTGCCGGGCGTCCGCTAGGCGTCCACGATGACCTCGAAGCCGCCGAAGATCATGCGCTGGCCGTCGAACGGCATCGGATCCATGCCTTCCTTGAGCCGCTCGTCGGCCATCGCGGCGGCCATGCCCTTGTCGCGCGCCTCGCGCGACGGCCACAGGATCCACGAGAACACCACCGCCTCGTCGTCCTTGCGCTGAACGGCCATGGTGAACGAGGTGACCTTGCCTTCCGGCACGTCGTCGCCCCAGCACTCCACCACCTTCAGCGCGCCGTGCTCCTTGAACACGGTGGACGCCTTCTGCGCCACCTGCCGGTAGGTTTCCCGATTGGCCGTCTTCACGGCCAGCACGAATCCGTCGATGTATGCCATGGCACTCGCTCCGCTGGGTCTTGGGCTTATCACCATAGACCATGGCCGTGACGTATGACGAAGAGTGCCTATTTAGGGGGCGATGCAGCGCCGCCGCAATTGGCGAGGAGCGCCAGCAAGGCCTCCAGCCCCACCGGCTTCACGAGGTGGGCGTCGAAACCATGCGCGCGGGTGCGGTCGCGGTCGGCGGCCTGGCCCCAGCCGGTCAGCGCGACCAGCATCACCGGGCGGTCGCGCCAGGTCTGGCGGATGCGCGTGGCCACCTCGTAGCCATCCATCGACGGCATGCCGAGGTCCAGCAGCACCACGTCCGGCCACCATTGGGCGAGGGCCTCCAGCGCGCTCGCGCCATCGTAGGCCACCGTGGCGGTCGCGCCGTACATGTCCAGCAGCATCGCCACGCTGTCGGCGGCATCGCGGTTGTCGTCCACCACCAGCACGCGCACCGGGTTGGGCAGCGAGCCGGGCCGGCTTTTCGCGTCGTCAGCCGCAGCGGGGCCATCGCTGGCCGGCAGCGAGACGGTGAAGGTGCTGCCGAGCCCCAGCCCGGGGCTGGTGGCCTGGACGTCGCCGCCATGCATCTGCGCCAGCTTGCGCGTCGTGGCGAGCCCGATGCCGAGCCCGCCCTGCGAGCGCGGCGCGTTCTTGTCGAACTGGCCGAACAGCGCGAACAGCCGCCCCAGATGCCCGGGCGGGATGCCGATGCCGGTGTCGGCCACGGCGGCGTGGATGCTGGCGGCGTCGCGCCACGCGTGCACGTCGATGCGTCCACCCGGGTCGGTGTAGCGCACCGCGTTCGCCAGCAGGTTGCCGAGGATCTGCGCCAGCCGCACCGCGTCGCCGAGCACCGGCAGCGGGGTGTCGGCCGGCTGGAGCGTCAGCACGTGGCCCGCCTGGATGGCGGCGGGGCGGGCGGCCTCCACGGCATTGCGCAGCACGTCGGCGAGGTCGAGCGGCTCAACCTTCAGCTCGATCACGCCCCGCGTGATGCGGGAGACTTCCATCAGCTCGTCGATCAGCCGCATCATGTGCTCCACCTGCCGGTCGAGCATGGCCTGGAGGCGCGGCGCGTCCATCCGGGTGGCAGCGGCGGCCTGGAGCTGGAGCGCATTGTGGATGGTGGCCAGCGGGTTGCGTAGCTCGTGGGCCAGCGTGGCGAGGAATTCGTCCTTGCGGGCGTCGGCCTCGCGCAGGATGGCTTCGGCCTGCTTGCGCACCGTGATGTCGAGCGCCGTACCCAGCACATTGGCTTGATGCCGCCGGCGACCCTCGCCCTCGAACTCGACCTGTCCGTTGGCCGCGTGCCAGTGCTCGCTGCCATCGGGCCAGAGGATGCGGTAGTCCACCTCGAAGCCGCCGCCACCACTCTCGTCGGCCGTGGCGATGGCGGTTTCCACGGCCTGCAGCAGCCGGGGCCGGTCATCGGGGTGCACGCGCTGGAGGGTCTTGGCCAGCGGCATGACTTCGGCCTCGCCGCCGCCGCGCAGCTCGCGCATGCGCGCATCCATGTAGACCAGCCCGGTTTCCGTGTCCTGCCGGAAGGTGCCGAGCCGGGCGATGGCCACGGCCAGCTGCGCCTGGGTTTCGGTCTTGCGCAGCGCCGCCTCGGCCTCGCGCCGGGCGGTGATGTCGCGGAACAGGATGCCGACCAGCGGGCGGACGCCATCGCCCACGCGGAAGGCGTGGACCTCGAACCAGCGGTCCAGCGCGCGCGCCTGCTCGACGAAGCGGCGCGGACGGCCGCGCAGCGCCACCTCGCCATAGATCTCGAACCAGTGGGCCTCGTGCCCGGGCGCCAGGTCGCGCATATTGCGGCCCTGCGCCTGATGCAGGCCGGTCTGGGCCTCGAACACGTGGTTGACCGTGACAAAGCGGTAGTCGATCGCCCGGTCGCCGTCGAAAATCACCTCGATGATGCAGAACGCCTGGTCGAGCGCGTTCGCCAGCGCGAGGAAGGCGGTGCTGTCTAGGCCGGCGGCGGCGAGGGCATGCGGGGATTCCTGCACGATGTGGCTTGCCTGGTGGTCAATGCAAAAACGGCCGGCACCACGCATTGCGCGGGTCCGGCCGTTCCGGCGATTCCGCCCCGGGTGCCGGGGCGGAGGGAGCAGTCATCAGCCCTTCACGGCCTCCAGGGCCGCGTTGAGCGTCTTGCTCGGGCGCATCACCGCGTCCAGCTTGTCGAAGTCAGGCTTGTAGTAGCCGCCGATGTCGGCTGCCTTGCCCTGCACGTCCGACAGCTCGCCGACAATGGTCTTCTCGTTGTCGGTCAGCGTCTTGGCCAGCGGTGCGAAGGTCTTGGCCAGTTCGGCGTCGTCCTTCTGCGCGGCCAGTTCCTGGGCCCAGTACATGGCCAGGTAGAACTGGCTGCCGCGGTTGTCGAGCTGGCCGGTCTTCGGCGACGGGCTCTTGTTGTTGTCGAGCAGCTTGCCCGTGGCGGCGTCCAGCGTCTTGGCCAGCACCTTGGCGCGGGCGTTGCCGGACTTGATGCCCAGCTCTTCCAGCGACACGGCCAGGGCCAGGAACTCGCCCAGCGAATCCCAGCGCAGGTGGTTCTCTTCCACCAGCTGGGCCACGTGCTTCGGAGCCGAACCGCCGGCGCCGGTCTCGTACAGGCCGCCACCGGCCATCAGCGGCACGATCGACAGCATCTTGGCGCTGGTGCCCAGTTCCATGATCGGGAACAGGTCGGTCAGGTAGTCGCGCAGGATGTTGCCGGTCACCGAGATGGTGTCCAGGCCGCGGATCACGCGTTCCAGCGTGTAGCGCATGGCGCGCACCTGCGACATGATCTGGATGTCCAGGCCGTTGGTGTCGTAGTCCTTCAGGTAGGTTTCCACCTTCTTGATCAGCTCGGCCTCGTGCGGACGGTACGGGTCCAGCCAGAACACGGCCGGCGTGCCCGAGTTGCGGGCGCGGGTCACGGCCAGCTTCACCCAGTCACGGATCGGGGCATCCTTGACCTGGCACATGCGCCAGATGTCGCCCTGCTCGACCTTCTGCGTCAGCGCCGTCAGCACTTCATTCGTGGCGTTGTCGACGATGCGGGCCTCGCCGTCTTCGGCAATCTCGAACGTCTTGTCGTGCGAGCCGTACTCTTCGGCCTTCTGCGCCATCAGGCCGACGTTCGGCACCGTGCCCATCGTCACCGGGTCAAAGGCACCGTTGGTCTTGCAGAAGTTGATGATTTCCTGGTAGATCCGGGCGAAGGTCGATTCCGGGATCAGGCACTTGGTGTCCTTGGTGCGGCCGTCGGCGCCCCACATCTTGCCGCCGATACGGATCATGGCCGGCATCGAGGCATCGACGATCACGTCGTTCGGTGCGTGCAGGTTCGAGATGCCCTTGGCCGAATCCACCATCGCCAGTTCCGGGCGATGTTCGTGGCAGGCGTGCATGTCGCGGATGACTTCCTCGCGCTTCGACTCCGGCAGGGCCTCGATCTTGGTGTACAGGTCCACCAGGCCGTTGTTCACGTTCACGCCCAGTTCGTCGAACAGCTTCTGGTGCTTGGCGAAGGCGTCCTTGTAGAAGACCTTCACGGCGTGGCCGAACACGATCGGGTGCGACACCTTCATCATGGTCGCCTTCACGTGCAGGCTCAGCATGACGCCGGTCTTGCGCGCGTCTTCCATCTGTTCTTCGTAGAAGGCCAGCAGGGCCTTCTTGCTCATGAACATGCTGTCGATGACTTCGCCGTCCAGCAGGGCCACCTTCGACTTCAGGACGATGGTCTTGCCGCTCTTGGTGACCAGTTCCATGCGCACGTCACGTGCGCGGTCCAGCGTGATCGACTTTTCGCCGTGGTAGAAGTCGCCATGCTTCATGTGCGCCACGTGGGTGCGCGAAGCCATGCTCCAGTCACCCATGCTGTGCGGGTGCTTGCGGGCGAAGTTCTTCACGGCGGCCGGTGCGCGGCGGTCGGAGTTGCCTTCGCGCAGCACGGGGTTCACGGCGCTGCCCAGGCACTTGGAGTAGCGCTTCTGGATGGCCTTTTCTTCGTCGTTCTTCGGATCTTCCGGGTAGTCGGGGATCTTGTAGCCCTTCGACTGGAGTTCCTTGATCGCGCTGACGAGCTGGAACAGCGAGGCGCTGATGTTCGGCAGCTTGATGATGTTGGTGTCCGGCAGCAGCGTCAGGCGGCCCAGTTCGGCCAGGTTGTCCGGCACGCGCTGCTCTTCGGTCAGGAATTCGGGGAATTCGCCCAGGATGCGGCCAGCCACCGAGATGTCGCTGGTCTCGACGTTCACGCCAGCCGGGGCTGCGAACGTGCGGATGATGGGCAGGAAGGCACTGGTCGCCAGCAGCGGAGCTTCGTCGGTCAGGGTGTAGATGATGGTTGGCTGCTGGGTACTCATTGCTTATCTCGCATCAAGAATCAGGTTGGAAAATGCCCCGGGTGGGTCACAGCCGGGGGCAAGACCCGAATTTTGCCTTATTTTTGGTGTCGGGAGGGGCGAACCATTGCGGTTTTTGCGCGGATGTATGCAAAGGCATTCAGATGTCGAAGTCGTCTCTGTCGCGCATCAAGCCTGCAAGTCCGTCAATTGTCGGTCATCTTCCTTCAAATTGCCGACTGACGGCTAGGTGTGGAACCCTTGCGGCGCAGGGTCCACGCCGGAGCGCTCCACGGCGGCAATGACCTGGGCGCCGAACAGCAGCAGCGTGGCGGCAATCTCCAGGCTCAGCAGCACCACGATGGCCGTGGTCAGGGAGCCGTACACCCGCCCCACCTGCGACAGCGTGGCGAAATACCAGACCAGCACGTGGCGGGACACCTCCCAGAGCACGCAGGCGAAGACCGCCCCCACCAGCGCATGGCGCACGGACAGCCGGCCCACCGGCATGACGAGGTAGATCGAGGTCAGCAGCAGGATCTCGCCGGCCAGCCCGAGCAGGTAGAGCAGGGTGCCGGACAGGCGGTCCAGCGACCATTCATGGCCGAGCACCTCCAGGTGCCGTTCGCCGATGGTCTGGAGCCCGCCCGCCACCAGCGTTACCACCAGCAGTCCCACGCTCAGCACGAGGATGTAGCAATAGGGCAGGATGGCCGAGACGAGGAAATGCCGCCGCCGGATGGCCACGCGATGGATGAAGATGACCGACATGGCGTTCTCCAGCACGGTGAAGGCCAGCGAACTGAAGAAGATCATCGTCACCAGCAGCACCCAGCCGAGGGCGCGGTGGTCCATGAAGCGCGCCAGTTCGGCCACCAGCGCGCGCGACTGCCCGGGCAGTAGCCATTCCAGATAGCGCGCCAGCGTATCGAGCAGCCGAGCCGGGTCGATCACGTGCGACAGGCCAATCAGCATCAGGATCAGCAAGGGCACGATCGACAGCAGCGCGTAGTACGCCACCGCCCCGGCCAGCAGCAGGCCCTGGTTGGCGCGGAATTCCCGGAGCGTGGTCAGGATGAAACGCCCGGGGTGCTGGAGGACGTGCCGGATGCGGGTGTCGAGGATGGGCATGGGAGGCAAGGAGGCGTCACAGACCAATGTGGCCCATCGGCGGTGCCCCGGCAAGGCGAGTTTGTCCGACACGGTGCCCGGGGCTGTACACGGTGCTGTACAGATCGGCCCGAAAGTCATGCCGATCTGTATCCAATCGACGCTGGCCCCCGTCCCTATAATGGCCCGATCCCCCGAAGTCGCCCTTTTTGAAGGAAATCCGACATGCTCGACTGGCACGACCTGGCCTTTTTCGCCCTGGCGGCCCTTGTTCTGGTGCTGACGCCGGGGCCGAACATGATCTATTGCGTGTCCCGCGCGCTGTGCCAGGGCCGAGCGGCGGGGCTGGTCTCGCTGGCGGGCGTGCTGCTCGGGTTTGTGGTCCACCTGATGGCCGCCGCGCTGGGGCTGACCGCGCTGCTGATGGCGGTGCCATTCGCCTTCGATGCCATCCGGCTGGCCGGCGCGGCCTACCTGCTCTGGCTGGCCTGGCAGGCGGTGCGCCCCGGCGGCGCCGCGCCGTTCCAGGCCCGGGCGCTGCCCGACGATCCACCGCGCAAGTTGTTCAGCATGGGCTTTGTCACCAATCTGCTGAATCCCAAGGTGGCGATGTTCTACCTGTCGTTCTTCCCGCAGTTCCTGCATCCCGAGCAGGGCTCGGTGCTGTGGCAGAGCCTGCAACTGGGCGCGGTGCAGATCGGCGTCAGCGGCGCGGTGAATTTACTGCTGGTGATGGGGGCGTCCGGGATTACCGCATTCCTGTCGCGTAGCGAGCGGTGGTTGCGTGCGCAGCGTTATGTGATGGGAACCGTACTTGGCGCGCTGGCCATGCGCATCGCACTGACAGACCGGAAGTAGCCCGATTCAGCGCGTGGCGTAGGGAAAGTGATGCTGCGCCGCCATCTGGGACAGATGGTCGCGCAGATGGCCCAGCTCGGCCGACAGCTGCAGCGTCAGGAACGCGAACGAGCTATGGCCGATGGACGGATCGTCCGGGTGCGGCGCCGGTAGGGTGATGTTCTGGCGAACCATGGACTCGTCGCCGGCTTCCAGCGCGCTGGAAATTTCCAGCAGCAGGTCGCGGATGCAGTGCTCGTCCCCGCAGGCATCGATGCTCTCGGGCGGAATCGTCGCCAACATCTCCAGCGCGCTGATGCACACCCGCGCGCAGTGCTGGACCTCCTCCAGATCCGCCGGCAGCGTGCCGGTTTCCTTCGCTACCGAGGGGATCAGGCTGCGCAGCTGCACCAGCGGCGGGCCCAGCTTCATCATGGCCTGCTGCCGCTCGCTCTCATCCGCAAAACCCCGCTCGATCTTGGCGTGCACGGCCGCACAGGCGCGCAGCAGCCCGGCCAGCTTGAAACGCCACGAATATGACGCATAGGCCGGCAGCGCGAACGAGAACACCAGCGCGATGGCCGTGCCGATCATCACATCGACCGTGCGCCAGAGCGCGTCATAGACGTTCTGGTCGCCGTGGCCGGCCGTGATGACCACCGTAATGCCAGCCAGCAGCGCGATATATCCCCCCTTGCCGACCGCATGGTAAGCCGCATACCCGCACGCCACGGCGATCAGCAGGTAGGTCAGCAGCGGAATGCGGAAGTAGCTTTCCTGGAGGATCAGGAACAGGCCGACGAAGGCGCCGATCAGCGTGCCCACCCCGCGCTCGGCGGCGCGGCGGCGGATATTGCCGTGATGCTGGAGCCCGCCAATGACCACGAGCACCGTGATCGACGCCCATTCGCCATGCGGCACGTTGATGCCGGTGGTCAGCGCGATGGACACCAGCAGGGCCAGCGCCACGCGCGTGGCGTGGAAGATGCGGGCCTGGCGGAATCGGCGATCGGGGTCGAACAGCGCGCTTGTTGTATTTCGCAGGGCCTCAAGCATGGGGGCGATCACCTTCAGGGGGGGGCCGGGACGCTTGTAGTGTATAGAGCCCGGCGCACGATCCGCAACATGGGCCGCCGCTTCCCTGGCGCTGGGGGTTCCTGGCCGCCATCTGAAGTCATGCAGATCTCATTGAAGTTTATCTAAGCGCACTTTCGAACTTGTCATATTCGATGATGCGAGCCTTCGCCGCATTGTGCTGGCTGCGCCGCGCAGCAGCCGATGCAGCCGTCGCCTTGCCTTCATCCTGTGTCGACATGCTCCGATATGCGCAACCCCTCGCCGTCGCCGTCCCGTACCGTCTCTGTCCGTTGCGCCGGTCTGCCCACGTTGATGGGTGCACCGGCGCTGGTGTTCTCGCGGCTGTCCGGGACGGAGCGGCTGTGCGAGTTGTTCGAATACGAAGTGCAGCTGAAGACGCCCGACGCCCGGTATGCGCCGTCCGGTCCGGCAGCGAACCTCGACACGCAGGCCCTGCGCGGCCAGGAACTGACGGTGGCCATCGAACTCGATGGCAGCGGCACCGGGCCAGTTGGCCGCACCGGCGTGGGCACGCGGGAGATCACGGGGCTGATTACCGACGTGCGTGGCCCGATCCCGCAAGGCCGGCAGATCGCCTACTGCCTGACGCTGCGCCCGTGGCTCTGGCTGGCCACGCTGACCACGAACTTCCGCGTCTTTCAGCAACAGACCGTGGTCGGGATCCTCGAAGCGCTGCTCTCCGCCTACACCTTCCCCATCGAATGGCGCCTCGACGTGGGCCGCTACCCCAGCCGTGAATACCAGGTCCAGTACGGCGAGAGCGACTTCGATTTCTTCCAGCGCCTGACCCAGGAGTGGGGCATTTCCTGGCACATCGCGCACAGCGATGGCAAGCACCGGCTGGTGCTGACCGATGCCAACAGTGCCTTCGCGCCATACACCAGCCCCGCCTACCACACCATTCGCTGGCAGCGCAGCGCGGACCGCATCGACGAGGAGTGCCTGCACGCGTTCGTGCTGCACGACCGCCTCGTGTCCGGCCAATGGGCCAGCTCCGACTACGATTTCGTCAAGCCAGGTGCGGATCTGGCGGTGCGCTCGGCGGCGCCGCTCGATACCGCGCATGCCGAGGCAGAGATCTATGAATATCCGGGCGACCATGGCCAGCCCGCCACCGACAACGACCCGTGGCGCGAAGGCGGCCATCTCGCCCAGTTGCGGATGGAGGCACTCCGCCAGCACGGCAGTCGGGCGAGCGGACGCGGCCACGTGCGCGCGATGGTGCCCGGATGCACGTTCAAGCTGAGCCATTTTGTCCAGGACAAGGCCAATCGCGAGTACCTGATCCTCGGCACCGATCTTGAGATCGAAGATGTCCCCGAAGTGTCGGGCATGGGCCAGCAGTGGCGTTGCGAGGTCGCCTTCACGGCGCAGCCGACGAACGTGCTGTTCCGGCCCGAGCGGACCCTGCCCAAGCCGCGCACCAGCGGCCCGCAGACCGCCACGGTGGTCGGGCCGGAGGGCGAGGAGACGTGGACCGACGCGTACGGGCGCATCCGTATCCAGATGCATTGGGACCGGATCGGCCAGCGCAACGCCAACAGCTCATGCTGGGTGCGGGTGTCTTCGGCGTGGCAGGGCAATCGCTTCGGGGCGGTGCACGTGCCGCGCATCGGCCAGGAGGTGGTGGTCGAGCACCTGAATGGCGATCCCGATTGTCCTATCGTCACCGGCCGTGTACCGAACCGTCTCAATATGCCGCAGTGGCCGCTGCCGGCGCAGCACGCGCTATCCGGCTTTGTCAGCAAGGAGTTGCATGGCGAGCGGGCCAACGCCTTTGTCCAGGACGATACCCAGGGAGAAATCCAGACCCAGCTGCAGAGCGGCCATCAGACCTCGTGGCTGGGCCTCGGCTTTCTGACGCGCGTGCTGCACGGCGCCGGGCGCAAGGACAAACGGGGCGAGGGTTTCGAACTGCGCACGGACGGGCAGGGCGTCGTGCGCGCCCACGGCATGCTGCTGACCACCGAGCGACGTGCCAACGCCCGGGCGCATCACAAGGACATGGGCGAGACCGTGGAGCGGCTGGCCGTGGCGCGCGCGCAGCAGGAAACGCTGGCCGAACTGGCGCAGCAGCACGCGGCGCAGGACGCGGCCGACCAGGCCGACCACGCCGAAGTGGCCCGCGCCATCCAGCAGCAAAACGAGGACATCCACGGCACAGGAACTGCCAATGCGGATGCCGGCAGCTTTCCGGAACTGTCCGCGCCGCACCTTGTGCTGGCCAGCCCGGCCGGCATCGAGGCCACCACGGCGCGCTCGACGCACCTCGCTTCGGGCGAGCATCTGGCGCTTACCAGCGGTGGGCATACCAGCCTTGCCGTGGGCAAGCGGCTGCTGGCCAGCGCGAGCCGGGGAGTGCGGATCTTCATCCAGAGCATGGGGTGGCGGCTGGTGGCGGCCGGCGGCGACATCGACCTGCGTGCGCTGCGCGACAGCATCAACCTGCTGGCCCGGCTCGGGATCACAGCCACCGCCGACCGGATCACGCTGTCGGCCCGACAGGAGCTCGTCATCAGCGGTGGCGGCAGCAGCACCACCTATGGCGCGGGCGGCATCACGCATCGCACGGGCGCCGCGTATGTCATTCGCACCGCCAGCTATGCCCTGATCACCGCGCAGCGCGGCGCCGTGGCGTTCCCGCCGGCGCGCAAGCCCGGGCAAGGCAATCTCGAACTGTTCAACCGCTACGCCAACCACACCGGCATCGGCGGGGAGTTCCGCGTGGAGGATGCCTTGGGCAAGGCCGTGGCCGGCCGGCTGAACGCTCAGGGCTTCGCGGCGGTCAGTGGGCTCGCACCGGGCCCTGCCACGGTGAGCTTCGGCAAGGACCCCGCCGATACCTGGGTCGAGGCCAGTCATGTCGGCCAGCCGGAATGGCCACCGCGCGTGGCGCGAACGGAGGAAGACAGTGCGGTGGCCCAGAGCGCCGCCGGGCTTGTCGCGGAACAGGTGCGCGCTGCCGCGAGCCGGGCCAGCGAGCTTGGCCAGACGCTGCAGAGCGCGCGACAGCTCGCCGCGGCGGTCAAGACTATTCCCGATGGTTTGGCGGAATTCGGCCTGTCCGGCGCCCAGTCACTGCTGGGCCAGGCAGTGCAGACGTCGATGCCGGTGCCGACACTGGCCAAGGCCGTATCGCATCCCACGCGGCCTTCGATCGCCACGCCGGGGTTTGTTTCCTGATTCCCGCCGAAGCCCATCCATCGCCAATACCCCAAGCCATGCCCGAACCGAGACCTTCGCCCGCTCCGCGCCCGCCCGAGACAGCAGTGGCCCCGCTCAATACCATCGACGTGGAAGATGTGGGCCGGGGTGCCGCGCAGGTCGATGCGTGGCTGCGGCAGGCCAGTGGCGGGCTGGTGACGCTGGCGCGCATCCAGACCGTGGCCGGTGGCTTGCCCGTGCTAGGCAACATCATGGCACTGGTCGATGCACTCAACGACATCTTCGTGCTGATGCGCAGCCGCTCGCGCGATGTGCTCGACTGGGCCAGCCTCGGGATCAACCTGATCGGCGTGCTGCCGTTGCCACCGGGCATGGCAGCGGCACGCATGAGCCTGCGGCCCACGCTCGCACTGGTTCGTCAGGAACTGCGCCAGGCTGCCACAGCCACACTTGGCGATGGGCTGATCGAGGTGCTGGTCGGACATTTGAACGCCACCATCATCGGCGAGCTCGACGACTTTGTGCAGCAGGCGCAGACGAAGCTGGGCGCCATCCTCGACGATGCCGGCGCGTTGGGCGAGAGGCTGCTGGGCGAGATGGCCGGCGGAATGGAAGCCGTCGCGCTGGGCCAGCTGGATGCCGCCGGCAGTGCGCGGTCGGCCCGCACGCGAGCCGGTGTTGCAGCCGGGCAGTGGCTTAACGACCCCCGGGCGGCCATCAGTAATGTCTTTGGCGCGGTGTGGGATGCCCACAAGGCGGCGGGCAAGGCGGGGGCCAACAAGGCGGTGCGGCTCGCGATGCCCGAGAAGATGCGGCAGCAGGTGGCGGCCAGCGCGGGCGCCTTGCGCGAGATGGGCCCGACGCTGCGGGCGCAACTGGCGAAGTTGGCTGATCCGCGGGCCGCGCACAGCCTCGGCTGGCTGCTGGCGATACTTGCCCAGGCGGTGGCGCGCTGGCGCCAGAAGCGGCGCGCCGGCCAGAGCGCCAATGTTCACCCGAAACACACCAGCGAGGCGCGGCAACGCGCGCAGGATGGCGAGCTGGGCGCCATCGGCCGTCAGGCGCCAGCACGGGGCAGCCCGGGCTGCCGGAACTGCCCGGCGCCGTCCGGCAGCCGGCGCAGCATCAGCTTCGCCACCGGCGACGAGACGCTGTCGCACACCGATTTCATCCTGCCGGGGCAGCTGCCGCTTGCCTGGACGCGTACCTACCGCTCGAGCCTCGCCGCCTACGACACCGGTATATCGAACCAAAGCGGCGCGCGTTGGATCACCCCGTACACCACCTGCTTCGATCGGGCGTCCAAAGGGGTGGTGTATCACGCGGCCGATGGCCGTAGCCATGCCTATCCGCTCCCCGAGATCGGCAAGTTCCACCACGATCCGATCGAGAACATCACGCTTGTGCGGGTGTCGGAGAACACGCTGACGCTCGCTCGGGGCTTCGAGGGTCAGGAGACCTATCGCCTTCACGGGCAGCGCTTCCGTCTGACCGGCATCGAGCTGCGCAGCGGCGCGGGCGTGGCGCTGCACTATGACCATCGCGTTCATGGCGACACTGTGTTGTCGGACGTGATCGCCTATCAGGGAGCGGCGACGCTGGCGCATATCGGCATCCGCCCCGACGCGGCCGGGCGCATTGCCGAACTGTGGCAGATCGTCGACGGCCAGCTCGTGCGGCAGCTCTCGCGCTATACCTACGACGACGCGGGCGATCTCGTGATGGCGCAGGACGAGAACGCCGCCCATTGGGACTACACCTACCGGCATCACCTGCTCACGCGCTACACGGACCGCACCGGGCGCGGCACGAACCTGCAGTGGCACGGCGACGGACCGGATGCACGGGCCGTACGCGAGTGGGCCGACGACGGCAGCTTCGATACCCGCCTGGCGTGGGACCCCGACATCCGCGTGACCTGCGTAACCGACGCGCTCGGCCATGAAACCCGCCACTACTACGACATCCTCGGCTACACCTATCGGATCCGGTATCCCGACGGACTATCCGAATGGTTCTTCCGCGACGAGGCCAAGCATGTCGTCAGGCATGTGCATGGGGACGGCGCCGTGGACCGGTTCGCCTACGACGGACGCGGCAACCTGCTCGAGCACCTGCGCCCGGACGGCAGCGCGGTGCACTACGCCTGGGACGACGCCGATCAGCTCATTGGGATCCGGGACGCCGAGGGTGGGCTGTGGCAGCGCCGTCATGACGACCGGGGCAACCTGATCGAGGAGACGGATCCGCTCGGACACAAGACCGAATACGCCTACAACCAGGCAGGCCTGCTGGTGGAGATCCTCGACGCCCGGGGCGGGAGGAAGCAATTGGCCTACACCGCCTCGGGGCAGCTCGCCAGCTACACCGATTGCTCGACCAAGACCAGCACCTGGCAGTACGGCGCACGCGGCGAACTGGTGAAATTCGCCAATGCGGCAGGCGAGGCCACCCAGTACCAGTACGAGGGTGGCCAACTGGCCAGCGTCAGCCATCCCGATGGGCGCGCGGAAACCTTCGAGCGCGACGCGGAAGGTCGTTTGCTGGCGCATACCGATGCGCTGCACCGGCGCACGACTTGGCACTACGGCGAGGCCGGCCTGATAGCGGGGCGCACGGACGCGGCGGGCCGCATGCTTGGCTACCAGTGGGACAAGCTCGGACGGCTCACTACGCTCGTCAACGAGAACGACGCGAGGACCGAGTTCCACTACGACCCGGTGGGGCGCCTGCTTGAGGAAACCGGCTTCGACGGCCGGACCACGCGCCACTACCATGACCCGGCGACGGGCAGAATGGCGCGGAGCGTCGATGCCGGGCAACTGCAAACCACGTACGCGTTCGATGCCTCTGGTCGCCTGATTCGCCGCGAGGCCGGCCGGCTGGATCGACAAGGCCAGGTCGGGCGCAGCGAGGCCGAGACCTTCGCCTACGATGGCAACGGCCGCATGATTCTGGCCGAGAACGCGGACAGCCGCCTGCAATGGTTCCACGACGCCGCGGGCAATGTGGTGCGCGAACATCAGCACTACCGGTGCCTGGAGCAGCCGCTGGTGGCGGTCTGGCGGCACGAGTTCGACGCGCTGCACCAGCGCATCGCCACGATCCGCCCGGACGGGCACCGCGTGGCCGTGCTGACCTACGGCGCGGGCCACGTGCACGGCGTGATGCTTGATGACCGCGAACTGGTCCATCTTGAGCGCGACGACTTGCACCGGGAGGTGCTTCGCACACAGGGCAATCGGCTCTCCCACGCGCAGGCGTACGATCCGGCGGGGCGGCTGATGGAACAGACGCTGTCTCACGTCGATGGCTCGCGGGCGGGCCATCGTTTGCTGCACCGCCAGTATCAGTACGATGCGGTGGGACAGCTATCGGGCATCCATGACATGCGGCGCGGCGCGCTGCGATATCGCTATGACCCGGTCGGGCGGCTGCTCGATGCGCACAGCGCGCTCGGCAGCGAAACGTTCGCCTTCGACCCGGCCGGCAACCTGCTCGATGATCCCGAGACGCGCCTGTATGAAGCCACTTCGGCACATGGAAGACGGGCCACCGACAGCCGCCTGACCGGCCACCCCAGGCTGGTGGACAACTTGCTCCGGCAGTACGCGGGCACCCACTATCAATGGGACGAGTGCGGCAACCTCACGGAGCGCCGGATCCATGGCGTGACCGGGTCCTTTACGTGGGATGCCTTCCACCGGCTGGTCGGTTACCGCACTGCGGACCAGTCGGTGCAATACATCTACGACGCGCTCGGGCGCAGGCTGGTCAAGTCGTCATCCGCCCACGGCGTGACGCTTTTCGGTTGGGATGGCGACCAACTGGCGTGGGAGAGCCAGCCTGGACGCAGCACGCACTATCTCTACGAGCCCGGCACATTCGTACCGCTGGCGCAGGCGGTGCGCCATGCCGCCATCGCCCTGCATCGCCAGCCCGACTACGCGGGCGACTACGATATCGATGACGATCCGCTCTGGACCGAGGACATCGCCCCGCAGCCGTTCGACGCCATCGCCTGGTACCAATGCGATCACCTCGGCACACCGCAGGAGCTGACCGATGAAGCCGGCGAAATTGCCTGGAGTGCGCAGTACCAGGCATGGGGCGCCGCGCGCGAGGTCATCTCCGAAGCGGCGCGCAAGGCAGGCATTGCCAACCCACTGCGCTTCCAGGGCCAGTATTACGACCCCGAGACAGGGCTGCATTACAACCGGCACCGGTACTATGATCCGGTAAGCGGGCGGTTTGTCAGCAAGGACCCGATTGGGCTGGAAGGCGGGATTAATGCCTACGCGTATGCACCGAATCCGGTGCAGTATCTCGATCCCCTCGGACTTTCAGCCCTTGAAAAGACAACAACTTTCTACCATGCAGGGGATATTAAAGGGGGAATTGATCCTGCAAGGAGTCGCGCAAATCTGGATTTTAACCCCGCAGGAAAAAGAGGATTTTATGTGACGACAGATAGGGCGCAAGCAGAGGATTGGCGTTCAAATAAGCGCCCAACCATTACCACGTTTGCCGTTCCGGATGCGGAATTACAGAAATTGAATATAAAAGTATTCGATTTTGCAGACTCGGAGTGGGCTGATTTTGTCACGCGAGGCCGTAAGGGTACGCTTTCTCATGGGTACGATGCGATAAGCGGGCCTATGGTTAAAAACCCACTAGCAGTAAAAGAGAGTGGTGCTTATCCGAAAAGTAGTGGCTGCCAGATGGCAGTTTTTTCCGCAAAGGCGATTTCAATATTTAATGCATCCATGAGGGAGGATTGTTAGTCATGATGGACGAAGGAAGGATTGTCGATGGTATTCGAATCATTAATGACAAGAACCCGAGGGAAGTCGTTATTTTCAACTTTCATACGTGGGTGGAGATTATCGCGGGACTTATGGTCAAGTATGGTGGAAAAAATGAGGTCGAAGCCAAGACCATTCTTCTTGAGTCGCCCTTAGTAGAAAACGCCCTGAAAAACTATATGGCTGTAGTTTTACGTGCCCATGAGGTAGATTATCATTGGGCGATGCTCTATGCCCATGGGGAGGGATATTGGTTGAGGGGAATCGACACAAACGAACCGGAAGGCTATAAAGAATGGAATGCCCAGTACAGAAAAGACCGCAACCTCAAAGCCGAAAGCTTCGAATTTGACGATGACGCACCAACCTAGCATTGCTGATGCAGATTTTCCGCGAAGGGGATCTTGATTTTCGACAAAGCCAACAGGAGGACTGCTAGGATGGACGAACGCAAAATTGTCGATGGCATCGTCATCATCGATGACCACGATCCCCGGCAAGGCGTCGTTTTTAATTTTCGAACCTGGGTGTCAATCATAAAGGCAATCATGGTTAGATATTCGGAAAAGAGGGAGTACGAGGCCGAAAAAATAATTATGGATTCTTGGCTCGTGAAGAGGGCTCTAGAGGCTTATATGGCCATTGTCGTACGGGCACATGAACTCGATTATCGTTGGGCTATGATACTCGTTCATGGGGAGCGCTATTGGCACAGGGGGATAAGTGAGATCGAGCCAGATGATTTTTCTGGGAGTGGGAGGCGGAATATAAAAGGGATCACAACCTGAAACAGGAGAGCTTCATTTTCAGACATCCACCAAAAAATCCCCCCGTGACGCAACACCCCTGCTAGGCGAAGGCGTATCGTCGAAACGCGTCGCAAGACGCGCTGGGCCCACTCTGGCCAAAGCCGACACTTTCCCGACGACGGATCCTTAGTTCTCGTCTGCGAAACCGCCGACATTACCCGATACTCATCACCACGAGGCAGGCAATAGCGATGTAAACAGGCGCCATGCCAGTGTCCGAAGATCACCGTATTTTCCGCTTGGAGCGGGGGGCTGCGCTTGATATTAAAGGTAGTCAAGCCTACAGATGAAGTGCGTCGGCTTTTTTACGCGTGGGCGTAAAGCTTTCGCATGGATATGATGCAGTAAGTGGCCTCTTGGTAAAAAATCCCGGTGCCGTAAAAAATGGTGCGCACCCTGTGGCTAAAGGGTGTCAGTTTGCAATTTCCTCGGCGAAAGCCGGTGAGATGTTCACACAAAATCGGGGAGGGTTAGTGCGATGGATGAAGACAGGATCGTGGACAGCATCTTGGTTGTTGATGATGAGGATCCAGGGGGATGTCATTTTCATACCTGGGTCTCGATCATGGAGGCAATCATAGCGAGATATGCATTCAAAACAGAGGCTGAGGCGAAATGTCTGGTGCGCTCCTCATTTGGTGGGGCTCTGAATGGTCATATGGCTATTGTTATGCGTTCGCGCGACCTTGAATATCATTGGGCGATGCTGTTGGCGCATGGTCCGCAATCTGGATGAGGGTATCGACTCGCGTGAGCCCGAAGGTTTTTGGGGTTGGGAAAAGCAATACAGAAAAGAGCATAACCTGCAGGACCGGAGCTTTGTGACAGTGACGAATCGCCGGAGTAGCGTAACAGGCGAGAAATTGCAAATAACGAGAGTGATGAGCTAGCAATGGATGAAAGCAAAATTGTCGATGGTATCGTCATCGTTAACGACCGCGATCCCAGAGAAAGTGTTGTTTTCAATTTTCGTTCCTGGGTGGCTATAATTAGGGCCATCATGGTGAAATATGCGGGGAAAACGGAAGACGAGGCCGACGCCATACTAATGAATTCCTGGCTTGTGGAAGAAGCTTTGGATGACTATATGGCCATAGTCGTACGCGCTCATGACCTCGACTATCACTGGGCCATGATATTAGCGCACGGTGAGTGTTATTGGTGGAGAGGTATCGACTCCAGGGAGCCGGAAGGCTTTTGGGAGTGGGAGGAGCAGTACAGGGTGGACCACAACCTGGAATCGGATGACTTTATTTTTAGTGATGAGGAGCCAGCGCCTCCGATCGCAACCGATGCGAAATAGGGCGGAGCGCCCCTCACGCGCCAGCCCGCCCACGCCCACATCCCTACGACGGATCCTTAGTCCGCGTCCGCGAAACCGCCGACATCACTCCAATTCCCAGTACCACCAAGCAGGCAATACCGATATAAACCGGAGCCAACCCAGCGATGCTGAGGCCCCAGGCGATGCCGCCGACAAGCAGCATGAGCCCGATGAGATAGAGCGCGAAGGACATGAGTGACACCTCCCAGACAGAAAGTGGTGGCATCCGCGCGTGTCGTGCGGATGCGCCTGTCTGTCAATGTAGGCAAGGTGCCTGCCGGCCGGGATCGGTCGATGACCTAGCCTTGCGTAGGCCGGTTCTGACTACCGCCGGGTTGGGACCGGCGGTGTGATGCGTATGTAACTCAGCCGGCCGCCAGGCTCACGCCGCTTGCGGCGTTCTGCGCGCGGCCGTCGCGGCCATACATCTCGTTGGGGCCGGAGCCGCCCTGGCGCAGCACCTGGATGGCTTCCTGCGTGAATTCGAGGTGGGCGTTGACGATGGCGCCGTTCAGCGCGTTGGCGTCCTTGGCCTTGCTGGCGAAGAACACCACCTTGCGCCACGCTTCGGTCACGTCCGCATCCACCAGCCCGCCCACGAGCAGGCCCGCCGGGCCCACGCGCAGGCCCAGCGCAATCATCTGCGCCTCGCGCGCCGCGGTGGCGCGCGTGAGGCCCTGAGCCAATTCCATCTTCTGGTTGAGCAGCTCGCTCAACGCCTGGAAATCCTGGCGTTTGATGGCGTCGCGCTCCTCGGCGAGAGTGCGGCCAAATGCGGCGATGGCGTCAGCTTCGAGCTTCAGGGTCTGGATCAGGGCTTGGCTCATGTCAGGGAGTTATTGGCTTTCGCCTTGGCTCAACTCGCGCAGCGAAGCGAGCAAGCCATCGGCGATCTTGCTAGGATCGATCTTGATCCTGCCTTCCGCGATTGCCTGGCGGATTTCCTCGACCTTCGCGGTATCGATGTCGTCGTCGGTCTCATTGACCAGGCGCGAACCGATCTCACGTACTTGCGCGGTCAGCGGGCTGACGCGCACGCCGGTCAGGGCGCCGGAAGTCGCGGACGAGGCGGCACCGTTGGCGGCCGGACGGGCTGCGCTGTCGGTTGCCGCGGCATCGGCGGGCAGGGACGGAGTGGATTGGTTGATCTTCACGGTGAAATCCTTGCTGGGTTCCCTTGGCTTATCGGATGTTCCACCCGGAACTTTAGGGTTTTTGCATCCTGATCAGGGTTGGGCGGCATTCTCGCACGCGCCGCCTACGCCTGCTCTTACTTCCTGCTTCCTCGGGAATCCAGGCGACTACTTCAGGCTTCTTCCGTTAAAAAAGTGACGCTTACTACTGCAGGACAACCGTGTCGCCGCTCCGGACGAGGCCGCTGACGACCTGACCGTTGCGCAGACGCACCTGCACCGAATTGCCGGTGGCGGCATCGGCCAGCACCTTGCCTTCACTGGTGAGCTGGAACGAGTCACCTTCGACGGTCACGTTGACGGTCTGGCCCGACTTCACGGCAATCGACTTCTTGAGTAGATCGGTGCGCATGGGCGAGCCGGCCGCGATGCGGTTGGCTGCCACGGCGCCGGCTACCTGTGCCGGATCCGTCACAACGGCGCGCGGCAGCGCGGCCAGGTCGCCTTGGCGCATTTCGAGGTCCGCGGCGCTGATGGTCTCGCCGGGGGCCATCGCGCGGGCCGCCACATAGTAATCAGTCAGTACCGACACCCGGGCCTGGACGTAGCGCGTCCAGGGCCGGTCGCCGCCGCAGCGCACGCCCACGGCCACGCGGCCCCATGGGGCGGCGCCGGACGGCAGGAACGGGTCGGGAAGAATGCAATCGGGCGCGCGGCCGCCCGAAGGCGGCACCACCTGCACGCTGACCTTGCCCGGCAGGCCGGAGGCCTGGCGCAGCAGGAACTGTTCGACGACCACGCGTACGGGGTCGTCGGCAAACGGGGCGGGAGCCGACGGCGACGCCACCGGCGTGACCTGGGCGGGCGCGGCGGCGGACGGCTGGGCCAGCGCGAAGCCGGCCAGCACCATCAGCCCGGCGGCGGCCTGGCGAGTGAGGTTCATAGGGGTCATCCCAGCAAGGATGGGGGCGGCGGCACGGGCGGGTCCGCGCGATGTCGCCACACAACATCGGAAATACAACAACGAATCTGTGGGGCAATTGTAGGCAGCCTCGCGCGAAGGGTCGGCGCGAATTGCGCGGATTTCTCGGTCCTATTCGCACGATTGGCGTGACAGGCCGGCCCCTAAGATGGCAACCCTGAAGAAGCCCCCGACCGGGATGCGTATACGTATTCCCAGGTCTACGGCAGTTTTCTCCCCGAAGTTGAAGCCAGAGCAGGAAAGGCAGACATGATCGACAGACTCGATGCGGCGTTGCGCTTCCAGCAGGAAGCCCTGAGCCTCCGGACCCAGCGGCAATCGGTGATTGCCTCGAACATCGCCCACGCGGACACGCCGGGCTACAAGGCACGCGATTTCGATTTCGCCAGCACCCTGGCGACGTCGGTGGAGCGCGGCCGCCAGAGCGAAGGCATGACGCTTTCCACCACGCAGGTGCGCCATCTGCCGGGCCAGGCGCCGACTTCGGGCAGCGCCGACCTCGACTACCGCATTCCGCTGCAGTCGAGCATGGACGGCAACACCGTGGAAATGGACACCGAGCGCGTGGCGTTCGCCGACAACACGGTGCATTTCGAAGCCGGCCTGACGGTCATGAGCAGCAAGATCAAGACGATGCTGTCGGCGATCCAGAGCTAACCAGGACCGACCATGCCCAGCATGAACATTTTCGACGTGGCCGGCTCCGCCATGGCCGCGCAGTCGCAGCGGATGAACGTGACGGCCTCCAACCTGGCCAACGCGGACAGCGCCGTGGCGCCGAACGGCCAGCCGTATCGCGCCAAGCAGGTGATTTTCGAGATGGCGCCCACGCCAGGCCAGTCCGACGTGGGCGGCGTGCAGGTGGCCGGCGTCATGGAAGACGCCGCCCCGGCACGGATGGTGCACAACCCGTCGCACCCGCTGGCGGACGCCAACGGCTACGTGACGATGCCCAATGTGAACCCGGTGGAAGAGATGGTCAACATGATCTCGGCGTCGCGTTCGTACCAGGCCAACGTGGAGGTGCTCAACACCGCCAAGACCATGATGCTGAAGACGCTGACGATCGGTCAGTAATCCACAACTTTTCGAATCCTTCCAGGAACCGCCGGAACCGACACCATGACGACCACTTCTTCCGTCAACAGCAACTCCGCCGTCAACGACGCGCTCAAGGGCGGCAGCTCCAGCGCGGCAGATCTTCAGAACAACTTCCTGAAGATGCTGGTGACGCAAATGAACAACCAGGACCCGCTCAACCCGATGGACAACGCCCAGCTCACCTCGCAACTGGCGCAGATCAGCACGGTGAGTGGCCTGCAGACGATGAACGAGACCCTGACCGCGCTGCTCTCGCAGACCGCGGCCAGCCGCGCGATGGACTCCGCCAACCTGATCGGCAAGACCGTGATGGTGCCGGGCAACGCGATCACCGTGGCAGACGGCGTGGCCACCAAGATCGGTGTGGACGTGCCGTCCACGGCTGACTCGGTGACCGTGCAGGTGCTCGACAAGAACGGCAACGTGGTCCGCAACATCGACATGAAGGGCCAGACCGCCGGCGTGCACGACATCGCCTGGGACGGCAAGAACGACCAGGGCAACGCCGTGGCCAATGGCGAGTACACCTTCAAGGTGTCCGGCACGGCCGAGGGCAAGGATGTCAGCGCCATCGCGCTGGTCTACGGCAAGGTCCAGTCCATCAGCGGTGACAGCACCGGCGTGCTGGTCGAACTTGGCGACGGCAAGACCGCCAACGTCGACGACGTGCGCCGCATTTCCTGATCCACTTTTACGTATCACCCGGTCCGGCATACGCGCGGGCAATTCACGAACGACAGCCTTATTAGGGGAAAATCATGGGTTTTGGTCAAGGGGTAAGCGGCCTGAACGCCGCCGCGTCCAACCTGGACGTGATTGGCAACAACATCGCTAACGCCAACACGGTTGGCTTCAAGCAATCCACCGCGCAGTTCGCGGACGTGTACGCCGGTTCGAAGATCGGCCTGGGCACGCGCGTGAACGCCGTGGTGCAGTCGTTCACGAACGGCAACATCGCCTCGTCGGGCCGTAACCTGGACGTGGCCATCAGCAACGGCAACGGCTTCTTCCGCCTGACCAACACCGATGGCTCGGTGTTTTACTCGCGTAACGGCCAGATGCAACGCCTGGACGACGGCCGCCTGGTCAACGCCACGGGCCTGCAGGTCACGGGCTACCCGGCTGGCACCACCGCCGGTGGCGTGGCCCCGCAGCCGATCACCATCAGCAACGCCCAGATGCCCCCGCGCGCCACGCAGACCGTGACGGCGCAGTTCCAGCTCGACTCGCGCAGCACCGTGCCGACCACGGCCTTCGCCAGCGCCCCGGGCGCGCTGCCGACCTCGGACATGTTCAACTACAGCACGGCGATCAGCGTTTATGACTCGCTGGGCAACAAGCAGCAGGTCACCGCGTATTTCTCCAAGTCGGCTGCCGCGCCGACCGTGCCGGGCGGCACCAACTGGAACATGTACCTGACCGATTCCGCGGGTAACACGCTGGCCGGCATGCCGGTCTCGATGGCCTTCGACAGCAACGGCGTGATGCAATCGACGACGCCGGCGAACCCGACGCTCGCACTGCCGGCCGCCAACGGCGCCGCCGCGCTGACCGCCAACCTGAACCTGACCGGTTCCACGCAGTTCGGCTCGGACAACGATCCGAAGAAGATCGTGCAGGACGGTTACGCCTCGGGCGCGCTGCTGGGCTTCTCGGTGCAGGAAGACGGCACGATCCTCGGTTCCTACTCGAACGAGAAGACGCTGTCGCTGGGCCAGATCGCCATGGCGACGTTCGGCAACGTGGAAGGCCTGAAGCCGGAAGGCGACAACGTGTGGTCCTCCACCGGCGCCTCGGGCCAGGAGCTGCTCGGCACGGCTGGCGGCGCCATGGGCACGCTGAAGTCGAACGCCGTGGAAGAGTCCAACGTGGACCTGTCCGGCCAGCTGGTCAACCTGATCGTCGCGCAGCGTAACTATCAGGCCAACGCGCAGACCATCAAGGCGCAGGACACCGTCCTGCAGACCCTGGTGAACATCTGATCCACGCTGATCTCTCCGCCGGAACGCCGACATGGACCGCATGATTTACACCGCCCTCTCGGGCGCCAAGCAGATACTCGACCAACAGGCCGCGGTATCGAACAACCTGGCCAATGCCTCCACGCCGGCGTTCCGCGCGCAGATCAACCTGTATCGCGCTGTACCGGTGGTGGGGCAGGAGACGCAGACCCGCGCCTTCACGCTGGCCTCCACGCCGGGCGCCGACATGAAGGCCGGCCCGCTGACGTACACGGGCCGCGACCTCGACGTCGCCCTGCAAGGCAACGGCTGGCTGGCGGTGCAGATGCCCGACGGCTCCGAGGCGTACACCCGCGCCGGTGCGCTGCAAATTTCGGCCGACGGCCAGCTCCAGACCTCGGTCGGCCGGCCGGTGCTGGGCGATGGCGGCCCGATGGCGGTGCCGCCGGGCGCCACGGTATCCATCGGTACCGATGGCACCGTGGTGGCGCGTGGCCCGGGCGAGGCCGCCAATGGCCTGGCCCAGGTCGGCAAGCTGCGCGTGGTATCGCCGCCGCCTGAAGGGCTGGCACGCGGTGACGACGGCTACTTCCGCCTGCGTCCCGGCGTGAACGCGCTGGAGCAGGACCCCACCGTGCGCGTGATCTCCGGCGCGCTGGAGGGCAGCAACGTGAATCCGGTGGAGGCGATGGTCGACATGATCGCCAACGCGCGCCGCTTCGAAATGCAGATGAAGATGATTACCGGCGCCGATAGCAACGACCAGCGGGCCAACGCGCTGCTGTCCAACAACTGAAGCGCGTTGCGCTGACACAGAACTCGAAGGAAAACCATGATCCGCTCACTCTGGATTGCCAAGACCGGCCTCGATGCGCAGCAGACGCAGATGGACGTGATCTCGAACAACCTGGCCAACGTGTCCACCACGGGCTTCAAGCGCAGCCGCGCCGTGTTCGAGGAACTGATGTACCAGACCATCCGCCAGCCGGGCGCGCTGTCGTCGGACCAGACCGTGCTGCCCTCGGGCATGCAGCTGGGTACCGGCGTGCGCCCCGTGGCCACGGAACGTATCCACACGCAGGGCAACCCGACGCAGACCGGCAACGCGCGCGACGTGGCCATCATCGGCCAGGGCTTTTTCCAGGTGACGATGCCGGACGGCACCACCACCTACACGCGTGACGGTTCGTTCCAGGTGGACCCGAACGGCCAGCTGGTGACGTCGAGCGGCTTCGTGCTGAACCCGGCCATCACGCTGCCGGCCAACTACACCTCGGTGAACGTAGCCCGCGACGGTACCGTCACGGTGATGCAGCCGGGCCAGACCAACGCCGCCACCGTCGGCCAGATCCAGCTCGCCACGTTCCCGAACCCGGCCGGCCTGGAAAGCCTGGGCGAGAACCTCTACGCGCAGACCGATGCCTCGGGCGCACCGAACACCACCGTGCCGGGCCTGAACGGCGCGGGCACGCTGCAGAACAACTACGTTGAAGCGTCGAACGTGAACGTGGTCGAGGAACTGGTCAGCATGATCCAGACCCAGCGCGCGTACGAAATCAACAGCAAGGCAGTGCAGACGTCCGACCAGATGTTGCAACGCCTGACCCAGATGGGATGATGGGAGTGACCATGGCCGCCAAGCTGCATCGCCTCGGTGTGTTTGCCCTGTACGCCTTTGCCGGCCTGGCCGTGCTGGCGAGCGGCGGCTGCGCACTGATGCCGAAGGAGCCCCTCGTACAGACGCCCACCACGGCACGCGCCGAGCCGCGCGCCGTGGGCGCGCCCACGGGTTCCATCTTCGCCTCGTCCTACGCGGGCAATCCGCTGTTCGAGGACCGGCGGCCACGTAACGTTGGCGACATCCTGACCATCGTGATCAGCGAGAACGTCAACGCCAGCAAGAACTCCGGGACCAATGCCAGCCGCACGGGCAGCACGACGTTGTCGTTCGACGCCGTGCCGCGTGCGCTGGCCGGGCTGTTCAGCGCCAGGTCGAATGCCGATGTCAATGGCAGCAATGCCCTGAAGGCCAGCGGCGGCGCCACCGCCGCCAACACCTTCAACGGCACCATCACCGTCACGGTGCTGGAAGTGCTGGCCAACGGCAACCTGGTGGTGTCCGGAGAAAAGCAGATGGCCATCAACCAGGGGGCGGAGTTCATCCGCTTCTCCGGCGTGGTCAATCCGCGCACGATCACCGGCGACAACGCAGTGCCGTCCACCCAGGTGGCGGATGCACGGATCGAGTACACCGCCAAGGGATACATCGACGAAGTGCAGAACATGGGCTGGCTGCAGCGCTTCTTCCTCAATGTCTTACCGTTCTGATCCCGCCATGTTTCTGCCTCCGATGCCTTTCCACAAGCCAGGCTCGCTATTGGGCACCCCGCCCGGCCTTCCTACCCGCTGGGGTCGCGCGGTCTCTCTTCCGCGCCTGTTGCTCGCGCTCGCGCTGGTCTTCGGACTGGTGGGCGCCGGCACGGCGCATGCGGAACGCCTGAAGAACCTCGTCACGTTCCAGGGCGTGCGGGACAATCCGCTGATCGGCTACGGCCTGGTCGTGGGGCTGGATAACACCGGCGACCAGACCATGCAGACGCCGTTCACCACGCAGAGCATTACGAACATGCTCTCGCAGCTCGGCGTGACATTGCCCGCCGGCAAGAACATGCAGCTGAAGAACGTGGCCGCCGTGATGGTGACCGCCACGCTGGCGCCGTACGCGCAGCCCGGCAGCCAGCTCGACGTGGTGGTCTCGTCGATGGGTAACGCCAAGAGCCTGCGCGGCGGCACGCTGCTGATGACGCCGCTCAAGGGCGCCGACGGCCAGGTGTACGCCATCGCGCAGGGCAACATGCTGGTGGGCGGCGCGGGCGCGTCGGCCAACGGCAGCAAGGTCCAGATCAACCAGCTGGCCGTGGGGCGTATCGCCAACGGCGCCGTGGTGGAACGTGCCGTCGCGGCCTTCCAGCCCGAAGGCGGCTACATGAACCTGGAACTCAAGGATACGGATTTCGGCACCGCCGAGCGCGTGGTCGACGCCATCAACCGCAACCTCGGCCCCGGCACCGCCGCCGCCATGGATGGCCGCGTGGTGCAGGTGCGCGCCCCGCAGGCGCCGACCGCACGCGTGGGCTTCCTCGCACGGATCGAGAACCTCGACGTCACCCCGGCCAAGGCCGCCGCCAAGGTCATCCTGAACGCCCGCACTGGTTCCATCGTGATGAACCAGGCGGTGACGGTGGAAGACTGCGCCGTGGCGCACGGCAACCTGTCGGTGGTGATCAACACCCAACCGGTGATCAGCCAGCCGGCGCCGTTCAGCAACGGCCAGACCGTGGTGGCGCCGGTGTCGCAGATTGACCTCAAGCAGGGTGGCGGCTCGCTCCAGATCGTCAAGGCGGGCGCCTCGCTGGCCGCGGTGGTCAAGGGCCTGAACGCGCTGGGCGCCACGCCGGCCGACCTGCAGACTATCCTCGAAGCCATGCGTGCCGCCGGGGCGCTGCGCGCGGAACTGGAGATCATCTGATGTCGGGCGCCACGCTTTCCTCGCAGACGGACGTCTCGCAGCGATTCGCGCTCGATACGCAGGGCTTCGAGGCGCTCAAGAACCAGGCTCGCGCCGGCAACAACCAGAACACCCTGCAGGCGGCCGCCAAGCAGTTCGAGGCCGTCTTCACGCAGATGGTGCTCAAGAGCATGCGCGACGCCACGCCGCAGGACGGCATGTTCGACAACGAGCAGACCAAGCTCTACATGTCGATGATGGACCAGCAGCTCTCGCAGCAGCTGTCCTCGCGCGGCATTGGCCTGGCCGATGTGATGATCCGCCAGCTGGCGCGTGCCACGGGCACGCAGCTGCCGGACACCATGGCCGCGCCCGGGGTGGGCGGGCGCCCGCAGGATGGCCAGATGGCGGCCCTGCTGGACAGCCGGGGCGCCACCGACGCCGACGGCCCGCCGCCGATCGGCACGGTGCTGCCCGGCAATGCGTGGAACCCCACCGCCGGCGTGCGCCAGTACCAGGGCCAGGCGGACTGGCAGCAGAACGGCCAGTCGCAACTGGGCCAGCTCCCGGACGACTCCCCCGAACACATCAGCAACTTCGTCAACCGGCTGGCCGCGCCGGCCATGGCCGCCTCGCGCGCCTCGGGCGTGCCGGCCAAGCTGATCGTCGGTCAGGCCGCGCTCGAATCGGGCTGGGGCCGCCGCGAGATCACCAACCCGGATGGCTCCACCACCTTCAACGTGTTCGGCATCAAGGCCGGCGCGAACTGGAAGGGGCCGACCGCCGAGGTGCTGACCACCGAATATGTCGATGGCCAGCCGCAGAAGGTGCGGGCCCGCTTCCGTGCCTACGGCTCCTACGACGAAGCGTGCGCTGACTACGCGCGGCTGCTGACCACCAACTCGCGCTACGCGGGCGTGGTGGCCGCCAACAGCGCGGAAGAAGCCGCGCACGGCCTGCAGCGCGCCGGCTATGCCACCGATCCGGCCTACGGCGAGAAGCTGGTCCGGATCATGAAGAAGGTTTCGACCTGACGGATGGGCGGCATGGCAACGCATACGCCGCCCAATCTCCCGTCCCACGCTTCGCGCGGCCCGCTTTCGGTCGCGCTATTGGCGCTTCCAGACTACGTCTTCACGCAAGTGATCGCTCACAACATGCGCGCCGGCCAACACGTGGAAATGGCCGATGAGACGCTAAAGTCCCGCGTGGTTCGCGCCGTTAACTTGCTCATCCACCGCCGCCGGCCGCACGCCGAAGGCTACCAACAGATCCGGGGTCAGACACATGTCTCTCTTTAATATCGGTCTTTCGGGCCTGAACGTGGCGCAGAACGCGCTGACGACGACCGGCCACAACTTCAGCAACGCAGCTACCGCGGGCTATACGCGCCAGAACACGATCATCGCGTCGGCGGGCGGCCAGTACACCAGCTCGGGCTTCTACGGCCAGGGCTCCAACACCATTACCGTGCAGCGCGTGTACGACAGCTTCCTGACCGGGCAGCTGCGTGGCGCCACGTCGGCCAGCGCCCAGCTGGCGACGTACGCGGACCAGCTCTCGCAGATCGACAACCTACTGGCCGACCAGAAGGGTGGCCTCTCGCCGCTGATGCAGAAGTTCTTCGCCGCCGTGCAGGCCGTGTCGGACACGCCGGCAGACACCGCCGCGCGCCAGAGCCTGCTCTCGGCCTCCCAGGCGCTGGCCGGCCAGATCAAGTCCTCCAGCGACTACTTCAAGCAGCTCCAGGACGGCCTGAACACGCAGATCAAGTCGACGGTGACGCAGGTCAACGACTACACCAAGCAGATCGCGAACCTGAACAAGGAAATCACGCGCATGACCGCCGCCGGCGGTGGCCAGCCGCCGAACGATCTGCTCGACCAGCGCGACCAGGCCGTGGCGATGCTGACCGAATTGGTCGGCGCCAAGGTGGTGGTGCAGGACGGTGGCACGTACAACGTGTTCGTCGGCAACGGCCAGCCGCTGGTCATGGGCAGCGATTCGTACGACATGGTGGCGCAGCCCTCGGCCATCGACCCCGGCCGCACGACTGTGGGCTACACGCTGCTGAGCGGCAACATCATCGAAGCCCCCGAGGGCTCGGTGATGGGCGGCTCGCTCGGCGGCATCCTGAAGTTCCGCTCGGACTCCCTGGAGCCGGCGCAGAACGCCATCGGCCGTCTCTCGCTGGCCATCGGCCAGACGTTCAACGACCAGCACAAGCTGGGCATCGACCTGAACGGCGCCATCGGCACGGACATGTTCTCGCTGGGCTCGCCGGTGGTCTACGCCAACAAGAACAACACCTCGGCGGCGATCGCCTCGGCCACCATCACGAACGCCGGCAACCTGACGACCAGCGACTACGCGCTGAAGTTCGATGGCACCAACTACACGCTGACGCGCCTCTCGGACAACAAAGTGGTGGCCTCGCAGGCGGGCGCCCCGACCGCCGCCACGCCGATGGTCGTCGATGGTGTCTCGATCAGCCTCAGCGCGCCGATGAACGCCAACGACTCGTTCCAGATCCAGCCGACGCGCAACGCCGCCGCCAGCTTCGGGACGCTGATCACCGACCCTGCCAAGGTGGCCGCGGCTTCCCCGGCGCGCGCGGACGTCAACAAGAACAACACCGGCACGGGCACCGCCAAGCTCACCAATGTGGCGCAGGGCTTTGCACTGCTGGCGAATGCGCCGATCACGGCCACGTACAACAGCGGCACGGGCACCTACACGTTCACCAACGCGCTGGGCGCGGCAGTCGTGCCGACCAGCACCGCGCCCAACGGCACGGGCACCGACGTGACCTTCAACGGCATGACGTTCACGTTCAACGGCGCGCCGAATAACGGCGACACCTTCACGCTGGCCAACAACACCGGCGCCGTGGCCGACAACGGCAACGCGCTGGCGCTGGCCAAGCTGCAGACGGCCAAGACGATCAACGGCACGTCGAGCTTCAACGACGCCTACGCGCAGCTGGTCAACGACGTGGGCAGCGCGACGAAGTCGGCGACCATCGCCTCGACCTCGCAGGACAGCATCACCAACCAGATCTATGTGGCCCAGCAGTCGGTCTCGGGCGTGAACATGGACGAGGAAACCGTGAACATGCTCAAGTTCCAGCAGCTGTACCAGGCGAACGCACGCGTGATCCAGACGGCCAGCACGCTGTTCGACACCCTCATCGGCATCGGCGCGTAATCGCGGCGGCCAACGATCTCAACGGATACGAAGGAATCTCGCCATGCGCGTCGCAACCTCTACCCTGTACCATCAGGGCCTGGCCTCGATGAACGGCCAGCAATCGGCCCTGCTGCACGTGCAGCAGCAGCTCGGCACCGGCCGCCGCATCCTGACGCCGTCCGACGACCCCGTGGCCGCCACGCGCGCCCTGGGCGTGTCGCAGTCCGGTGCAGTGAACACGCAGTACACCACGTCGCGCAGACAGGCCACGGCCTCCCTCGGCCTGGAAGACAACACGCTGGCCACCGTCACCACGACGATCCAGAACATCCAGACCATGCTGGTGAACGCCGGTAACGGCACGCTGAGCGACAACGACCGCGCGTCGCTGGCCACTGCGCTGCAAGGCCAGTTCGACCAGCTGATGGGCTTGGCCAACGCCGACGACGGCAACGGCAACTACATCTTCGCCGGCCTGCAGTCGGGCACCGTGCCGTTCTCGCTCAACGCGGCGGGCGGTGCGATGTACCAGGGCGATACCGGCCACCAGCTGCTGCAGGTGGATGCCGCGCGCCAGATGGAAGCGGGCAACAACGGTTCGGAAGTGTTCATGAGCGTCACCGGCAACGCCGGCTACGTGCTCAAGGGCAATTCGGCCAATACCGGCACGGGCACCTACAGCGCGATCTCGGTCACGGACCCGACCGACCCGCTGTACGGCCACTCGCTGACGCTGACGTTCCAGACCGACGCCGGCACGGGCAAGATGCAGTACAGCATCATGGACACCACCACCGGCACCGCCGTGGGCACCCCGACGGACTACTCTGAAAACGTGGCCATCAAGGTGGCAGGCGTGTCGTTCTCGGTGAAGGGCGTCCCGGCAGACGGCGACACCATGACCGCCAAGCCGGCGCAGCAGGCCGGCGCGGACGTGTTCGCAAACCTGAAGGCCGTGATCGACGCGCTGAAGGCCCCGATCAACACCGGCCTGAACCAGGAAGCGGCGAACGCCAACCTGCAGAACGTGATCGCCACGGGCATCCGCCAGTTCAGCAACTCCCTGGACAATGTGCTGACGGTGCGCTCGTCGGTGGGCTCGCGCCTGAATGAAGTCGACGCGCTGGACACCATCGGCGAGAACCGCGCGCTGTCCAACGCGCAGACCCTGTCGGGCCTGCAGGACCTGGACTACGCGGCCGCCATCAGCGAGTTCTATCAGCGCCAGACCGCGCTGCAAGGCGCGCAGCAGTCGTTCATGCAGATCCAGGGGATGAACCTGTTCAAGTTTCTGTAAGTGGGAGCCGGGCCGCTAGTCGGCCCGGCGGAAAGCGCTTCGTTGAAAGCCAGCCATCGGCTGGCTTTTTCATTTTCCCTTATCTTTGGTCATGCGGGCCACCAGATGCCGGACCAGATGCCGGACCAGATGCCGGACCAGATGCGTCGGCCCCAGCAGCTTCGACCCTCGCATCGCGTCGATGTCGGATCGGGCGGACTCCATGAACGGCTTGAATACCAGTGAGGCGGCTGTCGTGACCAGGTGATCGATCTTGGGGATGGCGCGAGCCAAGGCTTCGACTTCGGACTCGACCCCAATATCGACACGATGCGTGGTAACCCCTGCCTCAACACGGGTCAGTTCGGCATTCTTTCATCCGCGCGTAGCGTCAGCACTCTGACGCCGTGTCGAGTTACGGCGACTGTGTGCTCGAACTGTGCGGACAGCTTTCCGTCACCCGTCACCACAGTCCAGCCGTCGGCTTCCGTATGAACCGCATGCCGCCCCTGATTGATCATTGGCTCGATGGTGAACACCATGCCTTCTCGCAGCACCAGACCCGTGTTCGGCTTTCCCCAATGCAGGACCTCAGGGGGCTCGTGCATTTCTCGACCGATGCCGTGCCCGCAGTATTCCCGCACGACTGAGTAGCCATTGCGGCGAGCATGTCGCTCAATGGCATACCCCACATCACCTAGTCTCGCGCCTGGGCGAACGGCTTTGATTCCTTTCCACATCGCTTCATACGTTACCCGCACGAGTTGTTTGGCAAGTGGAGAGACTTCGCCGACCAGATACGTCTTACTGGAATCCGCAATGTAGCCATTGTTCTCCAGCGTGATATCGAAATTCACTATGTCGCCGTCCTGGAGGACCTCCGCGGGGGACGGAACGCCGTGGCAAACGACGTTGTTACGGGAGGCATTGAGGGCGTAGGCGTACCCGTACTGCCCTTTGCTGGCTGGGCGCGCGTGGAGTTCGTCGACAATGAAGTTGTCCACCAGATCGTTGACCTGCATGGTGGACATGCCGATCAGATTCAGGCGATCCAGGCGAGAAAAAACCTCTGCCAATAGCCTGCCCGATTCGGCCATCAGGGCAATTTCCCCAGGTTCCTTGGTCACGAAGCCACCCTCAAGCTTTGCGCAACAACACCCGCAGCCCGCAGTTCGCGAGTGACGATCTCATTGAAGCTTTGCGTGGGATTCATTTCGCACAGCATGCCAATCTTCATCCAGAACGCTGCCTGAGYGTTGATAGACCGACATGACACGCCGCTTGCCTTGCGCAACTGATCATGCAGCTCGCCATCGATGTTCACGATGCCCATAGTGCCATCCATATATGAAACATATATGAATCATATAGGCAATCGCGCCGGCGACGCAAGCCCTGTGTCGCTCCACTCCTGGTCAGCCCAACAGAATCCGCGGCCAAGAGCGGACGACCATGTGGGCGTCACGCCGTGGTGAGCCGCTCCTTTGCCAGCCTCGTGCCTGCTGCCAGCGCCTCCAGCTTGCGCCACGCCACATCCCGACCCATCGGCGCCAGGCCGCAATTCGTGCACGGGAACAGCCGCTCCTTCGGCACGAACTCCAGCGCCCGGCCGATGGTGTCAGCCACTTCCTCGGGTGTCTCGACCACGTCGCTGGCCACATCGATCACGCCGACCAGCACGTCCTTACCGGCCAGCAGCCCCATCAGGTCGGGCGGCACATGGGAGTGGATGCATTCCAGGCTCACCTGGTCGATGCAGCTGCGGGCCAGCGCGGGGAACACCGTCTCATACTGGCGCCATTGGTCGCCCAGGGTGCTCTTCCAGTCCGTATTGGCCTTGATGCCGTAGCCGTAGCAGATATGCACCGCCGTCGTACAGGTCAAGCCCTGCGCCGCGCGCTCGAGCGCCTGCACGCCCCAATCGGCGGCATCCTTCATGTAGACATTGAAGGCGGGCTCGTCGAACTGGATGATGTCTACGCCGTCGGCCTGAAGCGCCAGGGCCTCCTGGTTGAGCAACTCGGCGAAGGCGAAGGCCATCTTGACCTTGTCGCCGTAGAAGCGGTCCGCCACGGTGTCGACGATGGTCATCGGGCCGGGCAGGGTGAACTTCAGTTTCTTCTTCGTGTGCGCGCGCGCCAGCTGTGCTTCGAAAGCATGCACGCGGCCCTTCAGGCGCAGGGCCGAAACCACCTGCGGCACCATCGCATCGTAGCGGTTGTCGCGGATGCCCATCTTCACCTTGTGCTCGAAGTCGATGCCCTCGACCTGCTCGAGAAAGCCGTGCACGAAGTGCTGTCGCGATTGCTCGCCGTCGCACACGATGTCCAGGCCTGCGTCTTCCTGGGCCTTGATCCACAGCAACGTCGCGTCGGCCTTGGCCTGGCGAAGCGCGTCGCCTTCAGCCTTCCACTGAGGCCAGAGTTTGTTTGTTTCAGCCAGCCAGCCTGGCTTCGGCAGGCTGCCGGCGATGGAGGTTTCAAACATCTGAGGATTCCTTTCAAGCAACGATGGGTGTGGCAAGCGTACTTCGGGACCGTTTTTCCCGAGCAGCCACGGGATGGCGTGTTATGGGGTCAGAGCGCGAAATTGGCCGACCATTGATCAAGGACGTTCTTGTACGGCTTGATGAAGTTCTCCTCCGCAAATTTCCCCTGCTGGACAGCCAGCTGGCTGCGTTCTTCCCGGTCATAGACAATCTGCGTCAACGAGTAATCCTGGTTCTTCAGGCTCGGTTGATAGCGTTTCCCTGCTGCAGAATTGGCGTTGTAAATCTCGGGGCGATAAATCTTCTGAAAGGTTTCCATTGTGCTGATGGTGCCGATCAACTCGAGATCTGTGTAGTCGCCCAGAAGATCGCCGAAAAAGTAGAAAGCCAAGGGTGCAACGCCATTCGGAGGCATGAAGAAACGAACCTGCATCCCCATCTTTGCGAAGTATCGGTCGGTCGAGGACAGTTCATTCTGTTCATACTCGACACCCAGTACGGGGTGCTGGTTTCCGGTCCGCTGATAGGTCTTGCTGGTCGAGGCACTAATGGAGATGACAGGCGGCTTGTGAAAGCGCTCCTTGTAAGTGCTTGAAGCAGCAAACTGCTTGAACAGCTTTCCATGCAAGTCACCAAAATCGTCTGGCGTGCGGAATTCCGCTCGATCAACGTTGTACCTTGGAAGCAAGACACTGAAGTCGTAATCGCGTACGTAGGAGGAGAAGTTATTCCCCACGATGCCGTCGATGCGTTTGTGCGTTTTCTTGTCGAGAATGCAGGTTTTCAGTATCTCGATCAACGGAAATGCATCGTTGCCGCGCTTGGCGTCGACACTCATCTCCACGGAGATGATCTCGAGCTCGACAGCGTAGCGATCTCCGGTCGGATTGTCCCAATGCGCCAGGTCATTGAAGCGATTGTCAATCATCCTCAACGTGTTGCGCAGATTCTGTTGCCTACTCTTTCCCCGGGCCAGGTTGGCAAAATTGGTGGTTACGCGCGTACTGTCCGATGGCTGATAGTTTTCATCGAAAAGAATGCTCTTGAGGCTAAAGACAAGTTCTTTGTTCATTGCGATCCAGTGACCTAATTTTTGAGAGAAGTCGATTCTTGTTTCAGGCCACAACCACTTCCTCGGCCAGAGCGGGCCTTGCGTGGTGCGTCAGTTCGACCAACGGCAGTGCCCGTTGGATTGCCAGCCTGGCCCGCTCGATGAGGGCCTGGTTCTGCAGGCGGTAGTCGACGAAATCCTTATCGGTCGCGTAGACACCCAGCGGCAATGTGCGCGCCTGGAAGAAGCTGAACAGCGGCCGCAACTGGTGGTCGATCACCAGGGCATGGCGCTCGCTGCCACCGGTGGCAGCCAACAACACAGGCTTGTCGATCAAGGCGTCCTGATGAATGAAGTCGAAGAAGTGCTTGAACAGTCCGGTGTAGGAGCCGCGGAACACCGGTGTTGCCACCACCAGGACGTCAGCTTGCTCAACCGCCGCAAGTTCCCGCTCCACCGTGTCGGGCAAGTGGGTGCGCCAGACCGCACCGGCAAGCCGCGGTGCGAGCTGGCCCAGTTCAACCAAGCGCTGTTCGCACGGAAGTTCGTCTGCGATCAGGTCTAGCAGGTGCTCTGCCAGGGCTGCAGACTTGGAGGGGCGTTGTAGCCCGCCGGAAACCGCTACTAGACGGAGTGGACGTGTCATTTTTGCTTTCATCTGTTGCGAGGCTCACGCGACATGCCAATCGTATGGATGTGCATCGATGAAGTAAAATGGATTTATTTCAACAATCCATGAACAGTAGTCATGTGAGTTATCGGGCGCACCCGCCGGGTCATCCCGCTCTCACGCCTTCGTGCTCCCCAGATCAGCATGTGCGCTTTGTAACCGTCCGTTACGGGTAGAATGCGCACCGCGGCACGTCCCCTGTGCCGCCCGTGATTGCAGGTGCCCGCGATGCTCGTGGGTTAAACGGGAAACAGGTACGTCGCCGAGCCGCGACCAAGCCTGTGCTGCCCCCGCAACGGTAAGCAGGTTCGGGAACTGTCATGTCGATCCATCGGATCGGCGGCCACTGCGCGATTGTCATCGTTGTCATCGCGTGGGAAGGCGACGGATTCCCGGGAGCGCACGCTCCCCGCCTGTCAGCCCGGATACCGGCCTGTTGTCATCATCGAAATCTTTCGCACGGACGGGGTCGTCCGGCTTCACGATGACATACAACTTGTTCGCGCATTCCGCTGGCCGCCCGCGCTCGGCCCAGATTTCGTCACGCCCTGCGCGTGGGCGTCGACCGCGTGTGCTGGCTGCATCACTTGGTGCCGTGGCCGGCCTCAATCTTCCCTGTGCTTTCGCGCAGGAAACCTCCGAACAGAAGGACACGTCACTGCCGCCCGTGGTCGTCAGTGAGGCCGTCGATCCCGGCCTGGCGCTCTCGAAACCCGAATACACGGGCAGCCGCATGGGCCTGACGCCGCTCGAGACGCCGGCCAGCGTCGAAGTCATCAGCGGCGAGACCATCCGCGCGCGGGGCGACCAGAGCGTGCGCGAGGCCGTGACCCGGGCAACCGGCATCACCGGCAATCCGTCGCCGGGCAACGGCGGCACCTCGCTGACCGCGCGCGGCTTCGCCGGGCAGGGCTCGGTCATGCAGCTGCTGGACGGCACGCGCATGTACGTGGCCTCCGGTACGGTGACCTTTCCGTTCGATACGTGGTCGGTAGACCGCATCGAGGTCCTGCGCGGCCCCGCATCGGTCATGTATGGCGAAGGGGCGATCGGCGGCGTGGTCAATGTGGTGCAGAAGAAGCCGATCCGAGGCCCGATCGAGAACGAACTCCAGATCACGGGCGGCACCGAGAAGACCGCGCGCGTGGCCTTCGACAGTGGCGGCAAGGTCAACGACAACCTGTCGTACCGCTTCGCCACGGCCTACAACCGGACGGCTGGCTGGGTGGATCGGGGCGATGCCAACAACCTGATGGTGTCGGCGTCCGTGCGGCTGGACGTGAATCCGGAATTCAACCTGACGCTGTCCTATGACGACGGCACCCAGCATCCGCAGCAATACCTCGGCACGCCGCTGGTCAACGGCAGCCTGGACCGCTCGCTGCGCAAGAAGAACTACAACGTTGGCGATGCCGAGATCAGCTATCGCGACCGCTGGACGCGCTTGAACGCCGAATGGACGCCGAACGACCGCGTCACCGTGCGCAACCAGTTCTACTACCTGACCAGCCACCGTCACTGGCGCGACAGCGAGACCTATACCTATCTGCCGGCCACCTCGCAGGTGCGCCGCGGGGACTACCTGGAAATCCTGCATGACCAGGAGCAGGTGGGCAACCGCGCCGACATGACGGTGCGCAGCAAGCTGTTCGGGCTCGATAACACCACGACGGTGGGCTTCGACGTCAACAAGGTCAACTTCACCCACTCGAACAACTCGCCCTATGGCGGCACCTCCACCGTACCGGCGCGTGATTTCGATCCGGGCCTGTTCTTCAGCCCGCCGGGCGTCGTTACCTCGCCGCGCTTCCGCAGCAACACCACGCAGTACGCGCTGTTCGGTGAGCACCGTATCGCCCTCACGCCGCAGTGGTCGGTCATCGGCGGGGTGCGCTTCGACCATGCTGACCTGACGCGCACCGACCTCGTGGCCGGCTCGGCCTGGGACAAGACCTTCGCCAACACCACGTGGCGCGTGGGCACCGTCTACCAGTTCACCCCGAGCCTGGCCGTCTACGCCCAGTACGCCACCGCGACCGATCCGCTCGGCGCGCTGATCACCACGTCCGACGCGCAGCGCAACTTCAACCTCGCCACCGGCAAGCAGGTGGAAGTGGGCGTGAAGCAGGCGTTCTGGGGCAATCGCGGCGAATGGACCTTCGCGGCGTACGAGATCCGCAAGAACGACCTGCTTTCGCGCGATCCGGTCAATCCGACCATCACCCAGCAGGTGGGCGAGCAGTCGTCGCGCGGGCTGGAAGCCTCGGCCAGCGTGGAAGTGCTGCGCGGGCTGCGGCTCGACGTCAACGGCACCGTGCTGCGCGCGCGCTATGACGACTTCAACGAGTCGGTCGGCGGGGTGCTGGTCTCCCGCGCCGGCAACGTGCCGACGAGCGTGCCGCAACAGGCCGCCAACGCGTGGCTGACGTGGAACTTCATCCCGCAATGGACGTTCGGCGCGGGCCTGCGCTATGTCGGCGGACGTTACGCGGACACGGCCAACCGCGTGCGCGTGCCGAGCTATACGACGGTGGATACGGCGCTGTCGTGGCGTGTCTCGAAGCAGGCGGCGCTGACGCTGCGCGTCTACAACCTGTTCAACAAGGACTACGCCGAATCGGTCTCGAACGGGGGCCAGCAATGGCTGCTGGGCCGTCCGCGTTCGGCGGAGTTGTCGGCCAACTTCTACTTCTGAGGCCCGGGCGATGTGGCGCAAGATCCGGCGCTGGCTGTACCTGATCCATCGCTGGATGGGCATCGCCGGCTGCCTGTTGATCGCGATGTGGTTCGGCTCGGGGCTGGTGATGATGTACGTCGGCTTTCCCGCGCTGACCGATGCCGAGCGGCTGGCCAGCCTGCCGCCGCTCGATGTGCGTGCCGTGGCTACGACGCCCGATGCGGCGATGGCGGCGGCGGGGCTGTCCAGCTTTCCACGCAGCCTGCGGCTTGAGATGGCGGGCAGCCTGCCCGTCTATCGCATGGTTGATGGCAAGGGTCAGCCCCATACCGTGGCGGCAACCGATGGCCGCGTCATCGAGCGCGTCGATGCAGCCACGGCGCAGGCCACTGCCCAGCAGTTCGCCGGCAAGCCTGCGCGCTGGATCGAGACCGCCGAACGGGACCAGTGGACCGTGCCGAATGGCCTCAACGCGTGGCGTCCGCTGCATCGCATCGCCGTCGATGACGGACACGGCACCGAGCTATACGTCTCGGCGAAGACCGGCGAGATCATGCGCGATACCGATCGCGCGGAGCGGTTCTGGAACTGGCTCGGCTCGGTGCCGCACTGGCTGTATTTCACGCCGATCCGCAAGGACCCGCCGCTGTGGCGGCAGGTGGTGCTGTGGACGTCCGGGCCCTGCGTGGTGGTGGCCATCACGGGAATCTGGATTGGCTGGCTGCGGCTACGCGTGCGGCGGCGCTTTGCGCACGGCAGCATGGCGGGCGTCTCGCCGTACCACGGCTGGATGGCGTGGCATCACATGGCCGGGCTCGTCGGCGCGCTGTTCCTGCTGTTCTGGCTGATCTCGGGATGGCTCTCCGTCAATCCTAACCAGTGGTTCAACGGACGCGGCTTCGACGGCGCGGCCCTGCAGCGCTACGCGGGGCATGCCGGGGCCTCGTTCCCCGCGCCGGACTGGCGTGCCACGCTGGCAGACGGCAGTGCGCGCGAGGTCCGTATGGTGTGGGTCGGCAGCACGCCCATGTTGCAGGTGACCGCCGGCAAGGGCGTTGTCACGGTGCTCGATCCGGGCAGTGGTGCGCCAGTGCGCTGGGACCCGGGCATGCTCTCGCGTATCGCCGGCACCCTGATGCCGGACGCTAAAGTCGTGGCCAGCGTCATGCAGGCCGAGGCCGACACCTACTGGTACAGTCACCACAACGCGCGCAGGCTGCCCGTGTTGCGCGTGACCTTCGACGACGCCGACAACACCTGGGCCTATGTCGATCCCTCGACGGGTCAGGTCATCGGCCGCAGTGACGACAGCCGCCGTCTCTATCGCTGGCTGTTCAACGCCGTACACAGCTATGACTTCGTTTCGCTCACGCAGCATCGCCCGTCATGGGATGTGGTGGTGTGGGTGCTGTCGCTGGTGGGTCTGGTGATGTCCGTCAGCGGGGTGGTCGTGGGCTGGCGGCGGTTGCGCCGCTGATTCTCGCCACCCCTTTCCATTTTCAACTTTCAAGCATCAGGTGATTCCATGCAAACCGCAAAAATTCCCGCCACGATCGTCACGGGCTTCCTGGGCAGCGGCAAGACCACCTTGCTGCGCCATATCCTCGAGAATGCCAACGGGCGCCGTATCGCTGTCATCGTCAACGAATTCGGCGAGCTGGGCATCGACGGGGAAATCCTGAAGGGCTGCGGCATTGGCTGCGACGAGCAGGGCGAGCCCACCGGCCAACTCTATGAACTGGCCAACGGCTGCCTGTGCTGCACCGTGCAGGAAGAGTTCTTCCCGGTCATGGAACAACTGCTCGAGCGCCGCGACCAGATCGATCACGTGCTGATCGAGACTTCGGGTCTGGCGCTGCCGAAGCCACTCGTGCAGGCATTCCACTGGCCGAGCATCCGCAACGCGTTCACGGTGGATTCGGTGGTCACGGTGGTGGACGGCCCCGCCGCCGCCGCCGGCCAGTTCGCCGCGAATCCGGTGGCGGTAGACGCGCAGCGCCGCGCCGATCCGAACCTCGATCACGAGTCGCCGCTGCACGAGCTGTTCGAAGACCAGCTCGCCAGCGCGGATCTGGTCATCCTGAACAAGACCGACCTGATGGATGCCGCCCAGATTGCCGCAGTGGAGGCGCTGGTACGGCCCGAGATTCCGGCCGAAGTGAAGATCGTGCCGGCGCAGGCGGGGTCGCTCGATGTGAACAGCCTGCTGGGACTGAACCGCGCGTCGGAAGAGACGATCCACCTGCGCGTTGATCATCATGGCAGCGCGGACGACGCCGACCACGCCGATCATCATCACGATGAATTCGATTCGGTGGTGGTGGAGGCTGGCACCGTTGACCGCGAGGCATTGGTTGGCGCGCTCCAGAAGCTGGTGGCCGACCACACGATCTATCGCGTCAAGGGTTTCGCCGAACTCCCGGGCAAGGCAATGCGACTGGTGCTGCACGGCGTGGGGCAACGATTCGACAGCTACTTCGACCGTGCCTGGCGTGCTGACGAAGCGCGGGGCACGCGCGTGGTGCTGATCGGCCAGGAACTGGATGGCGCCGCGTTGCAAGCCGCGCTGGATCAGGCGCTGGCCGGCTGAGCCAGAAAACGCTGTACTCCGATGTGGGCGGAAGCTGGGTGCTTTCACGCATGCCGGGTCGGTGACGCGCTGCGATACGCGCGCCTGATGGCGTTACGTCGTTCAGTTGGGGGCGAGGTCCGCTGAACGGCGGGCCAGTTCGATGAAGGCTTGTACGTAATCGATCTCGATGTCGCTTTCCCGCGCGCCAAGGAAGATCTGCTTGGCGACGCCATGCGGGCCCAGTCGTACCGCCGTGACATCCATCTTTTCCGCATATTCGGCCACCAGCCAGCGCGGGAGGGCCGCGATGCCACGCCCGCTGGCCACCATCTGCATCATGATGTCCGTGGTCTCGATGGTCTTGTGGCGCTTGGGCGTGACGCCCGCCGGCTGCAGGAACAGGTTGTAGATGTCCAGGCGATCGGTGGCCACGGGATAGGTGATCAGCACTTCGTTCGTCAGCGCGTCGGCGTCTACGTGGGGCAAGCCGGCGAGCCGGTGGCCGCGATTGACGACCAGCACCTGCTCGTAGTCGAACACCGGCTCGAAATGCAGGCCGGGCTTGTAGAGTGGATCCGGCGTTACCAGCATGTCGATCTCATACCCGTACAGCGCGCCGATACCGCCGAACTGGAACTTCTGCTTGACGTCGACATCCACGTCCGGCCATGTCGATAGGTAGGGCGAGACGATCTTGAGCAGCCACTGATAGCAGGGATGGCACTCCATGCCTATCCGCAGCGTGCCGCGCTCGCCCTGCGCAAACTGGTGGACCCGTTCTTCGGCCAGATCGAGCTGGGGCAGCACGCGGTTGGCCACCGCCAGCAGGTAGGAGCCCGCCTGGGTCAGCCGCAGACTGCGGCCTTCCCGCAGCCAGATGTCGGTACCCAACTGCAACTCGAGCTTTTTCATTGCATGGCTCAGTGCCGACTGCGTCAGGCACAGCACCGAAGCGGCCGCTGTCAGGGAGCCCTCACGGTCCACTTCCCGGATGATTGCCAGGTGAATGCGTTCAAGCATGATTGAGATTCATGTATTTTTGAATAACGATCATTTTACTTCATTGATTGGCCTTCCTACAATCGGACATCGACGATCTCCTCCGTGATCCAGATCGACGATGAACTGCTCGACGCGTTCGACGACTTCAAGTATCCGAACGAGATCGGGCTGCGAAGACGCTGCGCGCGCACTAGTCGGCAAGGCTGTCGCGGCCCAAAACAAACATCCCCGCCACGGCGGGGATGTTTGTTCGGGCTCGGCTATCAGACGTCAGGCATGCCTGACGCCGCGTCGCTCCTCCAGCCGCCGCTGTGCCAGCGTGGCAAACAGCAGACCAAGACCTGCCCAGAGCGTGGCCTGGATACCGAAGGCGGCCATCCTGAAGCGCCACAGCAGGACGGCTGAGAATTCGTCGGGGATCTCGTTGACCTCCGGCAGCAGCCCTTGCGCCAGCAGCACGATGACCACATAGACGGCCGCCGCGCCCAGCGTGGCGTGCCAGGTGCCGTGGCTCGCCGCAAGCTTGCGGGCAACGATGACCGCAATCACCATCGCCGCCAACGACAGGGCGATCATGGTGAAGAACAAGGCGGTGCGAAGGCCGATCGTCGAAGGATCGCCGATGGCCGGCGGATTCGGTGGGTATTTGATAAACGGGACCAGCACGGTCGCGATGTAGCCAAGCAGCGCCATCAGCACGGACGTCGGGCGCGCGCCCAGCTTGCCAATCCGGCCGTAGACAAAGGCGAACGTCAGCGCAAACAGGCCACCCACCGCGCTGCCGAATACCGCCAGCCCGACAAACAGCCCGAGCCCGGCCTGTACGTCACGGCTGACCAGTTCGGGCATCTCATGCTGGTGGCTACCGCCCATTGCCTGCTCCATCCGCGCTTCGTACGCGATGGCGCCCTCCACCTCCGGTTCTCCAACGACCTTGGCAACACCGAATGCCAGCAGGCTCGCCAGGAACCCCGCGATCATGCCGCGGACCAGAAGACTTCTCACCATGGCGGCGCGTCCTCAGTGACAGGGAAAGCCGAGCAGGTGACGTCCGTCGTGCACAAACTCATGCACATACATCGTATTGAAGATGGCCGCGGCACCTTCCTCCACGCCGACGAAGTAGATCGCCAGCAGCAGGAGCATGCTGCCAAAGATGGCCCAGGGCAGCAGTTCGGGAACCGGGATGGATACCGGCTCGATGGCCGGCGAAAGGGTGGCGCTTGCGTGCATGACAGATCTCCTTGAGGATGACGCGTCCCGTAACGGATGGATGAGGCGTTGGGGAGGTCTGACTTGGCAGCCTGCTTCGTCGAAACGACGCTTCAGATTGCGATACAGTGGCGCGACCGTGCCGGATTCCAACCGGCTTCTCCCCAGCGCATATGCGTGCATTCTAATCGACTGGACGGCCTGACACGTGACAACCCGCCTGACATTGCTCTGCGTACCGGCCACGGCAGCCCTGCGCGCCGGGCGGTTTCCGGCCGACGAATCCCTGGATCCCGGACAGGCCGACGACGTGGCCCGGCTCGCCACCGCGCTCGGGGCGCCAGACCAGGTGCTCTGCAGCCCGGCACGCTGCGCACGGGAGGCCGCCATGGCGCTGGGCCATTCGCCGATCATCGAACCCGCGCTGGGGGAGGTCGACTACGGCAGATGGTTGGGGCGCTCGCTCAAGGAAATCGGCATTGCGGAACCTGCCGCACTGTCAGCCTGGTTGTCCGATCCGGACATGGTCGCGCACGGCGGGGAATCCCTGTCCGCGTTTTGCGAACGTGTGCGGCGGTGGATGGGGCCCTATGCCAGCCCCGCCTCGCACACGCTGGTCATCACGCATGCCAGCGTCATCAAGGCCATCGTCCTCCATGCATTGGAGGCGCCGGTGAGGGCCTACTGGCAAATCGACGTTGCGCCTTTGTCCACACTGACGCTGTCAAGACAGCAAGATCGATGGCGATTGTCTTTGGGTGAATCGCTGCGGTTTCACCAGTAGCCAAGCACCTTCCACCAGACGGTGCCGACCACCGCGAAGATCAGCAGTTCGACCACGCACATCACAAAGCCAACGCGCCACCAGTTCCCCATCGTGACGTAGCCACTGCCGAAGATGATTGGCGAGGTGCCCGTCGCATAGTGGGTCAGCGTCATCATGATCGCCGAGCCGGCCGCCATCAGCAGCATGAACGGCACCACATACGCGGGCGGTATCAGATTCACGCCGACCGTCAGGAAGGCGAGCATCATCGCACTGATGTGTGCCGTCGTGCTGGCGAACAGGTAGTGCGAGAACACGAAGACCGCTACCAGGATCGCGGCCGTGCCGCCCCAACCGATGCCGCTGGCCACGATCGCGTTGCTCATGCCGGTTGAGAACCAGCCGATCACACCCTGCTTGTTCAGTTGCTCGGCCAGCATGATCAGCGCGCCGAACCATATCAGCGTGTCCCAGGCGCTCTTTTCGGACAGTACATCGTCCCAGTCGATGGTGCCCGTAATGATCAGCACGAACAGGCCGACGAAGGCGACCACCGTGGGGTCCAGCGTGAGCGCCGGGCCGAACACCATCGCCGGAATGTTGGCCCACAACAGCAGCAGGAGCGCGAAGGTGAAGATCATGACCCGTTCCTTCGGCGACACCGGGCCCATCTTCGCCATTTCGGCGTGCGCATACTCCACCGCATTGGGTGTGGCCTTGAGCTGCGGCGGCGACAAGACATAGATCACCATCGGCATCACCAGCATGCATAGCAGGCCGGGCAGCAGCATGCAGAGCGCCCAGCTCATCCAGCTCAGATGCAGTGCCTGATTGGTTGCCTTGGCGATGTAGTCCACCACTAGCGGGTTCGGTGCGGTGGCGGTCACGAACATGGCCGAGGAGATCGGGTTGGCGTGATAGTTGACCAACGCCAGGTAGGTGCCGACCTTGCCCTCGGTGCCCTTGGCCGGGTCCGAGTCGAATGCCGTGGCGATCGACTTCATGATCGGATGCACGATGCCGCCACCGCGCGCCGTATTGCTTGGCGTGAACGGCGCCAGCACCAGTTCGCAGGTGGCCAGCCCATAGCCGATGCCGATCGTGCGTTTCCCCATCAGGGCGATGAACATCAGGCCGATACGGGTGCCCAGGCCCGTCTTCTTCACGCCGCGGAAGATCAGGATGGCGACCACGATCAACCAGATCAGCGGACTGTCGAAGGCGGTCAGCGCATCGGCGATGGCCCCCTTGGACGAGGTCGAGGTCACCTGCGACAGCGAGAGGACCACGATGGCCATCATCGCCATCACGCCGATCGGCATGACCTTCAGGATGATCGCCACGATGGTTGTCAGGAAGATGGCAACCAGACCCCAGGCCTTGGGCGTGAGCCCCTCTGGCACAGGCCACAGCAGCAGGGTGACCAGCACCACCGTCGTGATCAGGGCGGGGCCGAGTCTAAAGGGGACTACGCTGTTGAAGTATTGGAACGCCGCTTTCAGTTTTGCAAGCATGGTGCGATCCTTCCCAGTCGTCTTTGCTTATGGTTTATATGACTTTTTCGGCAGAAGTGCCAGCGTGACGCCGACGCCGCCAAGCTGAGTGGAAGCCGTCAGGATCTGACATCGAACGGATTTGTCCGAAGCGTGCAATGCCCCTACCGGTGGCGCACGCTGTCGGTGGCCTCCTTGACGATGCGCGCACTGCGCTGCAGGGCTTCGCGCTCGGTGGGGTCCAGTTCCGGATAAGCCAGTAACTGCGCGCCACTGCCATTGACCACCATCGGCAGCGACAGACATACCTCCGGTACGCCTTCGACTTCCGCATGCACAATGCCGACCGTGAGAATGAGGTCCGTGTCGTGGACGATGGCCTGGCAAATTCGCCCGATCGCACTGGCGATGCCGTAATGCGTGGCGCCCTTGCCTTCCTTGATGAGCTTGGCAGCCTCGTGCACGGAGCGCAGGATCAGATCCCGGCTGGCAGGCCCAAGCTCCTTGCCGCTCTTCGCCAGGAACGTTTCCAGGGGCATGCCGGAGACCGTTGCGCCGGACCAGCCGATCAGCGCGGATTCCCCGTGTTCGCCGAGAACGTGGGCGTGAATCGCAGGCGCCACGATGCCCAGTCGCTCGGAGAGCAGCGACCGCAACCGGCCGGTGTCGAGCGAGGTGCCCGTGCTGATGACGCGCTCCGGCGCGCAGCGGAGGCGGTCAAACACGACGGCGGCCAACACATCGCAGGGATTGCTCGCGATGAGGTAGATCGCATCCGGGGCCAGCGGGGCGATGCGATCGACGATCTCCGTCGCGATGCCCGCATTGGTTTTGGCCAGGTCCAGGCGAGTTTGCCCTGGCTTCACGCCGACGCCGGCGGTGATCACGACGAGGTCCGCGTCGCGCGCGTTCTCGTAGTCGCCGGCATAGAAGCGGTTGTGTCCCCAGAATGCCGCAGCGTGGGCGAGGTCCATCGCCTGCCCTTCGGCCCGGACGCGTGCGACATCGATGATGACGATTTCCGCGCTCGGGATGGCCCCCGACGCAAACAGGGCCGCCGATCCGCCAACCAGTCCTGCTCCGACGATGACGATCTTGGGTTGCCGCATGGCGTACCTCCGTCGTGCCTGGAGAATCGAGTCTGAACCTGGGCCGGTTTCGCGCTACATCAGCGGAAAGTGAAGTGAAGGCCGCGTGGCAGTTCGTGAGCCTTTCATATGCTATGGTTTATATGACCTTTTCGATAGAAGCGCCAGGTGGCGTTGGCGCCGCGAACGACGGAGTGCAACCCGATGGGACTGGTACGCTTGAGCATCGAAGGCCATCAGGTCCAGGCGCCGGCCAACTGCTCCATCCTGCAGGCCTTCCTCTACGCAGGCGAGACGCTGGTCGAGGGCGTTGGCTGCATGGGGCAGGGGGTCTGCGGTTCGTGCCGCGTCATGGTGCGGCACAGCGGCGAGCAGGAGGTGAAGACGGCCCTCGGATGCGAGACGCTGGTCGAAGCGGGCATGCAGGTGGCCTTCCTGGATTACTTCACCGTCTCGTCTCGCCACAGGTATCGCCTGGACGAAATCGGCGACAGCTGGCAGGCGCTGCGCACCCTCTCTGAAATATTCCCGGAAGCCTCCCATTGTCGGCACTGCAGCGGCTGCGATCGCGCCTGCCCGAAGGGTCTCGACGTCCAGCGCGGCGTCAATCTCGCCGTGGCGGGCGAACTGGCTGAGTCGAGCGATGTCTTCGACGAGTGTGTCATGTGCAACCTCTGCACGCTGGCCTGCCCCGAGCATATCCGGCCCAACCATCTCGGCCTGTTCGTGCGGCGGATGATCGCGTCACAGTCGCTGCGTCCGGCGAACCTGATGCGCCGGCTGCAGCAGATCGAGCGCGGCGAAATGAAGATCGATTTCGACGCGCCTGGCGCGCAGCCGCCACGCTGATCGGAACAACAACGATGCCCGCTGGCATTCCCTTCGAAGACGCGCGCAAGCGCTACCGGCCCGGTGCGGTACCAACGGTCCGCAGCGACGACACCTCTGTCGACGAGCTTCTCAAGGGCTATCACCCCGACCATGGGCTCAATGCGCGTGTGGCGCTGAGCATCGGCGTGAACCAGGGGGACCCCTGTCAGCCGGATCTCGCACGCTATCTCCAGGCCAATGCGCTGATCGACGATATCGACATCGCCGGCGCGCAAGTGATCAGCACCGACGTCCTGATCATCGGCGGCGGCGGGGGCGGCTGCGCGGCGGCGCTCATTGCAGCAAAGCAGGGCGCGCAGGTGATCCTCGCCACCAAGCTGCGCCTGGGTGACAGCAACACCGTCATGGCCGAAGGCGGGATTCAGGCGGCCGTCGGCGAGGACGACAGTCCCCAGTTGCACTTCGAGGACACCCTGCGCGCCGGACACTTCTGCGGCGAGCCAGAACTCGTGGCGCAGATGGTGATGGATGGCCCCGACGTCATTCGCTGGCTGATCCAGCTTGGCGTGATGTTCGACCTGGAGGAAGGCCGGCCCATGGGCGGTAACCTTCTGCGCAAGAAGCCCGGTGGTGCTTCGGCGGCGCGCATCCTGTCCTACCGTGACTACACCGGCCTGGAGATGATGCGCGTGCTGCGCGAGGCGGTGGACCTCGATCCCGCAGTCGAGGTGTGGAACCGCTGCCCGGCGGTCGAACTGCTGTCCGACGAGCGGGGCCGCTGCGCCGGGGCCGTGATCTATAACCTGGAGTCGCGTACCTATGTGCTGGTGCGCGCGCGTGCCGTGATTCTCGCCACCGGCGGGGCGGGGCGGCTGCACCTGAATGCTTTTCCGACATCCAATCACTACGGCGCCACCGCGGACGGCCTGGTGCTGGCCTATCGGATCGGGGCACACCTGCGCGAACTCGACTCGTTCCAGTATCACCCCACCGGCATCGCCTATCCGGCGCACCTGGCAGGTGGACTCATTTCGGAAGCGGCGCGTTCGGCCGGTGCCAAGCTGATCAATGGCGAGGGCGAGCGCTTCGTGGACGAACTCAAGCCTCGGGACGTCGTGGCCTCGGCGATTCTGCGCGAATGCGCGCAGGGGCGTGGCATTGACCGGGACGGCCAGACTGGCGTCTTCCTCGACACGCCGACGCTGGAAATGGAGAACCCCGGCATTCTGGCCAAGCGCCTCGTGACGCTGCGCCATCTCGCGCGGAAGTGCGGTCACGATGCGGCACTGGAGCCCTTCCTCGTTTATCCGACCCTCCACTACCAGAACGGAGGCGTGGCGATCGACAAGGACGGTGCCACGAGCGTGCCCGGCCTGCTTTGCGTCGGCGAGGTCACGGGAGGCATTCACGGGCGTAACCGCCTGATGGGAAACGCGCTGCTCGACATCCTGAGCATGGGGCGGCGTGCCGGCGCCAAGGCAGCGGAGTCTGGCGCGGGTGCCATGGCCGGCCGCGCAGGCATCGGCCATGTGCACGCCTGGCAGCGGCAATTGACGCTGGCGGGGCTACCCTTGCATGTCAAGGCACCGCAACTCTTCCCCGGCTATGCCCATTTCGACTTGCGGGTCGATGCAGCGTTGCGCCGGGGCAAGTGGGGCGGCGCGAGCGGCGGCGTCCGATGAGCGACCCACGGAGCGCGCGATGCACAAGCTGAATCAGGTTCTCCTGAGGGACGATATCCGGGTCGGCGCAGACCTGGACGCCTGGCTTGCATGCGGCGGCGGAGAGGGGCTGGCCAAGGCCCTGCGCGATCCGCTCGCCATCCTCGCCGAAATCGAACAAGCGGACCTGCGTGGGATGGGCGGTGCCGGATTCGCGACGCATCGCAAATGGGCACCGGTCGCTGCCACCGCTGCAGGCGACAAATACATCATCTGCAACGGCAACGAAGACGAGCCCGGTACGTTCAAGGACCGCTATCTGCTGGAGCACACGCCGCACCAGGTCATCGAGGGGGCGCTCATCGCCGCAGCGGCGACCCATGCCAATCATGTCGTGCTGTACGTTAATCCGCATCAACCGTTGGCCCTCAATATGGTGCGGCAGGCGGTGGAGCAGTGGCGGGGGCACTCTCTGTTCTCGGAACTCGGGCGTCTGATTGGCGGCCCGCTGTCGCTTGACGTGATCCCCAGCTCTGGCTTGTACATCGGCGGGGAGGAGACGGCGGTGATCGCGAGTGTCGAGGGCGGATTCCCGTTCCCCAGACGCAAGCCGCCCTTTCCCGCCGAGCACGGTGTGCATGGCTCACCGACCATCGTGAACAACACCGAGACCCTGGCGCACGTACCGGGCATTCTGCGCAACGGTGCGCAGTGGTATCGCGGTCTTGGCATCGGGAATGCTGCCGGAACCAAGCTCTATTCGCTTTCGGGCGACGTCCTGCGTCCTGGCTTGTATGAATTGCCGATGGGCACCCGCCTGGAGGCCCTGGTGTTCGAGCATGGCGGTGGCATGCTCCAGGGCAAGGAGTTCAAGGCGGTCTTTACCGGCGGCCCGTCCAATACCTTGCTGACGAAGCGCGATCTCGATGTGGCACTCGATTTTGACTCCGTGCGTCAACGGCGTTCGCGTCTGGGTACCGGCGCCATGATCGTCGTGTCCGAAGGCACCAGCATCGTCCGCAAGGTCTCCGAGTACGTGAGCTTCTTCGCCCAGGGCTCATGCGGACAGTGTCCGCCCTGCAAGGGTGGCACCTTCCAGATGATGCGATTGCTCGGCCGGATCGACACGGGCCATGGCGTACGTGCCGATCTGGAAGCGCTGGAGAACCTGTGTCGCATCCTGCCCGGCAGCGGCCGTTGCGGTCTGATCGATGGCGCCGTGACGGTGGTGGAAAGCTCGCTGCAACAGTTTCGGGCGGAATACGAGGCGCTTCTGATTGCATGACGGTGTCGGACTCGCAACGGGTAGCGGCTGAAGGTCATATTGCGCGCCTGAACGGAGCATGGTGATGGGCATTCTGAACTGGCGCCGCCGCCGCGGCCCCGATGGGCAGGCGGACAACAGGCGGGAGGTGGCGGAACTGGCCGAGCGCATTACCCGGCTAAGTCCCCGCCTACGGCTCTTGCCCCGCTATGCCCGGCGGCTGGCCCCCTCGATCCGCATCGCGCTCGACCACGTACGCGCGGTCGTGGCCGGCATTCCCGCACCACGGGAAGCGAGTCCGGAGACGTGGGGGACGGACCCGTACATCCACGCGTGTCTTGGCACTGGTCAGGACGTCGCACTGGCTTTCAGCCGCGCCGCCGATCTGCGCGACTATTTCGATGCGTCACCTGGCACAGACGAGGCGTTTGCGGTGCTCGGCATGGAAATGGTCGAGCGGCGCACCTTGGGCGTGGCCCTGGAGGGCGACGTCATGCGCTCGGACGTGCTGCAAACCACGGTCAGCTTCAACGATCATCAGATTCGGATATGCGGTGACAGCCACGCCGGGCTGTACAGGGAGATCGAGGCGCGCATGCTGGACCAGCTTGCGCTGCAGGGCCTTGCCAGTGCGGCGGCGGGGGGCATTGGGCGAGATGAGCGCCTGCAGGAGATGGCGTTGCTCAGCGAGCGCTTGCGGCTGCTGGAACGCCAGGGGGTGGGCATGCGTTCGCTGCTTGGCGGCGATGTCTCGCCGGACCCCGAGGAACGGGAGCGCCTGCGCGCGCAGATCGCACAGATCGATGCGGCCAACGGCGACACCGCCCTGCCGGCGGGACAAGTCGATGCGCTGGAGCGCCAGATGGAAGGGCTGCAGGCAGCGCTCACCAACGCCGGCGCCTATCTCCTCATCGAGCGCCGGCGCATGCGGCTGAGCCGGATGAATGTGCTTCAACCCGATGACAGCACCGCGCCCGGCGACGACCTGGAATTCCTGACCGCAAGCATTCCAGGCGACCCCCGCCTGGTGAGAACCTTTCTGCTCGTGCGCTTTGCGCGCGCCACGATGTTGTCCCGCATGACGCTGCTGGAAGAGGCGGAGCGTCTGCTGTAGCGCTGCGCTCCGCCGACGCTCGCCCTGCCCGAATCATCGCGTGGGGTCAGTCCAGCTTGATGCCGACGGTCTTCACGACCTTGTCCCACTTCTGGGCGTCGCGGTTCACCAGTTGCGTGAACTCGACTGGGCCCAGCGCGCTCGGCTCCATGCCCTGTTTGGCGATCGAATCGCGGATCGACGGTTGCGCCACCACGGCGGCAATCTCCTGCGCGAGGCGGTTCACCGTCGGCATCGGCGTGCCGCCCGTCGTGAAAACGCCGTACCACGACACGACTTCGTACCCGGGTACGCCGGACTCGGCGATGGTCGGCACGTTCGGCATGGTTTCCACGCGCTTGGTGCTGGTCACGGCGAGGATGCGCACCTTGCCGGAATCGGCACCGGCCTTGGCCGACGGCAGGCTCGCGAACGTCATCTGCGCCTGGCCGGCCATCACGTCCTGCATCGCCGGCGCATCGCCGCGATAGGGAATGTGCGTGATGGAGACGCCAGCCATGCTCTTGAACAGTTCGGCCGACAGGTGCGAAATCGTGCCATTGCCCGGCGACGTCACATTGAGCTTGCCCGGATTGGCCTTGGCGTAGGCGAGCAGCTCCTGCACGTTCTTGACCGGCAGGTCATTGTTCACGACCAGCGCGTTGGCGGACTTGGCCACCAGCGACACCGGCTGCACGCCCTTGATGGGATCGTACGGCAGCTTGCTGTAGATGGACGGTGCGATGGCCTGGCCGCCGACGGAGCCCAGCAGCAGCACCGAGCCATCCGGCTTGGCACGCGCCATCTCGGCGGTGGCGATGGTGCTGCCGCCGCCCGGCTTGTTCTCCACCACGATGGTGACCTTGGTGTTCAGCTGAAACTGCGTGGCGACCGTGCGGGCGATGACATCGTTGCCACCGCCGGGCGCGAAGCCGACCAACATCCGCATCGGGCCCGGTGGCAAGTCCTGGGCCATGCCTTGGGCTGCGGCCAGCGCGAGGGCGAGAGCGGGGACGATCTTGGAAAACGCCATGATTGATTCTCGATAAGGGGGTTGAGGATTGCTCTCAGGATGTCGTCGCTGTGCTGGTTCGACTGGCGGGACGCGGGATGCCATGCATGACCCGGTCCGCGCTTCTGTTTTCATGTTGCTGCCTACTGCGCTTTACTTCTTGAAGCGGACCACGGCGTCCCGCGACGCCTGGGTCTGCGGCAGCGAGGCAATCTCGCCGAGCGTCACCGGCTTGGTGGGAAACCGCAGCCGGTAATAGCCCACATCACGCGGATGGCGCTGTTGTTCGTCGGCGATCAGTTCGGTCACGGTCAGCCCGCAGAGTCGTCCCTGGCATGGCCCCATGCCGCAGCGCAGGAACGCCTTCAACTGGTTCGGACCCTGACAGCCGATGCGCGCGGCGTGCCGCACCTGTTCGGCGGTGGCTTCCTCGCAGCGGCAGACGATGGTGTCGCCCACGGGGCGGCGGAACTGCGGCAGCGGGCGATAGAGCACCTCGAAGAATTCGCGGCCTCGCGTGGCGCGTGCCAGCGCGGCGTGATGCGGTGCCGCCTTGCCGTCGCGCGTGGCGATGTCGATGCGACCGAGCGCGGCAGCGGCATGCACGGCGGCGATGCGGCCCCGATGCTCGGCTGCCACGGCGCCCGCGATGCCCGCGCCATCCCCGGCAATGCTCACGTGCGGCATCGACGTTGCGCCCCATGCATCCACCTGCGGTTCCCAGCAGTCCTGGCGCTCGTTCCAGACATGCTCGGCGCCGATGGCGCGCGACAGGTTGGTATTCGGCACCACCCCCTGATGCAGCAGCAGCTGGTCGATCGCCATGCTGTGGCGCTGGCCCGCAGCCTGAAAGCGCAGCGCGGCGACCTGACCGCCCGCGCCGGCGATGGCCTCGAGCGCCGTCACGCCGCTCACGATCGGCACGGCCTTGCGAACCGCGCGCAGCAGCTTCAGCCCCTTGGCCAGATAGGGCGAGCGAAGGAAGCCCCAGGCGTGCGGCAGCGCCTTGCGCCATTGGCCGCTATCGGTCGTCTCGAGAATCGCCTCGAGCTTCACGCCGGCATTCAGGTATTGATAGGCGAGCAGGTAGAGCAGGGGGCCGCCGCCCGCCAGCACCGTGCGCCCTTCGGGCACCACGCCCGAGGTCTTCAGCAGGATCTGCGCGGCACCGGCCGTGATCACGCCCGGCAAGGTCCAGCCCGGAATCGGGAAGGGCCGCTCCTGCGCGCCGGTGGCCAGGATGAGATGGCGGCAGTGCAGCAGCGCGGCCTGCGGATCCTGACCGGGCCGGGCCACCGAATAGGCGACCTCGAAGCCGGCGGGTTGGCCATCGCCCGCCGTACCCGGCTGCGGCTCGCGCGCATTGATCGACCAGACAGTTGCCGCCGACAGATGGCGCGCACCGCTGTTGGCAAACGGCTCCAGCAGGCTCTGGCCGTGCCAGTAGTCCTCGCCGAGGATCGCGCGATTCTGTACCGGCGTGCTGCTGACGGCGCGATAGATCTGACCGCCCGGTGCAGGCTGTTCGTCGATCAGCACCGTCGACAGGCCCAGCGCGGCAGCCTCGGTTGCCGCAGCCAGCCCAGCGGGGCCGGCGCCGACCACGAGCAGGTCGCAGGTTGCGATGTCGATGTCGATGTCGATGTCGATGTCGAGGCTCATGCCGCCACCTCGCGTGCGCCGTGCTGGCGTTCCACGGTCATGCCATCGTGCACGCGCGCCATGCAGGCCTGCTGGTTGGGCCGGCCGTCGATGCGGACCAGGCAGTCGTAGCAGATGCCCATCATGCAATAGGGGCCGCGTGCGGCGCCGGACACGGCCGTGTCGCGGCAGGCCAGCACGCCGGCGGCGAACAGGGCCGCCGCCACGCTGTCGCCTTCCCGGCATTCCAGCGCGGTGCCATCCACGGTGACCCGTACTTTGCGATCCGTCGCTTGCAGGACGGCCGCGTCAATGCGTCTGAACATGGAATCTCCGGGTCGAAAAAGTGGCCAGCTCCGGTGGCAGCTCGCCTGCGGCGATCATGGGGGCGAGGTTCATCGCGTGCGTGGCGGCCAGCGTCACGCCGCTATGGCAGGTGACGATGAAGGCGCCCGGGTGCGTCGCCGATTGTTCGTAGACCGGGAAGCCGTCCTTGGCGCGCACGCGCAGGGCGGACCAGGCGCGCACCGCGCGCACGTCGCGCAGGGCGGGCAGGGTGCGCACGGCACGGTCGGCCAGCGTGGCCAGCACCGGCAGCGTGGTGACCTGTTCGGCGTAGCCCGCCTCTTCCTGGGAGTCGCCGACCAACCAGCTACCCTCGTCGTTCTGGCGCAGCGTGACCATGGGCGTGTCCAGCAGCCGGCGCGTGCGTTCGAGCACCAGGATCTGGCCGCGCTGCGGGGCCATCGGCAGGTCGATGCCCACCATGCGGCCCAGGTCGCCGTTGCGCAGGCCGCCGGCCAGCACGATCTTGCGCGCCCGCACGGTGCCGTTCGGCGTGGTCAGCACGAAGTCGCCACCGGGCTGCTGCACGATGTCCGTGACGCCGTGGTGCGGCAGGTAATGGACTCCGCTGGTGCTGAACGCGGTATGGAACGCGCGCAGCAGCTTGAGCGGATTGACGATGCCATCGTGCGGCGTCCAGATCGCCCCGGTGACATCGGGGCCCAGTCCGGGCACGAGCGAAGCGGCCTGATGGTGATCCAGCAGCTTCCATTCATAGGGCTCCACACCGGGCTGCGCCATCAGCGTGTTGACCCACGCCAGCCGCGCCTCGACCTCGTAGTCGCCCATCAGCGGCGTCAGGCCGCCTTTCTGCTCCAGGGCCACGTCGATGCCAGTTTCCTGCAGCAGGCCGGCGGCCAGTTTCGGCCACAGCCGCGTGGAGTTCAGCGTCCAGCGGCTGTAGGCGCCCATGCCGTAGCCCTTGCTCTGCAGCCAGACCAGGCCGAAATTGCCGCGCGAGGCGCGCAGGGCGATATCGCCTTCGTCGAGCACGGCGATTGTGCCCACGCTGCTGCGCAGGCCGTAGGCCACGGCCGAGCCGACCAGGCCGCCGCCAATCACGGCGACGTCGAACACGGGGAGTCGGGAGGTGGAGGCTGCGGTCATCTGCAGCACCTTCCGTGGGGGGATTGCGGGCCTTGGGCCCTGCTAGAAATCATGTCAGGTACTCGCAAGCTTCATGAAAACACCAGCCGAAGAAGCCCAAAAAAGCCCAATGGGCAGCGGTGTGTCAGTCCGAGCGAGTATGCGGAGCGCGCGCCGCGCGCGCAAATACGAGTCTGTCAGGCGTCTATACGAAAACCTGATAGCCCCGAGGGCAGGGATGCCATTTCGGCAGCGATGAGTTCCATCAGCCGCTCGATAAAGCGGTCCGCCAGCACGTTGGCAGGCCGGTTCCGGGCCAGCAGGAGGTAGCTGACGAACGGTATACGCGGCCGGAATGGCCGGACCACCACCTCGGCGGCGTGCATGCGGGCCACCAGCGGGTTCACGATGCCCACACCCAGCCCGAGTCCGACCATCTTGCAGATGGTGGCCCCGTAGGGGGTTTCGAAGTGCATCACACGCCGGTCGTCGTCGGCGAACGCGGCGTCCACGGCGGCGCGCAGGCCATCGCCGTGACTCATCGAGATAAAGGACTCGCCGGCCAGGTCGGCAGGCGTGATGACGTCCAGACTGGCCAGACGATGGCCGGGCGGCAGCACGCAACAGCCCGCGAGTTCGGCCACGGGCTGGGCATCGGTGACGGCGGCGGGGGGCAGGAACGACACCAGCCCGAGGTCGCAGTAGCGGCTGCCGACGCTGTCGGCCACCAACTGCGTGCTGCCCGTTTCCATGGCGACGTTGACGCCGGGATAGTCGGCATGGAACCGCTGGAGCACCAGCGGGAGCACGGTCATGGCGAGCGAGGGCACTGCGGCGATGCGCAGCCGGCCCTTGCCGAACTGGCGGATGTTGCGGGCGGCGTCCTTCAGCGTGTCGAGGCCCACGAAGGCGCGTTCCACCTCGCGCAGGAACGCCAGGCCCTCCTCGGTGGGAATCAGGCGGCCGGCGTTGCGCGTGAACAGCGTCAGTCCGGTGGACGATTCGAGCTGCGCGATCAGCCGGCTCACGTTCGGTTGCGACGTGTACAGCTCGGTGGCCGCCGCGGTCATCGAACCGGAGCGCATCACGGCCTGGAACGCACTGATTTCCTTGAACTTCATGCCGGGGTCTTGGGAAGGCGGGGACTAGCGGGCGATGGTATACCAGATCCGTATGGGTCCGTAGCGCATCGCCGCAGAATCACATCCCCTCCCGTTCCAGCCATGACTGGAACAGCCCGACCAGTTGATCGCCCCGTTTCTCGTCCGGCACGTAGGCGCAATAGCTGCGCGACGGCAGGCGCGGGCCGGCGAATGGGGCGACCAGCCGCCCGGCGGCGAGGTCGTCGGAGACCAGCGACGTCGGCCCCATGGCGATGCCGATGCCGTCGATGGCTGCCTGCAGGGTCAGGAAGAAGTGATCGAAGGTCAACGTGGCGGCCGGGCTCAGCCCGGGGATCTGCGCGCTCGCCAGCCAGTCCGGCCAAAGGCGCGGCAGGCTCGAGGTATGCAGCAGGGTGTGGTGGCGCAAGTCGCCCGGCACCCCGAGCGGCTGGCGCTGCAACAGCGCCGGGCTACAAACCGGCAGCCGCTCCTCGGTCAGGAATGGCCGCATCGCGTAGCCGTAGAACGTGTCCGGACCCCCTCGGATGATCAGGTCGTGGTCGTCCTTCAGGCTTTCCAGTGGCCCGTTCGAGGTCTCCACCTTGATCTCCACATCGGGATGCTCGGCGCGGAATTTGGCCAGTCTCGGCACCAGCCAGCGCAGGGTGAAGGTCGCGGGCGCGTTGACGGACAGGGTCCGGGAGACCGGCCCGGGCACCCCGTAGCGCGTGGTGGCCTGCGCGAGCTGTTCGAACAAGGGGCCGATTTCCGCCAGATAGGCTTTCGCCGCCGGCGTCAGCGTCACGCGGCGGTTATGCCGCTCGAACAGCGCGGCGCCGAGCCATTCCTCGAGCAGGCGCACCTGCTGGCTCACCGCCCCGTGCGTGACGTGCAGCGCGGCGGCGGCTTCCTTGAAGCTGCCCAGCCGGCCTGCGGCCTCGAAGGCCCGCAAGGCATTGAGCGGCGGCAATACCCGTTTCATGACAATAGATTTTCTAACGCGATGTGGCAATTTATCTGGTTTGTCGTGCCGCTTCAAGATAGATATTCTTGGGCATTTCCTGCTCCCCTCCCACCCCAATGCTCAGCTATACCGGCGGTATCGTGCTCCTCGCCGCCATGCTCCACGCGAGCTGGAACGCCATGCTGCACGGCAACCGCGACCGGTTCCTGTCGATGACGTGGATGAGCATCGCCATCGCGGCCGTCGCCACGCTCGTCGTCCTGCGCAACCCCTTGCCGGCCAGCGCCGCCTGGCCGTACATCGTCGCGTCGGGGCTCGTGCATATCGTCTACAACGTGAGTCTGGTGCGGTCCTATCGCCGCAACGACCTGGCGCTGGCCTACCCCATCGCGCGGGGCTCCTCGCCGCTGCTGGTCACGCTTGGCGCGGCGCTCTTCGCCGACGAGGCGATCGGCCCCTTGCGGGCGCTCGGCATCGCCATGGTCTCGGGCGGCATCATCGTGATCGCGCTGCAGGGGCACCGCGCGTCCCGCGCGGGTGCCTTGGCCGCGCTGACCACCGGGGCGATGATTGCGCTCTACACCGTGATCGACGGCATCGGCGTCAGGTTGTCCGGCGGGCAGGCCCTCAGCTACACCGCGTGGATGTTCCTGTTCTACTGGCTGATGCCGATCCTGTTCGTCGCGGTGCGGGGGCTGGCGCCGCTGTGGGCGCCGGTACGGTCCGAGCCGCTGGCGGTCGGTTCGTCGCTGGTCGGCGGGCTGGTGTCGATTGCCGCCTATGGCATCGTGATCTGGGCGCTGCAATCAGGCGCGATGGGCGCGGTCTCGGCGTTGCGCGAGACCAGCGTGGTGTTCGCGGTGCTGATCGGGCGGGTCTTCCTGCGGGAGTCGGTCAGCGGCACGCGCTGGCTCGCCTGCATCGTCGTCGCAGCCGGCGCGGTTTGCCTGGGGCTTTGACAGCCCCTCATAATTGTTAATCCACTATCACATCGAGATGCGCAGATGATGAACACCGTTCCGCAGGCACCGCTGATTCTGATCACGGGGGGCAGTCGTGGCGTGGGCGCGGCCACCGCGCGCCTGGCCGCCGCACAGGGCTACGATGTGGCGATCAGCTACGTCGCCAATGAATCCGCCGCGCTGGCCGTGGTGGCCGATGTGGAAGCGCTGGGCCGCCGGGCCTTGGCCGTGCGCGCCGACAGCGCGGACCCCGAGCAGGTTGCCCAGCTATTCGCCACCATCGACCGGACGTTCGGCCGGATCGACGTGCTGGTGAACAACGCCGCCATCCTCGCGCGGCAGTCCCGGCTGGAGGATCTCGATTTCGCGCGGATGCAGCGCATCTTCGCCGTCAACGCCATCGGCCCCATGCTCTGCGCCCAGCAGGCGGCCCGGCGCATGTCCCAGCGCCACAACGGACGGGGCGGCGTGATCATCAATATCTCGTCGGGCGCGGCCCGGCTCGGCAGTCCGAACGAATATGTCGACTACGCGGCGTCGAAGGGCGCCCTGGAGACCTTCACCACCGGCTTCGCCAAGGAAGTCGCGCGGGAGGGCATTCGCGTCAACTGCATCCGCCCCGGGCACATCTACACCGACATGCACGCCAGCGGCGGCGAGCCGGGACGGGTGGATCGCGTCAAGGACTCGATCCCGATGGGCCGGGGCGGCCAGCCGGAAGAGGTCGCCCGCGCGATCCTGTGGCTGGCCAGCGCCGACGCGTCCTACAGCACCGGCACCTTCCTCGATGTCACCGGCGGGCGGTGAGTCACAGGGGGGATAATCGGGACATTCCGATGATTGTCATGGACACGCGCTGTCATGCCCCAGCCCCGCTACAAGCAACTGGTCGACCGGCTTGCCGACGATATCCGCGCGGGCCGGCTGCGTCCCGGCACGCGGCTGCCCACGCACCGCGACCTCGCGGCGCGTGAAGGGCTGGCGCTGGTCACGGCCACGCGCGTCTACGCCGAACTGCAATCGATGGGGCTGGTAAGCGGGGAGGCCGGTCGCGGCACCTTCGTCAAGGAGGCGTTGCCGCGCGGGCAGGGCGTGGATCTGCTTGCCTGGATCGCCGATACGGTCGACCTGAGCTTCAACAATCCGGCGTTGCCGGGCCAGGCAGATCTGCTGCGGGCAGCGCTGCGCCAGCTCGCCGCCGCCGGCGACCTTGAGGCGCTGCTGCGCTACCAGCCCCACGGCGGCCGCGAGCACGAGCGCGCGACCGTGGCGCTCCATCTGGGCCGGCGCGGCGTGCCGGCCACCCCGGAAACCGTCTTGCTCACGAGCGGCGCGCAACACGCGCTGACGCTCACCGCCATGGCCCTGCTGGAGCCCGGCGACGTGGTGGCCGTGGATGCCCTGACCTACCCGGGCTTCAAGCTCGCCGCCGAAACTGGCCGGCTGGAACTCGTCCCGATTCCCGTCACCGCTCACGGGCCCGACCTCGACGCCCTGGAGGCGCTCTGCCGCCGCCGGCGCGTGCGTGCCGTGTACGCCATGCCGACGCTGCACAATCCGCTCGGCTGGGTGATGAGTGCCACGCGACGCCGCGAACTGGTCGCCATCGCCCGGCGGCATGGGCTGATGCTGATCGAGGATGCGGCCTACGCGTTCCTCGTCGAAGGGGCCCCCGCGCCGCTGGCCGCGCTGGCGCCGGAAGCTACCGTCTATGTGTCGAGTTTGTCGAAGAGTGTCGCCACCGGGCTGCGCATCGGTTTCGTCAGTGCGCCGCGCGAATGGGTGCCCCAGCTCGAACGGGCCATCCGCGCCACCACCTGGAATACGCCGGCCACCCTGACGGCCATCGCCTGCGGCTGGATCGAAGACGGCACCGTGGCCCGGCTCGAAGCCGACAAACGCCGGGATGCCGCGCTGCGCCAGCGCCTGGCCACGGAAGTGCTCGGCGGACTGGAGCGGGTCAGCCATCCCGCGTCGTACTTCGTCTGGCTGCCGCTGCCCCCCGAAGTGCGCGCGGATGCCATCGCGATGGCGCTGATGCAGGCGGGCATCGCCGTATCGACGGCCCATCCGTTCGCCACGTCAGCGCAGGTGCCCCACGCCATCCGGCTCGCGCTCGGCTCCGTCAGCCTGCCAACGCTCAGGCAGGCGCTGGAAACCGTGGCGCGCGTGGTGGCCGACCAGTCCTGGTGAGCGTCAGAGCAGGTAGCCGGACGCGCCATCCCACAGCAGCTTCATCGCGGTCACCACCAGCAACCCATAGCAGGCCCGGTACATCTGGCGCTGGTCCAGCCGGGCATGCAGGCGCCAGCCGAGCCAGACGCCGGCAGGTATCGCCAGCAGGCAGATCGCCATCAAGGTCCAGACGGCGCCCACCGGCCTGGCCAGGAACAGCCACGGCGCCGCCTTCATGATGTTGCCGACCGTGAAGAACATGCTGGTCGTGCCGGCATAGACCTGCTTGCTCAGGCCGAGCGGCAACAGGTACATCGCCAGCGGCGGCCCGCCGGAGTGCGCGACCATGGTGGTGATGCCCGAGGTCACGCCAGCGGCCACGGCCTTGCGCGAGGAGCGCGGCTGCACCACGACATCGCCGCCACGCAGGAACCACATGCCCACGAAGGCCAGCGTGACGGCGGCCATCACGATGGCGATCGCACGGTGATCCAGCACCCGGAACAGCCCGTAGCCGACCCCAATGCCGACCACCAGCCCCGGTACCAGCAGCCGGAGGTCAGGCTTCGACCACGTGGAGGGCTTCCAGTAGCGCAGGCCGAACAGATCCATCGCGATAAACAGCGGGGCGAGCAGTCCGCCCGCCGTCACCGGGTCCATCACCAGCGACAGCAGCGGAATGCCGACGATGGCAAAGCCGCCCCCGAAGGCCCCCTTCATGAAGCAGATCAGGAAAACCCCGGCGAAGGTGACGAGAATGGTGGTGGTGTTCAGTTCCATGGTGATGCGCGTCCTTGCGATGCCACCCGACGCCCGGAGCCGGGCTGGGAGGATGAGGCATCGTAGTCCGCTGCATCAGGACAATCAAATAATTGTCATGGATACAATTTGCTTACGGCTTGGCCGCATCCCCCGGCGCGGCGCGGAACAGTGCCTCGCCGCGCTCCTGCAGCAGCGCCATCAGCCGTAGCGCGGCGGGCGACAGGTAGCCTTGCCGCCGGTACGTCACGCCCAGGCTGCGACGCAGCGTGGCTTCCTTCAGCGGCACTTCGCGCAGGGTGTGCCTGTGCTCGTGCAGCGTATGCCGGGAGAGGAAGCTCAGGAGTTCGGTCTTGGCGATCAGCCGGGGCAGCAGCGGGATGGAATTCGCGTCGATCTGGGTGGCGGGCCGGGGCAGGTCGTGCGACTGGAAGGCCGCGTCCAGCCATTGCCGGCTGGGAATCGACGCGGCAGGCAAGACCCAGCGCCAGGCCAGCAGGGATTTGAGCGTCACGCGCGATAGCTGGAACACCGGATGCGTCCGGCTGGCGGCCACCACCACCACGTCTTCGACGATCGCATGACTGACGAGCGCGTCGTCATGCTCCGGCATCAATCCGATCAGCAGGTCGAGCGTGCCTTCCTTCAGGCGCTCGCGTAGTACCAGGCTGGGCGCCACCGTGATGTCGATGGTGGTTGCCGGCGCCTCCTCCAGCAGCAGGCTGCAAATCTCGGGCAAGACATGCTCGGCGGCGATCGGGCCGCTGCCGATCCGCACGTGCCCGGCGTTGCCCTTCGCAAAATCGCCGACTTCCCGCAGCGCCTCGTCCGTCGCGCCCCGCAGCATGCGGGCCCGCGCCAGCAGGACCTCGCCCACGGGCGTCAGCCGGATGCCGCGCCCCTTGCGCTCGAACAGTTCACTGCCGAACGCCGCCTCCAGGCGTTGCACCGCCTTGGTCAGGGCCGGCTGGGTGCGGCCCAGCTTTTCGGCTGCCTGTCCGATGTGACCGAGTTCGGCCACGACCTCGAAGTACCGCAGGTCCCTGAGCTGGATGTCCATCGATAACTCCTGGGAATGAAAACATGAACATTATCAAATAGACGGAATGTTTTTGCACGGCAAGAATGCGCCCATAACGAAAGGAGACACGATGCTGAACCTTCGCCTTCTGGCCGCCGCCGCCGTGCTGGCTATCTGCAGCGGTGCCGCGAGCGCCGCCGACACCTGGCCCGCCAAGCCGATCCGGCTCGTGGTGCCGTTTCCGCCCGGCGGCGGCACGGATGCGGTCGCGCGGTTGATCGCCGAGAAGATGGCCACCCAGGCCCACTGGACCGTGGTGATCGAGAACCGGCCCGGCGCGGGCGGCAATGTCGGCATGGACGCGGTGGCCAAGGCGCCGGCGGACGGCTACACGATCGGGCTCGGCCAGACCGCGAATCTGGCGATCAACCCGGCGCTGTACCCGAAGATGCCGTTCGATCCCCTGAAAGACCTCGCGCCGATCTCCACGGTGGCGTCGCAGCCAGTGGTGCTGCTCGTCAACGCCAGCTCGCCCTTCAAGACCCTGAAGGACGTCGTGGCCGCCGCCAAGGCCAAGCCCGAGGCGCTGCGGATGGGCACGCCCGGCAATGGCACCGTGTCCCACCTTGCCGGCGAACTGCTGGAGCGGCAGGCGGGCTTCCGCATGCTCAACGTGCCGTACAAGGGCGCCAGCCCGGCCATGATGGATCTGCTCGGCAATCAGGTGGAGTTCAACTTCGCCAATACCGCCGCCGCGATGCCCCAACTGACGAACCAGAAGGTCCGCGCGCTGGCCGTGAGTTCCGCCCAGCGCCTGCGCAACGTGCCGCAACTGGCCGGCGTGCCGACCGTGGCGGAGTCCGGCTACCCCGGCTTCGACGCCATCACCTGGACCGGCCTCGTGGCGCCGGCCGGCACGCCGCCGGCCGTGGTGGACCGCATCAACGCGGAAGTGCGCAAGGCGCTCAAGACCCAGGAGGTGCAGGACAAGCTCGCCGCCGAGGGCAGTACGCCGATGGGCAGCACGCCCCAGCAGTTTGGCGACTACCTGCGCGCCGAGCACCAGAAGTGGGGCGCGTTGATCCGCGAAGCCAATATCAAGCTCGATTGAAACCCATGCACACCATTCTCGTCACCGCTCCCAAGCTCGCCCCCGCCGGGGTGGACCTGCTGACCCGCGCCGGCGCGCGCGTGCTGTACCTGTCCGCATCAGGCGATGCCGGGGAAGTGGAGCGCATCATGGCCGCCGAGCCCGTCGATGCCGTCATCTCACGCACGGTGACGCTGTCCGCGCAGGCCATCGCCGCCTGCCCCACGCTCAAGGTCATCTCGAAGCATGGCGTGGGGGTCAGCAATATCGATGTGGAAGCGGCCACCGCGCGCGGCATTCCGGTCTACGTCACGCCCGGCGCCAACGCCCAGTCGGTCGCCGAGATGACGCTGGGCCTGATGTTCGCGGCGGCCCGGCGCATCGGCTGGATGGATGCCGAACTGCACAGCGGGCGCTGGTCGCGCGCGCAGGACGGCGTGGAGCTGCTCGGCAAGACCATCGGGCTGGTCGGGTTCGGTCAGGTCGGCCAGCGCGTGGCGAAGGTCTGCCTGGCGCTGGGCATGCAGGTGGTGGCCTTCGACCCGGCGATGGCCGGCCGTCAAAGTCCCGTCGATGGGGTGGCGTTGCTCCCGTCGATGGCCGACCTGCTGCCGCAGGCGCACGTGCTGAGCCTCCACGTCCCGCTTAACCGCCACACGCGCAACATGCTGGACGACGCCGCGTTCGACCAACTGCCGAAGGGCGCCATCCTGATTAATACGGCGCGCGGCGAAGTGGTGGATGAAACCGCGCTGGTGGCCGCGCTGCAGGACGGCCGCCTGTTTGCGGCCGGGCTCGACACCATGGCGGTCGAACCCTTGCCCGCCGGGAGTCCGCTGGCCGAGCTGAAGAACGTCGTGCTGACGCCGCATGTCGGCGGATCGACGCCGGCGGCACTGGCCGCGATGGCGAGCGCCGCCGCACAGAACGTGCTCGGCTGGCTGGATGGCAGCCCGGTGGACCGTGCCGCGTGCGTCAATCCGCAGGTCCTTGCCTGATCCCCTTTCTACCTTCCTGTTCCTGGAGTCTCCCGTGAGCCTGTCCGAATCCCCAGCACCCGTGCAGTGGCCTGCCGGCTACCGCATCAACCCCCGTGCGGATGGCCCGTCCGCCAGCATCGTTGCTGCGTTCCGCGAGATGCCCGTCGCCGCCATCGGCGATGCCATGAGCCGCAACATCGGCACGCTTGGCCTGCGCCAATACCATCGCCGGCTGGAGACTGTGCTGTGCGGCCCGGCGGTGACGGTGCGCGTGCGCCCCGGCGACAACCTGATGATCCACAAGGCGCTGATGATGGTGCAGCCCGGCGATGTGCTGGTCATCGACGGCGGCGGCGATGTCACCCAGGCCCTGGTCGGCGGCCTGATGCGCACCACGTGCGTCACGAAGCAGCTCGGTGGGCTGGTTATCGACGGTGCCGTCCGGGACTTGTGCGAGTGGGCCGAAGACGGCATGCCGATCTTCGCCCGGGGCCACACCCACCGGGGGCCCAGCAAGGATGGTCCGGGCGAGATCAACGTGCCGGTGTCCTGCGCCGGGCTGGCCGTGCTGCCGGGTGACCTGATCGTCGGCGATGCGGACGGCGTGATTGCCGTGCCGGCCGCCGAGGCCGCCCAGGTGCTCGAACGCTGCCGCGCCCATCTGGCCAAGGAAGCGAAGATCCGCGCGGAGAACGCGTCCGGCACCTCGGACCCCGAGCGCTTCGATGCCGCGCTGCGGGCCAAGGGGCTGCCGGTCTAGGTCGACCAGCCGCTGGGGATCAGGGCAGCAGGTGCGTATCCCCAGCGGCCTGCGGCGGCAGCTTGATGGCCAGCGCCTTGAATTCCCCGCTGGTGGCGATCGATCCCGCGTGCGCGGTGCCCTTCGGAATCACGATCAGGTCGCCCGGGCCGATCTCGCGCTGCTCGTTGCCCAGCCAGAGCGTGCCCTTGCCGGCGATGATGTACTGGATCTCGTCGGCGCTGGTGTGATAGTGCTTCGGCACATTGCCGGCCTGCACGGCCAGGGTCCCGTGTGGCGTGGCCACCAGTCCCTTCGTGCGCAGCGTGCCCATGTTGGGGACTTGCGGCCCGATGTCGTCCGGGGTCATCGCCGCGAGGTTGATGATCTGCGGCGCCAGCGCGGCGGGCGGGGTTTGCGCGTGGGCCGGCGGCAGCGCCGTCGGGGCGGCAAGGTAGCCGCAGCCGAAGGCGGCGGTGATGGCGGCAAGCGTGGCAAGGCGGTGCATGTTGTTCTCCCTGGGGTGGTACTGCAATCGAGGCATCGCCACGACGCCAGCTCGGCGACACGGCTGGATTGTCGCACCGCGCCCCGCGCCCAGCAGTGGGGGAAACCCGCGGGGATCCGGTGTAGTATCGGTGCCCGAACCCGTCCCAGTTTGGAGAGCAAGATGATCGTTTTCGTTACCGGTGCCACCTCAGGATTCGGCGCCGCCATTGCCCGACGTTTCGCCACGGCGGGCCATCGCGTGATTGCCGCCGGACGCCGCGCGGACCGCCTGGCCGAGCTGGCCGACGCGCTGGGCCGCGACAAGGTGCTGCCGCTGATCCTCGATGTCCGCGACCGCGAAGCCGTGGCCGCCGCCGTGGCCGCGCTGCCGCCCGAGTTCGCCGAGATCGACCTGCTGGTCAACAACGCCGGCCTGGCACTGGGCCTGGAGCCGGCGCAGAAGGCTGACCTGGACAACTGGGACACGATGGTCGACACCAACGTGAAGGGCCTKATGTATATGACGCGCGCCGTGCTGCCCGGCATGGTGTCGCGCAACCGTGGCCACGTGATCAACATCGGCTCCACGGCCGGCGCCTACGCCTATCCGGGCGGCAACGCCTACGGCGCGACCAAGGCCTTCGTGCGCCAGTTCTCGCTGAACCTGCGCGCCGACCTGCAAGGCACCCGCGTGCGCGTGACCGACGTGGCGCCGGGTCTGGTGGGCGGCACCGAGTTCTCGTCGGTGCGATTCAGCGGCGATCAGGCTCGCGTGGAGAAGGTCTACGAAGGCGCGGACGCCCTGACGCCGGACGACATCGCCGAAACCGTCTTCTGGGCCGCGACGCTACCCGCGCGCGTCAACATCAACTTCGTGGAAGTGATGCCGGTCACCCAGTCGTTCGGGCCGCTGGCGATTCATCGGGAGTAAGGCACACCCGGTGCCGGGCAGGGCGTGCAATGCGCCGTGCCCGGTCGCCCGGATTCAGGCCGCCGCGCTGCGTGCGCGGCGCGGGCCCGGCCCAAGGAAGGCCGGCGCGAGCCCCGACAACTGTTCGGCGGCCCCGCGCAGCGCGGGCAGCAGGTCACGCACGGCCCTGTCGCGGTTGATTTCCCCGGAAACCAGATTGGCGCTGATCGCGGCGACGACCTTGCGCTGCTCGTCGCGTACCGGCACGGCCAGCCCGCTCACGTGCAGGTCGAATTCGCCGTCCACCCACGCATAGCCATCTCGCGCCACAGCCTCCAGTTCGGTCGTCAGCGCCGCCGTGCCGCCCACCGTGCGCGGCGTGTACTGCCGCCATGACACCGTGTCGACGTAGTGCGCCAGGAACTCGGGCGGCTGGAAGGCCAGCATCGCGCGGCCTGGTGCCGTGGCATAGGCCGGCAGCCGGCTGCCCACGCCAAGCTGCAACGACATGATCTTGGCCGACGGAATGCGCAGCACGAAGACCACCTCCTCCCCGTCGAACACGGCCATGGCGCAAGACTCGCCGGTCTGGGCGCACAGCGTCTCCAGCACGCGCTGGGCATGGCCCCAGAACGGCAGCGACGTCAGGTAGGTCATGCCGAGATTAAGGATCTTCGGGGTGAGCCGGAAGCCTTTTTCGTCCGATTCCGCCGCGAAACCGAGTTCGCATAGCGTGAGCAAAATGCGCCGGACCACGGTCCGGGGCAGGCCGGTGGCCGCCGATACGGTCGCGACGGTGTGCGTGCCGTTGCGGCCCATCGCCTCGATGACGGCCAGCCCGCGCGCAAAGGAGCGGATGAAACCTTCGTTGTCTGTATTTGCCATGGGGCGCATTCTCCCCGATCCCCTCCTTTTTTGAAATATCCGCCGCGCGGCGGGTCGTCTCCGAAAACTCATTGACATAACAAGATTATCGGCCTTAAATAGCCGTCAGACGGTCATTAATGTCCGCTAGGCGGTCATTTAACACCCATAAGACCGTCAGATCACAAAGGAGACGACCTTGATGAGACTACGCTTGCTGCGGGCAGTCCTGCCCGCGCTCGTCCTGCCTGCCTTCGCGCTGCTGGCGCCGCTGGGCGGCCATGCCGCCGGGGCCGGATTCGAGCCGACGCGACCGCTACGCCTGATTGCGCCGAGTTCTCCCGGCGGCATCCTTGATCTGACCAGCCGGCAGCTTGGCAAGGCCCTGACCGAGCGCATCCACCAGCCCGTGGTGGTCGAAAACCTGCCCGGCGCCGGCGGGGTGATCGGCATCCAGGCCATGCTGCGCGCCGCGCCAGACGGCTACACGCTGGTCATGGGCAGCCTCGGCCCCAACGCGGCCAACTACGCGCTGCACGACAAGCTGCCCTATGCCTATGGGGACCTCGCTCCGGTGGCCCATGTGCTGTCGATGCCGGACGTGCTGGTGGTGAACCCCAAGTTGCCGGTGCGCACCGTCGCCGAACTGAAGGCGTACGCGGCCTCCCGCCCCAAGGGGCTGGCGATGGCGGTGTCGACCAGCGGCTCGTCGGGCCATCTTGCCGGCGACCTGCTCAAGCAGCGTGCTGGCATCGCCGCCGTGGACGTGGTCTACCGCGGTGCGTCGCCGGCACTGACCGACCTTGTGGCCGGTCAGGTCGACTTCATGGTGGACAACCTGATTTCCGCGCTGCCGCTGATCCGCGCCGGCAAGCTGCGCGCCATTGCCGTGACAACGCGCGAGCGCAGCCCCGAACTGCCCGATACGCCGACGGTCATCGAATCGGGCTATCCCGACTTCGACGTGTCGGTCTGGCTTGGGCTCTTTGTCTCGGCCAAGACGCCGCCAGCCGTCGTGCAGGGCCTGAACGCGGCGGTGAATCAGGCGCTCGAGGACCCGGCGCTGCGGCAGCAGCTCGCCCAGCAGGGCGGCAGGGTGGTCGGCGGCACGCCGCAGGCGTTCGACGCCTTCGTGCGTGCCGAGAAGGCGCGCTGGGCCCAGGTCATCAAGGCCGGCAACATCAAGCCGGAGTAGCCGTCCACGCACGGCGGACTGCGCGACACGCGCGACATTTCAATCAGCAGGAGGAGAACATGCAGGACAAGGTCATTATCGTCACTGGCGCCGGCAACGGGATTGGGCGCGCCATCGCCCTGATGCTGGGCCGGCAGGGCGCCCGGGTTGTGGTGAACGACCTGGGCTCGAGCGGCAGCGGCGACGGCAGCGACAGCGGCCCCGCCAGCCGGGTGGCGGAGGAGATTCGCGCCGCCGGCGGCACGGCCGTGGCGGACACGAATTCGGTGGCCACGGCGGCGAGCGCCAACGCCATCGTCGGCACGGCCATCGAGGCGTTCGGCCGCGTGGATGGCGTGATCAACAACGCCGGCATCCTGCGCGACCGCATCTTCCACAAGATGGCCGAGGCGGAATGGCAGGCGGTGCTCGACGTCCACCTGAACGGCGCCTACTACGTCAGCCGGGCCGCCGCCCCGTTCTTCAAGGAACAGCAGAGCGGCACCTTCGTCCATATGACGTCCACGGCGGGACTGATCGGCAACTTCGGGCAGGCCAACTACGCGGCCGCCAAGCTCGGCATCATGGCCTTGTCGAAGTCCATCGCGCTGGACATGGCGCGCTTCAACGTGCGTTCCAACTGCATCGCGCCGTTCGCCTGGAGCCGCCTGATCGGCACGTTGCCGAGCGAGACCGAGGCCGAGAAGCGGCGCCTCGCCCGCATGCAGGCCATGACGCCGGAGCAGGTGGCGCCGGTGGCGGTGTTCCTGTCCGATGCGGCGTCGCAGGCCGTCAACGGCCAGGTGCTGGTGGTGCGCGGCAACGAGTTGATCGTGATGAGCCAGCCGCGGCCGGTGGCCTCGGTGCATCGTGCCGAAGGCTGGACGCTGGAGACACTGGCGGAGCACGCGGTGCCCGCCGTGCAGCGCGCGTTCACGCCGCTGGAGCGCTCCCCGGACGTGTTCTCCTGGGACCCGATCTGAGGCGGCAATCATGGCGATCGACTATCACACGCTGAAGCGGTGGCGCTTCGACACCGACGTCTGCGCCTACACGGAGAACGACTGCATCCGCTACGCGCTGAGCCTGGGCATTGCCGCCGACCCGCTGGACGAGCGCGAGCTGCCCTACGTGCATGAAGCCGCTACCCGCGTGGTGCCGACCTTCCTGGCCACGGTGGGTGCGCCCGGCGCCTGGGCCACGGATCCGCGTACCGGCATCGACTGGATGCGGATCCTGCACGGCGAGCATCGGATGACGTTTCACGGCGTGCCGCCCGCCGCCGGCGCCGTGGTGAGCCAGACGCGCGTCAGCCGTGTGGTCGACAAGGGCGCAGGCAAGGGCGCGCTGGTCGTGACTGAGCGGCAAGTCAGCGACCAGGCCACCGGCGCGCTGCTGGCGACGGTCGAGCACGTGTCGTTCTGCCGTGCCGACGGTGGCTTCGCCGCCGGGGTCGATGGCGGGGCTGCCGGCGATGCCGCGCCGCTGCCGCTGCCTGCCGTGCCGGAACGCGCGCCGGACATGGTCATGTCCATGCCGACCCTGCCGGGCGCCGCGCTGCTGTACCGGCTGAACGGCGACCGCAATCCGATTCACGTGCTGCCGGCGGCGGCGCGGGAGGCCGGCTTCGATCGCCCGATCCTGCACGGCCTGTGCACCTTCGGGATGGCTGCCCGCGCGGTCCTCCGGCTGGCCTGCGACGACGTGCCGGCCCGGCTGGCCAGCATCGCCGCACGTTTCTCCGCGCCGGTGATGCCCGGCGAGACGTTGCGCGCAGAGTTGTGGCAGGAGGCGGACGCGGTGCGCTTCCGCGTGGTCGCCGCCGAGCGCGGCATCGTCGTGCTGAGCCACGGCGTGGCCGGCCTGCGCCAGTCCTGAACCAGAAACCGAGGAGTCAATGCATGTCCCCGATTGAACGCCACGCCCGCGAGACCCCCGACCGCGTGGCCTATACCATGGTCCCTTCCTGCCAGGCGGTGACCTGGCGCGAACTGGAACTGCGCTCGCGCAAGTGCGCGGCGGCGCTGCTGGCCGCCGGCCATCATGTGGGCGATGGCATCGCCGTGCTGCTCGAGAACCATATCCGGTACTTCGAGATCCTGTGGGCCGCGCATCGCATCGGGCTCTACTACACCACCATCAGCCGGCACCTCAAGACGGACGAAGTGCGCTACATCCTGGCCGATTGCGGGGCGAAGACTTTGTTCTGCTCTCCGGAGACGCTGGCCGACATGGCGCCCGGCGCGCTCGAAGCCCTGCCGATGCATCGCATCCTGGTGGGCGGCCAGCGCGCGGGGTTTGCCGACTACGACGCATGGATCGGCCAGTTTCCCGACGATGTCACGCTGCTGCAGACCGAGGAGGGGACCGACTTCTCGTACTCCTCCGGCACCACGGGCATGCCCAAGGGCATCAAGCGCCCGCTGGCTGGCGCCAACGCCTTCTTCAACGCCGACGACAATCCGCGCACGCGCTGGAAGCGCTTCGACCCCGATTCGGTCTACCTCTCCACCGCGCCCTTCTATCACACGGCCCCGGTGCGCTGGAACATGGCCGCCATGCGCGCCGGCGGCGCCTGCGTGCTGATGGAGAAGTTCGAGCCGCTGGCGGCGCTCGACGCCATCCAGCGCTACCGCGTCACGCACGCCCAGTGGGTGCCGACGATGTTCGTGCGGCTGCTGCGGCTCGACTACGCCGAGCGCGTCCGCTTCGACCTCTCCAGCCTGCGCGTGGCGATCCACGCGGCGGCGCCGTGCCCGGTGTCGGTCAAGCAGCAGATGATCCAGTGGTGGGGGCCGATCCTCTACGAGTTCTACAGCGGCACCGAACTGGTCGGGCGCACCTCGCTCGGTTCCGAGGAGTGGCTGGCGCACCCGGGCTCGGTCGGCAAGCCGGAGTTCGGCAAGGTGCATATCGTCGATGACGCCGGCAACGAACTGCCGCCGGGCAAAACCGGCGTTGTCTACTTCTCCGGCGGCGGCACCTTCACCTATCACAACGATCCGGAGAAGACGCAGCAAGCCTACAACGCGCGCGGCTGGGCGACCTATGGCGACGTCGGCCACCTGGATGCCGATGGCTACCTCTACCTGACCGACCGGCTGGCCAACACCATCGTCTCGGGCGGCGTCAACATCTACCCGCAGGAAGCCGAGAACGTCCTGCTGACGCACGCAGCGGTGGCCGACGTGGCGGTGGTCGGCGTGCCGAACGAGGAATTCGGCGAGGAGGTCAAGGCCGTGGTGCAGCTCCACGATCCGGCCCTGGCCGGCGATGGCCTGGCGCAGGAGCTGATCGCCCTGTGCCGCAGCCGCATTTCCGCGCTCAAGTGCCCGCGTAGCGTCGACTTCGTGCCCGCCTTGCCGCGCACCGAGACCGGCAAGCTGCTCAAGCGCGCCGTCAAGGCGCAGTACTGGCCCACCGACAGCCGCATCGCCCACTAGGCGGCGGCCCGCACCCGACAACCGTCCCATGACAAGACCCGAATCTTCGTTTCACATGCCGCGTCCGATGTTCACCTCCGACCACGAGCTGTACCGGTCGAGCGTGGCGCGCTTCATCGCCGAGCAGGTCATGCCGGATCACCCCAAATGGGAGGAGAGCGGCCTGGTGCCGCGCGAGCTGTGGCGCAGCGCCGGCCGCGCCGGCCTGCTGCTGCCCGGCATCCCCGATGTCTACGGGGGCGGCGGTGGCGACTTCCTGTACAGCGCAATCGTCGTCGAGGAAATCGCCCGCGCGCTGGCCACGGGCGTGACCGGCTTCACCACCCACTCGGAGAACGTGGCCCCCTATCTGCTGGAGTTCGGCACCGAGGCGCAGAAGCGCGCGTTCCTGCCGGGGATGGCCTCCGGCGAGGTGGTCGGCGCGCTGGCGATGACCGAGCCCAGCGCCGGCAGCGACCTGAAGGCCATCCGCACCAGCGCCCGCAAGGTCGATGGCGGCTATCGGCTCAACGGGCAGAAGGTGTTCATCACCAACGGCCACCACGCGGACCGTGTGCTGGTGTTCGCCAAGACCAACCCGGATGCCGGCGCGCGTGGCATCAGCCTGTTCTGGGTCGATACCACCACGGAGGGCTTCAGCCGGGGCCGGTTGCTGGACAAGATCGGCCAGAAGGCGCAGGACACGGCCGAACTGTTCTTCGATAACGTCTTCGTGCCGGACGACATGCTCGTGGGCGAGCCCGACGCCGCGTTCGGCTACGCGATGAGCGGACTGGTGCGGGAACGGCTGCTGATCGCCCTGCGCTGCGCCACGGCACTGGAAGTCGCCATCGAATGGACGCTCGACCACGTGAAGCAGCGGCGCGCGTTCGACAAGGCGCTGATCGACAACCAGTACATCCGCTTCCGGCTGGCGGACATCCGGACCCATGCCTGCGCCACGCGTGCGTTTGTCGACAGTTGCCTCGCCCAGTACCTGGCCGGCACGCTGACGCCCGATGGCGCGGCCATGGCCAAGCTCTGGGCCAGCGAGGCCACACGCCACATCGACGAGTTGCTTCAGTTCTTCGGCGGCTATGGCTATATGCGCGAGTACCCGATTGCGCGCGCCTATGCCGATGTGCGGCCGAACCGGATCTACGGCGGCTCGTCCGAAATCATGCGCGAGGTCATCGCGCGTGCGCTGTGACCCCCCCCAACGGAATGCCACGATGACAAACAACCTCTCCCGCTCCGTCGCCATTGCCGGCGTGGCGGAATCCGACCTGGGCAAGGTGCCCGGCAAGAGCGCGCTGGAGCTGCAGGCGCAGGCCACGCACCGGGCCCTCGCCGATGCCGGCCTGTCGCTTCGCGATGTGGATGCCGTGTTCGCCCACACCGATGACAAGTTCTCGGCACTGCACCTCTCGGAGTTCCTCGGCATCCGGCCCGGCTATGTGGATTCGTCCAACGTGGGCGGCATGTCCAACATCATGCATATCCGCCACGCCATGGCGGCCATTGCGGCCGGCATGTGCTCGGTGGCGCTGGTGACCTACGGCAGCACGCAGCTCTCCGACGGCTCCCGCAAGAGTGGTGCAGTGGCGGCGGACAGCCTGTCGTCGCCGCGCGGCCAATTCGTGACGCCCTATGGGCAACTCAGTCCCATCGGCTACTACGCGATGGTGGCCCAGCTCCACATGCACCGCTACGGCACTACGCCGCGCGACCTCGCCGAGGTGGCCGTGGCCGCGCGCCGGTGGGCGGCGCTGAATCCGGCGGCCTACCGGCGCGAGCCGACGAGCATCGACGAGGTGATGGCCTCGCCGGTCATCGCCGCACCGCTGCGCCAGCGCGACTGCTGCCTGGTGACCGATGGCGGCGGCGCGCTGATCATCACCTCGGCCGCCCGTGCCCGCGACCTGCGCAGCAAGCCGGTCTACGTGATGGGCGTCGCCGAAGCCCACACGCATCACTACACGCCGTTCAACACGGCGGACTGGCTCGACACCGGCGTGGCCGGCACGGCCGAGGCGGCCTTGCAGATGGCCGGCGTCACGCGTGACGACATCGACGTAGTGCAGATCTACGACCACTTCACGATTGGCGTGGTCCAGTCGCTGGAGGAACTGGGCTTCTGCAAGCGGGGCGAGGGCGGGGCTTTCGTGGCCGACGGCGCGCTGGGGCCGGGCGGCCGTTTCCCGATCAACACCTCGGGCGGCGGGCTGTCCTACGGGCATCCGGGCATGTTCGGCATGTTCGTGATCATCGAGGCCGTGCGCCAGTTGCGCGGCGAGTCTGGCGCGCGGCAGCTTCCCAACGCGGAACTGGCGCTCTGCCACGCGCCGGGCCTCGTCTTCGCCTGCAACACCACCATGATCCTCGGAGTCTGAACATGAGCGAACCCCAGCGTCCCTTGCCCCAGCCGACGTCCCTGACCGAACCGTACTGGCGTGCCGCGCACGAAGGACGGCTCGTGGTGCAAGGCTGCACGGCCTGCGGCCATCGGCAGTTCTATCCGCGCCCGTTCTGCCTGCATTGCGAGTCCGAGGATGTGGATTGGCAGGAGGTGTCCGGCAACGGCACGATCTACACCTTCACGGTCAACTACCGCGCGCCCAACGCCTTCATGAAGACGCGGCTGCCGTACGTGGTGGCCATGGTCGAACTGGACGAAGGCGTAAGGATGATGGCGAACATCCTCGATGCGGACCCCGCCGATCTCGCCATCGGCAAGCGCGTGCGCGTGGCGTTCGAGAAGGTCTCGGACGCGCTGACGCTGCCCCAGTTCAGGCTGGCGGCGTAGCGGGTGGAGGCAGGGCGGCGCCCCTACGTCACCTCGATCGTCCCTCCCATGTCCTCGTGCCCGGTGCCGCAGAAGATGTCGCACAGGAAGCGGTAGGTGCCGGGTTTGCCGGCGGTCAGGGTGACCTGCACCGTGCGGCCGGGCGGCAGGTCGGCGCGGACGTGGAAGTCCGGGGCGCCGAAGCCCATCATGATGTCTTCGGCCGTCAGCGCCAGGATCACGGTCTCGCCGGCCTTGAGGGCGATCCGGTCGGGCAGGAAGACGAAGCGGCGCGCCCGGACCGGAATCACACGCGGGGGCGCCGCGTCCCCGCGCGCGATCATCCCCGCCAGCGCGCCGGCCAGCAACCATCCCAATACCGTGCGGCGGCCGCTTGCCGGGGGGGTGTTCATCGCCTCAGGCATCGCGCTGTACCGGTTGCTCGGTCAGGCCGAACGCATCCGGCGGGCGCGTGGCCTTGACCGTGCGCCAGCCGAGCCCGCGATAGGGCTGCCCAGGGTCCCACGCCACTGGCGCGCGCTTGGGCTGCGAGCCGGCCGGCGGCAGCGGAAACATCAGCGAGCGCGCCGCGTGATGGGCGATATGCCCGGTCATGTGGTGGTGTTCCTGATGGATATGCCCGTAGAACACGGTGACGTGCCGGTACGGCATGAGCTGGGCCACCACGGCCTCGCCGTCGCGCGTGGCCCAGTCCCACTGCGGATAGAGATCGAACAGGGGCCGATGCGTGAAGACCACGATGCGTGCCTCGCGCGACTGCTTGCGCAGGTCGTCCGCCAGCCACGCGCGCTGGGTCTCGCCGACCTGGCCGGCCGGGTCCGACACGTTGTCCAGCACGATGAAGTGCACCCCCTTGTGATCGAACGTGTAGTGCGTGGGACCGAACAGCTCGCGATAGGCGGCCCCGGCGTCGAGGCTCGCGTCGTGCTCGCCCGGCATCAGCCACACCTTGCCCGCGCGCAGCGGCGCGATCAGCTCGCGGAACTCCCGCATGCGGCGCCGACGCTCGTTCGGGTCGTCGGTGGTGTGGGTCAGGTCGCCGGTGAACATGATGAAGTCGGGTGGCGTTGGCAGCGCATTGACGGCCGCCACCGCCTTGGGCAGCGTCCCGCGCGCGTCGGGATTCGGCGCCCCTTCGAACCCCCAATGCGCGTCCGATAGCTGCACGAACACGAATTCCTCGTCGCGCCCCGCCGCCCAGCCCGGCAGCGCCGATGCAAAGACGGCGCCCCCGGCTGCGCCTGCCAGGCGCAGGATGTCCCGCCGCCGCCATGTTCCGTCCATGATTGCCTCCGTCGGTGTCGCGGGCATGGCCATCGCACGCCCCACCCCTGTCATACCGGGGGGGGGCGCCAAATATTCCCGGCGCCGGCGCGCGGGAATAGAATCGGTGCAGCGCCGGTATACAGGAGACCGCCTTGCGCCATCCACCCGCTTCGTCTGATTCGCTCGATTCGCTCGACTGCCCCGATGTGACTGGATTGCCCGACCGCTCCGTCCGGACCGAGGACTGACGTGGACGCCCCTGCCACGCGCCGCCGCTTCGACGCCCTCGTGCTGCCGCACCTGGACGCCGCCTACAACCTCGCCCGGTGGCTGTGCGGCAACACGGGCGATGCGGAGGACGTGGTGCAGGAGGCGTTCCTGCGCGCGTTCCGGCTGTTCGGCAGCTTTCGGGGCGACCAGCCGCGGCCCTGGCTGCTGGCCATCGTCCGCAATACGTGGTTCACGACCTGCGAGAAGCGCCGGGGCGCGGCGGAAACGGACTATGAGGAAGGCGAGATGGACACCGCGCTGCCGGACTGGCATGGCGCCGCCACGGACCCGGAGCAATGGCTGATGCGCGAGGAGGATGTGCGGCTGGTCCATGCGGCGCTGGCGCGGCTGCCGGTGGTCTTCCGCGAAGTCATCGTCCTGCGTGAACTGGAGGAACTGCACTACCGCGATATCGCCCGCATCGCGCAAATACCGGTCGGCACGGTGATGTCCCGACTCGCGCGGGGCCGTCGCATGCTGGCCGCCACCGTCACGGCGCTGCGTGGCGAGGTGCCGGTTGCCGCCGCGCCGGCGGAGCGCCAGGACCTTGCGGACGTGCCACCCGCTCATCCCCCCGGAGATACGAAACATGGATTGCCATGACGCGCAGTTGCTCCTGCAGGCCTGCGCCGACGGGGAAGTCGGCGCGGCTGACAGTGTGCGGCTGGAACGACATCTCGAAGACTGCGACCAGTGCGTGGCCTGCCTGCGCAATCTCCAGGCGCTGCGCGCGGCGACGCGCCACGGCGCGCACTATCACCGCGCGTCCGCCGACTTGCGCGCGCGCATCGTGGCCGCGCTGCCCGGCGACGCGGCCATCGCACCGGACGCCGACGCGTCGCCCTCGCCCCCCTCGTCGGAAGGCTGGCGCCGCTGGTTCACGTGGTCGCCCGCCATCAACGCGGCCATGGCGGGCGTCACGGTGTTCGCCGTCGGCCTGGGCCTCCAGCAGCACGCCATGCGGCAGTCTCCGGCGGAAGGCATGGCCGACGCCGTGGTGACGAGCCACGTACGCGGTCTGATTTCGAACCACGCCATCGATGTGGCGTCGTCCAATATGCATGTGGTGAAGCCGTGGTTCAACGGCCGTGTCGACTACGCGCCGGAGGTCCGCGACCTGGCGAGCGCCGGGTTCCCGCTGCTGGGCGGCCGGCTCGACTATGTGGATGGCCACCGGGTGGCCGTGCTGGTCTATCGGCGCGATGGGCATCCGATCGACGTGTTCGTGCTGCCAGACGCGCAGCGTGGGCCGGGCGGCAGCGGCGAAGCCGTGCAGCAGGGCTACCAGCTACAGCGCTGGGCGGCAGGCGGCATGCAGTACTGGGCCGTCAGCGATGCCTCCGCGACGACCCTGCGTGCCTTCGTGCAGGCATGGCGCAACGCGGAAGCGGTTGCGCCATGACCCCCCTTATCCCCGGTTACGCCGTCGCGACGGTCAGCGTGACGTCGATATTGCCGCGCGTGGCCTTCGAGTACGGGCAGATGGCATCGGCGCGGTGCGCCACGGCTTCGGCCGCCTCTTGCGCCACGCCGGGCAGGTTGACGTGGATGCGGCCCTGCAGGAAGTAGTCCGTGCCAGCCATGCCCAGATCCACCTCGATCTCGACCGACAGATCGGCCGGCACCGCCACCTTCAACTCCTTGGCCGCGAGGCCCAGCGCGGCGATATAACAGGCCGACCATGCGCCGGCGAAGAGCTGTTCGGCCGTCGGGTGGGACTGCACCGCTTCATAGGCATAGGTCGGCGCCGTGTCGTTGCCCGGCGTGGTGAGATGGAGGTCGACGTTGCCGTGATGGCGGGGGCCACCCTTGCTGCCGGTGGTGTGGGTCTTGCCGGTGAACAGTACTTTTTCGATCTTGGTCATGATGTGTGAGGGTCTCTCTGAATCTAGTGTGGTTTAACAAATCGCATGCGATGTAATCGCATGCGTTGCATAATGGTTCACGGGCCCGGGCAAGTCAAGGCGTTTGTACGGCGCGCGTGAAGAAACCCGGCGGGCGGCGCGGCGGTGGGCCGGGGAAGGCGCTCAGCGCTTACGATTGCGTCGCATACGATGTATTCTTTGCCATCGGCATCACGACGAGAAAGCAGATGAAACCCATTGATGAGACAAGCGCCGCGGATACCCCGCTGTCGGACTTCCTGTGCTTCGCGGTCTACTCGACCAATCTCGCCTTCGGCAAGCTCTACCGGCCCGTGCTGGACAAGCTCGGGCTCACCTACACCCAGTACGTCACCCTGGTGGCGCTGTCGGAGGCGGACGGCCAGACCGTCAGCGGCCTCGGCGAAAAGCTTTTCCTGGAGTCGAACACGCTGACACCCATCCTCAAGAAGCTGGAAGCGATGGGCCACGTCGAACGCAAGCGCGACCCGGAGAACGAGCGGCAGGTGCGCGTGAGCCTGACGAAGAGCGGTCGACGCGTGCGCGAGAAGGCGGCGAGCACCGACTTGATGTCGGCATGCGGGCTGACGCCGCCGGCCTTCGCCAAGCTGCAGAAGGAGGTCATCGCGCTGCGCGACAACATCGTGCACGCGGTGAAGGACGAGACGTAGGGCCAGTGCCGCTGGAGTGAACGCCGATCCTCTGGCATGATCGGCCACATTGTCGCGATGGCTTTGTCGCGGCCCCGGGGATCGGTACACATGATTGAACGCTTGGCGGAAGACGCGATCCTGACGCTGGCGGACAGCTTGCCAGACACAGTGTTCCTGGTCGACAAGGCTGGGAAGATCCGCTACGCCAACGCCCGGTGCGCGGATAGCCTGGGCCTGTCCCAGGCCGCCATCATCGGCCAGACCATGATCGAACTGGTAGCGCCGCATGACCGCGACCGGACGCTCCGGGAAGCGGGCACGGTGATGGCCGGGAATCGGCGCACCGGATTCGAGAACCGCTACCAGCACCGCGACGGTAGTGACGTTCACTTCTCATGGTCCGCCCGCTGGCTGGAGACGCATCAACTGCGCTTCGGCGTCGCGCACGACGTCACCGCCTTGCGGCAGCCCACCTGCGACCACCTGATTCCCGCCGCCTTGCTGAATGTATTGGAGCCCTGCGAGCAGCAGGTGCTGATGTTGCTGCTGACGGCAGCCTCCGAGAACCAGATCGCCGGACGGCTGGGCCTGACGGCATCCACCACGCAGGCGCATGTCGCCCGGGTCTTCACCAAGCTTGGCGTGCGCGGGCGCATGGGGCTGATGAGCCTGTGCCTGCGCGGCATGGAGGCTTGAAGGAGCGGCGCCCCTGAAGGTCAGGCGGCGGCCGAGTTGTCCTCGTTGTTGCGGCCCTGTAGCGGAAAGCGTGTGCGGAACATCGGCGAGGCCAGGCTGGCCAGCGCGAGTTCGTCGGCAGCGGCCAGCAGGTCGGGGCCCAGCGCGGTCATGCGCGCCTCGGTCAGCCGCACGGCCGGTCCGGCGATGCTCAGCACGCCAATCGGATCGCGCTCCTTACGCTTGACCGGCGCGGCCATCGCCGTCATGCCGGGCGCGAACACCTCGTTGATCATCGCAAAGCCGCGCGCGCGGTTCTCGTGCAGCATCGTCAGCAGCGCGCCGATGGTGGTCGGCGCGTTCGGACCATATTCCTCAGGCGAGCCGAAGCCCTGCCGCGTGACCAGCTCGATGGCGCGCTCGTCGCTCATCGTCAGCATCCAGGCGTGGCCGGACGCGCTGCAAGACAGCCGGGCGTCCATGCCCATGTCCGGGTCGTAGCGCAAACCATGCCGGGCGCCCTGCGCCTTGGCCACCCACGTCAGGTGCTCGCCATCCACGATGGCCAGCCGCACCAGTTCCCCCGAAATCTGCGCCAGCCGGTCCACCAGCGGCTGGGCGATGTCGACGATACCCGTGGCACTCAGGTAGCTCAGGCCGATGGACGCCACGCGGGCGGTCAGCGCGTAGTCGCCATGGTCGCGGAGCTGGCGCACATAGCCGCAGCGCACCAGCTCGTTCAGCAGGCGATGCGCCGCGCTCTGCGGGATCTCCAGTTCCTGCGCGATGGATGCCAGCGGCACGCCTTCCGGCTGCGTGGCGAGGTGTTCCATCACGGCAAGTGCGCGTTCGAGTACTCCGGCCATATCGATAAAGGTGGTGTTAGGGCGATGAGGGTGGGCTAGATACTAACCCCAAGTGGAAACTGATTCCATGTGGAATAGTATTCCACTCACTGCGGGGGAGCCATCGGGATCGGCCCCAATATTGGTACCGATACTTGGCCACCACCCGCCCAGAAAAAAGACATCGAGGAGACAAGGCATGAGGAAGACCATCCTTCGGCTGGCGCTGGCCGCCGCGCTGGGTACCATCGCCGCCACGGCCATGGCGCAGGACATCCAGGAGCGCACCATCCGCTTCGGCCATCTGAACAATCCCGACCATCCGGTCAGCTTCGGCGTGAAGAAGTTCGGGGAGCTGCTGGCCGCCAAGAGCGGCGGCAAGCTGAAGGTGAAGGAATTCCCGGCCTCGCAGCTCGGCAACGAGATGCAGCAGCAATCGGCCCTGCAGGGCGGGGTGCAGGAGATGTCGGCCCCGGCGTCCACCTCGCTGGCGGGCATCGTCAAGGAGTTCGGCCTGATCGACCTGCCGTTCTCGGTGAGCAGCTTCGAGCAGGCAGACGCGCTGCTGGACGGCCCGCTCGGCAAGGCGCTGATCGCCCGGCTGCCCGAGAAAGGGCTGGTGGCGCTGGGCTTCTGGGATCTGGGCTTCCGCAACGTCACCAATTCCAAGCGACCGATAGCCCGGCCGGAGGACTTCGAGGGCCTGAAGATCCGCGTGATCCCGAACCCGGTGTTCCTGGACACCTTCAAGGCGTTCAAGGCCAACCCGGTGCCGATGCCGTTCGCCGAGCTGTATGGCGCGCTCGAATCCAAGGCGGTGGATGGCCAGGAGAACCCCTTCGCGGTGATTCTTTCGAACAAGTTCTATGAAGTGCAGAAGTACGTGAGCGCCACCAACCACGTGTACGCCGCCAACATCGTGCTCGTCAGCAAGAAGTTCTGGGACAAGCTCTCGCCGGCCGAGCAGAAGATCATGAACGAGGCCGCCGACGAAGCGCGCGTCTACCAGCGCCAGGTGAGCCGCGCCGCCGCGCAGAAGGCCGTGGGCGAGCTGCGCGCCAAGGGCATCCAGTACAACGATGTGACGCCGGCGGAACGTGCGCGCATGCAGCAGGTCGTCAAGCCGGTCACCGACCATTTCATGGCCAGCTACGACCCGGCCACCGTGAAGCTCTACAACGACGAGATCCGGCGCCTGCGCAAGTAAGCGCGCCGCCCCCGCCATCCCCGACGCCCTCGCCAATACATCATGAAAATCCTCGTTCTGCACGGCCCGAACCTGAACCTGTTCGGCCGCCGGGAGCCGCATATCTACGGCACCACCACGCTCGACCAGATCAACGAACGCCTGGCGGCGCTGGCCGCCGAACTGGGCGTGGAACTGGCCACGATCCAGTCTAACCATGAAGGTGCGCTGATCGATTTCCTGCACGCGCACATCGACGCCGCCCAGGGCGCCCTCATCAACCCCGCCGGCCTGACCCAGCACGGCGTGCCGCTGCACGATGCGATCAAGGCCATGCCGTTTCCCTCGCTGGAAATCCACATGTCGAACATCGCGGCCCGGGAAACCTGGCGCGCGCATTCGATCATCTCGCCGGCGGTGAAGGGCACCATCCAGGGCCTGGGCGTGCATTCCTACCTGGCGGGGCTGCGCGCGCTGGTCGGGCTGGTCTCCGACGCCAAGTCCTAGGCGGCGCGGGTCATCATGGGTCGCCTGATCGATGGAATCTGCCGCGTGCTGGAGGCCGGCATCGCGCTGCTGCTCGCGGTGATGGTGGTGCTGGTGTTCGGCAACGTGGTGCTGCGCTACGGCTTCAACTCGGGCATTACGGTGTCGGAGGAGGTGTCGCGCTGGATGTTCATCTGGCTCACCTTCCTGGGGGCGGTCATCGCGCTCAAGGAACGGGGGCACCTGGGGGTGGACATGCTGGTCGGCAAGCTGCCCGCCTGGGGCAAGAAGGTGTGCCTGGTGGTCAGCCAGGTGCTGATGCTCTACATCGTGGTGCTGCTGTGCAAGGGTAGCTGGGACCAGGCAGTCATCAATCTCGACGTGACGGCCCCGGTGACCGGCGCCCCGATGGCGATTGTCTACGCGGCCGGCATCGTGTTTTCGGTGCTCGCGGCCGTCATCATCGCGCTCGATCTCTGGCGCCTGCTGTCCGGCAGGCTCACCGAGGACGAGCTGGTCATGGTGCAGGAATCCGAGGAAGCGGTGCAGATGAAGCAGATTCTCGACCAGGCGGACGCGGCGGACGCCGCGGACCTCGGCAGCACCGGGAGACGCGCATGACCATCACCGTTTTTATCGGCTCGCTGCTGGGCGCCATGCTGATCGGCATGCCGATTGCCTTCGCGCTGCTGGCCAGCGGCGTGGCCCTGATGTGGCACCTGGACATGTTCGACGCCCAGATCCTGGCGCAGAACGTGATCGGCGGCGCCGACAGCTTCCCGCTGCTGGCGGTGCCGTTCTTCATGCTGGCCGGCGAGATCATGAACGTGGGCGGGCTGTCGCGCCGGATTGTCGATCTGGCGCTGGCGCTGGTCGGCCATATCAAGGGCGGGCTGGGCTACGTCACGATCATGGCCGGCTGCCTGCTCTCGGCACTCTCCGGCTCGGCCGTGGCGGACGCCGCCGCGCTGACCGCGCTGCTGCTGCCGATGATGGTCAGCGCCGGCCACAAGAAGGAAACGGCGGGCGGGCTGATTGCCGCCACGGGCGTCATCGGCCCCGTCATTCCGCCGAGCATCGGGCTGGTGATCTTCGGCGTGGCCGCCAATGTGTCGATCTCGAAGCTGTTCCTCGCCGCCATCGTGCCGGGTTTGCTGATCGGCGTGGCGCTCTGGCTCACCTGGGCCTGGCTGGCACGGCGCGAGCACCTGGAGCCGCCGCCGCGCAAGTCGCGCGCGGAGATCCTGGCGGCGTTCCGCCATGCGCTGTGGGCGCTGATGCTGCCGGTCATCATCCTGGTCGGGCTGCGCATGGGCGTGTTCACGCCCACGGAAGCCGCCGTGGTGGCGGCGGCGTATGCCCTGTTCGTGTCGATGGTGGTCTACCGCGAGCTGAGCTTCGCCCAGTTGCGCCAGATCTTCGTCACGGCGGCCAAGACCAGCGCCGTGGTCATGTTCCTGATCGCGGCGGCCATGGTCAGCGCCTGGCTGATCACCGTGGCGGACCTGCCGTCCAAGGTGGTGGACCTGCTCCAGCCCTTCATGGGCAACAAGATCCTGCTGATGGCGGCGATCATGGTGCTGGTGATGATCGTCGGCACGGCCATGGACATGACGCCGACCATCCTGATACTGACCCCGGTGCTGATGCCCGTGATCAAGGCGGCCGGCATCGATCCGGTCTACTTCGGCGTGATGTTCATCATCAACAACTCGATCGGACTGGTCACCCCGCCCGTCGGCACGGTGCTGAACGTGGTGGCCGGCGTGGGGCGCATGAAGATGGACGAGGTCACCCGGGGCGTGGTGCCGTTCATGATCGCCGAGTTCGCCATCATGTTCCTGATGGTGGTGTTCCCGGCCCTGGTRACGGTGCCCGCGAAGCTGTTCGGGGGGTGAGGCGGCGGGTGGGCGGGTGGGATCGTTACCGGACAATGCAATAATGATGTATTGCAATCCGCTAACGATTATCCTCGCATGCCAACGAACGAGCCCACCACCAAGCGAACCCGGACGAAGCGCAGCGCGGAAGCCACGCCCAGCGCGCCCGCCGCTGCCGAAGGGGCCAAGAAGGGAGACAGCGCGGGCGACGAGTCGTCGCTCTTCGTCAATTCCGTGGAGAAGGCCCTGCGCGTGCTGAGCGTGTTCGATGCACGCCGCCGCGAACTGTCGCTGACCCAGATCGCGGCGCTGGCCGAGCTGGACATGAGCGCGGCGCAGCGCTTCACCCACACGCTTACCCATCTCAATCTGCTGCGGCGCGACGCGGCGGCGAAGACCTATTCGCTGTCGCCGCGCATGCTCGACTTCGGCTACCAGTTCATCGCCGCCAACGAGCTGGTCGGGCTGGCCACGCCGTTCCTCCAGCACCTGTCGCTGGAAACCGAGGAGACGGTCAACCTGACGCTGCTCGACGGCACGGAAATCGTGTTCGTGCAGCGTTTTGTCAGCCGCCACGTGCTGACGCCCGATGTCATCGTCGGCACGCGGCTGCCAGCCTATTGCACCTCGTCCGGCCTCGCCATCCTCAGCGCGCTGCCCGATGACGAGGTGCGGGAGATCCTGGCCAAGTCCGATCTCGTGCCGTACACACAGCACACCATCTTCGCGCCGGACGCCATCCTGAAGCGGCTGGAAACCATCCGGCGCAACGGCTACGCCCATACCGAAGACGAGATGTATATCGGCGATATTGCCACCGCCGTGGTGATCGTCGGGTCCGATGGCCGGCCGCGCGGCGCGATCAATGTCGCGGTGTCGCGGGCCCGCTGGAAGGGCGCGGAAGACGAGCAGCGCGTCGCGTCGCTGCTGATTGCCGCCGGCCGCGCCATCTCCAGCCGCGCCTGAGTTCTCCCGCCTCCTCGCCCGCCTTACCCCTTCCCCTGTCATTCCCCCGCGCAGTCACTGCCCCCCGGTGACTGCGCGCCAGCTTCGCCCCCGACGTGGTCCCCCTTTTGCGTGCCGTAGCGACGCGGCACGCCCACTTTCACCCGTTTGCGCCAAATAGACGCGGGTAAACCCTTAGTCGAAAACCGGTTGCACCACCGTCGCGATGTCTTTATATTTCGATTCACTAATTTACTATTTCTATGCGATAACTATGTACCGAGACATCAAGGCAGAACGCATCGGCGCCATCGGCGTGATCACCCTCAATCGCCCGGAGCGCCTCAACGCCTGGCACACCGCCATGCGCGGCGAGATCCTGGCGGCGCTGGGCGCCTTCGCCAAGGACCCCGCTGTGGGCGCCATCGTCATGACCGGTGCCGGCGAGCGGGCTTTCTCCGCCGGCCAGGATCTCGAAGAGGCGCATGACTTCGACGCCGACCGCGCCGAAGTCTGGCTGCGTGAATGGGAAACCTTCTACGACACGCTGCGCAGCCTGCCCAAGCCGCTGGTGATGGCCCTGAACGGCACCGCCGCCGGCTCGGCGTTCCAGGTGGCGTTGCTGGGCGACATCCGCGTCGGCCACCCGGAAGTGCAGATGGGCCAGCCCGAGATCAACGCCGGCATCGCCAGCGTCACGGGACCGTGGATCATGCGCGAGATGCTCGGCCTGTCGCGCACCATCGAGCTGACGCTGACCGGCCGGATGATGGACGCGCAGGAGTGCCACGCCATCGGCCTGATCCACTATCTGGTGCCGCGCGAGGCGGTGCACGCCCGCGCCATGGAGATCGCCGCGTCGCTGGCCGGCAAGCCGCCGGTGGCCATGAAGCTCGACAAGGCCCGCCTGCAGGAAATGACCGAAGCCGGCTTCCGCGATGCCATCGAGGCCGGTATCCGCATCCACCGCGAATCCTATGCCTCGGGCGAGCCCGCGCGCATGATGGAAGCGTTCTTCGCCGAGCGCGAACGCCGCCGCGCCACCGCCGCCTGAGCCGCCCGAGTCCTTCCTGTCGATCAGATCAACGCTGTCCTGCCATCTCCCATGTCTTCGGAAACTCACATCGATATTCCCCCGGTCGCCTCGGAAACCATTTCCGCGCTGCTTGCCCGCCGCGCGCGGGAAACGCCTGACGACATCTACTGCCGCTTCCACGACGAGGTGCTGACGATTGCCGCCCTCGACCGGCGCGTGAACCAGGTGGCCAACGGCCTCGCCGCAGCCGGCCTCCAGCCGGGGGACCGCGTGGCGCTGATGCTGCCGAGCCACCCGGACCATATCGTCGCCATCCTGGCGCTGGCGCGGCTGGGGCTGGTGCGGGTCTCGGTGAACGTGCATCTGCACGGCGCCGCCCTGTCGCACCTGTTCGAGCAGTTCGAGCCGGCCGCGGTGCTGGCCGACGCGGACTATGCCGAGGCGCTCTCGCCCATCCGGCAGGACCGGCCGTCGATGTCGGTGCTGTGGCGCGGGGCAGGGCAGGGCCGGGACGACTTCGCCACCTTCGCGGCGCGCCCGGAAACGCCGCCGGCCCACGTCACCCAGCCGGACGACATCCTGGCGCTGACCCCCAGCTCCGGCACCACCGGCGCCCCGAAGGGCGTGCTGAAGTCCGACCGCACGCTGCGCGCGGGCCCGATGGGCATCCTGCGGCTGACCGGCGCGCAGGCCGGCGACGTCTTCCTGCTGTGGGAGTCGCTGCACCACGGCGCCGGGGTGGCCGTGCTGATCTCCGCGCTGATCGAGCGCACCACGCTGGCCATGGTCGATCGATTCAGCGCCTCGCAGTTCTGGGATCAGGTGCGGCGCCATGGCGTGACCCACATCCACTATCTCGGCAGCGTGGTGCCGATGCTGCTCAAGCAGCCGCCGCGTGACAACGACCGGGAGCACAAGGTGCGCGTGGCGTGGGGCGGCGGGTGTCCGCCGGAGTTGTGGAAGGCGTTCTCCGAACGCTTTGGCGTGGAGATGCGCGAGGGCTACGGCCTGAGCGAGATGATCACCTTCGTCACGGTCAATCCGGCGGGCCCGGCGGGCTCCATCGGCAAGCCGCTCGGCTACTTCGACGTGGACCTGACCGACGATGACGGGCGTACCGTGCCGGTGGGCGAGCCGGGCGAGATCGTCGTGCGCGCCAACGCGCCGGGGCTCGCCTTCCTGGGCTACTTCCGCAACCCCGAGGCCGAGGCCTCGGCCATGCGTGGCGAGTGGTTCTGCACGGGCGATCTGGCGCGGCGCGATGCGGACGGCTTCCTGACCTTCGCCGGCCGCAAGAAGGACACCGTGCGGCGGCGGGGCATCAATATTTCCGCGTGGGAGGTGGAGCGGGTGATCGCCGAGCACCCGCTGGTGGAGGAGTGCGCGCTGGTCGGCGTGCCGAGCGACCTGGGCGAGGACGAACTCAAGATCTTCATCCGCGTGCGGCAGGAGGGCGGCGGGACGCTCGACCCGCTCGCGCTGATCCAGTGGTCGGAGTCACGCATGCCGTACTTCCAGGTGCCGCGCTACGTGGCCTTTATCGACGAATTCCCGAAAACGCCCACGCAGCGCATCCAGAAGAAGCTGCTGTCCCGCGATGTGGCGGGCGTCTGGGACCTCGAACAGAGCGGCTATCGCGTCGGCAAGGCCCGCGGCTGATCTCCCCCCGGTCGGGCGAGGTTTCCCGGCCGGTGCGTCCTTTCGTCTCAGTGGAGTCTTTCCATGCTGTCAAAGTCTGGTCGCAGTACCCCGGCACGCGTCGCCACGCTGGCCACCCACATCCTCCTGGCCTGTGCGGCGGCCTGTGCTGTGGCCTTCATGGCCGCGCCGGCCACCGCGCAGGAGAAGTACCCCGAAAAACCGGTCAACCTGGTCGTTCCCTATCCCGCCGGCGGTGCCGTCGACGTGGTGGGGCGCCTGTTGGGCCAGAAGCTTGCCGAGAGCCTGGGCCGTCCCGTGGTGGTGGACAACAAGCCCGGGTTCTCCGGCAACATTGGCGCGCAGTTTGTCGCCCGGTCCGCGCCGGACGGCTACACGGTGCTGATGGCCGCGCTGACCTCCTATTCGATCAACGCCGCCCTGCTGCAGAAGGCCAACGGCTACAACCTCACCGGCGACTTCACGCCGGTGGCGATTGTCGGCAACCTGCCGATCGTGCTGCTGGTGAGCCATGACCTCCCGGCCAACAGCGTGCAGGACCTGATCCGGCTGGCCCAGGCCAAGCCCAACACGCTGGCCTTCGGGTCGTCCGGCAATGGCTCGATCGAGCACGTGGCCGGCGAGATGTTCCGCCGCCAGGCCAGCCTGGAATTGCTGCACGTGCCGTACAAGGGTGCCGCGCCGGCCGTGGCGGACCTGCTGGGCGGCCAGATTCAGATCATGTTCGCCACCGGGCCCACGGCGCTGTCCGCCATCAAGAGCGGCAAGGTGCGGGCGCTGGCGGTGGCCACGCCGCAGCGCATCGGTGCGCTGCCGGACGTGCCGACGGTGGCCGAGGCCGGGCTCAAGGACTTCGTGGTGCCGTCCACCTACGGCGTGCTGGTCCGTCAGGGCACGCCCAAGCCCATCGTCACGCGGCTCAACGCCGAGTTGCAGAAGATCCTGCAGATGCCCGACGTCAAGGCGCGCTTCGCCGCCCAGGGCATCGACGTGGTGCTGGGTAGCGCCGATGATGCCGATCACCGGCTCAAGGGCGAAGTCGCCAAATGGGCGCGCGTGATCCAGGAAACCCGCATCGCTGCACAATAGGAATAGGAATAGGAATAGGAACGGGGCGCCCCCCGGGGGGGGGCCCGCCACTTTGGACATGAATTCCGCCATGAACGCATCGAACACCCAACCCTCGGAGATCGTGACCGAGTTCCGCGACGACGGCCGCGTGGCCATCGTGACGATCAACCGCCCCCATCGGCGCAACGCCTGTGACCTCGCTGCCTGGACCGACCTGCGCGACCGCTTCCGCGCCTTCGCCGCCGAGCGGGGCGCGCTGCAACTGGTGGTGCTGACCGGTGCCGGCGGCCACTTCTGCGCGGGGGACGACATCCTCGCGTTCCGCAGCGTGCTGTCCGATCCGGTGGCCGCGGACGCCTACCGCGCGGTGATCCAGCAGGCGTACGCCGCCGTGCAGGACTGCCCGGTCCCCGTGATCGCCGCCGTGCAAGGCGCGTGCGTGGGCGGCGGCCTGAGCCTGGCCATGTGCTGCGACTTCCGCGTGGGGGATGGCAGCGTGCGGGCCGGCGTGCCGGTCGCCAAGCTGGGGTTGATGTATCCGACGATCCAGCTGGTGCGGCTGACGCACCTGATCGGGCTCAGTGCCGCCCGCCGCTGGCTCTTCTCCGGCGACTTCGTCGAGGCGGAAGAGGCCTATCAGGCCGGATTCCTCGACGCGCTATCTGCCGACGACGACCCGGTCGCCGCCGCCATGGCCTTCGGCCGTCCGATGATGGACAACGCGCCGCTCTCCATCGCCGGCATCAAGCTCCAGCTCAACGCCATCGCCGCCGGCCAACTGGACGCCGCGCGCGACGCCATTGCGGAGGCCACGCGCCGCAGCGACCAGAGCGAGGACTATCGGAACGCGGCGGCGGCCTTCGCGGAGAAGCGCAAGCCGACCTTCGTCGGCCGCTGAGGCTTGTCGATGGGTTAGCCCGCCGCCAACGGCGCCACGGTCGCGCCCTGGATGCGGTGCTTCTGCAGCGCCGCCGCCACCGCGCCGGACGCCTTGCGCTCCTCGACGAACGCCGCCAGGAAGGCCGCCGCCGCGTCGCCGCGAGACTTCGGCACGCCCATCGCCTGACGKATCACCATAAAGCGCTCGTCCARCAGGCGCAGGTTGGGCAGGCCCCGGATATCGGCCTCCAGTTGCTGGCGCACCCCGGCGGCCACGTCGAGATCCTGTTCGAGGAAGGTGCGGACCACCTCCTGCGACGACGGCGCGTACACGATCTCCGCATGCTGGAGTTCGCGGGACAGGAACAGATCGTAGGCGCTGCCCTTGCCGACCACCACCCGGGTGCCGGCGTGATCGACATCCGCGTTGGTGCGCACCGGCGAGTCGTTGTGCACGAGGTAGTAGCCCTCGATCAGCACGTAGGGCTCCGTGAAGGCGATGCTGGCGCCGCGCTTGGGGTCGATGGCGAAGAAGCCGATATCGGCCTGCTCGTTCGCCACCAGATCGACCGACTTGCCGGCGGTCTCCACCACCACCAGTTCGAGCTTCACGCCCAGCCGCTCGGCCAGCGCGCCGGCCAGGTCCACGGACACGCCGCTCGCGCCACCCGCGCCACCCGCGTCGGCGCGGTGCGCAAGAATCGGATTGCCCAGGTTGATCGAGGCACGCAGCACGCCGGTCGGGGCGAAGGCGTCTAGGAGTGGCTTGTCTACGGTCATGGGGTAGCAGTCGGAAACCTACGTTGGGGGAGGGCGCCGGCCCGCAGCGGTGCGGGCGTGGCGGACATTGTATCGCCGCGTGTCGGCGCCGGGCGTTCGTACATCGGCATACAGAACCGTTCCCGGCCCGATACATCCGCCACACACCAGCGCGATGCAATGGCGACTCTTTCCACTGCAACGCAAAGGCTTCCCATGACTTCGACCCGTACCTCCAGCCGCATCCTCGCCGCTACCGTCCTGCTGATCGGCGCCGGCCTGTTCCAGGCCGCGCACGCCCAGAACGTCGGCCTCCACCGCACGGACCTGGTGCAGAGCGACCTGAGCACGCCGGGGCGCGAAGCCGTGCAGGTGCGGGTGGACTTCGACCCGGGCGCGGTCTCGATCAAGCATGCCCATCCGGGCGAGGAAATCGCCTACGTGCTGGCGGGCGAACTCGAATACCAGCTGGAGGGCCGCGCGCCGGTGACGCTGAAGGCGGGCGAGGCGCTGTTCATCCCGGACGGCACCGCGCACGTGGCCAAGAACGTGGGGCGCGGCAAGGCCTCGGAACTGGCGACGTACGTCGTCCGGAAGGGCGTGCCGCTGGTGGCCCCGGTCAAGTAACGCTCAAGTCACGGCGGGGGCGCCTGCCTACAGGTCGCGCGTCCGGGGAATGATCACCGCCTGCCCGTGCAGCACGCCATCGGCGTCGATGAGTTGCCACAGCGTGGCTTCCTCGATCATGAAGCGCTTGCCGGTGCGCGTGATGCGCACGCCGGTGTAGCCGGTCTCGTAGCCCACGCGCTGGACGCGCGCCAGGAAGGCCTGCCGCTCCGCCTGGTTGGGCGGCTCGGCGGAGAGCCGGGACGGCAGCCGCGTGATGCCCGCCCAGTCGTACTCGAAACGCTGCTGGGCGGCCAGATTGCCGTAGACGAAGACCGGATCGGGCGCGGTGTTGTGGGCGAGCACCGCGAACGGCGCCTCCTCGTAGAGCCAGCGGGCCGCCTTGCCGGCCGGCATCGGCTCGGGCACCAGCGTGCGGCCGAGCAGCCGCTGGTAGCTATCGGCCAACAGCTGGTAGAAGGCGGTGTCGCCGGGTTCACGGGGGGAAAGAATCGAATCGGAAGACATAAGCGTGAAGCGGAAGGAAGGGAGCCAGGACAGCCATCAGGCAGCCATCAGGCAGCCATCAGGCCGGCTGGTCGATGGACTGGCCGATCCGCCACAGCACCCCGGACGGATCGTCGATCGTGAAGTCGCGCATGCCCCAGGGCCGGTCCTCCGGCGGGTTCACGCGCACGCCGTAGCGCGCGCCCAGGTCCTGGGCCACCACGTGCTGCCACCAGGCCTCCACATCCACCACCAGCAGCGACATCATCAGGTTCTCGGCGAACGGCTTCTCGTAGAAGCGCGTCAGCAGGAAGCTCGAGCGCCCCGCGTGCAGGTAGGCCATCTCGTCGCTGCCCCACGCCTCCGTAAAGCCGAGGTCGAGGTAGAAACGCTTCGACAGGTCGAAATCCTGCGCCGGCAGAAACGCCTTGATCTCGATGGTGTCCATGTTCGCGGTCATCGCGGCTCCCGGGTTTAACAGATGTAACGGATTGAGCGGGCGATGATAGCGCGGCTTCAGAAATGGTGTCGCATGCCCACCATCACGCCGATGCGGGTGGAATCGTCCACGTCCGTGGCCGGCGTACCGGCCCAGTACTCGGTCTCCCGCCCCACCGCGCCGCCGCGCGCATGCACGATATCCGCCTCCACGTAGACGCTGGTGCGCTTGGAGAGCGCGTAGTCGCCCACCAGCGCGATGCTGTCCGCGTTGCCGCCGCCCAGCCGCACCGGGGTGTCCTGGAACTGCGTGGTCACATCGCCGGACTGCTGGTAGCGGTAGTAGGCGCCCGAGACGTGGAACGCCGGCGTCAGCTGGTAGCCCAGCCCGACGAAGGAGATGGCGAAGCGCGCATCCCCAGCGGACTCGCGCCGGCCCATATGGCCGACGTAGGCGGTGGCCTTGCCGAACGCGTAGGAACCCCCCACCGAGTAGTTGCGCAGCGTGTTGGCGCCATCGTCGCTGCGGCGCTGGTCGTACGCCACGCCGAGCACCACCGGCCCCTGCTGGTACTTCACCCCGCCGCCGAGCGTGGTGCCACGCCCCATGCTGCCGGCCTGCTCGCCGGCACCGTAGTCCAGTTGGACCGAGAACGGCCCCACGGTGCGCTGGTAGACCACGCTGTTGTCGATGCGGTAGTCCTGGAAGAAGATGTCCCCGCCGATGTAGAGCGGATCGGACCAGAAATTGCCCCAGCCCTGGTCGAGCGGATCGAACGCCCAGCCGATGTTGTTGAGCGCGTTGTACTGGCGGCCGAAGGTCAGGCTGCCCCAGTCGCCGCTCAGGCCCACCCAGGCTTGCCGGCCGAACAGCGCGTTGTAGGACGCGCGGCCGTCGTCGCTGGCGAAGCCGCTTTCCACCTGGAAGATGGCGTGCTGGCCGCCGCCCAGGTCTTCATCGCCCTTCAGGCCCCAGCGGCTGCCGACCATGCCGCCCGAGACCAGCGCGGCCTGGTCGTTGTGATGACCGTCGATGTTCGACGTATAGCGCACCGCCGAGCTGACGATGCCGTACAGGGTCACGCCCGGTGCGGCGTGGGCGGCGACGGGCAGGAGCCCGGCCGCAAGCAGCCAAAGGCTGGCTGGCTTCTTCATTGCGTTGTCCTTCGGAAAACGGATCCGCCCGCGGCACACGCGCGCGTGCCCCGGGAGGGAGGGTCAGACAAACTGCCTGAGGGATTCAGTCCTGCGCGCGGTCCCGGATGGGTTCCGAATCGGTCCCGGATGGGGGGCGCAGGTCAATGACCGGGCTGCGCGCGATGGGCGGCGCAGTCCCCGGAGCGAAGGTGAAGCAGAGGGGTGTTTGCCGGGCAAATGATGCTGGGTGGGGCTGCATGCAGCGACGCCCCGGCCGGCAGAACGGGGCGTAGTTTACCGCAATCGGGAGGAAGCCCCGAAAAAGTGACGATTAACTCACGTATGCAGACATCAGCCGAAGGTGAACGCGTAAGCCTGCACGCCCGGATCGAGGAAGCGGATCTCGAACGTGTGGTCGCCGACTTCGCCCGCCTGCCGCACCAGCTGGTAGAGCCGGGTTTGCGTGACCGCGCCATTGCCGTTCTCATCGGTGTCCGCACCATGGCTGGCGCCGGGCGGCTTGCCGTCGATGGTCACCTGGAAGCGCACCGCCTGCCCATTGGCCGCCGGGCCGAGCACGAGGTGCAGGTCGCGGGCATGGAAGCGGTAGGCGATGGTGCCGTTGGCGCGGTCAAGTGTCCCTTGCTCCGCTTCCACGGTCCAGCGGCCAGACAGCCCCCAGCTATTCAGGTCCAGCTTGCCGACCGTGTAGTCGCGCGCCGCATCGGGCCGCAGGCCGCCGGGGGAGGCAAAGTTGGTGGCCTGCTGGTAGCCGACATAGGTCTCGCCCGAGCGCACATTGTTCAGGTCAGGCATGGCCTGCGCACCGCGCGCCTCCGGGGCAACCAGTCCCGTGGCCACCGACTTGTCGCCGGCCTCCGCAAGCAACGCTTGAATCACACGTTCCGAGGTCGCATAGCCACCTTCGCCGAACTGGTGATGGCGGATATTGCCGCGACCATCCACGAAATACGCCGCCGGCCAGTAGCTGTTGTCGAAGGCGCGCCAGATCTTGTAGTTGCTGTCGATGGCCACCGGGAAGCCGATGCGGAAGTCCGCCACCGCGCGGCGCACGTTCTCGGGCTGCTTCTCGAACGCGAACTCGGGCGTATGCACGCCGATCACGGTCAGGCCCTGGTCCTTGTACTTGTCAGCCCAGGCGCGCAGGTAGGGCAGGGAGCGGATGCAGTTGATGCAGGAATAGGTCCAGAAGTAGACCAGCGTGACCTTGCCCTGCAACTGCTCGCGCGTGATCGGGGCCGAGTTGAGCCATTGCACCGCGCCGTCCAGCGCGGGCAGGCGGCCTTCGACCGGCAGCGGGGGCAACGCGCCCGACACACCGCCCGGGAAGCCTACGCGGGCGTCGTTGGCGGCCAGCAGCATGCCGTTGTTGGCGTCATTGGCGTTACTGGCGTCATTGGCGTCATTGGCGTCGTTGGCGGACTGCGGCGGCATGTCGCGCGCCTTCTCCACCGCATTGAGCAGCGCCTGTTCGATGCCGGTGGTGCTGCCGGCGGACAGCCGCGCCAGCAGGCCGGTGTCCGTGCCGGTGCCGATGATCGCCACGCCAGCCAGCACCCCCACGCCCAGGCCGCGCCGCAGCCACTCGCCGGCGCCCATCGACCGCTTCATCGCCGCAAAGACCCGGCCGCCGATGCCCAGCGCCACGGCCAGCGAGCTGGCGGCGCCCGCCGCGTAGGCGGCCAGCAGCAGCGAGGTTTGCACGCTGGCGCCGTTGAGCGCCGCGCCGGTCAGCACCAGCCCAAGGATCGGGCCGGCGCAGGGCGCCCAGAGCATGCCGGTCGCCACGCCGAGCAGCAGCGAGCGCCACACCGTGGAGGTGTCGCCATCGCCGGCCAGCCGGTTGCCGAGCGCCACCACGGGGCGGGCCAGCCGGTCCGCCAGCGCGGGCAGCAGCAGGCTCGCACCGAAAATCGTCAGCAGGACCAGCGCGGCGTAGCGTCCCACCTGATTGGCCTGCACGACCCAGGCGCCGCCCACCGACGCCAGCGTGGCCACGGCGGCGAAGGTCAGCGCCATGCCGGCCAGCATCGGCAGCGTGCTGCGCACAAAGGGCTGGCCGGCGCGTGCGAACACGAACGGCAGCACCGGCAGGATGCACGGGCTCAGGATGGTGAGGGCGCCACCTATATAGGCAAGTATCAGCAGGGTCATGATTGGCATCCGGTAAGGAAGTTTGGCTTGCCTCGATCAGACCCGCTGCGCATATCGCCGATGTGTCGCCAGCGCGGCTGGGCGTATGCCACTGTGGCGAGGCCGTCGCCAGATACAGAGTGATACATGGCGGTGGCCGGCGGGCTCGCCAATCGGCCCGGTTGCGTCCGATTTGCCCGGTCTGGGTCCGATTCGGGTCCGATCTGGTCTCCTCCGGCTCCGATCCGGCCCCATCCGTCACCCGAATCCCGCCGATCGCGGTCTGCCTCCCCCCTCCGCCCCGCCCCTTTTTGTACGCCTTTGTATCTGGCTCCCGCACCGATACGTGCCCTGACAGTAAGGCCCTCAAATCGCTACGGGCGCGATACGTCCGTCGTCTTAAATGCATTCCGTGGCAGCGCGGCAAGCGAAACAAACCAGACGCACCGTAACCCGCCTCGCAATCCTTAATTGATTACCGAACCCAAACTTCAAGGAAATACGATCATGACCTCCATCGCCAAGCGCCTCGTTCTCGCCGTCGCCCTCGTTGCCGCCGCTGCCGGCGCCCAAGCCGCCGTCACCGGCTCCCGTGATGTCTACACCGACGGCGCCCGCTCGGTGCAAGAACCCCGCAACCCGTACAGCGACGGTGCCCGCTCGGTGCAGGACGCCCGCAGCCCGTACAGCGACGGCGCCCGCAACGTCGACCCGTTCACCGATGGCGCCCGCAATGTCGATCCGTACACGGACGGCGCCCGCATCGTGGCCGGCATGGACCGCACCGGCGTCTCGGCCGACCCGGCACGCACGGTCGATCCGTACCTCGACGGCGCCTACGCCTGAGTCACCTGCGTCACCTGCGTCACCTGATTCGCCCGATTGGATCCACGCTCTTCAACCCGCAACCTCGAAACACTGGAAATCGACATGACCCGTATCGAAAACGTGCTGTACACCGGCAAAGTCCACATCACCTCCGGCGGCCGTGACGGCTCGGCACGCAGCGATGACGGCCGGCTGGACATCAAGCTGTCCTCGCCGGGCACCAGCGGCATCGGCACCAACCCGGAGCAGCTGCTGGCTGCGGGCTGGTCCGCGTGCTTCATCGGCGCCATGGGCATCGCGGCCAAGGCCCGCAAGGTGCAACTGCCGGGCGATACCGCCGTGGACGCCGAAGTGGACCTCGGCAAGGGCGGCGATGGCTACCTGCTGCAGGCACGCCTGAACGTGAGCCTGCCGGGCGTGCCGCGCGATGTGGCGCAGGCGCTGGTGGAGACCGCGCACCAGACCTGCCCGTACTCGAAGGCCCTCACCGGCAACATCCATATCGAGATCAATCTCGTCTGACCGGGTCGGATCTGGTCCGATTTTTCCGATGGCAGTCCCGCGCAGCGCGCCTTCACCGGCCCGCTGCGCGTTGCATTTCACGACTGCCGCGCTGCCGATGGATCGCCTACAGTGGACTTCACTCCGCCGTTCGCAGCGGAGTCTGGCCCGCCGGGCCACCCCCGCCGGGCGGATGCCCGTCCGCTCGCCCAAGGCTTCCTTTGGAGCGCATGATGACCCAAAAGTACAACCGCCTAGACAAGTCCCAAGCCGCCGTGCTGCTGGTGGACCATCAGGCCGGCCTGATGTCGCTGGTGCGTGATATCGAACCCGACAAGTTCAAGAACAACGTGCTGGCGCTGGCCGATTGCGCCAAATATTTCGGCCTGCCCACCGTGCTGACCACGAGCTTCGAGGATGGCCCGAACGGCCCGCTCGCCCCGGAACTGAAGACGATGTTTCCCGAGGCGCCGTTCATTCCGCGCCCCGGCCAGATCAACGCCTGGGACAACGCCGACTTCGTCGCCGCCGTGAAAGCCACCGGCAAGAAACAGCTGCTGATTGCCGGCGTGGTCACCGAGGTCTGCGTCGCCTTCCCGGCACTGTCCGCCATCGAGGAAGGCTATGACGTCTTCGTCGTGACCGATGCCTCCGGCACCTTCAACCCGATCACGCGGGACGCGGCCTGGAACCGCATGGCCCAGGCCGGCGCGCAGATGATGAGCTGGTTCGGCGTGGCGTGCGAGCTGCACCGCGACTGGCGCAACGACATCGAGGGGCTCGGCACGCTGTTCTCGAACCACATTCCCGACTACCGCAACCTGATCACGAGCTACACCACGGTCAAGGGCAGCAAGTAGGCCGATTCGGTACCCCGGGTGCGCCGGTGCCGCCCGTGCCACATGGTAGAGTCGGCGCACCATGAAGACCTTACTGATCGTCTATCACACGATGACCGGCGGCACCGCGCAGATGGCCGAGGCGGCGGCCACGGCGGCGCGCGGGCAGGAGGGCGTGGATGTCCGCCTGCTGCGCGCCACCGAGGCCGGCGCGGCCGATGTGCTGGCCGCCGACGGCTACCTGTTCGCCACCCCGGAGAACCTGGCCGCGATGTCCGGCCTGATGAAGGACTTCTTCGACCGCTGCTACTACCCGGTGCTGGACCGCGTGAACGGCCGCCCCTACGCGGCGATGATCTGCGCCGGCAGTGACGGCCAGAACGCGCAGCGGCAGGTCGAGCGCATCGCCACGGGCTGGCGCCTCAACCGCGTGGCGCCGACGCTGATTGTCTGCACGCACGCACAGACGCCCGAAGCCATCCTTGCCACGAAGCAGATCGACCAGGACGACCTGGACCAATGCGCCGAGCTGGGCGCCGGCCTGGCGGCCGGCATCGCGCTCGGCGTGTTCTAGCGCCTGCGCGGCGCTGCGCTACGCGGTCACGGTGGCCACGTAGTCGATGTTGGCGGCGAGCACGGCGGCGTTGCGGATCGTGCCGTCGGTGCCGTCGGTGGCGTCGCCGGGCACGCCGGTCCAGTCCGAGGCCACCACGGCCGGGAAGCTGCCGCTGGCCGGTGCGGTGGTGCCGGCATCGACGATCAGCGAGCGGGGCTGCCACAGGTCGAGGAAGCCACCCAGCACTCGTGGTTTCACGCCATCATGCGCGGCAGTTCGGCCGCCAGCGCATCCACGGCGACGCGCACCTTGCGTGGCAGGTGGGGCGTGTGGGGCGTGTGCGGCCACAGTGCGTAGGCATCGTAGGGAAAACCGGGCCGCTCGGGCAGCAGGTGGACCAGCGTGCCCGCCTGAATCCGGTCCCGGACCAGCCAGTACGGCAGCCATGCCAGCCCGAGGCCCATCGCGGCGGCGTCAGCGAGGGCGTCGAGATCGTCCATCCGCACCTGATGGGCGGGCAGGACCGGCACCGGCGCGCCATCGTCGCCCGGCAGCTGCCACGGACGGATGCGCCCCGAGCGCCGGTAGACCACGGCGCGATGTCCCGCCAGGTCATCGATCCCCAGCGGCGTGCCGGCCTCGGCCAGATAGCCGGGCGACGCGCACACGATCATGATCTGCCGCGCCACGCGGCGCGCCACCACACCGGCCTTGTCGTCCGGCTCCCCGGTGCGGATGGCCAGGTCGAAGCCGTCTTCGATCAAGTCCGAGAAACGGTCGCTGAACGACAGGTCGAGTTCGAGCCCGGGATATTGCCGCGTCAGCGCCAGCAGCACCGGCGCCACGCAGCACCGGCCGAAGTGCACCGGTACGGTCACGCGCAGCCGGCCACGCGGCGCGGCCGATTGCTCGCCTTTGTCGGCATGGTCGGCGGCCAGCGCATCGGCGGCGTCCACCTCGGCCAGCACCACGCGGCAGCGGTCGTAATACTCGCGGCCGAACTCGGTCAGGCTCTGGCGCCGCGTGGTGCGGGTGATCAACGGCATGCCCAGCCGCTCTTCCAGGAACCGGACATGCTTGCCGACCATCGGGCCCGATAGCTCGAGCGCGTCGGCGGCCGCCGAAAACGAGCCGAGATCCACCGCCTTCACAAACACGGCCATGCTAGTCAGCCGGTCCATATTGGAAACTCCTGGTTATCAGTGTTCTGGAAAACCGGCCATTTATCGCCGATGGGCGGCCTGCCATAGTGTATTCGTTCCCAATCAAGACGAATGAGGCGAGTGATGGTATCGATGGCACGCGTAATCCGTTTCCACGCACATGGCGGCCCGGAGGTGCTCCGGATCGAAGACGTCGAGGTGCCGCCGCCCGCGCGCGGCGAGGTGCAGATCCGGGTCAAGGCGCTCGGGCTGAACCGGGCCGAGGCGCTGATGCGCGCGGGCATCTATATAGAAACGCCGCTGCTGCCGTCCGGGCTGGGGCTGGAGGCGGCCGGCATTGTCGCGGCGGTGGGGGAGGGGGTGAGCGAGGTGGCCGTCGGTGATGCGGTCAGCGTGATCCCGCCCATCTCGATGGCGCGCTGGCCGACCTACGGGGAGATCATTACGATGCCGGCCGCAGCGGTGGTCCGGCACCCGGCGGCGCTGGACTGGGCCCAGGCCGCCGCCCTGTGGATGCCGACCCTGACCGCCTACGGTGCGCTGATCGATATCGCCGCGCTGGGCCGGGGCGACTTCGTCGTGGTGACGGCCGCGTCGAGCAGCGTCGGCCTGGCTGCCATCCAGATCGCCAACCGGGTCGGCGCCACGCCGATTGCCGTCACGCGCCGCGCCACCAAGGGCGACGCGCTGCGGGCGCAGGGCGCCGCCCACGTCGTGGCATCGGAAGACGAGGATCTGGCCGCGCGCATCGACGCCATCACTGGCGGCCGGGGCGCGCGCGTGGTGTTCGATCCGATCGGCGGCCCGCTGTTCACGCCGCTCACCGCCGCCATGGCGCCGGGCGGCATCCTGGTCGAATACGGCGGGCTGGACCCCGCGCCCACGCCGTTCCCGCTGGCCACCGTCCTCGGCAAGCGGCTGACGCTGCGCGGTTACCTCGTCCACGAGGTCATCGGCAACCCGGCGAAGCTGGCGGCGGCCAAGGCGTTCATCCTCGACGGCGTGCGTGATGGCTCGCTGGCGCCGGTCATCGCCCGCCGCTTCGCCTTCGACGACATTGTCGCCGCGCATCGCTACCTGGAGTCCAACGCCCAGTTCGGCAAGATCGTGGTGACGGTCTAGGCGGGCTAGGCGGGGCGGGAGGCGGCGAGGGCGGCCACGAAGGCGTCGATCACCGGGCTCGATGTCCCGGCGCGGGTCACGGCCACCAGCGTGGCGCGCACGCGGAGATCGTCGATCGGCACGAAGGCGACGTCGGTGCGGTTCGGCGCCGCCACCGACGCGCCCACCAGCGTGAAGCCGAGCCCGGCCGCCACCAGTCCCAGCGCGGTATGGATCTCGATGGCCTCATGCCCCGGGGTGGGATGGGCACCGGCGTCGCGCAGCGCCGCCACCATATGGCTGGCGAACACGCTCTGGGGGTCCTTCGGATACTGGATCAGCGGCAGCGCGTCCAGCTCCCGCGCGGCGATGGCGCTGCGCTGCGCCAGCGGGCTCTGCAACGGCACGGCGGCCACGAAGGGGTCTTCGAACAGCGTGGTGTAGCGCAGGTCCGCCGGCCGCTCGAACTCGCCCACATAGCGCGAGATGCCCACGTCGATACGCCCGCGCCGCAGTTGCGCTGGCTGGTGCTCGGACAGCAGTTCGAGTGGATCGAGATGCACATCCGGATACTGCTCCCGAAAACGCTGCACCGCCGCCGGCAGGATCGAGAAGATGGCCGAACGCGTAAAGCCGATGCCGAGCCAGCCGAGGTTACCGGCGGCGATGGCGCGCGCCTCCTCGTCCAGCCGGCGCATCTGCGCGAGCAGGTCCTTGGCGCGCGGGTAGAGAAACTGGCCGGTCGCGGTCAGCGTCATCGGGCGGCGGGACCGGTCGAACACGGGCGCGCCGAGCAGGGATTCCAGCTGCCCAAGCTGCATGCTGATGGCCGTGGGCGCCACGAACAGCCGATTGGCGGCTTCCGCCGCGCTGCCCGCATCGACCACTTCGCAGAAATAGCGTAGCTGCCGCAAGTTCATTTTTATTGAAGTCGAGTCCATTTTTCGATGTTTGATCTCGATGGGACTTTACTTGAAACTGCGTTCATCGGTAGGAAAACAGAGAAGCAGCAGGAGACGCAGCACGATGAGCGACACCCCCAATCCCACCCACACCGGCGACTGGCTGGCCCGCGCCCGCCAACTCTCGACCGCCGAGATCTCGGACGCCCTCGACTATTTCCGCCTGCCCGGCAGCGCGCTGGGCATCCAGCACATCGCCGGCCAGCCGCAGGTGTTCGGCCCGGCCTTCACCGTGGCCTTCGTGCCGGTGGACCTGGCCACGCCGGGCACGGTGGGCGACTTTCTCGATGACATTCCGCAGGGCGCCGTGGCCGTGCTCGACAACGCGGGCCGCGTGGACTGCACGGTCTGGGGCGGCATCATGAGCCGGCTGGCCGCGCATCGCGGCGTGGGCGGCACGGTGATCCACGGCGTCTGCCGGGACACCGCCGAGGCCGACGCGGCCGGCTATCCGCTCTATGCGCGCGGCCGGTTCATGCGCACCGGCAAGGACCGGGTGCAGGTGCGGGCCGTGGAGCAGCCGGTGAGCCTGGGCGATGTGCGCGTGGCCAGCGGTGACTTCATCGTGGCGGACCCGGACGGCGTGGTGGTGGTGCCGCAGGCCCGCGCGCAGGAAGTATTCGAACGCGCGCTGCGCACGCGTGACGTGGAGGACCAGATTCTCGGCGCCGCGCTGGAGGGCATGGCGCTGCGCGACGCCCGTCGCCAGTTCGGCTATCACACGCTGCAACGCGCCGGCCACTGAGCCCGGCGCCGCGAAGGGGCTCCCGGCCCCTCGCACACTATAAATAGAGATGGAGACAGACATGGCATTCCCCTCCCACCCGCGCCGGCGCGCGGCTGCCGGTTTCGTGCTGGCCGCGACCGTTATCGCAATCTTTGCCGGCGTGAATTCCACCGCCCTCGCCGCTGCCGATACCCCCGCTTACCCCTGCGCCACGCTGCGCATCGTCTCGCCCTATCCGCCGGGCGGCACGACGGACATCCTCGCGCGCATCGTCGCGCCGGGCTTGTCGAAGCGGCTGGGCGTGCCAGTCATCGTCGACAACCGGGGCGGCGCCAGCAGCAATATCGGCACCGAGTTCGTGGGCCGCGCCAAGGGCGATGGCTGCACGGCGCTGCTCGGCAACAACACCGGCATCGTCATCAATCGCACCCTGTACAAGCTCAAGCTGGACCCCACCCGCGCGCTGGCCCCGGTGGGCGAGGTGGCGTCCGTGCCGCTGGTGCTTTACGTCAACACGGCGCTGCCGGCCAATAACGTGGGGCAGTTGGTGGATCTGGTCAAGGCGTCGCCGGGCAAGTACAGCTACGCGTCCGGCGGCAGCGGCAGCCCGCAGCATCTGGCTGGCGAACTGCTGAAGCTGGAGCGCCATCTGGACCTGATCCACGTGCCGTATCGCGGACAGGGGCCGGCGCTGAGTGATGTGCTGGCGGGGCAGGTGCCGATTGCGTTCGAGACCACCACGGCGCTGGCGCCGCAGCTCAAGTCGGGCCGCGTCCGGCCGCTGGCCACTACCGGCGCCAAGCGCGCCCGCGCGCTGCCTGATCTGCCGACCATGCAGGAGGCCGGCTTCCCGGGCTTCGTGATCGAGAACTGGTACGGCCTGTTCGTGCCGGCGGAGACGCCCGCGCCGCTGGTGCAGCGCCTCAACGACGACCTCAACGCCGTGCTCGGCGAGCCGGACGTCGCCGCCAAGCTGGCCGAGATGGGCTCGGGCGATGTGCGCGGCACGCCGGCCCAGTTCCGCGCCTTTATCGGCAAGGAACTGCCGTATTGGGAATCGCTGGTCAAGCGCTCCGGCGCGACCGTTGACTGATCTTCATCGAACTTCGCCATGACCACTTCGATTACCGCCGCCCAGCTCGACCAGCTCAAGCGCCTGGGCACCGCCACGATTCACGAGGCGCAGGGCCAGCGCGGCGCCGTGGACCCACGCATCGCGCCGCTGGACCCATCCATGCGGCTGGCCGGCCCGGCGCTGACCGTGGACATCCGTCCCGGCGACAACCTGATGATCCACTACGCGCTGACCAAGGCGCGCCCGGGCGATGTACTCGTGGTGGACGCGAAAGCGTTCGTCGATGCCGGCCCGTGGGGCGATGTGCTGACCTTCGCGGCGCAGCAGATCGGCATTGCCGGACTGGTGATCGACGGCGCGGTGCGCGATGCCTCGCAAATCGTCGAGATGGGCTTTCCGGTGTTCTGCCGGGGGCTGAGCATTCGCGGCACCAACAAGCACCAGCCGGGCAAGCTGAACCTGCCGCTGATCCTGGGCGGGGCGGCGGTGCGGCCCGGCGACATCGTGGTGGGGGACCGCGACGGCCTCGTCATCGTGGCCGCCGACGAGGTGCCCGAAGTCATCGCCGCGAGCGCGGCGCGCGAGCAGAAGGAGGCCCAGATGCGCGAGCGGCTGGCCCAGGGCGCGACCATGGTCGAGCTGCTGGGCCTGCGGGAGACGCTTGACTCGCTTGGGCTGCGATAAAACTCAGCCCGCCGTGGCGTAGCGCGGGGCCGGCGCGTTGCGGGACAGCTGGCCCATCATCGACTGGCGGGCGCTTTCATAGGCCTGCCATGTGTCGAGGGCGTGCAGCGACGGAATCGTGATCAGTTCGCCCTGGTCGAAGCCGGCCAGCGCCGCATCGACCATGGCCGCCGCCGGCATCACGATGTTCTGGTCGAGGTGCTCCACCGGCAGGCCGCCAATCGCCCAGAAATCGGTGGCGGTGGCGCCCGGCAGCACCGCCTGCACGCGCACGCCCTGATCCTTCAGCTCGTGATGGAGCGACTGGCTGAGCGCCAGCACGTAGGCCTTGCTCGCCCCATAGACCCCGTTGAGGATCTCCGGCGCCACGGCCACGATCGACGCGATATTGATGATCGACCCCTGCCCGCGCGCCACGAAACCGGGCACGGCGGCGTAGGTCAGGCGCGTCAGCGCGGTCACGTTCAGGTCGACCATCCGCGTCATGTTGTCCACATCGCTCTCCAGCAGCGGCGTGTGCGTGCCGACCCCGGCGTTGTTCACCAGCAGCGTGATGCTGGCGTCCTCGCGCAGCTTGGCTTCCACCGTGGCCAACGAGGCGCGGTCGTTCAGGTCCGCCACCAGCACTTCCACTTCGCGGCGCGTTTCGTCCGTGATGCGCGCGGCCAGCGCGTTCAGCTTCTCGCGGTTGCGTGCCACCAGGATCAGGTTGTAGCCGCGCCGTGCCAGCCGCTCCGCGTAGAGCGCGCCGATGCCGGTGGAGGCGCCCGTGATCAGGGCCGTGCCGAGGGGAGGGGTCGGGGTGATTGCCATGGTGATGCTCCTTTGAATCGGTTCGTGTCGTCGGATCGGATTCGTCGAATCCATGGATGTCATCGTAGGGTCGTTTGACGATGGCCGAAATGACGTTTATGGTACGGATTCAGGACATGGGCCACGGCGTGGCGCGGAGTGATCAATGCATCGCATCGGATTTCTGTTGATCGATGGTTTCCAGGTGATGGCGCTGGCCACGCAGAGCGTGTTCGAGTACGCCAACATGGTGGCGGGGGAGCCGTTCTATGCCATCGACAACTACTCGGTAGCCGGTGGGCCGGTGCGCTCGTCGCTGGGCATGCACGTGGAGACGCGCGCCGTCGGGCCGCGCACGGCGGTGGATACGTGGATCATCGTTGGCGTGGGGGATCCGGTCGCCACGCCAACGCCGGCGGCGCATCTGGACTTCGTGCGCCGCGCAGCGCCGCGCGCCCGGCGGGCGGCGTCGATCTGCACGGGCGCCTTCGTGCTGGCCGAGGCGGGGCTGCTCGAAGGCCGGCGCGTCACCACGCACTGGGCGTACGCGCGCGCGATGCAGCAGCAGCACCCGGGCATCCGCGTGGAGGACGACCGTATCTATATCGTCGATGGCCCGATCTGGACCTCGGCGGGCATGACGGCCGGGTTTGACCTCGCGCTGGCGATGGTCGAGAAGGATCTTGGCGCGGACGCGGCACGGTCCCTCGCGCACAAGCTGGTGATGGTGCAGCGGCGCGCGGGCGGGCAGTCGCAGCACTCGGAGCTGCTGGACATGGCGCCGAAGTCAGACCGCATCCAGCGCGCCATCGACCATGCGCGCAAAAATCTGAGCCAGGCGCTGACGGTGGAGGAACTCGCGCAGTCGGTGCACCTGAGTCCGCGCCAGTTCAGCCGGATCTTTACCGCGGAGACCGGGCAGTCGCCGGCAAAGGCCATCGAAAGCCTGCGGCTGGAGGCGGCGCGGTTGATGATCGAACAGAGCCGCCACCCGCTGGACGTGGTGGCGCGCGAAACCGGCTTTCGGGACCGCCGGCATATGCGCGAGGCCTTCGTGCGTGGCTTCGGCCTCCCGCCGCAGGCGGTGCGGCGCGCGGCGCGGGCCTAGGCTGGCGGGCTGGCCGGGCGACTAACGCCGGCGGCCCCAGCGGCGGCTGCGCCGCGCCAGCCGGCGTGCGCGCAGCAGCAGGAAGAGGCGCGGTAGTAGATCGTCGAGCACAGGCACCAGCGCCACCAGCAGTAGCAGGGCCGCCAGCGGAATCGTGGCCGTGTAGCCGATGCCGTTGAACGCCAGCGCCCCCACCACACCCCCGCCGAAGAACAGTCCCACCAGCAGGGCGAGCATGCGCAGCTTGTCGTGGTTGGCCGTCACCGGCCGCCGGTTGCCCAGTGGCGGCGCCCAGTTCCAGTAGCACAGCTTGCCCAGTTCGATACCGATGTCCGTGACCATGCCGGTGACGTGCGTGGTGCGGATCTCGGCGTTGGAAACCTTGGTGATCATCGCGTTCTGCAGGCCCATCATGAAGCACAGCAGCATCACCGTGGCTGGCACGAACAGCCACTGCTTCAGGCCCAGTTGCGCGCCCATCAGGCCAAAGCAGAGCAGCAGGGCGGCTTCCAGCACCAGCGGCAGCGCGTATTCGCTGCGCAGGCCGGTGCGCCGGGCCCAATTGATGGTGATGGCGGAACAGGCGGCGCCGAGCAGGAAGGAGAGGAAGGCGCCCAGGCCCTGGAGCAGCAGGGCGAAGTTGCCGAGCACGAGATCGTCGGCCATCGCCGAGACGATGCCGGACATATGCGAGGTGTACTGCTTGACCGCGAGGAACCCGCCGGCGTTGGCCGCGCCCGCCACGAAGCACAGGAAACCGGCTAGCTGCCGGTTCGAATAGGCAGTGCGCTGGCGCGCCGTGAGACTGCGCAGATAGGCGATAGGCATGGTCAACCTCGCGGGATCACGACCGGGAAGCCGTCATCATACGACGCGCCAAAACGAAAATGCCTCCCGAAGGAGGCATTCGAAACATAGGACGTCATATAACGTCCGGGGGCGCGTCAGGCCTTGACCGCCTGCCGCGCCAGCAGCTTCCAGGCGCCGCCCTGCTTCTGCCAGACCTGAAGCACCTTCAGGTTCACCGTGCCGGCTTTGCCGCTATCCAGCGTCTCGCCGGACAGCGTGTGGCGCACCACGGCCACATCGCCCGAGACGGACACGGTCTGGTCGGTGATGGCGATCGACACGAAATCGGACTTCTTATCGAGCAGGTCGCCGATGAAGCTGGCCTTGGTGTCGAGGCGGCCGCCCGAGTGGCCGTAGCTCAGCGACTCGGCAACCAGTGCGGAGAGCGCGGCCTGGTTGGGATCGACCATGGCGACGCGGAGCTTTTCGGCGGTGGTGGTGACGGACTGGACGTCCGCGGACTGGGCCATGGCAGGCACGCTGGCCGATGCAAACAGCACGGCGGCGCCAAGGGCTGCGGCGAATTTGAACATCGATGTCTCCCGTTTTTTGTTGGAGGAACGGTGATGGATTGACTGGGGCATCGAAGTAACGCCCCAGTTGTCGGTCATCGTATCACGTCCATCGGGAGCCCCGCATCAGCCGTCCTTGCCGTCGATGCGCACCCGCAACAGGTAGGGGGTGTATTTGACGAGGTAGAGCAGGAAGGCCGCCACCCACAGCGCGCCGGCCCCGGCCACCGCCTGCGCCTTGAGCGCCGGCAGCCAGATCGGCAGCGCCACGCGGACCAGCGCGGACAGCACGATGCAGGCGTAGGCCAGGTGTTCCAGATGGCCGGTTTCCAGCCGCCGGCCAGTGTGGCCAAGCGCGGTGCGGGTAATCATGGCGACGATGGCGCAGCCGATCACGCCCACGGTCAGCGCGTGGAGCGCGGTGGAGCGGTCCACCCAGCCCTGCGCGGCGCCGGCAATCAGCAGGAAGCCGATCGGCAGGAAGGCATAGGCGAAGTGGAGGATGGCGACGATGGGCTTGCGCCAGGTGCGCAGCGGGTCCCAGCCGGCCAGCCGGATGCCGTGCGCCGCCGCCGCGCCGAGCGCCAGCAGCGTGGTGGCCAGCGGCGACAGCATCGAGGCATGGGCGACGATGGCGAGCAGGGTCAGCGCGATAACGGCGCGCTCGACCATCTCCACCCGGCGGATGCGCGTGCCCGGCACGCCGTTGGTGGTGAACATCGGAATCACCCGGCCGCCGATCACTGTGACGAAGACGACGACCAGCCCGGTGGCTGCGTCGGCCATCTGGAAAGCCAGCCCGAGATGGCCGCTGGCGACGGCGAGGTCGAAGGCCAGGCTCAGCGCGCCCAGCACCCCCATGGCGATGGCGAGGCCCATGTTGCGCTTGTTCTTGGCCCGGCGCAGCAGGCGGTAGAAGCTGAAGCTGCACAGCGGCAGGAACACCGCATCCACGGCGATGGCCGCCCAGGCCGGCCCGGCCCACATCAGGATGCGCGCCGCCAGCCAGGTGCCGGCCAGCGCGGCCAGCCAGGGGCCTTGCGGTGTCTGGAGGCCGGTCCAGGCCTTGCCGGCGGTGAACAGGAAGCCCACCACCACCGCCGCCGCGAAGCCGAACACCATCTCGTGCGCGTGCCAGGCCATGGTGCCCATCCACGGCTGCGCGGCCGGCTGCCACCAGCCGAGGTAGAGCGCGACCCAGGCCGGCACGGCCAGTGCGCCGAAGGCGGCGGCGAGCAAATAGAACGGACGGAAGCCGAGCGCGAAGACGGGCAGGCCGCGATAGCCGGCGTCGGGACGGGAGGGGGGAGAGATCGGCAGCAGGACGGACATCGTTGCTCGCTTGAATTCACGGCCGAACGCCGCGACGAATCGATTCTATAAAATATGCATTACAAATGCAACTTTAGAATGCGACCCCGTCCCAAGCCGGATTGACGGGGGAAACCGGCGGTCCCGTCACTTCTCACGGGTTAACCATTCCCCCCTTACGGATACCCCTCCCGCAGGAGGGGTAAAGCTTTCCACGGCCTGCCGTTAGCCCACGCACTAGACAGAGCACGGCGCGTACGCGCGCCAAATCGCGAGCGCGCCCGCAAGGGCAGAGCCAGCCATATCGCGATGTGCCAGCGAGTGGGGAACGGGCTCTCAGCGATTCGGCCGTCACGCGTGCGTGTGACATGCATCCGGCATGCCTATCGGACAGGCATGCCTTCGGGAAAAGGGGATCACTGTGAGCTTTCGCAATCTTTCCATCAAGACCAAGCTCGTGGCCGGTTTTGGCACGCTGGCGCTGGTCGTGCTGCTGGTGTCGGGGCTGTCGTTGTACGCGCTGAACCGTGCCACCAGCGGCTTCAAGGCCTATGTCGATGGCCTCAACGCGCGGGCCGAGGTGGCCGCGCAACTGCGCTCCGCCGTGGACCGCCGCGCGATTGCCGCGCGCAATCTGGTGCTGGTGACCACGCAGGCGGACCTCGACGTGGAAAAGGCCGAGGTGCTGCGCGCGCATGACGACGTGGCGGCGCGCATGACCAAGCTCAGGGAGATGGTGTCCCGCGAGGGCGTCAGCGAAACCGCGCGCGGCCTCGTGGCCGGCATGGCCAGTGTGGAAGCGCGTTACGGCCCGGTGGCGACGGCCATCGTCGGCCTCGCGCTGGACAAGAAGCAGGAGGCGGCCATCGCCAAGATGAATGCGGAGTGCCGTCCGCTGCTGGCCGAGCTGGTCAAGGCCACCGACGCCTACGCCGGCTTCACGCGCGAGCGCCAGCACGAGATGGTGGCGGCGCTGGAGGCCGACTACGGCACGCAGCGCAACCTGCTGGTCGTGGTGTCGCTGGCCGCTGTGGTCTTCGGGCTGATGGGCGGCCTGCTGCTGACGCGCGCCATCACCGGCCCGATCCAGCGCGCCGTGGACGTGGCGCGCACCGTGGCGCGGGGCGAGCTGGGCATGCACATCGACGTGAATTCGGACGACGAGACTGGCCGCCTGCTGGGCGCGCTGCGCGACATGAACGACCGCCTGACCGAAACCGTGGCGCGCGTGCGTCAGGGCAGCGCCAGCATCGTCGATGCCACGGGCGAGATCGCCAACGGCAACGCGGACCTGTCCGCACGCACCGAGGAGCAGGCGGCGTCACTGGAGCAGACCGCCGCGAGCATGGAGGAGCTGACCGCCACGGTGCGCCACAACACCGAGAACGCCCGCCAGGCCAGCGAGCTGGCCCGCAACGCCGCGTCGGTGGCGCAGCAGGGCAGCGGCACGGTGGGGCGCGTGATGGACACCATGAACGGCATCAGCGCCAGTTCGGCCAAGATTGCCGATATCACCGGCATCATCGAGGGCATCGCCTTCCAGACCAACATCCTCGCGCTCAACGCGGCCGTGGAAGCGGCGCGCGCCGGGGAACAGGGGCGCGGTTTCGCGGTGGTGGCCAGCGAGGTGCGCGGGCTGGCGCAGCGCTCGTCCAGCGCGGCGAAGGAGATCAAGGCGCTGATCGAGGTCTCCGTGGCGCAGGTGAGCGAGGGCGCGGTGCTGGCCGGGGAGGCCGGCAAGACAATGGGCGAGGTGACCCAGGCGGTGGCCCGCGTGACCGGCATCGTCGACGAGATCGCGGCAGCGTCCGCCGAGCAGAACCGGGGCATCGAACAGGTCAACCAGGCCATCGTCCAGATCGATCAGGTCACGCAGCAGAACGCCACCCTCGTGCACGAGGCCGCCACGGCGTCCCGCTCGCTCGACGAACAGGGCCGCATGCTCAATGAGGCGGTGGCGTTCTTCCGGCTTCCGGGCCGGGCGGGGGATGTGGCGGGGGTGGCTGACGCTCGGCGCCGCCGCGCGCTGCCGGTTGGGGCCGTGCAGTTCAGCGGCTGAGGCTCGGGCGGCGCATGGCTTCGGCTGCCGCCGCCCGCAACTCCGGCGGAAACGCGCGCAGGCCGGCGCGGAAGAAGCCGCGCTCGGCGGGCCTGAGCGTGCCGATCTGCTGCGCCAGTCGCTCCATCGCGGTATAGGCGATGGCCGTGGCGCCCTGCTCGTGGGTGAGGTACCAGGCCGATTCCATCAGCAGGTTGGCGAGCTGCAGCGCGTTATAGCGCACGTGGCCAGCGTCGTGCTCCTCAAGCGCGAAGGCGGCCACCGACGACCAGCGCACGAAGCCCTTGGCCGGCGCGAACGGGGCGTGGAAGGGGCGCAGGGCGTCGATGGCGGCGGCCACGGTGAGGGGGCGCTGGCTGCGGAACGCGGCCACGCTGTCGGGGGCTTCCACGTCGGCGGTGCCGCGCGCCACGCGCAGCAGGAAGATCGTGTTCCAGGCCGAGCCGCCGCCCACGCCGAAGCGGTCGCAGATCCATTCGGACAGGCCCAGCCAGCGCATGGCCTGCCGCTGCACGTCGCCGGCGGCCAGCGCGCGGCCTTCATCGACCAGCCCGTGCTGCCAGAACAGCCACAGCGACCAGCCGATATTGGCGGCGGCGTGTTGCACGGCGTCGACCGAATCGGCCTCGTAGCCGGCCTGCAGCGCGCCGGAGAACGCCTGGAGGGCGTCGCGCGCGGCGGTGGGGCGATCGACCTTGCCGGGTTTGGCCTTGGGATCGTCCGGCCGCAGCGCCAGGCTCTTGCGCACCAGTGCGCCCAGGTTCAGCGTCTCGAAGCGGACGCGCGGGTTGTAGCGCACCACCGGGCGTAGCTCGGCATCGGCGTTGAGGCGCGCCAGCTCGCCCTGCGCGGTGTCCAGGTCGCCGCGCGCGTAGTGCTCCCACGCGCGCACCACGTGGCCCATCGCCGCAAAGGTGGGCAGGGCCGCGCTGACGCCGCCCCGCGCGACGACGCGGTGGAAGCGGCGCAGCGCCGCGCGGCTCTGGTCGAGGCGGTCGCTGCGGCGCCACGCCAGGCTCTCCTTGAGCAGCGACAGCGCCTGCTGGAAGTCGTCCGCCGCGCTGCGCTGGGCGGCGCGGAACAACTCGGCCACGCCCGCATCGACCGTGCCCGGCACGCCGTCCTGCGCGCCGCGCATGGCCTGAGTGAGGTGGCTCCAGAACGCCATGTCGCGCATCACGTAGCCGAGGCCATCGTCGGCGGCGGGCGGCGCCGCATCGGCGCCATCGGTGCTATCGGCGGCGGACTGGCCCAGCCAGCGCGCCACGGCGGTGGCGCCCAGCGCCTTGCCGCCGGCTGCGAAGCGCAGGCGCCGTGCGCTGGCGGGCGGCATCCAGAACGGGCCCCGGCTGCGTCGGGCCGGGCTCAGATGGTCGATGGGCGCCGAGGTGTCGCCGCCCCAGCCCACCGGCACGCTCCAGCGCGCGAAATCGGCAAACGCGCGCGACACCATCATCCGCACATCGGCAGCCTCCGCAAAGCGCGCGCGCACGGCGGCGGCGGGCAGGTCTTCATGGTCGCGGGCGGTGGCCAGCCAGATGCGCGCCAGCAGCCAGACGGACTGGTAGCGCGCGGGCTGGCCGTTCACGCGGTAGGGCGCGGACAGGTCGATATGGACGAGCGGGGCGGGCATGGGGGGCGGGGGCGGGGGCGATTGGGGCGATTGGGGGGCGATTGTGGGGCCCCGCCATGTTACGCGTGTTACAGCTGGCCGGGTTGGCGCCCCGGCGATCAGCGCCTATGCTCCGCACCACGATCCGGGCCTGGATTGTCATCCCATGACATTTCGATCCTCCCCTCAGAAAGGTGCAGAACATGCCAAACAGATTGCCCAGTCTTGCCCGCCGCCTTTGCCTCGCCTCGCTGTCCGCCGCGCTGATGCTGGCCGCGCCGGTCCACGCGCAGACCGCCAAGGAAGCCCCCAAGGAAACCCCGCTCAACCTCAAGCCGCTCTTCGATGCCGCCGGCACGCAGGGCACGATGCTGATCTACGACGTGCGCGCCGCCCGCCTGTACGCCTACAACCCGCAGCGTGCCCGCGAGGCCTACTCGCCGGCCTCGACGTTCAAGATCTTCAATTCGCTGATCGGGCTGGAGACCGGCGCCGTGGCTGACGTGGACAACGACAAGATCCCCTGGGACGGCAAGGTCTGGACCCACCACGGCAAGCCGATCCTGCCGGCCGTGTGCAATGGCGATGTGTCGCTGCGGCTGGCGTTGAAGAACTCGTGCGTGCCGGCCTATCAGGCGCTGGCGCGGCGCGTGGGGACGGCGCAGTACCGCCGCTTCCTCGGCGCAGCCCACTTCGGCAATGCGGATGTGAGCGGCCCGGTGGACATGTTCTGGCTCAACAACCACCTGAAGATCACCACCTACCAGCAGATCGACTTCATGCGGGCCGTGGTGGCGCGCACGCTGCCGGGCATCTCGGCGCGCAGCTATGACGCGCTGGATGACATCCTGACCATCGAGCAGACCCCGGCGTACACGCTGCGGGCCAAGACCGGCTGGTCCGCGCGGGATGGTGTCGATGTGGGCTGGTGGGTTGGCTCGCTCACGCGCGGCGAGGACCGCTACGTGTTCGCCATGAACATGGACATGCCGAAGATGGATCAGGGGCCGAAGCGGCTCGAGATTGGCCGCGCCGCGCTGCAGCAGGCTGGCGCGCTGCCGCAGGCGAACTAGTCGGCTTGGGCGCCCTAGGGCGCCAGCTGGTCGAGGACGGCGCCCATGGTGGCCAGGCCGGCCTCGACCATGTGCTGCATGTAGGCGCCCATCTGCGGCATGACCAGGGTCATCACCAGCATGCCGCCGAGCAGCGTCACGGGGAAGCCCACCGCGAAGATCGAGAGCTGCGGCGAGGCGCGGTTCAGGATACCCATCGCCAGGTTCAGCGTGAGCAGCGTGGCGATCATCGGCAGCGAGAGCAGCGTGCCGGCCGAGAACACCATCGACCCGGCCTTGGCCACCGTGCCCCAGCCGTGGCCGGAGAGCGGCGTGGCGGCGATGGGCACCGCGCCAAAGCTGTCCACCAGCACGGCCAGCATCATCAGGTGGCCGTCCAGGACGATGAACAGCAGCATCGCCACGATGTTCAGGAAACGGGACAGCACCATGGTCTGCCCGCCCGACGAGCGGTCGTAGAACGAGGCGAACGAGAGACCCATCTGCAGGCCGATCACCTCGCCGGCGGTCTGCACCGCCGCGAAGACCAGCCGCATGGTGAAGCCCATGGCCACGCCGATGCCGACCTCGTTGAGGATGATCAGGAAGCCGTCGAAGGAATAGACCGTGGCGCTCGGGATATTGCCGAGCGTGGGCGAGACGATGACCGACAGCGCACTGGCCAGCAGGACCTTGGCGCGGCGCGGAATCGTCGATTCACTGAACAGCGGCGCGGTGGCGATCAGCCCGAGCAGGCGGAACATCGGCCACAGGAAGGCGGCGATCCAGCCGTAGAGCTGGGCCGTGGAGACGTCGATCACGGCAGGCGGGCGTCAGTGCGCCAGCGCGGGAATGCCCTGGAACACCTCGCGCATGTAGTCGACGAAGGTGTTGATCATCCACGGGCCAACCAGCACCATCGTCACGAACAGGGCGACCAGCTTGGGGATGAACGTCAGGGTCATTTCGTTGATCTGGGTGGCGGCCTGGAACAGGCTCACCACCAGACCGGCCGCCAGCGCCACCAGCAGCAGCGGGGCGGACAGCATCAGGGTCATCTTCATCGCCTGCGTGGCGATGGTCATGACTGTTTCGGGCGTCATGGCAGGCTCCTTGTCAGGTCATGAAGCTCTGCGCCAGGGAGCCCAGCAGCAGTTGCCAGCCATCCACGAGCACGAACAGCATCAGCTTGAATGGCAATGAAATCGTCGCCGGCGGCACCATCATCATGCCCATCGCCATCAGCACGCTGGCCACGACCAGGTCGATGATCAGGAAAGGGATGAAGATCGTGAAGCCGATCTGGAACGCGGTCTTCAGCTCGCTGGTGACGAACGCCGGCACCAGCACCGAGAACGGCACGTCTTCCGGGCCGTTCATCTCGGGCGTCTTGGCCATCTGGGCGAACATCGCCAGGTCCTTCTCGCGGGTCTGGCGCAGCATGAACGTGCGCATCGGCACGGCGGCGCGGGACGCGGCGGTCTCCAGGCTGATCTTGTTTTCCGAGAGCGGCTTGTAGGCGTCCGTGTACACGCGGTCGAACACCGGGGACATGACGAAGAAGGTCAGGAACAGCGACAGGCCCACCAGCACCTGGTTCGGTGGCGAGGAGGCCGTGCCCAGCGCGCTGCGCAGCAGGCCCAGCACGATGACGATGCGGGTGAAGCCCGTCATCATCAGCATGGCAGCCGGCAGGAACGACAGCGAGGTCAGCAGGACCAGCGTCTGGATCGAGAGCGACCAGGTCTGGCCACCGCCGGCGGCCGGCTTGCTGGTCACGCCCGGGAGCGCCTGGGCCAGGGCCGATTCGGGCAGGGCCGACAGCGCCAGCCCGACCGCTACCGGCAGCAGCGCGAGCCAGGCCCCGCGGGCGGAATGCCGCCCGATGGCGGCACGCAACGTGTTCATTTCTTGAGGTTTTCCTGCATCGCGCGCATCAGGCGCTCGCCAAAGCCGCCCTGCAAGGGCTGCGGCGCGGTGGTGCCGGCCGGGACCATGGCATCCGGCTGGGCCGGGAGGGTGTGGAGCGGACGGATCTCGCCGGCGGAAACACCCAGCACGAGCCAGGTATCGCCAACTTCGACCATGACCACCTTCTGGCGCGCGCCCAGCATCAGGCTGCCCACGACTTTCATCGTGGCGCCGCCGCTGCCGTGGCGCACCAGGCCCACGCGGCGCGCGAGCCAGGCCATGCCGAGGATCAGGGCGATGACGGCAAACAGGCCGAGCCCGGCCTGCGCGAGGCTGGCCCCGCCGCTGATCACCGGCGCGGACTGCGCCACCGGGGCAGCCGGTGCACTGGCTGCCTGGGCGGTACTCAATACAACATCTGCAGCCTGCGCACCGGCCGTGGCCAGACCCGTGAGGATCAGGCCCGCGGCAAAGCGTCCGGCAGACCGCAGCCGGCGCGACACGGCTGTCATTTGTTCAGCTTCCGGATACGTTCGGACGGCGTGATGATGTCCGTCAGGCGGATGCCGAACTTGTCGTTCACGACCACCACCTCGCCCTGGGCGATCAGGTAGCCGTTGACCAGCACGTCCATCGGTTCGCCAGCCAGGCCGTCGAGTTCCACCACCGAGCCCTGCGCCAGTTGCAGCAGGTTCTTGATGGGTACCTTGGTGCGGCCCAGTTCCACGGTCAGCTGCACCGGGATATCGAGAATCATCCCGATATCGTTGTGGAAGCCGGCCGGCGCTTCCTGCGCCAGCGGCGGGAACACCGTGGAGGCTGCCGGGGTGGCGGTAGCCATGGCCTGCGAAGGCGCCGCCGTAGCGGGTGCCGTAGCGGAGGGGGTCGTGGCGGCCGGGGCGGCAGCCGGTGCCGGCTCGGCGCTGGTCTGCTCCGCCAGGGCGCTGGCCCAGTCGTCCATCGGATCGACCGGCTTGTCCTGAGTGCCGTCAGTCATGATCGGTTTCCTTGTTGGAATCGCTGTCTTGGTAATTGATCATTCGCTCCACGCGCAGCGCGTACTGGCCGTTCATGGTGCCGAAGCCGCATTGCATGACGGGCACGCCGTCCACCTTGCCGAAGAGCTTCTCGGGCAGGTCGATCGGCAGCACGTCGCCGGCACGCAGGGCCAGTACCTCGGCCACGGTGCTCTGGAGGTGCGTGAATTCGGCCACCAGTTCCACTTCGGCGGCACGCAGCTGGGTGGAGAGCTGGCCGAGCCAGCGCTTGTCCACCTCGACCTCGTCCTGCAGCGGGTTCATCAGCAGATCCCGCAGCGGTTCGATCATCGAGAAGGGAATGCAGATATGCAGTTGCCCGCCCACGGCGCCCAGTTCGATATGGAACGCGGTGGTCACCACGGCGTCGTTGGCGCCGGCGATGTTGGCAAATTTGGTGTGCATCTCCGAGCGGACATAGTCGAACTCGATGGGATGCACGGTGCGCCAGGCCTGGCCGTAGCTGTTCAGCGTCAGGTCCAGCATGCGGCGGATGATGCGTTGCTCGGTCTGCGTGAAGTCGCGGCCTTCCACACGGGTGTGGAAGCGGCCATCGCCGMCGAACAGGTTGTCCACCACCAGGAACACGAGGTTCGGGTCGTACACGAACAGCGCGGTGCCCCGCAGCGGCTTCATGTGGACCAGGTTCAGGTTGGTCGGCACCGGCAGGTTGCGCACGAAATCGCCGTATTTTTCGATCCTTACCGAACCGACCGAGATGTCGGCGCCGCGGCGGATGAAGTTGAACAGCGCCGTGCGCAGCGCCCGCGCGAAGCGCTCGTTGATGATTTCGAGCGTGTGCAGGCGGCCACGGATGATCCGTTCCTGGGTAGCCAGGTTGTACGGCCGCACCCCGCCTTCATCAATAGCGGGCGCGCTGCTGGCTGCGGGCGCATCGGATTCGCCCGATACGCCTTTCAGTAGCTCGTCTACCTCGTCCTGCGAGAGGAACTTGTCGTAGGCCATCTAGTGTCCTGCCCCGTGAACAGCTGTAAGGATGAAACGGTCCATGGCCGGCTTCAGTCGGCGCGCCAGGCGCGTCGGCAGGAAGGAAGGTCGGCGGACAGTTTCATGTCGGTTATGCAGTTGGGTTCGGGAGCAGGGCGCCAGGGGCTTACTGCACCACGAACGATGTAAACAAGACATCCAGGATCTTCTGGGGCGGCAGGCCGGGCGCGAACGGCTGGCTGATGGCAGCCTGCACGTCCTGGGCCAGCTTGCGCTTGCCCTCCACCGTGGCCAGGTCCGCCGGCTGGCGGGCCGAAAGCAGCAGCAGGATGCGGCTGCGCGCTTCCGGCTGGTACTGGGCCAGACGGCCCTGGGTGTCGGCGTCCGCCACCTTGAGCGACAGGCCGGTGTGCAGGAAGCGATCACCGTCCTCGCCCTTCAGGTTCACCGTGAACGCGTCAAGCGGCACGAAGATCGGCGCGGGGATTACGGGTGCTGCCGGCGCCGCTGCCTGGCGATTACCGCCGAGCACGCTGCCGAGCACGAAGCCGCCAACGCCCAGCACCACCACCAGCACGCCGCCGCCAATCAGCAGCAGTCGACCGCGCTTGCTTGAATTGCCGCCAGTCTGGGAGGGGGAAAGCGTGTTCGCCATGAGATGCCTGTGTCGGAATGCCTGCCATTCTTCCCGAATCGCAGGCAAGCAAAGGGCCGATAAAAAGGGGGAAACCCACTCAGCTTGGCCGTTTGAGCTGGGCGGGCATCGGACGCGGAGGCGCATGGGCGCGCCATTAGCGCCTGCACCATGGTTAACGAATGGGCGCGCCGGAACTTAAGACGCACGTCTTGCATGACGTGTAAATGTGATCTATGAATATCTTATAAGGCCGGCGCCACGGCCCGGCTCGCGTGGCTGCCGGCAGGGCGGGTGGCGACCTCCAGACACCTTTCATGTCAGTTCCGCGAGTCTTATGTGCCGCCAACCGTTGTGGAGCCGCGGGTGTTGCGATTTAAGTCTTATATAAGATATAAGACATTTGATCTGGGCCGGACTTCGGATTACAATCACGCGGCAACCAGCGGTGTGCTGTGCCGCTGGACCCACAGAGACAAAGCTGTACGTTACAACCCTATTACCAGCAGGTTCCCATGCTTGATATCTATCGCGCCCATGTTGCCGAACGCGCCGCGCTTGGCATTCCCCCTCTGCCGCTGACCGCCAAGCAGACCGCCGAGCTGATCGAACTGATCAAGAACCCGCCGGCGGGCGAGGAACAGACCCTGCTGGACCTGATCACCTACCGTGTGCCGGCCGGCGTGGACGATGCCGCCAAGGTCAAGGCTTCCTACCTGGCCGCCGTGGCCCTGGGTTCGGAGAAGACCGCGCTGATTTCGCGCGCCCGCGCCACCGAACTGCTGGGCACCATGCTCGGCGGCTACAACATCTCCCCGCTGATCGAGCTGCTCGACGACGCCGAAGTCGGCGCCGTGGCCGGCAACGCGCTGAAGACCACGCTGCTGATGTTCGACGCCTTCCACGATGTGAAGGAAAAGGCCGACAAGGGCAACGCCAACGCCAAGTCCGTGCTGCAAAGCTGGGCCGACGCCGAGTGGTTCACGAACCGTCCGGAAGTGCCGGCGTCGATGACCATCACCGTGTTCAAGGTGCCGGGCGAGACCAACACCGACGACCTGTCGCCGGCCCCCGACGCCACCACGCGCCCGGACATCCCGATGCACGCGCTGGCCATGCTGAAGAACAAGCGTGAAGGCACCGCGTTCGAGCCCGAGGAAGACGGCAAGCGCGGCCCGGTGAAGTTCATCGAGTCGCTGAAGGAGAAGGGCAACCTCGTGGCCTACGTGGGCGACGTGGTCGGCACGGGCTCCAGCCGCAAGTCGGCCACCAACTCGGTGCTGTGGTTCACCGGCGAAGACATCCCCTACGTGCCGAACAAGCGCTTCGGCGGCGTGTGCCTGGGCAGCAAGATCGCCCCGATCTTCTACAACACGATGGAAGACGCCGGCGCGCTGCCGATCGAACTCGACGTGTCGCAGATGGACACCGGCGACGTGGTCGAACTGCGCCCGTACGAAGGCAAGGCGCTCAAGAACGGCGCCGTGATCGCCGAATTCAAGGTCAAGTCGGACGTGCTGTTCGATGAAGTGCGCGCCGGCGGCCGGATTCCGCTGATCGTCGGCCGTGGCCTGACCGCCAAGGCCCGCGAGGCACTGGGCCTGGCCCCGTCCACGCTGTTCCGCCTGCCGCAGAACCCGGCCGACACCGGCAAGGGTTACACGCTGGCCCAGAAGATGGTTGGCCGCGCCTGCGGCCTGACCGACGGCACGGGCATCCGCCCGGGCACGTACTGCGAACCGAAGATGACCTCGGTGGGCTCGCAGGACACCACCGGCCCGATGACGCGCGACGAGCTGAAGGACCTGGCCTGCCTGGGCTTCTCGGCCGATCTGGTGATGCAGTCGTTCTGCCACACCGCCGCCTATCCGAAGCCCGTGGACGTGAAGACGCACCACACGCTGCCCCAGTTCATCAGCACGCGCGGCGGTATCTCGCTGCGCCCGGGCGACGGTGTGATCCACTCGTGGCTCAACCGCATGCTGCTGCCGGATACCGTGGGTACCGGCGGTGACTCGCACACCCGTTTCCCGATCGGCATCAGCTTCCCGGCCGGCTCCGGTCTGGTGGCGTTTGCCGCTGCCACCGGCGTGATGCCGCTGGACATGCCGGAATCGGTGCTGGTCCGCTTCAAGGGCAAGATGCAGCCCGGCGTCACGCTGCGCGACCTGGTCAACGCGATTCCGCTGTACGCGATCAAGTCGGGCCTGCTGACCGTGGCCAAGCAAGGCAAGAAGAACATCTTCTCGGGCCGTATCCTGGAAATCGAAGGTCTGCCCGAACTGAAGGTGGAACAGGCTTTCGAGCTGTCCGACGCCTCCGCCGAGCGTTCGGCCGCCGGTTGCACGGTGCGCCTGAACAAGGAACCGATCATCGAGTACATCAACAGCAACATCACGCTGCTGAAGTGGATGATCGCCGAGGGCTACCAGGACCCGCGCAGCCTGCAGCGCCGTATCAAGGCCATGGAAGCATGGCTGGCCGATCCGAAGCTGCTGGAGCCGGACGCTGACGCCGAGTACGCCGCCGTGATCGAGATCGATCTGGCCGACGTGCATGAGCCGATCGTCGCCTGCCCGAACGACCCGGACGACGTGAAGACGCTGGGCGACGTGGCCGGCGCCAAGATCGACGAAGTGTTCATCGGCTCGTGCATGACGAACATCGGTCACTTCCGCGCAGCCTCGAAGCTGCTGGAAGGCAAGCGCGACATCCCCGTGAAGCTGTGGGTGGCCCCGCCGACCAAGATGGACCAGAAGCAGCTGACCGAGGAAGGCCACTACGGCGTGTTCGGCACGGCCGGTGCACGCACCGAAATGCCGGGCTGCTCGCTGTGCATGGGTAACCAGGCACAGGTGCGCGAAGGCGCCACGGTGATGTCCACCAGCACGCGTAACTTCCCGAACCGTCTGGGCAAGAACACCAACGTGTACCTGGGCTCGGCCGAACTGGCCGCCATCTGCTCGCGCCTTGGCCGTATCCCGAACAAGGAAGAGTACATGGCCGACATGGGCGTGCTGACCGCCAACAGCGACAAGATCTACCAGTACATGAACTTCGACCAGATCGAAGACTTCAAGGAAGTGGCCGATACCGTGAACGTGTAAGCGTTTCCGGGCACAGCCGGCCCTGCCGTTCGCGGCAGGGCATCGAACCCCGCGTTGCCGATGGCATCGCGGGGTTTTTTCTTTGGGGGAAGGCGGGAGGTAGGGCGGGCCGGCCGTCAGCCCATGTAGATCTGCGCCAGCCCTTCCTTCAGGGCGGTCGCGATCTGGTCGTGGCGGCGGTCGATATGGCGGGTGAGGATGGGGATGCAGCGCTCGGGGTCGCGCGCCTTGAGGCCCAGCAGGATCTCGCGGTGGTCGTTCTGGCTGACGCGGCGGTCGCAGCGCTCCATGTCGATCCAGCGCACGAAGCGGATGCGCGCGTTGATGTTCTTCAGCACCCGCAGCATCTCCAGGTTGCCGGACATCGCCATCAGGCCTTCATGGAAGGTCTCGTCGAGCTTCACGAGTTCCTCCACCGTACGGTCGCCCGGCTCCGGGCCGGTGTTCTCCAGGAAGGACAGCAGGGCGTCGATGTCCTCTTCCTTGGCACGCACGATGGCCAGCCGCAGCGCCTCGGTTTCCACCACCTTGCGCAGCTCGTAGAGGGAAAACACTTCCTGGGCATCCAGATCGCGGCAGAAGAAGCCCTTGCCCGGCGAGAAGCGCAGCAGCCCTTCGGTCGTCAGGCGGGTCAGCGCCTCGCGCAGCGGGGTGCGGCTGACGCCCAGCGCACTGGCCAGCACGCCTTCGTTGAGCCGTTCGCCGGGTTTGAAGTCATAGCCCACGCTCATTTGCTTGAGCTTGTCATAGACCTGCTCGACGATGCTGTCACTTGCCACGGTTGCCACGGTATTGAGTCCTGTCTTCGGTCATCAGCCTTTCGCCGGTGCTGGCGAAAGGCTGGAATATACCTGAATTCGATTCTGTGCACGGCGGTGTATACACCTCGCGGCAACCAGCACCCCGCCGTGCGAATCGGTCTAAATCAGCGTTAATCGATATGGGCGCCGGAATCCTTGACGATTTTGGCCCAGGTTTTCATATCGGCAAGCTGCGTGCGCTTGAACGCGGCCGGGCCGCCATCGGCGATGGGCTGGATCGCCTGGCTCACCAGCCATTGGCGGAAGCTCTCCGTGCCGATGGCCTTGAGCACGGCCTGCGACATCCGGGTCTGGATGTCCGCCGGCAACTCGGCCGGGCCGAACAGGCCGTACCAGGTGGTGCTTTCGAAGCCGGGCAGGCTGCACGCCTCGGCGACGGTCGGCACATTCGGCAGCACACTCACGCGCTGCGACGAAGTGACCGCTAACGCACGCACCTTGCCAGACTGGATGGCGCCCAGGCTCGGCGAACTCTGGTTGAAGAAGAAATCGACCTCGCCCGAGAGCAGCGCGGTCATGGCCGGCCCCTGGCCCTTGTACGGGATGTGCACGTAGCTGGTCTTCGAGGCCGTGGCGAACTGCGTGCCGGCCAGATGGCCGGAGGCGCCGTTGCCGGTCGAGGCGTAGTTCAGCGTGCCCGGCGCCTTCTTCGCGGCGGCGATCAGATCCTGGCAGGTCTTGATCTCCGGATGCTTCTCGGGATTCACGAGCAGAATATTCGGCAGCGTGCCCAATAATGCAATGCGCGAGAAATCATTCACCACGTCAAATGACAGTTTCGAATATAGCGCGGGATTAATCGCATGCGTGCCGGCCGTGCCGAGCAGGAAAGTATAACCATCCGGCTTGGCCTGCGCGACGAGACTCGACGCGATATTCCCGCCCGCACCGGGGCGATTATCGGAGATAAACGAGACGCCGAATTCCTTGTTCAGCTCCACGCCAAGCCGGCGCGCGTAGATGTCGGTGGCGGCGCCCCCGGGGAAGCCGCTGACGATGGCAATCGTGTTGTTGGGCCACGACTTGGTGTCCTGGGACGAGGCGGGGCTGGCCAGCCCCATCAACGTGACAGCAAGCAGGGAGGCGGGAAGCAAGGCAAATCGCGGGGCAAGTCGGCGCATCGTCATGGGAACGCTCCAAGGGCAGGGTGGTGGGGGCAACGTGCGGGCCGGGTGGCTCCCGGCCCTGCACTCCGTCCTGTATACAGACTTTAATTATTGATCTGTATTCTGTAAAGCGTTATGCTGCGCTTCACCGTTGCGGCCTCATCGAGCCCCGTTTTGGTTCATCGGCACCGTAATGGTTCACCCCTATTTATTGCCGAGTAAAAACAATGACTTCTTCTCTTTCCGCCACGCCTGCCCGCCCCGCTGCCCATAATCCCGCGTCCGATGCTGGTGCATGGCGCGCCGTCTTCGTCGATGCCAATCCCACACTGTCGGAAGTGGCTTCCCGCCTGCACCGGGCCGATGACCTGCCGCTGACGATCAACCGCCAGCCCGAGATCAAGCCCGAGCAACTGCCCGCGACGCTGGCCGGCGCGCCGATCGCGATCATCGACCACACTCATCTGCCGACCGAGATCGCCCGCCAGTGCACCGGCCTCAAGCACGTGGTGTTTCTGGGCACCGGCCCGCGCAGCTATATGAACCCGGAGGAGTTGGCCGAGATCGGCATCACGGTGCACACCATCAAGGGCTACGGGGATACCGCCGTGGCCGAGTGCGCCTTCGCGCTGATGTGGGCGGCCGCGCGCAACTTCGCGCGCATGGACCGCGAGATGCGCGCCGGCAACTGGCTGCGCTCGGACGCCGTGCAGCTGACGGGCAAGACACTCGGGCTGGTCGGGTTTGGCGGCATCGCCCAGGAACTGGCGCGGCTGGCGCGGGGCATCGGCATGCGCGTGCTGGCCTGGAACCGCACGCCGAAGACGCACGAGGGCGTGGAATTCGTCGATCTGGACACGCTGCTGGCGCAGAGCGACGTGGTGTCGCTGCACCTGCTGCTGACCGACGAGACGCGCGGCCTGATCACGGCGGAACGCATCCAGTCGATGCGCGACGGCGCGATCCTGGTCAACACGGCGCGTGGCGCGCTGGTGGATGAAGACGCCATGATTGCGGCGCTGCGCAGCGGCAAGCTGGCCCACGCCGGGCTGGACGTGTTCACGGTGGAGCCGATGCCCGCCGGCCACGTGCTGACCACGCTGCCCAACGTCACGCTGTCCGCCCATTCGGCCTTCCGCACGCCGGAGGCCAATAACAACCTGATCGGCGCCGCGCTGGAGCACTGCCGCCGCATCGTCAAGACCCACGCCTGAGCCCGCCATGTCGACATCTTCCGCATCGCCCATCGTCCGTCTGGACCAGAACCACCGCCGCAGCCGGGCCGTTATCGCCAACGGCATGGTCTTCCTGGCCGGCCAGGTGGCCGACAACAAGTCCGGCGATATCGCCAGCCAGGCCCGCGAGGCGCTGGCCAAGGTAGACGCCCTGCTGGCCGAGGCCGGCACCGACCGCCGCCGCGCGCTGACCGCCCAGATCTGGCTGGCCGACATGGCCGATTTCGACGGCTTCAACGCGGTCTGGGACGCCTGGGTGGCCCCCGGCGAAACGCCCACGCGCTGCTGCGGCAAGGTCGAGCTGGCCGACCCGGCCTACCGCGTCGAGATCGTCATCACCGCCTTGCTCGCCTGATTTCCGCCGATTTCCGTCGACTTCCGCCGATTTCCCCAGAGGACGCCACCATGATTTCCACCACGGACCCGCACCGCAACCGCAAGCCGCGCAACATCAGCGAGGAAGAATGGGCGGTGCGCGTGCAACTGGCCGCCGCCTACCGGCTGGCCGCGAAGTACCAGCTCACCGACCTGATCTACACCCACATCTCCGTGCGCGTGCCGGGCACGCAGGACCAGTTCCTGATCAATCCGCACGGCTGGTTTTTCGACGAGATTACGGCGTCGTGCCTCGTGAAGATCGATACCGAAGGCCGGCCGATCGGCGATAACCGCTTCGAGGTCAACGCCGCCGGCTTCACGATCCACAGCGCCCTGCACCAGAGCCGCCACGACGTGGAGTGCGTGGTCCATCTGCACACGGACGCCGGCATGGCCGTCGCCGCGCTGGAGTGCGGCCTGCTGCCGCTGAACCAGATCAGCATGCAGTTTTACAACCGCGTGAACTACCACGACTACGAAGGTATTTCGCTGGATCTGGACGAGCGCTCGCGCATCGTGAAATCGATGCGGGACGCCAACTACCTGATCCTGCGCAACCACGGCCTGCTGACCACCGGCCGCTCGGTGGCGGAGGCGTTCACGCGCATGTTCTACCTGAATCGCGCCTGCGAGATCCAGGTGCAGACGCTGTCGATGGGCCAGAAGGTCACCCTGCCGTCGCCCGAGGTCTGCGAGCACGCCGCCAAGCAGCACGACGACTACGCCTACCTCGACACGGTGCACCTGGACCGCGAGTGGACGGCGCTGCTGCGCCTGCTGGATCGCGATGGCGGGGACTATCGCTGCTGAGGCACCCCGGGGCTACGCCACGCCGCGCGCCATGCGTTCGAGATCGACCAGCCGGTCGTATTCCTCGCCACGCAGGATACCCAGTGCGATGGCGGCCTCGCGCGGCGCCATGCCGTACGCCATGGCGTGGCGCACGATGCGTGCCGCCTGGTCGTAGCCGATCACCGGGTTCAGCGCGGTGGCCGCCAGCAGCGGGCTGTCGAGCTGGCGCGCCAGCCGCGCGCGGTCCGGCGCCAGCCCGGGAATGACCCGCTCGGCCACGGTGTTCGCACTGTCGGCCAGCAGGCGGATGGACTGGAGGACGTTGTAGATCAGCACCGGCTTGGCCACGTTCAGCTCGAAGCTGCCCGAGGCGCCGGCCATGGTCACCGTCACATGGTTGCCGGCTACCTGCATGCCGGCCTGCACCATGACTTCGGCGATGGTCGGATTGCGCTTGCCCGGCATGATCGACGAGGTGAGCCCGTCCTCGGGCATCACCAGCTCGCCGAGGCCGCAGTTCGGCCCGGAACTCATCCAGCGCAGGTCGTTGGCGATCTTGATGCACGACGCCGCAATCACGTTCAGCACGCCGGACAACTCCAGCAGGGCGTCGTGCGCGGCCATGCCTTCCACCTTGCAGGGATTGGGCTGGAACGGCAGGCCGGTCAGGCGGCTTACCTCCGCACAGAACGCCTCCGCGAAGCCGGGCGGGGCGTTGAGCCCGGTGCCCGCCGCCGTGCCGCCCTGCGGCAGCATCAGCAGGCGCGGCAGGGTCCCCTCGATACGCGCGATGCCGTGCCCGATCTGCGCGGCGAACCCCTCGAAGGCGCGGCCCAGCGTGGTCGGCACGGCATCCATCAGGTGGGTGCGGGCCAGCTTCAGGATGTCCGCGAAGTCCGTCGCGCGCGCCTGAAGGCTGTCGCGCAGCGCGGCCATCGCCGGCAGCAGCCGGTCTTCGAGTTCCAGCACCGCGCTCAGGTGCATCACCGTGGGAAAGCTGTCGTTCGATGACTGCGAGCGGTTGACGTGATCGTTCGGATGGATCGGCTGCTTCGTCCCCAGCGGCTGGCCCAGCTGCTCGTTGGCCCGGTTGGCGATCACCTCGTTCGCATTCATATTGGTCTGCGTGCCGGAGCCGGTCTGCCAGACCGTGAGCGGGAAATGCGCATCGAACGCGCCGCTGCGCACTTCGGCCGCCGCGGCGACGATGGCCGCCGCCATCTCCGCCTCCAGCGCCCCGCACTGCTGGTTGGCAACGGCCGCCGCCATCTTGTGCAGGCCGAAGGCGTGGATCAGGCAGTCCGGAAAGCGCTCGCTGCCGATGCCGAAGACGGCCAGCGCGCGCTGGGTCTGGGCGCCCCAGTAGCGGTCCGCCGGGATATCGACGGGGCCGAAGGCGTCATGCTCCACCCGGGACGTTGTCATGGCGCTCAGTCCAGCGAAATATTGGCCTTGGCGGCGAGCACCTTCCAGCGCGCCACTTCCGCCTCGGTGTGCTTGCCCAGCGCGCTGGCCGTGTACTTGTCAGCCGGCAGCATCTGGATGGCCTGCGCCGACAGGCGGTCAGTGAACGCCTTGTCGTGCATCACCTTCAGGTAGGCGGCCTGCATCTTGTCGATGACCGGCTGCGGCGTGCCCTTCGGCGCGTAGATGCCGTACCACGTCGCGGCCTCGAAGCCGGGTATCACGGTTTCGGCCAGCGTCGGCACGTCCTTGAGCTGGCCCACCCGCGATGCCGAGGTCACCGCCAGCGCACGTACTTTCGATTCCGTGATCTGCGGCAGCGCCGTGTTGGTCTGGTCGAACATGCCATCGACCTGCCCGCCAATCACATCGATCAGCGCCGGGCCGGCGCCCTTGTAGGGCACCAGCGATACCTTGATCCCCGCCGCCGAGGCAAACATCGCCGCAATCAGGTGCGAGGTGGAGCCCATGCCGGCATTGCTGATGAACAGCTTGCCCGGATGCTGCTTGCCATATTCGACGAACGCCTTCACGTCCTTGGCCGGATGGTCCTTGCGCACCATCAGCACCATCGGCGTGTCCGGGAAGCGGAACACCGGCGCGAAGTCCTTGACCGGGTCGTACGGCAGCTTCTTGTAGAGCGCCGGCGCGGCGCCCATGTAGCCCATATGCCCCACCAGCATGGTGTAGCCGTCCGCCGGCGCGCGGGCCGCCTTGGCCGCACCGACCGTGCCGCCGGCACCGGGCGAGTTGTCGATGATGATCGACTGGCCGACTTCGCGCCCCACGCGCTCGGCGATGTTGCGGGCCAGCGCGTCGGTGGGGCCGCCGGCCGCGAACGGCACGATCCACGTGATCGGCTTGGTGGGCCAGTTCTGGGCCTGGGCGGATACGGCGGTGAGCAGGGCGGCGGCGGCGAGCGCGCCGCGCACGAAGGTGGGGAAGCGGTGCATGGTTGTCTCCTGAATCAGTCTTATCGTGTGGAAAGCAGTGCGTGGCGCCGGCCGGAGGGCTCAGGCCACTTCGCCGGACAGCGCGATGGCCCGGTCGACCATCTGCGGCGCCAGGCCGAGGTAATTGGCGGGGTCCACCATGTGTGCGATGGCGGCGCGGTCGAAGTGCTCGGTCACGGCCGGCAGCGCCAGCAGGGCCTCGGCCAGCGTGCCGCCCTGCTCGTTGACGGTGCGGCAGGCGTCGTAGACCACGTCGTGCGCCTGCTGGCGGCCGATGTGGGGCGCCATGCGCATCATCACGGCCTCGGCGACGATCAGCCCCTTGGTGATGCCGAGGTTGTGGGCCATGCGCGGCACGTCGACGATCAGCCCGCCCAGCGCGAACTTCGCCTGGTGCAGCGCGCCGGCCGTCAGGATGAAACTCTCGGGAATGGCGATCCACTCGGCGTGCCACGGGCCGGTGGCGCGTTCGAAGTCCTGCACCATCGCATCGACCATCAGCCCGGCGTGCTGGCGCACTGCCTTCGAGGCGGCGAGCATCAGTTCGCTCGAAATCGGGTTGCGCTTCTGCGGCATGGTGCTGCTGGCGCCGCGCCCCTTGACGAAGGGCTCGTAGACCTCGGCGAACTCGGTGGACGCCATGATCATGATGTCGAGCGCAATCTTGCCCAGCGAGCCGGTGACCAGCGCCAGCAGGTTCACCGCCTCGGCAAAGCCGTCGCGCGCCACGTGCCAGGTGGTGGCAGGCACACCCAGGCCCAGTTCCTCGGCCAGTGCCTGCTGCACCGCGAAGCCCTTGTCGCCCAGCGACGCCAGCGTGCCGGCGGCCCCGGCGAACTCCACCACGGCCACGCGCGGACGCAGCTCGGCCAGGCGCTGCTGGTGGCGGTCGAACATCGCCAGCCAGATCGCCACCTTGTAGCCGAAGGTCACCGGCAGGGCCTGCTGCAAGTGGGTGCGGCCGGCCATCGGGGTGTCGCGGTGCCGGGCGGCCAGGTCGGCCAGGATGCCGCGCAGGGTGCGGATATCGGCGTCGATGCTGTCCAGCGCGTCGCGCACCTGGAGGGCCACGGCGGTGTCCATGATGTCCTGCGTGGTGGCGCCCCAGTGGACGTACCGGCCGGCATCGCCGCACATTTCCACGAGCTGGTGCACCAGCGGGAGGATCGGATAGCCGACAATGTCGGTTTCCTCGCGCATGTGGTCGAAGTCGATGCGATCGAGGCGCGAGGCGCTGGCGATGGTCTCGGCGGCATCGGCCGGAATCACGCCGACGCGGGCTTCGGCCCGGGCGAGGGCGATCTCGACGTCGATGTAGCGCTGGACCAGCGCGCCATCGGAGAAGATCTCGCGCATGGCCGCCGTGCCGAAGGCGTCGCGGAACAGCGCGGAGTCGACAACGGTACTGGCGGCGGGAATCGAAATGTTGGGCATGGTGCGACCTTGTGGCATGCTGATGGGATCTCAGATATGTTCGAACATATTGACTATTAAATATGTTCGAACATATTTGCGAAATAGACGTAAACCCGGGGCGTCAACCCCATGTGCCGTCAGCCATGCCGCACCGCGCCAATCAAGTGATGTAACGGGCCTTTATGAGTAAAACAAACGCAGCGGAGATCACCCGCCAACTGCTGGATGGCATCACCACGGGCCAATTCCCCGTGGGCACGCTGCTGCCGACCGAATTCGCGCTGTGCGAGCAGTTCCAGGCCAGCCGCTACACCATCCGGGCGGTGCTGCAGTCCCTGCAGGACATGGGGCTGGTGTCGCGCCGCAAGAACGTGGGCACCCGCGTGGAGGCCGCGCGGCCCCGGGCCGTGTTCAAACCGACGCTGGCCTCGGTGGAAGACCTCATGCAGTTCGGCGAGGCGCACCGGCGCGTGGTGCAGTCGGTGGAGACCGTGGCGGCGCCGCCAGAAGTGGCGGCCGACCTGGGCGGCGCGCCGGACACCCGCTGGCTGCGCATCTCCAGCGTGCGGCTGGACGACGGCGCCAGCGCCGCGCCCATGGCCTGGACCGATATCTATATAGATAGCGCCTACGCGGACATCGGCCCGATCGTGCGCGACACGCCCGACGTGCTGGTCAGCGCCCTGATCGAGTCGCGCCATGGGCGGCCGATTGCCGAGATCGAGCAGGACGTGCGCGCCACCACGCTGGCGGACCCGCGCATCGGCCGCGCGCTGGGGCTGGAGCCGGGGGCGGCGGTGCTGAAGATCGTGCGCCGCTATATCGACGAGGCCGGCGACACCTTCGAGGTGTCCGTGACCATCCATCCGGCGGAAACCTTTTCGGTCACGACACGACTGAAGCGCACGGCGGGCTGATCCGGGACCTAACATGGACTAGCGCGGCCTTCGCCGCACCTTGCCAGGGAGTCCACCGCTTATGGCCACCATCCGCAACGAATCCGGGCAGCTACCCATCCGCCCCCGCCACGCCATTGCCGAATTCACCGCCGTGCTGTGGCAATTGCGCTCGATCCTGATTTTCCTCAGCGTGCTGTTCGTCCTGCTGTCGCTGGCGATGTACTACGTCGGCGGCCCGGTCGACGCGGGCAGCCGGTCGCCGGCGTCGCTCGGCGGCACCTTGTATTTCTGTGCGATTACGTCGCTGACGATCGGCTTCGGCGACGTCGTCCCGACCACCCCCCTGGGCCGCTTCCTCGCCGTGGCCCTCGGCGCGCTAGGCGTATTGGCGATGGGCGTCATGACAGCCGCCGCCGTGCAGGCGATCCAGGCTGCGGCGAGGCGAACGTTGGGGTGAGGGGCGGGCTGGTTATCGAGGCGAAGTAACGGCCCGCAGCCGCTCGCGCGCGTAGGCGCGGACCATGGCGGATAGGCGGAAGCGCGGGCCGTCATCGGTGGCTTCCGGCGATACGAGCGACTGCGCCACCAGCGCTTCCAGCAGGTCCGCTGCTGCCGCGTTGTCGATGCCATCCGCGCCGATGGCTGCCTCGGCGGATGCCAGCGTGAACGGGCCGTCGAGCGTCGACAGCCGTTGCAGCGCGGTCTGCGCTGGGGCGGACAGCCGGGTGTAACTCCAATCCAGCGACGCGCGCAGCGAGCGCTGGCGTTCCTGCGGGCTGCGGCGGCGGGCTTCGAGCAGGTTGAATCGATCGTCGGCCTGGTCGAGCAGGCCGAGCACGCCGAACGCGTCGACGCAGCCGGCGGCCAGTTCGATGGCCAGCGGCAGGCCGTCGAGTCGCCGGCAGAGCGCGGCTACGACCGGGGCGTCGCGGTCGGTCAGCGTGTAGCCGGCGCCGCTGGCCTGCGCGCGGGAGGCGAATAGCTGCACCGCGCCGAAGGTCAGCGCCCGGGGCGCGTCGATCTCGATCTCTCCCTCAGGAGGCAGGTCCAGCGGCGGCAGCCGCAGGCGGTGTTCGGCGGCGGCGCCGAGCGGGTGGCGGCTCGTGGCCAGTACCGCCACGCCGGGCGCCTGCGCCAGTTGCGCGAGCAGGGCGGCCACGGCTTCCGGTGCGTAGTCGCAGCCGTCCAGCACCACCAGCAGCCGATGGCCGGCCATGGCGTGGCCGAGCGCGTCCATCCGCGCCGCGCCGAACGCGGCGGCGAGACCCTGTACGGGGTCGGGCAGCGTGCCGAGGTCCAGGTAGCAGATCCCATCGGCATAGTCCCCCGCCAGCCGCTCGGTGGCGGCCAGCGCCACGGTGGTCTTGCCGATGCCGCCGATGCCGACCAGGGTGACAACTCGCCCCGGCTGGACCGCCGCCTGCACGCGGGCCACCTCGGCATCGCGCCCGATGATGGCGGTGAGGCGGCGCGGCAGCACGCGCGCGGCCGGTATGACCTGCGCCGCTGGCGTGGCCCCCTCGTCCACGAGCTGCACCACGCCGTCGAAGCGGTAGCCCTGACCCGGCATCGTGACGATGCCCGGCCCCTCCGGGCCCAGCACGCGCCGCAAATGGGCGATCTGCACGCGCAGGCTGCTGTCCTCCACGACCATGCGCGGCCACGCCACCGCGGTCAGCGCATCGCGGGAAACGACCTGCCCGGCGTGCTCGACCAGCGCGGCGAGGAGGTCGAAGGCGCGGCTGCCCAGCGTCACCGGCACGCCGTCCGCCAGCAGCTCGCGCCGTGCCGGCCGTAGCAGGAAGGCGCCAAAGCGGTACGCGCGCCCGGCCGCGCTGTCAGGGTCGGTCTTCGCCATGATCATGCGCGTGCCTGCGTGGTCGCCGCGTCGGCTTCGGGTGCGATGGCCGGCATCGCGGCGCAATCCGCCAGCGCAGCCTGCGCGGTCCGGAAGTCGCGCGTGGCGCGTCCTTCGGGCATGCGTGCGCAGATCGACGCGAGCAACTCAGCCGCGCGCGTGCTGTCGTCAGCATCGCCCAGTTCATGGCGCACCCGGGCGAGGCTGGTGGCGGCGCGCAGCGCCCAGGCGCGTGCGCCCTGGGCGTGGGCCACGTCCAACGCGTCCTCGAACGCCGATGCGGCGGCCAGCCGGCCCGCGTGCGTGTGCCGATGCGGGTGCGCCTCGGCGGCCACGCGGCGCACTTCGGCCATGCACCAGCCGGACTTGCCCGCCGTCGCACGCGTGATCGCCAGCGGCGTCACGAAGCGGGCGCCGAAGGTGGCGTAGAGATCGGCCTGCTTGCCGCCGGTGTGCGTGATCCGGGCTTGCAGGCGATGGTGCGCGTCGGTGTCGACGGCACCCGGCGCATCGTCGCGCAGCGCGAGCGCGCCGTCGAGCATCTCCACCCAGCCGTGCCATGCCACCAGCGCGTGGCGCAACGAGTGCTCGCGCAGCCGGTTGGCGTAGTCGGCCAGTGCGGTCTCGTCGCCGCGCCACAGCGCGATCGGGCAGGCCGCGAAAGCCAGCGCCTGCGCCAGTGCCAGCGGCATGTCGGTCAGCGCGTCTTCCACGCACTGGGCGACCAGCGACGCGGCGCTGTCCGCGTAGCCCTCGATCCACAGCGTGCGCGCCTCGACGATGCGCATGCAGACGCGGCGGTCCACCAGCGCGGTGAGGTTGTCCACGGGCCGCACCAGCGGGCTCGGATGGGTGCGCACATGCCGCGCCAGATGCCGCGCCGTGGCGTGGTCGCCCAGATAGTGGTGGGCCAGCGCCAGCGTGTGTTCGGCCCACAGCCGGGCCATCGCATCGCCGTCCTGATCGGCCAGTGCGCACATGGTCTCGGCGTGGCGCCGCCCGGCGGCGTAGTCGCCAGACGCCAGCGCGATCATGCCGATGCCGGCCAGCGCCTGCTGTTGCGGGCCCGATTGCGCCCCCGATTGCGGCCCCGATTGCGCCAGCGCGGTGGCGTCGCGCAGCGCGCGCTGGTAGGCGTCTTCGGCGCCGGCGGCCACGCCGCGCGTGTGATAGATCAGCGTGCCCAGCGCCACGCGCAGCCGCGTGGTCAGCGTGGGGTCGAGCGGGGCGGCGCCCTCGTCGGCCAGCGCCAGCGCGCGCGCCGCGTAGCCGCAAAATTCGTCGAGACGGGAGAGGAAGTAGCCCAGCGGCAGCGCGGCGATGATCAGCGTGGCGCCCAGGGCGGCGTCGCCGTCCGGGGAGAGCGCCCAGCCGATGGCGGCCCGCACGTCGTCGATGGCGTTGCCGTAGCGCGCGGCCCATTCGGCCTGCGTCAGCGTCGGCTCGTCGGTCCAGGTCGCGCGCAGCGCATCGCGCCAGTGCAGCGCGTGGCGGGCCTGCAGCTCATGGAGCGCGCCGTCCCGGGCCAGCCGTTCCAGCGCATAGGCGCGCGTGGTGGCGAGCAGCCGGTAGCGCACCACGCCTTCACTGGCATCCACGCTGACCAGCGACTTGGCGACCATCGACGCGATGCCGGTGTCCACATCGCCCCGGCTGACCTCGGCGTCCACCAGTACCGCGCGCGCCCAGGCCAGCGTGAATTCGCCGGTGAACACGGCCAGCCGCGTCAGCACGACGCGCTCGGTGGCGGGCAGCACGTCGTAGCTCCAGTCCAGCAGCGCGCGCAGGGTGCGGTGGCGCGGCTGCACGATGTCGCTGTTGTACGCCGACATCTGGAAGCGGTCGTCCAGCAGCCGGCGCAGATGGGCGACGCCGAAGGTCTCCACGTGCGCGGCGGCCAGTTCGATGGCCAGCGGCATGCCGTCGAGGCTGGCGCAGAGCATGACCACGCCGGGCGCGTCGGCGTCCGGCAGCTGGAAGGTGTCGGCGCTGTGGATGGCGCGCTCGACGAATAGCTGCACGGCCGGGTAGCGCATCGCCTCGTCGGCGCTGATTTCGTTGCGCGGGGAGGGCAGGGCGAGCGGCGGCACGCGTTGGACCCATTCGCCCTCGCATTGCAGCGGCTCGCGGCTGGTGACGAGCAGGTGGACGTCCGGCGCCCCCTGCAGTAGCGCCAGCACCAGCAGGGCCACGGCGTCGATCACATGCTCGCAACTGTCCAGCACGATCAGCATGCGCCGGTGCCGCAGCGCATCCACCAGCGCCGCGCGCGCGGTGGGGCCGGCCGTCATGCCGAGCGTGGCGGCCAGCGCGGCGTCCACCAGTCCCGGGTCGGCCACGCGGCCGAGATCCACGAAGCGCACGCCGTCCGCATAGTCCGGCAGCAGCCGTTCGGCCATGGCCAGCGCGATGGTGGTCTTGCCCATGCCGCCCGCACCGCACAGCGTGAGCAGGCGCCGCTGCGGCAGGCTCTGGGCGAGCGCGGCGATCAGGGTTTCCCGGCCGATGACGCGGGTCACGCGGGCGGGGAGGTGGGCGTCATGGGCGGGGGCTGCCGGGAGTGCGCCGGGCGCACCTTCGGCGGTGGCGCGTGCCACCGGCGCGACGAAGCAGTAGCCGCGTCCGGCCACGCTGGCGATGTAGCGCGTGCCGCCCTGGCCATCGCCGAGCACCTTGCGCAGCGCACCCATGTGCACGCGCAGCGTGGCTTCCTCGGCATCGCCGTCGGGCCAGGCATAGGCGATCAGCGCGGCCTTGCCCACTACCTCGCCGGCACGTTCGACCAGCGCGGCGAGGATGCTGCGCGCACGCGCACCCAACCGCACGGGGCGGCCGGACTCCAGCAAAAGGCGCTGCGCGATATGCAGCGTAAACGGACCAAAGGCGACCGGTGGGTCGGCTTTGACGGCAGGGGCGCGGCTAGTCAAGATGGATTCCTCGCCGGCGGGGGCGAGCCGGACGAAGCGCTATTCTGAATGGCCTGCCCGCGATGAGCAAATCCACCGCACGATGGAGGATAAAAAAATAGCCCGGCACGTCCTTGCGGGCGTGCCGGGCTTGCCGGGTATCAGGCGCCGGATGTCACGGGCGGCTGGCTTGCCGCCTGACGGTTGGCCTTACTTCTTGGCGCCGTCCGTGTACGGATCGGGCTTGCCGGTCTTGGCGCCGTCCAGGTACGGGTCGGGCTTGCCGCTCTTGGCGCCCGAGGTGTACGGGTCCGGCTTGCTCGGCGCCAGGTCGGTCTTGGTCGACGACTTCGCGCCATCCGTGTACGGATCGAACTTGCCGGACTTGGCACCGTCGGTGTACGGATCGGGCTTGCCGACCTTGGCACCTTGCGTGTACGGGTCCACGGGCTTTTGTTGGGCGTGGGCCAGCGGCATCGCGACGATGGCAGCGGCGGCGACGAACATGCTGGAGATAAGGGTCTTGCTCATAAGGGCCTCGCGGGATGGGGCGCGATTCAGATACCTGCCTCGACTGCGCCCTCAACAGCTTTATAAGCCATCGGGCAGGTGGCGCTTTGTGTCTCGATCAGCATACTGACTAAACAGTAGACGCATCAATCGTGCCGATCGATTTGTGATGCAAACGTCGCGTCAGGGCCGTGCGTTGCAGAAAATACCGTGTAAAGCCCGGGGAACCTGTCGGCTTCAGTGACGGTTTTCAGACACTTTTGCCCTTGCGCGGGGTCTCGCGCACGGCCACGGCCGGTACGTCGACGATGTCCCCTTCGGATGTCGCCACGGCGGCGATGTCGGGCATCACCGGCATCGCGGGCAGCAGCGTCGGCATACCGAACATGCCGAACATGCGGCCCCAGTTGTCGAGCCAGGCGCGCTGCATGGCCGCGCCTTGCTCCAGCATGGCGGTGGCGTAGTGCATCGGGATCGAGAAGAAGGGCATCTGGTTGGTCCACTGCCGCGCGTACAGTTCCTCGGGGTCTTGCGGCATGAAGCAGGAGGCCCAGTCGAACTGGGCTTCATCCATCCAGGATTTCGCGAAATCGGAGTTCAGGCCCATCATCTTGCGCCAGTTCTCGATCATCTTGTCGTCCAGCGCGTAGGCGCCCTGGAACGAAAAAGCGGGGAAAGGCCACAGCGTCGGTGGAAGGCTGTTCATGGTGGAAAGCTCCGGTGGATACCTTGGGTGGAAGGTGGGTCCTGCGCAGGGGTTGCCTACATGCTTATCCAGTATGGACGCTCGGTCAACCAGCGTATGGATGACTTCTGTGAAGTTTGGTGATCCTGGCCCGCTTTGTCCGCCCAGGCGGCCCGGCACAGGCACAATACCGGCTCCGCGTGACAGATCTGGGATGAAGACGATGGAATTGCGCCAATTGCGCTACTTCGTGCATGTGGTGGAGTTGGGCAGCATGGGCCAGGCGGCCCAGCGGCTGGGCGTGGTCACGTCCGCGCTGAGCCAGCAGATCAGCCGGCTCGAAAGCGAACTGTCCACGCGGCTGCTCCAGCGCACCTCCACCGGCGTGGTGCCGACCGACGCCGGGCTCGCCTTCTGGCGCCAGGCCCAACTGGCGCTGCGCCATGCCGATGACGCCGCTCGCGCCGCGCGCACCGCGCGCCTCTCGGGCCATGTCAGCGTGGGCATGGCGCCGAGCACACTCTCCGTCATGGGCCCGCCGTTCATGCTGGCCATGCGCGAGCGCTACCCGGACATCCGCCTGCATCTGGTGGAGAGCCTCTCGGGCAACCTCGCCACGATGATCGGCGCGCGCCAGCTCGACCTCGCCGTGCTGTTCCAGCTCGAACCCGGCCAGCGCTGGAGCGTGGTGCCGCTGCTGGAGGAACGGCTGTTCGTGATCGCCCGGCCGGACCAGCCGGGCCTGCCGACCACCGATCCGGTGCATCTGGAGGCACTCGACGGCCTGCCGCTGATCCTGCCCAGCAACGCCCACGGGCTGCGCGCGGTGCTGAACGCGGCCTTCGCGCGTAGTGAGCGCTCTCTCAACGTGGTGGCGGAGATCGACGGACTGGCCGTGCTGATGGATGCGGTGCGTGCCGGCCTCGGGGCGACCATCCAGCCCGGCGCGGCCGTGGCGCGGCATCTGGGCGAGCCGCTGGTGCTGATCGAGATTGCCGATGCGGGCGTGCGCCGGCCCAACCTGCTGGTCAGCCTGTCCGACGACGAACTGTCCCCGGCCGGCCTGGCCGCCCGCAGCGTGCTGGACAGCGTGGCGCGCGGGCTGGTAACGGCGGGCCGCTGGCCCGGGGCGACCCTTCACAAATCCTGAAGACCTCCCGCCGGCGTGGGGCTGGTTGTGACGCGGACGTCTCAGTACAGTGGGGGGATTACATATCCAGAAAGTCCCCCGGAGACCCGCATGACCATCCGCATGCCGCGCCGTGCCGTGCTCAAGGCCTGCCTTGGCGCCGCCGCCACCCTTGCCGCCCTCCCTGCCATCCCCACCTTCGCCGCCGATAGCTGGCCGTCCAAGCCGATCACGCTGGTCGTGCCTTTCGCCTCGGGCGGCACCACCGACATCATCGGCCGGGCCGTGGGCCAGAAACTGGGCGAGGCGCTGGGCCAGCCGATGGTGGTGGACAACCGCCCTGGCGCGGGCGGCACGATTGGCGGGTCCATCGTGGCGCGCGCCAATCCGGACGGCTACACCTTCCTGCTGGCCACCGTCGCCCACACCATGGCGCCGGGCATCTACAAGACCCTGCCGTACGACTTCCAGAAAGACCTGGAGCCGATCGGCATGGTGGCGCTGACGCCGAACGTGCTGCTGGTCAATCCGTCGATTCCGGCCAAGACGGTGCAGGAGCTGATCGCCTATATCAAGGCGCATCCGGGCAAGGTGAACTACGGCTCGGCGGGCATCGGCAGCACCGAGCACCTCTCGGGCGAGTTGTTCCGCGCGGCGACCGGCACCGACATCGCCCACGTGCCGTACAAGGGCGGCGCGCCGATGATGACCGACCTGATCGCCGGCCAGATCCAGATGGCCATCGAGACCAGCCCCTCGGCCAATCCGCATGTGAAGAGCGGCAAGGTGAAGGCGCTGGCAGTGACCACGGCCAAGCGCTCGGCGGCCTATCCGGGCGTGCCGACCGTGGCGGAAAGCGGCGTGCCGGGCTACGAGGTGACCACGTGGTACGCGCTGATGGCGCCGCACGGCACGCCCGAGGCCGTGCGCCAGCGCATGAGCGCCGAGCTGGCCAAGGTGCTGAAGCAGCCGGACGTGCAGAAGCGCTTCGAGGAACAGGGCGTGACCGCCGGCGACATGACGCCGCCGCAGCTCGCCGGCTTCATCAAGACCGAGACCGTCAAGTGGACCAAGGTGGCCAAGGACTCGGGGGCCAAGGCGGAGTAAGCGCCCAACGCGCCTAGATCGACCGCCGGATCTCCGCCACGCCGAACGCGGCCAGCGCGAGGCCGGTGACGCGGTCGATCCACTGCCGCACGCGCTGGCCCAACGCGTGGCGGGCGCCGGTGACCATCGCCACCAGCACGCACCACCAGGCAATCGATCCGCAGAACACCCCCAGCACCGTGGTCAGGGCGATGGGGGTCGAGAACGGCCCGCGCGGCGCCAGTGTGGCGAACAGCGCGGCGAACATGATGATGGTCTGCGGGTTGGTCAGCGTCAGCAGCAGGGCGCTGGCGAAGGCCCGGCGGCGCGAGCCGTTGCCGCGCAGCGTGGCCACGGTCTCGGTCGGCGTGTGGAAGAACGTGCGCAGGCCCAGGTAGACCAAAAACAGCCCGGCCGCCAGGTGGAGCGGCTTGTCATAGGCCAGCATGAACTGCGAGATGCCGACCAGCCCCAGCGCCGCCACCATCCCGTAGACCGCATCGCCGCAGGCAATGCCAAGCCCGATCGCCAGCCCGGCACGCGGCCCCTCGGCCAGCGTGCGGCGAATGCAGAGCATGCCCATCGGGCCGACCGGGGCGGCCACCGCCAGGCCAACGCCGGCAGCGGTCAGGAACAGGGTGGACAGGGACATCGGGCCTCCTTTTTTTATCGATCTTGGGGTTTGCGTCAGGCCGGCGCCGGTGCCGCCGGCGCGGCGTTCTTGCTCAGGAACTGGGCCAGCTCCACGGCCGGCACGGGCCGCCCGAACAGCCAGCCCTGCCCGTAGTCCACGCCCTGCTCGCGCAGGTAGTCGGCCTGGGCGCTGTCCTCGATGCCTTCGGCCACCACCTCCAGCCCGAGCGAGCGCGCCATGGCGATGATATGCGGCGCCACCGTGCTGGAGGCCGCCTCCTGCCCCATCGTATCCACGAAGGACTTGTCGATCTTGAGCGCATCCACCTTGAAGCTCTCCAGGTAGGAGAGGCTCGAGTACCCCGTGCCGAAGTCGTCGATATAGACCGGATGGCCGGCGTCCCGGAAGGCCTGGATGGTGTCGCGCGCCACGTCCGGCTCCAGGAAGCCGCGCTCGGTGGCCTCGATGCGGATCTGCGCCGGCGCGATGCCGGTGTCCCGCAGCCGCGCGTCGAGCACGCTCAGGAAGCGCCGGCTCTTCAGGTCCTCCGCGCCCACGTTGATCGAGACATAGAACGACGGATGCCGCCGCAGCAGCGTGCCCAGCTCGGTCAGCACGATGTCCAGCACCTGATCGGTGATCTGCTGGATCAGCCCGGCGTTCTCGGCCATCGGGATAAACAGGTTGGGACGCACCAGCCGGCCGTTACGGCGCCAGCGCACGAGCGCCTCCACGCCCACGCAGTGGTTGTCCGAGAGCGCGACGATGGGCTGGTAGTGCACCGCCATCTCGTGGCGCCGCACCGCGCCGCGCAACTCGCCCTCCAGGCTGAAGCGCCGCGTGGCGCGCCGCCAGACCAGGATGCCGAATGGCACCCCGGCGGCCAGCCCGACAATCAGCCCGCCCACCAGCAGCGCCTTCCAGTTGGTCAGCAGTGCCGCGCGCGGGGCCAGCACCACCACCGCGAACGGCATCGTGCGTGACTTGCGCAGCACTACGGCGGCGTCGTCCTCATGCTCGGCGGCGCCGCCGGTGCCGTAGGCATGGTCGGCGTAGGCGCGCTGCAGCCGGGCGAGGTTGGCGCCCTGCGTGGTGGCGAAGATGCGGCCGGCATCGGTATGCACCACGGCCAGCATGCGCGTGTCGCGGTCCACCACATCGACGAAAACCTGCGGATCGATCGACACATGGTTGCCGTTGCGGCCCATCAGGATGGTCCGGCGTGGCGCGCTGAACGGGTTGGCGAGGTCGAACCAGAAGTCGTAGCCATCGGGCGTGCGCCAGTCGGGCGGCGGCAGCGGCAGGGTGCGCGCCTGCACCGGGCCCAGCAGCGCCGAGCACAGGCGGCGGCCGCGGCCATAGACGCCGGCGTCCTGGAGGAAGCGATAGCTGTAGGTGATGCGCCGGAGTTCGACGAGATTCGACGGGGAGCAGGGCTCGTCGCGGAGCTGCTCCATGTCCTGGATGGCGCTGATGGCCTGGCTCATGACCGCTTCGCCGCGCCGCAGCGCCGCGTCGGCGAACACCGCGAGTTGGTCGGCTTCGCGCCGATTGGCCTCCAGCTGCGCCATGAACACGCCGATTCCCACCGGGAACAGCGTAGCCAGGGTCGCCAGGGCAATCGTCAACGCGAGAAACCAGCTGCGCTGCATCGGAGAACATCCCCTCCTGGAGAACCGCGCCGAACGCGGCGCTCCCAAGGATGCGCCGCTCCCCATGATGTACCGGATCGCCAACGCCCGGTTGATCGGCAGGCCATCGGCCCGCCCCTGGGGAGCATAACTAACAATTACGGGTCATGTCTGGTCATTGCCGTGGATTTTGCATTTTTTCCATGGCGGGCATTGATGGAGACCTTGGCCGGATGGTGGATGGCGGCCGGAGGCCAGGGGGCCTACAGCCGCACGCCAGGGATGAGCGCGGCGGCGCGGGCGCTGCCTGCCTCCGGGGCGGCCTGCTCGCCCTGGCCGGGGGGAGGGGGCGGGCGGCGGCCATCGCGGGACAGCGGCGGACGGTCCGGCGGCGGATGATCGGGAAACCCCTCGCGCGGGGCGGTGCCGGCGGGGTCCACCACCAGCGTCAGCGTGGCCACGTAGCGGTCGTGCGCCTCGCGCACGGCGCCGAGCACGGTCTCGCCGGCCATCAGCGCGATGCCGTCGTTGCTGTTCAGCGTGCCGCGCACCTGCCGGCGCCGGTAGGCGGGGAGCTGGCTATACAGATACTCGTTGAGCGCATCGGGCAGGAAGCACTGCGTGGTCAGGTGCGCCCGGCCGGCCGGGTCGAGCACCTTCATATGCAGATGGGTGGCGCGCCCGGCGTACCAGCCGGGATAGATCGTGCGGAACATCGCCACGCCATCGGCGCCCACTGGCTGGCTGCCGCGCAGGAAGGTCTGGCCGCGCGTGGCAATGCGCTGGCCCTTGTCGTCGCGCTGGCCGTCATAGCCCGAGTACACGCCGGCGGCGTTGCAGTGCCAGAGATCCACGCGCTGGCCGGCGAGCGGGCGGCCCTGCACGTCCACCACGGCGAAGCGCACCTCGAGCGGCACGCCGGGCTGGCCTTCGGTGATGTCCTGCCGGATCTTGCCCGCATCGAAGTAATACGGGCCCTCGGTGGTCTGGGCGGTCAGGGGGAGCGTGGCGGCGGTGGCCGGCTGGCGTTCAGCGGCGGGTGCCACGCGGGCCAGCGCGGTCAGGCCGGCGCTGCCCAGGCCCAGCGCCAGCAGGTGGCGCCGGCGGGGGATCGATGGTTTCGATTGTGTCGATGGTGGCGAGGCAGGAGAGTCGGGCATCGCACGCTCCGTAAAAAGCTGGAATGCCCAGTGTAGTCCCGGGGGTGCCCCGCCAGTGTTTCGCGTCTGTGTCGCCCCGGCTACACGTGGTAACGGGGCGACCAAGGGGGCGATCGGCGGATCAGAGCGCCGATTTCACCACCGCGCCGGAGGCGAAGAAGCTCTCCAGGTTCTCGAACACGAGGCCGGCCATGGCTGCGCGCGTCTCGTGCGTGCCGCTGGCCACGTGGGGCAGCAGGACCACGTTGTCCAGGCCGAACAGCGCCTCGGGCACGTGCGGTTCGTTCTCGTAGACGTCCAGCCCGGCGCCGGCGATGCGCTTGTGGGTCAGGGCGTCGACCAGCGCGGCCTCGTCCACCACGGTGCCGCGCGCGATATTGATCAGGTAGCCCTGCGGCCCGAGCGCTTCCAGCACGCCGGCGGAGATCAGGTGGCGCGTCTCGGGCCCGCCCGAGGTGGCCACGACCAGGAAGTCCGCCCAGCGCGCCAGCGCCTCCACGGACGGCTCGAAGCCATAGGCCACGCCGTCCTGCGGCTTGCGGCCGAAGTAGCGCACCTCCATGTCGAAGCCCGACGAGCGCTGCGCGATCACGCGCCCGATACGCCCCATGCCGACGATGCCCAGCCGCTTGCCGCTGACGCGCGTGGTCAGCGGATACGGGGCCTTGGGCCACTCGCCGCGCCGCACGTAGCGGTCTGCCGCGCTGACCTGGCGCGCCGCGTCCATCAGCAGGGCGAACGCCGTGTCGGCCACGCAGTCATTGAGCACGTCCGGCGTGTAGCCCACCGCGATGCCGCGCGCGCGGGCGGTGTCCAGGTCGAGCTTGTCCAACCCCACGCCGAAGCTGGAGATCACGCGCAGGTTCGGCAGCGCGGCCAGCATCTTGCCGTCCACGCCGGTGGCGGCCCGGGTGGTCATCGCCACGAACTCGGCGCCGTGGGCGGCCAGGTAGCCGGCGGGGTCGGTCTCGGCCCAGAGCGGGTGCACGTCGAAAGATTCGGCCAGGCGGGCTTCGGTTTGTTCGGGCAGGCGGCCGTGCTGCAGGAGGCGGGGTTTCATGCGGAATTGGTCCTGTCTGGGAGAGATCTGGGAAGAAGGGCGGGGCGCGGCCGGGGGCGGCGCGCCCGTCATTATCGGGGAGGATGCTTGCGGAAGGCTTGCGGTCAGTAGATGCTCGGCTCGCCCACGGGGTCGCCGAAGTCGGTCTGCAGGAAGTCGAAGTCGCAGCCGTCGTTGGCCTGGCGGATGTGCTGCGAGAACATGAAGCCGTAGCCGCGCGCATAGCGGGGCGGCGGCGGGGTCCAGGCGGCGCGGCGGCGCGCCAGTTCTTCGTCGGATACCTCCAGGTGGATGCTGCGCTGGTCGATGTCCACCGAGATCAGGTCGCCGGTGCGCACCAGCGCGAAGGGCCCGCCGATGTACGCCTCGGGCGACACATGGAGGATGCAGGCGCCATAGCTGGTGCCGCTCATGCGCGCGTCGGACATGCGCAGCATGTCGCGCACACCCTGCTTCACCAGCTTCTTCGGGATCGGCAGCATGCCCCATTCCGGCATGCCGGGACCGCCCTGCGGGCCGGCGTTGCGCAGGATCAGGATGTGGTCGGCGGTCACGTCGAGGGTCTCGTCCTCCACGGCAGCCTTCATCGACGGGTAATCGTCGAACACCAGCGCCGGCCCGGTATGGCGGAAGTAGCGCGGGTCGCAGGCGCTCGGCTTGATCACGCAGCCGTCCGGCGCGATATTGCCGCGCAGCACGGCCAGCGCGCCTTCCCGGTACAGCGCGTTCTCCGTCGTACGGATCACATCGTCATTGTGGACTTCGGCCCCGGCGATGTTCTCGCCCAGCGTACGGCCGGTTACGGTCAGCGCGGTCAGGTCGAGCTTGTCCCGGATGCGGCTCATCAGCGCCGGCAGCCCGCCCGCGTAGTAGAAGTCTTCCATCAGGTACTTGTCGCCGCTGGGCCGGATGTTGGCGATAACCGGCACGTGCCGGCTGGCGGCGTCGAAGTCGTCCAGCCCGATGTCATGCCCGGCGCGGCGCGCCATGGCAATCACGTGGATGATGGCGTTGGTGGAGCAGCCCATGGCCATGGCCACCACGATGGCGTTCAGGTACGCCGCCCGGGTCTGGATGCGCGCCGGCGTGAGGTCTTCCCAGACCATGTCGACGATGCGCCGGCCCGACTCGGAGGCCATGCGGATATGGTTGGCGTCTGCCGCCGGAATCGACGACGCGCCGGGCAGGCTCATGCCCAGCGTCTCGGCGATGGCGGTCATGGTGCTGGCGGTGCCCATCGTCATGCAGGTGCCGTGGCTGCGCGCGATGCCGCCCTCGATGCCGATCCACTCGGCCTGGCTCAGGTTGCCGGCGCGGCGCTCGTCCCAGTATTTCCAGGCGTCCGAGCCGGAGCCGAGCACGTTGCCCTTGTAGTTGCCGCGCAGCATCGGCCCGGCCGGCACGTAGATGGCGGGCACGCCGGCGCTGGTGGCGCCCAGCAGCAGGCCCGGCGTGGTCTTGTCGCAGCCGCCCATCAGCACCGCGCCATCCACCGGATGCGAGCGGATCAGCTCCTCCGCCTCGATGGCGAGCAGGTTGCGGTAGAGCATGGTGGTCGGCTTGACCGAGCTTTCGGAGAGCGAGATGGCGGGCAGCTCCACCGGGAAGCCGCCGGCCTGCAGGATGCCGCGCTTGACGTCTTCCACGCGCTGGCGGAAGTGGGCGTGGCAGGGGTTGATGTCCGACCAGGTGTTCAGGATGGCGATGAGCGGCTTGCCCATCCACTCGTCGGGCGCGTAGCCCATCTGCATGATGCGCGAGCGATGGCCCGAGGAACGCAGGTCATCGGGGGCAAACCAGCGCGCGCTGCGCAGCGCGTCGGGCGTCTTTCTTCGAACCGTCATGTGTCTCCACCGTTGCTGTCGTCACGGCGCCTGCCAGGCAGCACGCCGTTGGGGTGTGGGTTGGAGGCACTAGTGTATTGGCACGCACACCGACCCGCAACGCCGGAGACCTGTGGCGGCGCCGGCTACTCTGCCTCGAGGATCGAGAGGATGTTGCCGGCCGGGTCCTTGAACCACGCGATGACGGGGCCGCCTTCGCCCCGGCAGATGCCGCGCGCGTCGGTCTTCAGGTCGGGTTCGTCATACATTTCAAAGCGCACGCCGTGGTGCGAGAGGTCGTCCACGGCCTTGTCGACGCTGGGGACCGGGAAGTTCAGCACCGTGAACGTGGCTGGCGCGTGGTTGGGTTTGGGGTAGAGCAGCACGTGGTTGCCGCCGGCCAGGTTGAGCGCGAGCATGCCGTGCTCCTCCGTGACCACGAGGCCGAGCGTGTTGGCGTAGAAGTCCTTGGCCATGGCGAGGTCGTTGACCGAAAATCCGCTGAAAGCATGGCTGTCCCTGAGCATGTTGGTCTCCTGGGTCGGGCTGGTGGGGGGCGCCTGCATGGGCGCATCATGGCCCAGTATGGTTCATCGGCCCCCTTCCCCCAAATGACAAATCGATGATGTCCCGCCCGCCGTCCACCCCGCCGTCCACCCCGCCGTCCACCCTCCCGGCACCCCCCGCCACGGCAGCCACCACGGCCGCCCTGACCGCGCTGGCGATGGTCGCCTTCGCGGCCAATTCGCTGCTGGCGCGGGCGGCGCTGAAGGGCACCGGCATCGACGCGGCCACGTTCACGCTGGTGCGGGTGGCTTCGGCCGCCCTTGTGCTGGGGGCGATCCTGCACCTGCGGGCGCGGGGCAGGGCGCGCATGGGGGGCGACTGGATTGGCGCGGCGGCGCTACTGGTCTACGCGTGCGGCTTTTCGTTCGCCTACCTGCGGCTGGCCGCCGGCACCGGGGCGCTGGTGCTGTTCGCCAGCGTGCAGGCGACCATGATCGGCGACGGCCTGCGGCGCGGCGACCGCCTGCGCGCGGTGCAGTGGCTCGGCATTGCGCTGGCGCTGGCGGGGCTGGTCTGGCTGGTGCTGCCGGGTTTGCAGGCCCCGCCGCCCGGGGCGACGCTGCTGATGGCCGTCGCCGGCATCGGCTGGGGCGTCTATTCGCTGCGGGGCCGGGGCGCGCCGGACGCGCTGGCCGCCACCGCCGGCAACTTCGTGCGCGGGGTGCCGATAGCCTTGGCGGTGAGCGTGGTGAGCGTGGTGAGCGTGGGGGCGGTCGCCCAGCTTTCGGTCGACTGGCGCGGGGTGGTGCTGGCGGTGGCCTCGGGCGCCGTGACGTCCGGCATCGGCTATGTGATCTGGTACGCCGCGCTGCGCGGGCTGGCGTCCACCACGGCGGCCACGGTGCAACTGAGCGTGCCGGTGCTGGCCGCGCTGGGCGGCATCGCCTGGCTGGGCGAGCCGATGACCGCGCGGCTGGCCGTCAGCGCGGTGGCCATCCTCGGCGGGATCGCGCTGGTCATTGCCGCGCGGCGGCGCTGATTCCCCTTCTTACTTCTCTTCCACGGCGCGCGGCTCGTTCTCCACGCTCGGCACCGCGTCGCCGCTCATCGGTTCGGCCATCTTGCGGTGCTGTTCCGCCAGCACATCGGACGGCGTGACCATGGCGATGGCCGCGCGCAGCTTGTTCTGCCAGCCGGTAATCACGTCGCCCTCGCCCCGCATCATGGCCTCGAAGCCGATGCGCGCCACCTCGGCCGGATCGGCCTTCTTCTCCTGGGCGATGCGCGTGTCGAGCATGTCGGCGCGGTCGAAGAACTCGGTCTCCGTGGCGCCCGGCATCAGGCAGGTCACCGTGACGCGGGTATCGCGCAGTTCGTGGCGCAAGGCGAACGAAAACGAGTCCAGGAAGGCCTTGGTGGCGTTGTAGACCGCCTGATAGGTGCCCGGCATGAAGCCGGCGATGGACCCGGTGATCAGGATCCGGCCCTCGGCGCGCTCGCGCATGGTCTGGCCGATGTGATGGAGCAGGTAGAGCGTGCCGGTGACGTTGGTTTCCACCACATGCTCGATATCGGCAAATGCCTGGTCCAGGAAGGCGCGGCCCAGGCCGCGCCCGGCGTTGGCGCACAGCACGTCCACCTGCCGCCCGCGCGTGGCGGCCAGCAGCTTGTCCACGCCGGCCGGGATGGAGAGATCGGCCTGGATGGCCTCGATGGTGGTGCCTTCGGTGCGCAGTGTCTGCGCCGCCGCTTCGATCTGCGGCTCGTCCGCCGCGATGATCAGGTCCATGCCGTGGTCCGCGCAGCACTGCGCGAGGTGATAGCCAATGCCCGTAGAGGCACCGGTGACCACGGCCAGCCGGCGCGTGCCGGTGACCGGGGCGCGCTCGGGATCGTCCAGGCGGTCGATGGGGGTCTCGATCGGGTCCATGGGGGTGTCTCCGTTATCGAATAGGAATTCCCTGACCGCCGCAAGCTTCGTTCCACGCCGCCGGCGCCCGCCCGGAGGGGGCCGCCTCCCTCCGTTTGTAGGGATTGCCACGGCGCGCTGCTCGGGCGAGCGTTTTATTTTGACAACATTACAAACCGCGAAGCGGGTACTTACCTATGGCATGCGTAGCCGCTTGATGTTGCGCTAGGAGGTTTTGTCAATCATTGGTCAGAATTGATAGATTTTTAACTTTTCCTGGATGACCGCGATGCTGAGAGTCATGATTTCCAACCCAGATCAGCTTGGACAAGTGCTGCAAGGCGCACGCAAGGTCGCCGGCCTGACCCAGGCGGAAGCGGCTGCCCGGCTCGACATCAGTCAAAGCCGGATTTCGCATATGGAGCTGAACCCCGAGACCATCAGCGCGGGGCAACTGCTGGCGCTGCTCGGGGCCTATGACCTCGATCTCGTCGTGCAGGACCGCGCGATCGGGGAAGCGGAAATTCAGAAGTTCGAGTGGTAAGGCCCGGATCAATCCGCCCGGCTCAGGGCAACAGCGTTTCGCCCTCGCGCAGCGCGGCAAGCGTCGCAAGATGATCGGCAAAGCCGCCGGCCAGCCGGCCACGGGCGCGCGCGCTGGTGGTCACCTGCGGCAGCGTGCTCCAGGCGATATGCGCGTTGATGGCCTGCAGGGCCTCGATCAACGCCACGTCCTCGCTGACCGGGTGCGGCAGGAAGCCGCCCGCGCGCCGGTAGGCATGCGAGCAGACCCCGAGGTTGGCGCCGTGGACATGCCGGTGCCCCTCCTCGCGCCGGTAGCGCGCGGCAAACCGCACGGCCACGTGCGGCGGCTGGGGGCTCCAGTCCTCCACCGTCACCAGTCCGCAGACCGCATCGGCGCGTAGCGCAAGCTGCGCCACCAGCCAGTCCGGCGCTACGCGGCTGTCGGCATCGGTAAAGGCCAGCCAGCGCGCCTGCTGGGCCAGCAGGTGCTGGGCGCCGGCACGACGCGCCTCGCCCACGTTGCGCGCGGCAATCGTCAGGCAGGTGATGCGCTCCGGCGCGTGGCATTGGGCGATGGCGGCCGAGCCGTCGTCGCAGGCATCGAGCACAATCACCACGCGCACCGCCTCGCCGCCGAGCGCCGGATGGGTGGCGGCCATGGTCAGCGCCCGCAGGCACGCCTCCAGATGGTCTTCCTCGTTGTGAACAGGCACGACCACGCCGATCATGGCGCCTCCCGCTGGCGGAGTGGCCGCGCGTCGCGCGACCAGACTTCGAGCAGGAAATCCGGCTCCAGATGCCGCACATGGCGATGCAGCCCCGGCTGCCGCGCGATGGCAGCGTGCACGTGCCGCGTGGGCTGGGTGCGCTCGGCGAACGGCCGCAGCCAGTGGCACGCCAGGATCACGCCCGCATCGGTCAGCGCGCCGGCCGCGCGTTGCGCGGTCTCAAGCCAGGCATCCGGGGCGAAGAAGTAGCCGATCTCGCTGAGCACGATCAGGTCGAAGGCGGCCTCGGGGCCGTTCGGCCATTCCGCAGGCAGGTTGGCGGTGGCCACCTTCACGTGCCTGTGCCGCGCCACGCGCTCCTGCGCGCAGGCCACGGCGCGGGGCACGAGATCGACGGCCAGCAGGTGGTCGCAGCGCGTGGCGAGGCGATCCGTCAGCATGCCGGTGGCGCAGCCGGCCTCGAACGCCGCGCCGTAGCGCGCGTCAGGCAGCGCGGCGAGCACCACGTCGCGCTTGCGGGCCTCGTACCAGAGCGACTCGAAGCCCCACGGGTCGGGGTTGTCGAACATGGCGTGGAAATCCGTGGCGGTTGCGGTCATAGCGCCCCCATATCGCTATCGTCCTGCGCCAGCCGCTGGCCCAGCGCGGCGAGGTCGCGTTCGGCATGGCTCTGGCGCAGCAGCACGGGCAGGTCGGCGTACAGCGCGGCCAGCGTCGGGTTGCGGCACAGCGGGCCGGCGCCGAGCGTGTTGCCGGCGTGCTGGATCACGCGCAGCACGGCGGCCTCGATCACGGTGCGGGCGCGCATGGCCGGCACGAAGGCGTCTTCGGTGGGATGGGCGTCGATCCATTGCGCGGTCTCGCGCAGCAGCGCGGCGCTGGCGTGCAGGTCGCCGTCGATGGCGGCGAGGTGGGCGGCGGCGTGGGGATCGTCCCGCTTCTTCAGCGCCGCGCGCACGGCGTGGGCGAGCGGCAGCGCCGCACCATGCCAGCAGGCCGCGATGCCGGCCCCGCCGTGCCAGAAGCCGGGGCGGCGCAGGTAGGCATCGGGCGCGGTGAGCAGCAGCGCGGGGCAATCGTCGAACAGGACATCGCCGCTATCGGTGGCGGCCATGCCCACGGCGTGCCAGCCCTCGCGCGTGACGGTGACGCCGGGTCCGGCCATGTCGACGATAGCCAGCCGCTGCGGACCGGGCTCCGCCTGATCCAGCCAGCAGGTGACGAGCGCGTGCGAGACCTCCCAGGCGCCTGAACACCAGGCCTTGCGGCCGGTGAGGCGGGCGGGGGTGAAGGTGTCGGTGCCGCTGTCGGTGCCGCTGTCGTTGCCGGTCAGGCCGGCAATGTGCGGGATGCTGGGCGAATCATCGGTCTGCACGCGCAGGCGTGCATCGGGCGGTTCCGCCGCCCAGATCGCCCAGCTTGAGTCGGGAGCCGGCGTGGCGCCGGCGACTTCGGCGAGGATGGCCAGCGCATCGGCATGGGCCTCGAACAGCTTGATGGCTACCGCGCCCCGCCTGGCGGCGATGGTGGCGAACAGGTGCCAGCGCGCCAGCGTCTGGCCATGGCCGGGGAGGGGGATGCCATCGTCTCGGACGAACTCGGCAATCAAAGCCCCGAGGTGGGCGTGCGCGCCGCGATCGTCCGGAAAGTCGCCCATGGTGCCTCCATCCTCGTGCCAGCATCGGAATCTGTCACTTTGGAGGGTACGCATGACGCCCCGCGGCGCCTGCCGGCAAACGGCGCGCCGCGATGTCAGCCGAATCCCACAGGGCGTGGCTTACGGGAGATAGCCCAGCACGCGCCACCAGAGGTAATCCAGCGGCAGCAGCACCACCACCGTGATGGCCGCCAGCGCCAGGCACAGCCGCGTGCCGTGCCGCAGGCCCACGCCGCCCAGCTGCATGGCGATGACGATGGGCGGCGACTGGTAGGGGAAGAACACCGTCGAGAACACCGGTACCTGCAACATCAGCACCGTTTCCAGCGGCAGGCCGGTGGCGGTGGCCAGGTCGCGCGCCAGCGGCGTCATCACGGCGGGGAGCGCGGGCAGCGTCGACATCAGCCCGAGCACGGCGCCCATGGCGCCCAGCGCGCCGACATTGCCGGCGGTGTGGCCCGGCGCCAGCGGCAGCCAGTGCAGCAGCGCTGCGCTGATGGCCGTGCCGAGGCCGGTGTGCTCGACCACCGCGCCCAGGCCGAGGAAGCCGGCCACGTAGAGCAGTGGCACCAGATGCACCTGCTCGGTCAGCGCCTTGGGCGAGACCAGTCCGATGCCGGGCAGCAGGCAGACGATGCACGCCGCCAGCGAGATCCAGGCGGGCGAGATGCCGTGCCAGGCGTCCGTGGCGAACGCCGCCACGGCCAGCGCCAGCAGCACCGCGAGCAGCGTTTCGGGCTTGCTCATGGCCGTGCGCGCGGTGGCCGGCTGCGGCGTCATCGCCGCCGTTTCCGGGAACAGCTTGCAGACCAGCCAGACCAGCACCACGGTCTTCAGCGCGCCAAGCACCGGGAAATGCAGCAACAGGTAGCTGCCATAGCTCAGGTTGATGCCATAGAGCGAATTGGCCGCGCCGAGCAGCACGCTGTTGGGAATGTTGGCCGGCAGGATCGACGTGGGCGGCATGTAGCTGGCCGCCGCCACGGTCAGCACCATGCCGATGCGCCCGTTCGAACCGGGCCGGAAGCCGAGGCGGTCCGACAGCGCCAGCACGATCGGCATCAACAGCAGCACCCGGCCCGTGGTGGACGGCATCAGGAACGCCAGCCCCACCGCGCTCATGGCCACCGTGGCAATCACCTGCGGATAGGTGTTGACGCGCTTGTGGAAGATGATGTCCGCCAGCCGCAGCGCCAGCCCCGTGCCGCGCAGCGCCACGCCGGTCACCGCGCCGCCGAACATCAGCCACCAGGCTGTGGACGTGAAGCCGGAGAAGACCACCGGCGCGGGCGCGATGTGGAGGACCACTGCGCACAGGAAGAACAGCAGCGTGGCGGTCGGTTCGGGCAGTGCGCCGGTGGCCCAGCAGCACACGGTGGAGACCACCAGCGCGCCGGCCCAGATCAGCGCCGGCGGCGCCCCGGCGGCCTGGCCGGCGATCCAGACCGCGGCGATGCTGGCGGCGATCAGCAGGGCGGCGCGGATGGAGTCTGCGGGGCGGCCGGTGAACTGAGGGGCGGGTGGTGTTGCCGTCGGCTTGGCGGTGGGATTGGCGGGATTGGCGGGGGTCGAATCGGCAGGCATCGCGGGTGTCTCTTCGGAGGCCGGTCGCGCGATTGTTGACGTCTGGCGCCGGCAGCCATTTGTCGTGGTGCCGTATCGTACTGCACGCCGCAAGGCCCGTGCTGGATGCGCAACTTGTGCCCGGCGCGAGGATTTGTCGCTTGTGTTTTCCCGCTCAGCGTGTCTTGCGGAAGGTCAGGTTGATGCGCGTGCGCCCGGTGAGTGCGTGATCGTCATCGGCCAGCGGCGCAATGCCGTGGAAGACCAGCCGCGACGGGCCGCCCCACACCACTACGTCGCCATGGGCGAGCCGGATGCGCGCCGGCTTGTCGGCGCGGCGCAGGCCGCCCCAGAGGAAGGTGGCGGGCAGGCCGAGCGAGACCGAGACGATGGGCGCCCGCAGGTCCAGTTCGTCGCGATCCTGATGGAGCGAGAGCCGCGTGCCGGGCAGGTAGCGGTTGATCAGGCAGGCATCGGGCGCGAAGCCCGGGTAGCCGGCGCTGGCGGCGGCGCGCTCGGCCAGCGCGCGGAACACCTCGGGCATGGGCGGCCACGGCACGCCCGAGTCGGGGTCGACGGGGTCGTAGCGGTAGCCGGCGCGGTCGGAGACCCAACCCGCCTCGCCACAATTGGTCATCGCCACCGACATGCGCAGCCCACCGGGGGTGATCAGGTGGCGGAACGGGGCCTGTGCGCCGACCTGGTCGACGGTGGCCAGCAGGCTGCTATCGACATCCCGCGCAAAACCACGCAGCACCACGGCGCCCGGGCCCAGGGGCTCGGTGGCGGACGGGGTGTCGGGGTCGGCGGGAAGGGCGTCGAAGAGGTCGAAAGTCATGATGAGGTGAGGCGGGGCATGCCGATGATAGCGGCTCGCCGGGATGCCGGGTGGCGGGGCGTGCAGCGCGTTCACGCTATCTGGGTGCCATCGCGCATCGACCAGCGTTGTAAAAGGGCAAACCGGCACGGATTCCGAGTGCGCTTCCGTTATCATCCGCGAGTCCTGTCAAGGGACGGTAGCGCGGATCGACAAAAACATAGCGCGCACGGGAATAACCAGAAGGGGTCAATACGATGGAAACCAAGCAATTCGCGCCATGGCGCGGGATGACACTTGTCCGGCGCTTGCTGGGCGCGGGACTGATCGCCGGCATGCTGGCACTGGCCGCCTGTGGCGGCGGGGGCGAGGAGGCGACCAACGGCTCGCCTGGCGCCGGGGCGCCGCTGACGCCGTCCAACCCACAGGTGCCGCAAGTGCCGCCGGTGACCCCCGGGGACCCCGGCACGCCCGGCGTGACCAAGAGCGCCAAGCGCGGGGTGGCCTACGATCTGGTCAGCGCGCAGGACTTCGCGGCGCTCGCGCCGGGGGTGTCCTGGTGGTACAACTGGGCCGCCAAGCCCAACGGCACGGCGCCCGCCGATGCCACCACCAAGTACAGCATGGACTTCATCCCCATGCTCTGGAACGACAACTTCAACGACGCCGCCATCGAAGCCTGGCTGCTGGCCAATCCGCGCGTGAAGTACCTGCTGCTGATGAACGAGCCGAACCTCACCGATCAGGCCAACCTGACCCCGGCGCAGGCGGCCACCGTCTGGCCGCGCTACGAGGCCATCGCCGCCCATACCGGCGTCAAGCTGGTCGGCCCGACCATCACCTGGGGCACCATGCCCGGCTACCAGGACCCGGTGATCTGGATGGACGCGTTCTACGCCGCCTATCGCACCGCCAACGGCAACCGCGACCCGCGCATCGACTACCTGGCCTTCCACTGGTACGACTACGGCCTCGGCGGCCAGCTCGACCGGCTGATGAAGTACAACAAGCCGTTCTGGGTGACCGAGTTCGCCAACTGGCACAGCAACGCCGACGGCGCCCAGATCGACACCCTCGAGAAACAGAAACAGCAGATGAAGGAAATGGTCGCCATCTGCGAACAACGCGCCGACGTGTTCCGCTACGCCTGGTTCACCGGCCGCTGGAACAACGACATGCACTTCACCAGCCTGCTCGGCGGCGATGGGCAGTTGACGGAACTGGGCAAGTACTACATCGGGCTGCCGTTCTGAGCGAGGGTTACCTCGGCCGCGCCATCCCCTCCAGCAACGCCTTATGGAACGCCGCCGGGTCCTGCATCTGGGGGGCGTGGCCGAGTTCGGGGAATTCCACCAGTGTGGTGTTCGGAATGGCCTTGGCAGTGATTTTGGCCAGTTCGGGGTAGCGGCCGAGCTTGGCCTGGACCTCTGGCGGGGCGGCGTCCTTGGCGATGGCGGTGGTGTCCTTGTCGCCGATCAGCAGGAGGGTCGGGGCCTGGATCGCGCCCATTTCGTAGACCACGGGCTGGGTGTAGATCATGTCGTACAGCAGGGCCGAATTCCATGCCACGGTCTGCTTGCCCGGGCCGCGGTTGAGGCCGGTGAGCATCTGCACCCACGGTTCGTAGTCGGCGCGCCATTGGCCCGCGTAGTACGTGGCCTTCTCATAGTTGCGGATGCGGTCGGCGGTGGTGGCCAGTTCACGCGTGTACCACTGGTCCACGGAGAGCGGCGGCACGCCCTTGGCTTTCCAGTCCTCGAGCCCGATCGGGTTGACCAGCACGAGTTGCTGGGTCTCGCGCGGGTACATCAGCGCGTAGCGCATCGCCAGCATGCCGCCCGTGGAATGGCCCATGACCGTCACGTTGCTGACGCCGATGGATGCCAGCAGGTCGTGCGTGTTGCGGGCGAGTTGCTGGAAGGTGTACTGGTAGCGCGCCGGCTTGGTCGACTTGCAGAAGCCGATCTGGTCCGGCGCGATCACGCGGTAGCCGGCGCCGCTGAGCTGGTGGATGGTTTCCTGCCAGGTGGCGGCGCAGAAGTTCTTGCCATGGAGCAGGACCACCGCGCGACCGTTGGGTTTCTCGGGTTTGATGTCGAGAAAGGCCATCTGCATGGCTTCGCCCTGGGAGGTGAAGCGGTAGCGCTGGACCGGGGCGGGGTAGTCGAAGCCTTCGAGTTCGGGGCCGTAGGCGGGGCCGCTATCGGCAGTCGGCGCGGATGCAGCGGCATCGGCGGCGTGGGCGAGCGGCGCGGCGAATGCAGAGAACGCGGCGACAGTCGCAGCGGCAAGCAGGGTCTGGCGGAGCAGGGACATGGCGGGGGCGGGGTGCGAGGAAGAGACAGGATCGTCGCACAACTGACCGCCCCGCGTGCGGGGAAGTTCCGGACGGCGGCGGGCGTGCAGGCGCTGCCCCTCTCCCCCGGCCCCTCTCCCGCAAGCGGGCGAGGGGCGCAAACCCGCGGTGTTCGCCCCTCTCCCTCTGGGAGAGGGGCGGGGGGAGAGGGCAGGCGTCTGCAGTACCCGATCAGGCGAATGTATCGACTTCGCCGCGCGCCAGCGGGCGCGGGGTGCGGGGGGCGGGCGTAGCGGCCACGGCGGGTGCCGTGTCCTTGCCGAAGCCGGTGGTCTGGGCGAAGGCGCTGCCGCCGTTGGACTGGCGCTGTGGTTGCTGCTGGCCGCCGTTGCCGGCCTGGGCGAAGCCGTCCGAGCCGACCGATGCCTGGCCGAGCTGGATGCCCGCTTCGGCCATCGACGTCCGCAGGTGCGGCAGCGCAGCTTCCACGGCGGCGCGTACGGCCTGATGCGGCGACACGAACTGCGCCTGCGCCTGATCGTTCACCACGTTCAGCACCACCTTCAGCGGGCCGAGGTTGGGCGGGTTGAGATCGAGTTCGGCGGTCTGGTTGCCTTGCGTGGACAGGCGCACCATCTGCTGGCCGAGGGCCTGCGCCCACTGGCTGTCGCCGACGTTCGGCGCGACGGCCGGACGCGCGGCGGCTGCTGCAGCCGCTGCCGGCGTGGCATGCACGGCAGCCTGCGCGGCGATGGCCGAGGCCAGCGTGGCGGCGCTGCTGGCATTCGTGGCGCCGGTATCGGCCGATTCGCCGGTACGCGCCGCAGCCGCAGCGGCGGCAAACGGGTTGGCGGCCGGGGCGTTGGCGTTCGGCGCGGCGGCGGCTTGCAGTGCCGGCTGTGCGGTCTGGCCGAGGTTCGACTGCTGGCTGCCGGACTGGCCACCTGCGTGGCTGCCCGACTGGCCGCGCGCGTCCTGCGCGCCGGCGACCGGCACCTGCTGCGTGGCGGCGGCGATCTTGTCGGCGGTGGTCGGCGCGGTGCCCTGGAGCGCGGCGCGCTGCTGGGCGATGGTCGCCAGCGTGTCGGCCGGGCTCGGCGTGGACGCCTTGGCGGTGGCGTCGGCGGTGGCCGTGGCCGGCAGTTGCGCCAGCGGGTCGGTCTGGGCCGGGGCGGCGGCATCGCCAGCCGCTGCGGCGGCTTGTGCGGCTTGTGCGGCCTGTGCGGCGGCTTGCGCGGCAGCCTGGCCGGTCAGCGTGGCCGGGCCATTGAGACCATTGAGACCGCTCACGCCATTCATACCATTCAGGCCAGCCAGGCTGTTCAGCCCGGTGGGGTCGGCAGCGGTCTTGTCGGTCGGGGCCGGTTGCTGGGGCAGCGGTTGCAGCAGCATCGCGGCGGCCAGCGCGGCGGCAGCGGCGGCGGCGTCAGACGCCACGGTGCTGTCTTCGCCGTTCTCGGCATCCTGCGTGGTGTCCGTGGCGGTATCGGCCTTGCCGGTGGTCTTCCCGTCGGCATCCTTGGCCGGGCGCGTATTGGCCTGCGCCGTCTGGGTGTCGCCCTTGTTCTGCGTCGATGGTTCGGCCGACTTGTCCTTGGCTGCCGTGTCCCTGGCGTCCGCCTTGTTGCCGGTCGGCTTGGCGGGCACGCGCACGGCGGGCTGGCCGCTGTCGCGGGCGCGAGTCAGCGCGTCCTTGAACGCATTCGCTTCGGCGCTGGCGCGGGCGTCGCCGGCCGTGCCGGAGGTCGGGGTCTTCAGGCCGGCGTTGCCGACGAGCTGGCTGATATCGATCATGTTCTTGTTGGCAGGTTAGTTCTGGCCGCTGGCCGGCTGGCGGGCCATGCGGGCGGCGTATTCGTCAGTGGAACGCTGCTCGCGCCGCGCGGAGACCTGCTGCTCGCGCACTTCGGCGCGGGTGATCAGCGTGTCGAACGAGTTCTGGCGGCGCTTCTGCTGCTGCCAGTTGGCACGGCCAGCCAGCAGGTCGGCCTCGGCCTTGGCCAGCGCGCTGGTCTGCTGGCGGATGGCGTGGTCGAGCGAGTCGAGAAAGCGCGAGAAGTCCTGCCAGCGCCCCGAGGTCATGCCCTCCGCCGCGATGGCCTGCATGCGCGTGCGGTACTCGTGACGGTATTCGGTCAGCGCCAGGAGCTGCTGCTCGGCTTGCGTGCGCAGCCCCTGCAGCCGGCCCAGCTCGCGCGTGGCCTTGTCCGTGTTGTCCTGGGCCAGTTCGGCCAGCGTGTTGAGCGGGGTGGGCTTAGCCATGGTGCGTCCTCTCGAAGAGATCGTGCAGGCGGGCGATGGAACCCTCGTAGTCCGCGCGCTCATGGATGTCCTGTTGCAGGAACGACTCCATGCGCGGGTGCATGCGGATTGCGAGGTCCAGTTCCGGATCGTTGCCGGGCACGTAGGCGCCCACGCTGATCAGGTCACGGTTGCGCTGGAAGCGCGACATCAGTTGCTTGAAGCGCCGCACGGAGGCGAACTGCGGCGGCTCGATCAGCGCGGTCATGGCGCGGCTGATCGAGGCTTCCACGTCGATGGCCGGATAGTGGCCGCTCTCGGCCAGGCTCCGCGACAGCACGATGTGGCCGTCCAGAATCGCGCGGGCGGAATCGGCGATGGGATCCTGCTGGTCATCGCCCTCGGTCAGCACGGTGTAGAAGGCGGTGATGGAGCCGCCGCCCTCGGGGCCGTTGCCGGTGCGCTCCACCAGCGTGGGCAGCTTGGCGAACACCGAAGGCGGATAGCCCTTGGTGGCGGGCGGCTCGCCGATAGCCAGCGCGATCTCGCGCTGGGCCATCGCGTAACGGGTGAGCGAGTCCATGATCAGCAGCACGTGCTGGCCCTGGTCGCGGAAATATTCGGCGAGGCGCGTGGCGTAGGCGGCACCCTGCATGCGCAGCAGCGGGGAGGTATCGGCCGGCGCGGCCACCACGACCGAGCGCTTGCGGCCCTCTTCGCCCAGGATGTTCTCGATGAAGTCCTTCACTTCGCGGCCGCGTTCGCCGATCAGGCCGACCACGATCACGTCGGCGCTGGTGTAGCGGGCCATCATGCCCAGCAGCACGGACTTACCCACGCCGGAGCCGGCGAACAGGCCCATGCGCTGGCCGCGTCCCACGGTCAGCATGCCGTTGATGGCGCGCACGCCCGTGTCCAGCACGGTTTCGATCGGGGCGCGCATCAGCGGGTTGATCTGCTGGCCGGCCAGCGGGACTTCGGTGGCGGCGGTGATCGGGCCGAGGCCGTCGAGCGGACGACCGGCGGCGTCGAGCACGCGGCCCAGCAGGCCGTGGCCTACCGGCAGGCGCTTCGAGCCGGGTTCGCGCGGCGAAGCCATGCCGGACGGTTGCGGCGACGGTTCGAGCGGATAGACACGGGCGCCCGGCACCAGGCCGGCCACGTCCGATTGCGGCATCAGGTAGAGGCGGTCGGCGCCAAAGCCGACCACTTCGGCCTCGGCCGTGCGCGGGCCGCCATGGGCGTGCTGCGTGCCCGGCAGTTCGATCAGGCAGTCGCTGCCCACCGGCATGCGCAGCCCCACGGCTTCCAGCACGAGCCCGGCGGCGCGCGTCAGGCGGCCGCAGGCGCGCTTGCTGTCCACCTCGGCGATACCTGCCGAGGCGCCGGTCAGCGCGTCGCGCCAGCGCGCGGTGTGCAGCGCGGCAGAAGCGACATCGGCGAGTGCCGACGGGGGCATCGGCTGGGCCGGCGCGGCGGGCTGGGCGTCATGCATGCGGGGGCTCCCACGGGTCGTTGCGGCCCAGGGCCTTGATCACACGGCTCCAGCGGGTGGCCAGGCTGGCGTCCAGTTCGCCGCTGGCGGCGCTGGCGATGCAGCCGCCGCGCGCCACGGTGGCGTCGGCGCGCACGGTCCAGCCGGCGGCTTCCAGTTCGCCGGCCAGGTGGGTTTCCACCAGCGACACGTCTTCGGGATTCAGCAGCAGGCAGGGCGAGCCGGACAGCCGCGGCTCGGCCGCCAGCAGTTCGCGCGCGGCGGGCAGCAGCGCGGCGGGATCGGTCTCCATGGTCTTGCGGACCAGCTGGCGGGCCACATCGAGGGCCAGGCCGACCAGTGCGTCGGCAATCTCGGTATCCACGCGGCCAAGCGCGTCGCGGAAGTTGCCGGCCAGCTCCTGCAGCCGGGCGGCTTCATTGCGGGCCGATTCCAGGCCGCGCGCATAGCCTTCGCGGTGGCCGTCGCCATAACCCTGGGTCTGGCCCTGGGTGTAGCCCTGCGCATAGCCTTCCTTGCGGGCGCCTTCGCGCATCGCATGCAGGGCTTCGAAATCGATGGACGGCGGGGGCGGCGGTTCGGCGGGGAGCTGGACGGACTCAAGCGCCCGCTTCAGCGCGTCGCGCGGGTCCAGCGACACCATCTGCCAGCGCTGCCAGGCGTCCCCGCGCGAGCGGGCGCGCACCGGGCTGGGCGGCTCGAACGCGCTGAAGTTGTCGAACGGGTCGCTGGCACCGGCGCCACTGCCATTGCCGATGCTGGTGCCGGTGTCGCCGCGGGCAGGCCCGCGGCTGGCGGCAAAGCCGCGCTCAAACGTAGGCATCGTCGCCTCCGCCAATCTGGATTTCGCCCGATTCCGCCAGGCGTCTCACCACCTGCAGGATGGCCTTCTGCTCGGCCTCCACCTGCGACACACGCACCGGTCCCAGCGCTTCCAGGTCTTCGCGCAGCATCTCGCCGGCACGGGTGGACATGTTGCGGATGAACTTGTCGCGCAGTTCCTGCTGGGCACCCTTGAGCGCCACGATGAGCGATTCGGTAGCCACTTCCTTGAGCACGCGCTGGATGCCGCGGTCGTCCACTTCCAGCAGGTTCTCGAACAGGAACATCTCGTCGATGATCTTCTGGGCCAGGTCGGTGTCGTGCGTGCGCACGCCGTCGATGACCGCTTCCTCGTGGGCCGTGCTCATCAGGTTGATGATCTCGGCCGCCGTGCGGACGCCGCCCATGCGGCTGCGCTTCAGGCTCTGGCCGGCCAGCAGCTTGGTCAGCACGTCGGTCAGCTCCTGCAGCGCGCCCGGCTGCACGCCGCCGAATGTGGCGATCCGCAGGATCACGTCGTTGCGCAGGCGGTCCGTGAAGAAGCCCAGAACTTCGGACGACTTCTGGCGGTCCAGGTGGATCAGGATGGTAGCGATGATCTGCGGGTGCTCGTCCTTGATCAGCTCGGCCACCGAGGTGGCGTCCATCCAGTTCAGGGAGTCGATGCCGCCGCCCGGATCGCGCGATTCCAGGATGTCCTCGATCACGGACAGCGCGCGTTCCTCGCCCAGCGCCTTGTTCAGCACGCTCTTGATGAACGAGCTGGAGTCCACGTTCAGCGCCAGGTACTGCTCGGTCTCGCCGCGGAACTCGGCCAGCACCTCGGCCATTTCCTCGCGCGTCACCGACGACAGGTTGGCCATCGCCGAACCCAGCCCCTGCACTTCACGGGGCGACAGATGCTTGAAAACCTCGGCGGCAGCGTCCTCGCCAATCGCCATCATCAGGATGGCACTCTTCTGCAGGCCCTGTTCGGGCATTCCCTTACTGGCGTTCGTCATGGGCCATCCAATTCTTGATTACGCTGGCGACCAGGCGCGGGTCGCGTTGCGCGGCGTCGCGCACCAGGGCGAGATCGCTTTCGTACTTCGCGGCCAGGCGCAGGACTTCCGGATTCTGGGCTTCTTCCGGCGGCAGGAGCACGGCCTCGCTGGCTTCCGTCGTCTCGGAGGGCGCGGGCAGCGGCGGCGCGGTGTACTTGCGCAGCACCGGACGCGCCACCTTGAACCACAGGAACATCGCCAGGATTGCCAGCAGCAGGTAGCCGACGCCGGTCTTGGCCAGGTCGATCATCTGCGGTTGCTTCCACAGCGGCAGCTCGGGTTCCTTCTCCGCGTTGTCGGTGAACGGGCTGTTGACCACGTTCAGCGAGTCGCCGCGGTCGGCCGAGTAGCCCATCGCTTCCTTGGTCAGGTTCTCGATCTGGGCCAGTTCCTTGGCGGACAGCGCCTCGGTCACCGGCTTGCCCTTGGCATCGAGCTTCTGGCGGTAGTTCACGACCACGGCCACCGACAGGCGCTTCACGCCGCCCGGAGCCTGCTGCACGTGACGCACCACGCGGTCCACCTCGTAGTTGGTGGTGGCGTCGCGGCGGCTGGTGCTCGGGCCGGTCTTCTCGGCGGTCTGCGTGGCCTGGTTCGCGTTGGCCTGGGCCGGCGGATTGGGCTGGCCCGGCTGGCGCGGCGGCTGCGGCGTGGTCACCGGGGCCACGGCGGCGGCCGGCGGCTGGTTCGACAGCGCGCCCGGCACGCCGCCCACGGGGGTGGCGCCCTGCGTGCTCGACTCGCTGGTCTGCTGGCTGCGGATGACCGCCTTGGTCGGGTCCTGGTTCGGCTTGTAGCTTTCGTCGGTGTGCTCGACGGACGAGAAGTCCACGTCCGCGGTGACCTGGGCGTGGACGTTGTCCTTGCCGAGGATCGGCGCGAGGATGGCTTCCACGCGCTTCACGTAGTTCTGTTCCACCTGCTGCACGAACTTGAGCTGGCTGGCATCCAGCGAGCGGTCGTTGGTGCCGGAGAGCAGGTTGCCGTGCTGGTCGACGATGGAGATCGACTTCGGCGTGAGTTCGGGCACGCTGGACGAAACCAGGTGGCTGATCGCGGCGACCTGGCCTTCATCGACGGCGCGGCCCGGGTAGAGCTGCAGCACGATCGACGCGGTGGGCTTCTGGCGCTCGCGCACGAACAGGGTGGGCTTGGGGATGGCCAGGTGCACGCGGGCCGACTGCACGGCGCCGATCGACTCGATCGAGCGGGCGAGTTCGCCTTCCAGGCCACGCTGGTAGTTGACCTGTTCGGCAAACTGGCTGATGCCGAATTTCTGGTTGTCCATCAACTCCATGCCGGTGTTGCCGCTCTTCGGCAGGCCCTGGCTGGCCAGCTTGAGGCGCATTTCGTGCACCTTGTCAGCCGGCACCATCAGCGCACCGCCGCCTTCGGCGAACTTGTACGGCACGTTCATCTGCTGGAGGGAGGCCACCACGGCGCCGCCGTCGCGCTCGGACAGGTTGCTGTACAGCACCTTGTAGTCCGGCGTGCGCGACCACATCACGCCCACGGCGATGGCCGCGACCAGTGCCGCCCCGCCCAGCATCATGGGCAGGCGCGGATTGGCCTTGAGCTTGTCGACCAGTGCCGCGCCGTTCGGCAGGGTAGCTGCCGCGTTCATGCGCGCGACTCCGGCGCGGCAGGGTTAGTCCTGCCCTTGCCACTTTCGCCTTGGCTGCCGTTAATCATTTCGGCTTGGCTCACATTACGCTGCTGAAAAAACACGCGCACTCCCCGCTGGTTGATAACAGGCCGGGGGCGGTGCGTCGATACGCTTGGATCCGCCAGATCCGGCACGGTAGCGATGATCGGCCAGAAGGCTGATGGACAATCGGCTGAATAGGCTAGGTTTTCCCGCCGAATTCATCCTTTGGGCCGGGAGCGGGGGTGGGTACAGTGCGAGCACTGAAAACGGACTGCGTGTGATGTATCAGGCGCGTGGCTCCGGAAACCCCTCTCACAGAACCGGACGCGTCATGACGATCTCCTCGATTGAAGGCATGCTCCAGCAACTGCGCGGCCTGGCGCAGGTGGCTGGCGGCGGCAGCACCAACCAGGCCCCGGCGGCCTCCACCGAAGGCTTCGCGGGCGAACTGCAACGCTCCATGCAACGCCTGAACGCCGTGCAGGACCGCGCCTACGGCCAGGCCGAAGCCTTCGAAATGGGCAAGCCCGGCGTGGCCCTGAACGACGTGATGATCGACATGCAGAAAGCCAACGTGTCGTTCCAGACCGCCGTCCAGGTCCGCAACCGCCTGGCGGCGGCGTACCAGGAAATGATGAATATGCCGGTTTGATGGCAGTTCTCCGACCCGCGCAGCGGTTGGGGCGTGGGTCGGGAACGACAAAAAGGCCATGTTGCGCTGCCGCGACATGGCCTTTTTGCCGTCTGTCACCCCCTCAGACCCTGAAATACTCCGTCGCCGCCCGCTCGTAGGCGGGCTTGCAGATCAGGTCGCCGGCGTCGCCGGCGTAGACCAGGCAGTCGCCCGGGGTGTCGCGGTTCAGCACGCTGACGCCCTGCGAGATCACCGAGCCGTTGCGGACGTGGCTGCGGCCGATGATGGCGGTGTTGGGGTACATGACCACGCCGTCGCCGATGACCGGGGCCACGCCGTGGTTCTTGCCCACGGTGGAGTTCTGGTACAGGACGAGGTAGTTGCCGTAGGTGGCCTTGGCCAGCACGATGCCGACGGAGTGGCCGATGAAGAACACCTCGGGCATCTCGATCTCGTAGAACAGGTCGATCGCGTTGAGCGCCTTGTTGAGCAGGAACAGCTTGGTGCAGGCCTCGCCGTGGCGCTCGTTGCGCCAGATCGTGTTCGAGAGGTAGTACAGGTACTGGCAGTACTGCGACGAGTGCAGGTAGTTGAACTGGCCGGGGCGCCACATGCGCACGGCGTCGATGCAGTGGCCCACGCGGGTCAGGGCCTCGTCCATGTGCCGGGACACCACGGGCAGCAGCGCCGCGTGGCGGCCGTCCGGCACCAGGTTGGCCACCTGGGCGCAGGTGTAGGCGGCCAGCGACTCGCGGGTATGGCCGATCAGTTCCATGGCTTGATCCCCTCCAGATAGCTCGCCACCACGTCGCGTACGTCGCGCGGGGCCACGCCGAGGCCGCGCAGTGCCTCGGTGCTGCACACGGCGGCCCGTTGCACGGGCGAGGCGCGGGTCAGCCCGATGTCCCAGCCGAGCCGGCTGAAGACCTCGGCCAGCTCGCCGTTGGACACATTGGCGCCGCTGGCCAGGTTGAAGATGCCGCTCGCGCCGCCCGTGGACATCGCGGTCAGTGCGCCGACCACGTCGTCCAGGTGGATGTAGTCGCGCACGAAGCCGGCGTCGCTGTCGAGCGTGAACGCGCGCTCGGTGGTGGCCCGGATCAGCCATTCGGACAGGAAGCCCGGCGCTTCAGGCGCCCAGTCGAACACGCACGAGAGCCGCGCCACGGCGGCGCGGCCGGCGGCCACGGTCAGGCAGAGGTTTTCGCCCAGCCCCTTCGACAGGTCGTACAGCGCGCGCGGGCTGGCCGGTTGCAGCGTCAGCGCGGCGGCTTCGTCGCCCACGGGCAGCTGCGAGGTGTCGTAGAGCCGCGTGGAGGACAAATACACCAGATGCGCGAAGCGGTTCGCGCGCAGCACATCGGCCAGCAGCGAGACGTGCGCCGTGACGGTGTCGAACGGGCGCGCCGCGAAGTCGGCCGTCAGGCCGGCGCAGTAATACACATGGCCCAGGTCCCGGGTGAAGAGCGCGCGGTCGCCGCGCGCGGGCACCCAGACCTCATGGCCGGCACGCCGCAGCGTGTCCGCCAGGCGGCGGCCGACAAAGCCGGCCCCGCCGATCACCGTACAGCGCATTGCTTTCCTCGGTGTCGATCAGTTGACGGGATGGTGGAGCGCCGGGTCACGGTGCCACAGCAGCTTGGGGCTCACGCCCGGCACGACCGCGAAGTCCTTGCCCGCCAGCAGCGCCGGGTCCTTCACGGCCACCATGTTGAAGCCGTGCGCCGGGCCTTCCAGGTAGACCTGGTCCACCGGCACCAGCTCCACGGGGCGGCCTTCCATGTTCACGTTCGAGTTGAAGTCGCGCACGGCGTAGACGTGGTAGCCGAAGCCGGTGAGCATGCGGATGATCTCGGCGTTCTGCAGGCCGGCGCTCCAGTCCACGTAGTGGCGGTGCACTTCGAACACGAGGTTCGGGGCTTCGCCGGCCGGGCGGGCCAGCTGCTTCGCCGCGCCCTTGAACACGTTCAGTTCGGCGCCTTCGATGTCGAGCATGATCAGGCCGAGCTTGTCCACGTTCTGCTGGGCGCAGTACTCGTCGATGGTGATCGTCGAGAAGCTGTCATCATCGGCGGGGCCGTCGGTGTGCTCGGCATGGGCGAACGAGTCGTGGCCCACCAGGCGTAGTTGCGTGGTGCTGTCCGACCACAGGCCCAGGCGCCAGCTACGGATGTTTTCCACGTGGTTCAGCGAGGCGTTGTTGCGCAGCATGCCGAGCTGGTCGGCATTCGGCTCGAACGCGTGGCAGGTGCCGCCGGCCTGCGCCAGGCGGCGCGCCATCAGGATCACCTGGTCGCCGAAGTAGGCGCCGCCCACCACGGCATGGCCGCCGCGCTCGCACAGCTTCAGCAGCAGCTTGGTGGTCTGCGGCTCCCACACGTGGTCCGGCTGCGGCGGCGTGCTCATCAGGAAGTCGCGCGCGATCTTGGTGCGGTACAGGAATTCGAACACCGTGCCGTCGGCCAGCGTCTTGCGCAGGCGCGACTGCTCGTTGTACATGGCGTCGACGATCGGGCCGGTAATGTCGTCACGCACGCTGCCTTCGTAGGCGTCCAGGTCTTGCTCGATGCTCTTGCACAGGGCGATGACCTTGTCGCGGGCGGCGGCGCTGCCGCCCACCGTGCGCAGGGCGTCGGACAGCTTTTGCAGATGTTCAGTCGTCATGGGTGGCTCCGCTTGGATTGTCAGGATCGAATAAAAGGGGTTGTCAATGCTCGCCAAGCCCGGCGAGCAGGGGAAGCGCCAGGTCCTTCGCGGAGACCATGCGGTCCGCGCAGTCTGGCCAGTCAATGCCGATGGCGGGGTCGTCCCAGCGTACGCCGGCACTGCTGCCGGGCGCGAACGGCACCGTCATCTGGTAGAACACCTCGGAGAGCGCCGTGCGGGTCTGGAACCCGTGTGCGACGCCCTTCGGGATGTAGATCGCCCGTTGGTTGTCCGCCGACAGCTCCACTGCCTGCCATTGCAGGTAGGTGGTGGACGCGCGGCGCAAATCGAGGATCACGTCGTACACCGCACCGGTGGTCACGCGCACGAGCTTGTCCTCGGCATGCGCCCCGGTCTGGAAGTGCATGCCGCGCAGGATGCCGGCGCGCGTGTTGCGCGAGACGCTCTGCTGCAGGAAGTGCGCGTCGAGGCCGTGCTCGGCGAACGCCGCCACGCAGACCGTGCGCGCGAAAAAGCCTCGCGCGTCGGGCAGCGGTTCGGGGTCCACCAGCCAGGCGCCGGCGATGCGGGTCGGGGTGAAGATCACGGCAGGACCACGGTATCGGGAATGGGCACCACGAAGCGGCCGCCCCAGGCGCGGATGCCGGCCATCTGCTCGATCACCTCGTCCTTGATGTTCCACGGCAGGATCACCAGGTAGTCGGGCCGGCTGGCGTAGATGGAATCGGGCGAGCGCACCGGAATGCGCGTGCCGGGCAGCAGCTTGTTCTGCTTGGCCGGGTTGCGGTCCACCACGTACTCGATCAGGTCGGCGTCGATGCCGCAGTAGTTCAGCAGCGTGTTGCCCTTGGCGGCGGCGCCGTAGGCGGCCACGCGCTTGCCGGCGCGGCGCGCCTCGATCAGGAAGGCCAGCAGGTCGCGCTTGGCCTGGCGCACGCGCTCGGTAAAGCGGGCGTAGCGGTCCGGCGAAGTCAGGCCGCCGGCGACTTCCTCATCCAGGCAGGCTTGCACGGCCGGCGTGGTGGCGCGGCGCGAGGCCTGGTGGCAGGCAAACAGGCGCAGGCTGCCGCCGTGCGTGGCCAGGTGCTCGATGTCGAACACGCGCAGCCCGGCGCGAGCGAGGATCGGCACCAGCGCCGTCAGCGACAGGTAGGAATAGTGCTCGTGGTACAGCGTGTCGAACTGGTTCTGTTCGAGCAGGCGCAGCAGGTGCGGGAACTCGAGCGTGATCACGCCTTCCGGCTTCAGCACGATCGGCATGCCGCCCACGAAGTCGTTGATGTCCGGCACGTGGGCCAGCACGTTGTTGCCGAGCAGCAGGTCCACCTCCCAGCCTTCCACGCGCAGCGCGCGCGCGGTGCGCTCGCCGAAGAACAGCTCGCGGCTGTCGATGCCCTTGGCGCGCGCGGCTTCGCCGGTATTGGCGGAAGGCTCGATGCCCAGGCACGGCACGCCGTTCTGGTGGAAGTACTGGAGCAGGTAGCCGTCGTTGCTGGCGAGCTCCATCACGCTGCTCGCCGGTGTCAGGTCGAAGCGCTCGGTCACCGCCGTCACGTAGCGGCGGGCGTGTTCGAGCCACGAGGTGGAGAACGACGAGAAGTAGACGTAGTCGTCGTGGAAATGGGTTTCCGCCGGTGTGGCGTCGCGCAGCTGCACGAGCCAGCACTTGTGGCACACCATGGCGTGCAGCGGATAGAACATCTCGCCCTGTGCGATGTGCTCCGGCCGGATGAAGGCATTGGAGACCGGCGACAGGCCGAGGTCCACGACGGTTTGCGTCAGCGGTGCGCCGCAGGCGCGGCAGCAAGGGGTAGGAGCGGTGGCAGCAGTGGTCATGCGCAGAATTGCTCGATCTGTTGTTCGGTGATGGCGCGGGCCTGGCCCGGCTCGTGCTGGACCGTGCGATACCAGCGTGCGGTGGCGGCCAGCGCCTCCTCCAGCGTCCAGCGCGATTGCCAGCCCAGCAGCGTGTGCGCCTGGGAGGAATCGAGGTACAGGTTGCGGGCCTCGTGCGGCGCAGCGCCCGGCGGCGGGCAATGCGCCCACTGGAGTTCCGGCCAGTGTTGCTGCAATCCGCCCAGCACGCGCGCTACCGGGAGGTTGTCGCGCGCTTCCGGGCCAAAGTTGAAGGCGGTGGCCAGCGCGGCGTCGCCGGCCAGCAGCCGGGCGCCCAGCAGCAGGTAGCCGTGCAGCGCTTCCAGCACGTGCTGCCACGGCCGCGTCGCCTGTGGGCTGCGGATCTCAAGCGTGGCGCTACGGGCGGCAGCGCGCGCGGCGTCGGGAATCAGGCGGTCTTCGGACCAGTCGCCGCCGCCGATCACATTGCCGGCGCGCGCGGTGGCGAGCAGCACGCCACGCTCGGCCAGGAACGACTTGCGATAGCTGGCGGCCACGAGTTCGGTGCCGGCCTTGCTCGCGCTATAGGGGTCATGGCCGCCGAGCGGATCGGTCTCGCGGTAGCCCCATAGCCATTCCTTGTTGTCGTAGCACTTGTCGGTGGTGACGATGATGACCGCGCGCACGGACGGGCAGGTGCGCACCGCGTCGAGCAGGTTGACCGTGCCCATGACGTTGGTGGACCACGTCTCGGCCGGGTCGCGGTAGCTCGCGCGCACGAGCGGCTGCGCTGCCAGGTGCAGCACGATCTCGGGTTCGGCCGCGTGCAGCGCGCGCGTGAGCGCGGCGGCATCGCGGACATCGCCCACCGTATGCTGCGCGAGCGCCGGCGCCACGCGCGCGGCGTCGAACAGGCTCGGCGTGGTGTTGGGCGCGAGGGCGTAGCCGCTGACGCGCGCATCCAGCCGCGCGAGCAGCAGCGCCAGCCAGGCGCCCTTGAACCCGGTGTGCCCGGTCACGAAGACGCGCCGGCCTGCGAAGGCGGAAAGCGCCGCCGACGGGGAAGCAGTCGACACCATTACCAGCGCTTCCAGGGCGCCTTGCCGGATTGCCAGAGGTCTTCCAGCAGGTTCTTCTCGCGCAGCGTGTCCATCGGCTGCCAGAAACCGGTATGTTCGAACGCGGCCATCTGGCCGGAGCGGGCGAGCTGGCGCATCGGCGCTTCTTCCCAGCTCGTGGTGTCGTCCGGAATCAGGTCGAGCACTTCCGGGTGCAGGATGAAGAACCCGCCGTTGATCCACGCGCCATCGCCACGCGGCTTCTCGGTGAAGCCGCACACCTTGTCGTTGTCGCGCTCGAGTGCGCCGTAGCGGCCCGGCGGCTGCACGGCGGCCACGGTGGCACGGCGGCCGTGCTCGCGGTGGAACGCGATCTCGGCCGTGATGTCGATGTCGGACACGCCGTCGCCGTAGGTGAAGCAGAACGGCTCTCCGGGCGTTAGGTACTCGCGCACGCGGCGCAGGCGGCCGCCGGTCATCGAGTCCTCGCCGGTATCGACCAGCGTCACGCTCCACGGCTCGGCCTTGCGGTGGTGCACGGCCATGCGGTTCTCGCGCATGTCGAACGTGACGTCGGACATGTGCAGGAAGTAGTTGGCGAAGTACTCCTTGATGACGTAGCCCTTGTAGCCCAGGCAGATCACGAACTCGTTCACGCCGTGCGCCGAGTACATCTTCATGATGTGCCAGAGGATGGGCTTGCCGCCGATCTCGATCATCGGCTTCGGCCGCAGGTGCGATTCCTCGGAGATGCGGGTGCCCAGGCCCCCGGCCAGGATGACGGCCTTCATGCTGCCACCTCCTCGGCGGCGGCTTCGGGGGCGGCCAGCGTAGCCACCTCGATGCCGATCACCTCGAACACGGTAGGCGGCGGGGAGGCTTCCAGCACTTCCAGTGCCAGGCCGAACTGCTCGTCCAGCAACTGGGCGAGCGCGGACTTGTCCAGGCCGAGTTCGTCGAGCCAGAGCGCCAGCTTGCGGTACAGCGGCAGCGCGTATGGGCGCATGCCGATCGCTTCCACCAGCAGGTCGATGGCCGCGTCAGCCTCGCCGTTGTGGTACTTGAATTCGGCCAGGCCGTAGGCCACCACCCAGTTGCGGTACCAGGTGGACGTCAGGTTCTCCAGCACGTTGAGCAGCGGCACCCATTCCTTCAGGTGGATGTGAGCGGCCACCGACATCACGAGGTCCTCGGCGGGATACCACGCGCCGGCGAAGAACAGGCCGGAGCGGCGCGGTTCGGTGCGGGCGGGAATCGGCTTGGTCTCGCTGCAGATCTCGGTCAACTGGTCCTCGAACCAGGCGGCGAAGCGCTGCGCGTCGAACATCTCGCTCTGCTCGGCACGCGGACGGATCGACATGCGGATCTCGTTGAGCTGCTGCACGTCCGAAGCCAGCGCGCAGGCCACGTCGACGTACTGGGCCTCGGTCTCGCAGATCAGGTCGTCCAGGCCGGCGGCGTGCAGGAACGGGGCCGACACGCGCTGGTGGAAGGTGTCGCCGGAGAAGGTCACCACGGGCACGCCCATCCAGATGGCGTCGCAGGTGGTGGTGCCGCCGGTGACGGGCGCGGTGTCCAGCGCGATGTCGATGCGGTTGTAGGTCACGTACTGCGCGGCGCCGTCACGGTTGATCAGCTCCACACGGCTGGTGTCGATGCCATGGGCGACCATGCGCTCGTAGAGCATCTCGCGCACGTTGTCGCGGTCGCAGCCGGTGGCTTCCACCAGCATGCGGGCGTTCGGGCAGCGTGCCAGCACGGCGCTCCACAGCCGCATGGTCTTGGGACCCAGCTTGGCGATGGTGTTGCACGAGCCGAATGTGATGTAGCCGTTGTTCAGCGCCGGGGTCGGCTGCACGCGGAATTGCGGGTCGTAGATCTTCAGCGGGTTGGTGACGATCGGGTGGTAGGCGCTGAACACCGGCGCACGGAGCAGTGTCTCCGTGTAGTTGTGGTCGAAGCCCTCCGGATCGGCGGTCCAGTCGGTCACGCGGTACTCGATCTGCTCCATGCCGGTGGTGCCGGGGTAGCCCAGCCACGTCAGCTGCTTCGGGGCCAGGCGGTGGACCATGTAGGTCAGCGGCGAGGCGCCCGTGTAGCCGCCCAGGTCGATCATCACGTCGCAGCGCTGCGCGCGCACGGCCTTGACTACCTCGGCCTCGGACATCCTGTAGAGGTCGTGGAAGCCTTCCGCGTAGACGCGGATCTTCCTGGTGATGTTGTCGTTGACGTTCGACAGCGAGAACAGGTGCACCTCGAAGCGCGTGCGGTCCAGGTTGGCGATCAGCGGGATCAGGAAGTAGGCGCAGGCATGGCGGCGCAAGTCGTTCGACAGGATGCCGATGCGGATCCGCTCGCCCTGGCTGGCCTGCAGCGCCGGGGCTTCGACGGGCGTGCGGGCCAGCGTGCGGGCCCAGTCGGTGGCCTCACGGCGCAGTTCCTCGGCGCCGATGGTTTCGTCGTAGAGCAGCGAGAACAGCAGGTTGGAGCGGTTCACGCGCTGCAGCGGGTCCAGCGCACAGGCGCGGCGGAACACCGGAATGGCTTCGATGGTGCTGCCCGATTCGCGCAGCGCCGAGGCGTAGTTGCCCACCGCCACCGGGTCGTTCGGCAGCAGCGCGGCGGCTTTCTCGCCGGCCAGGCGGGCGCCGTAATAGTCGCCGGTATAGAACATGGCCGTGCCGAGCACCTGCCACAGATGGGCCGAGCCAGGCTGGAGTTCCAGGCTGCGCTGGAGCAGCGGAATGCCGGCGGCGTAGTTTTCCAGTGCCACGTCGAGCGCGCCGACCAGGCCCAGGAAGCCCGGATGGTTCGGGAAGCGTTTCATGCCGGCTTCCGCCAGCCGCTTGGCTTCCTCGCTATGGTTCATGCCGGACAGGCACAGCGATTCGATGTAATACGGTTCGGGGAGCGTGCCGGCGCTGCGCTTGGCGGCGCGGGCGAGCTTCAGCGCTTCCGCATACTTGCTGGCGTTGTAGGCAGTCCAGGCCTGCTGGATCGTCCGCTGCGCGGGACTCGAAACGTTCTTGGTCATGGCGTTGTGCTTTGCAAAGGCGCGGTGTCAGCCCGGACAGCAGACGGGCTGATCGATGCATGCACAGTAACAAGGGACGTTCCGCGCCATCGGCCGGAACACGGGCCGAAATTGGCGCTATTTCAGCGGGGGTGCCGTTTTCGGCGCCTCGGGGGCCGGGTCAGATGAGGGGCAGGCGGGGGTCAGGTGAGGGCCGGAAGGGATGCCGCCGCATCCGGCTGCTCCATCCGGTGCAGCCAGACCAGCAACTCGGCCACGGCTACATAGAGCTGCGGGGGAATCTGGCTGTCGAGGTCCACCTGCATCAGCAGGTTGACCAGCGCCGGGGAGCCGTGCACGTAGACGCCAGCCTCGCGGGCACGGGCGATGATGGCTTCGGCGGACAGGCCGTAGCCCTTGGCCACCACGCGCGGGGCCTTGTCGGCGGACTGGTAGGAGAGCGCGACGGCGGCGCCGCGGTTCGGATCGTTCTCGCTCATGACTGGGCTGCGGGAATGGCGTCCAGACGCGCTTCCACCTCGGTGGCCGCGCTGACGTTGAGGTTCAGCAGGGAGATGCCGTGGGCTTCGAGTTGGCCGCGGAAGTCAGCGCCTGCTTCGGCCAGACGGCCAGCGGTGGCGCGGTCGTCGGCCACCAGTCGCGCTTCCAGACCGTGCGCGCCGAGAGTCAGCACGGCATCGACATGCCCGAGCCGGGGCAGATCCAGCCGCAGCCGGGTGCTCCAGGTCGCGGCATCTGCCGATGTGGGCGAGTGCTCACCTTGCTGCTCGCGCGTGACTTCCCAGTCCATCGGCATGCCGGGCCAGGCTTCCACGGTCCAGCGGAACTGCTGCGTGGCGAGCAACTCGAGCTGGTGGCGCACCACGCCTTCGCTGGCCGGGTGGACTGGCGGGCCGACGTCTGGCTGCGGCGCGGCGGCGGGCTGGTCGGGCGCATTCCAGCTGGCGATGATCGCCGCGCGCTGGGCCTGGGCGATATGGTGGCCTTCGTGCGACACCTCGGCCGTGATCTGGTAAGCATGCGCCGCCGCATTGGCGTGCGCGGCACGGCGCTGTTCGGCGGCCGGTGTCGAGGGCGTGGCCTGGCCGGGCGTGGCGCCGGCGGGCTGGCCCGGTTGGCCGGCCTGGCTCCCTGCGTCGGCGCCATGGCCGCGCGCTGGCTGCGCCGGTACGCCGGTAGTCAGCGGAAAGATGGTCGGGCGCGTCAGTTCTGCCAGGATCGCGGCGCTCGGGGCCTGCGCGGGCGCGGCGGGCGGGCCGCCATAGGGCAGCAGCGCCACCGGCGCACCGGCGCCGGGCGCGGGCTGCTGCGGTGGCGTCGCGGCGGGCGGGGCCGTCTGGGCCGGCGGGGCGGGCTGGCGCAGGCCGGCCTGCGGCTCCTGCAGCAGGGCCGACAGCGGGCGCTGGCCCACTACCCATTGCGCCACATGCGATTCGTAGAACAGGCCGCTCTGGTCGACCAGCGTGGCGAGCGCGGCGGACAGCGTGGCGGCCGACGCGTTGCCCGCGCCGGGCGCGGTGGCCAGCAGCGGGGCGCGCGTCTGCAGCGGCTGCGCATCGCCCGATTCGAACAGGTCGAGGATGGCGCGCGCCGCGAAGCTCAGGGTCTCGCGCGTGGAGGTGGTCAGCGCGTTGCCGCGCGCGTCCATGGCGCCGGGGCCGACCGCGCTGGGCGGCCGGGCCTGGACGGTCTCGCCCGTGGACGACTGCACGTCGCCCTGCGAGACGTCGTGCACCGGCATCAGCGCCGCGAGCTTGTCGATGGCCAGCGCCGGGCGCGAGAGTTGCGTGTCCGGTGCAGCGTGGGGCACCAGGGCCGCCGGGATTTGGATGCCAGTCATGGGCGCGTGTCAGCGGATGGCGATGGACGTGATACGCGTCGGTCGATCCCTTCCGCAAGCACGGAAGGGCAGTGGATTCAGGCGGCGGCGCCGTAGGCGGCGGACAACTCGAGCTTGCGGCGCGAGCTGTTCAGCAGTTCGCCCAACTGGGCCAGGCGCGGCATGGTCAGGTCGCGGATCCGGGCGTCGTAGGCCAGGATGCGCTCCAGCAACTGGAAGCGGCGCAGGCGTTCGTTGTCGGAGAACGGCTTGGTGTGGTCGAGCAGGCGCAGGCGATCCACTTCGGCCATGTAGACCTGCTGGAGATCGTTGAGCGCATCCCAGTTGGACGCGCGCGCGGCTTCGAGCATCTGCTCCGAGAGCACCAGCAGCTCTTCGTAGCTTCTGACGATGGGGGACATATCGAACATCTCAGGATTCCTGCAGGGCCGGCTGCGTGATGGCGGTCGGTGCAGCGGGCTCGGCGTCAGTGGGCGCTGCCGGGTCGATGGCGGTCCAGGCCGAGGCAAGATTCTCGAGCAGGGCATCCACTTCCGACAGCAGGGTAGCGTCGCCGCGCAGGTTGGCCAGCATCAGGCGACGGGTCATGTATTCGTACAGCGATTCGAGGTTGGCGGAGATTTCCCCGCCCGCCTCGTGGTCCAGCACCGCGCGCAGCCCGTTGTCGATGATGTTGATAGCCTTGGAGATGGCATTGCCGCGCGCCTCCAGCTCGCCGTTGTCCAGGTGGAACCTGGCACGGGCGATGGCCGAGCGGGCGCCGTCGTACAGCATCGCGATCAGCTTGTGCGGGCTGGCGCTCATGACCCCGGTCTGTACACCGACCTGGGCATAGGCATTGATGGCTTGGCGCGCGAACATGGTGAACTCCGGTGACTTACTTGCTGCTTGTGCCGTTCATGGCCGCGAACTGCTGCGTCAGGTAGCTGCTGGTCTGGTTCAGCTTCGACACCAGCAGGTCCAGCTGCGTGAACTGCGCGCGGTAACGGTCCATCGTCGACGTGACGCGGTCCTGCGTCGCCGTGTACTTGTCTTCCAGGTCCTTCAGCGTGGCGGTGATGCCGTCGGTGGCTGCCGTCAGTGCGCCGGAGGTGCCGTTCAGCGAGTCGACATAGTCGGTGATGGTCTTGCCCATGCCGGCCGAACCATCCACACCCGAGAAGAACTTGGTCAGGTCCTGGAAGTTGTCCGAGAGCGCCTTGTTCAGCTTGTCGTCGTCGATTTCCAGCTTGCCAGCGTTGCCGGTGGTCACGTTGAACTCGATGCCGAGATCGGACAGCGTGACCGAGCCGCCGTTGCCGTCGGACATCGGGGTGGTCAGCATCGAGCGCAGGCGCGTGGCGATATTGCGCAGCGTGCCGTCGCCGTTCAGTGCGCCAGCCGTGCCGGCATCGGTGTCGAACGTGGTCAGCGAGCCGACGGCCGACAGGATGTTGTTGTACGCGGTGACAAAGCCTTGCACGCTGGCCTTGATCGACGCGTCGTCGCGCGTCACGTTCATGGTCGTGGTGCCGGTGGACTTCAGCGTCAGGGTCACGCCCTGGGCCGCGCCCTGCACGGTGTTGCTCTGGCTGGTGACGTCGATACCGTTGATCTTCAGCGTGGCGTTGGCAGCGGCCACCTTCTCGGACATGCCGTTCGGCTGCGTGGCCACGGCCGGGTCATAGGCCACGATGTCGCTCACGGCGCTGTCGCTGGCGCTGATACGCATGCCGGACTGGGTGCCGGTCTTGTTGGACGTCAGCACGATATGGTAGGGCGTGCCGCTGCCGTCGTTGATGATACTGGCGGTGACGCCGATATTGGCCTTGTTGATCGAGTCGCGGATGCCTTCCAGCGAGGTATCGGAGCCGATCGTCACCGTCTTGGTGCTGGTGGGCGTGCCGCCCGTGGCGAGGTCGGCGCCGAAGTCCACCGTGATGGTGCCGCCGCCGATGGCAGCGGTCTTGTCGGCCACCGACTTCGAGACCAGCGATTGCGCCGCGGCCAGCGAGGACACGTTGATGTTGTAGCTGCCTGCCACGGCGGTAGCGTCGGTGGCGGCGCTGAGCACGCTATCCGAGCCCACGGCGGCCTTGACGGCGCTCCACGTGGCGGCGGTGTTCAGCGTCTTGGCGGCGGCCGAATAGGCATCCAGCACGCTCTTGATGGTGCCGTAGCCGGACAGCTTGGCCTGGTAGCTCTTGGCCTGGTTGTTGATCTGCGTGAGCGGAAGTTCTTCCGCTGCCTGGAGCTTGTCGAGCAGCGTTTGCAGCTCGAGGTTGGAACCGATACCGATGGAAGAGATTGCCATGACTGTTCTACCTATTGTTATTTGTCTTCAACTGGGTGATTGCAGAGGTCAGACGGCGTGGCTCACGAACAGGCCCTGGAGCTTGTCGATCGCGCGCGCCAGGCGCACAACGTCTTCATTCGGCATTTGCCGGATGATCTCGCCCGTCTCCTTGTCGAAAACCGTGGTGATGACGCGGTGCGTCTGGTCGTCGATGGCGAAGCGCAGGCCAATGGAGGTGGTCTTCAGCACGTCCACCAGCTCCTGCACCGCGGTGGCGGTGTTTTCAGGCGCATCGGCGGCGGGCCGGGTGTCCGCGCGGTCGGCTTCACGCGACGGGCGAACGGCTTTTACCGTGGCGGTCGGGGCGGCGGAAGCCGGCGCGATGGCCACGGTGTCGGCGGGAATGCGGGCCGCCGGAGTGGAAACGGGATTGGGAGTTGCCATGGTTTGCTCCGTCCGGTGAGGCGAGGGGTTCTGCTCGGTTGAAACGCTTTGCAGGCAGTGGGCTGCCTGCAAAACATTCCGGCAAAAAAGCCGGGCCTTGCGGCCCGGCCTTCTTGCGGCGCGGCGATTAACGCAGCAGCGACAGCACGTTTTGCGTGGTCTGGTTTGCTTGCGACAGCACCGAGGTACCAGCTTGTTGCAGGATCTGCGCGCGGGTCATGTTCGACACTTCCGTTGCGTAGTCAGCGTCTTCGATGCGCGAACGCGAAGCCGACAGGTTGTTCACCGTCGTGCTCAGGTTGTTGATCGTCGACTCGAAGCGGTTTTGCACAGCACCCAGGCTCGAACGCAGGCTGTCAACCGAAGCCAGTGCGGAGTCCAGCGTCTTCAGCGGGTCAACCGTGGCAGCTTGTTGGAAGTCCGAAGCTTGCAGCGAAGCGCCCTTGATCGTGAAGCCGGCGGTGGAACCCGACACCGAAGCGTCGCTCGGCTTGACGGCGATGTACATCGTCGTCGAGGTAGCCGTACCGTTGCCAGCCAGGCCCTTCGAGGACAGAGCGGCGTCGTCGGCGGCGGTCAGGCCGGTCATGCTCACTTGCACGAACCAGTTGCCCTTCGAATCCGTCACGACGGATTGCGAGTTGATGGCTGCCGAGGTGTTCAGGCCCAGAGCGCGCTGGATGTCAGCGGCGGCGATGCCGGTTGCCGAAGCAGCCGTCACCGGGGTAGCGGAACCCAGAGCCGTTTGAGCGGCGGCGGAACCGATCGAAGCCGTGGCACCTTGCGGGCCGGCAACGCTGAAACCAGCGACGCCCAGGGTCTTCGAGGTGATTTCCTTCAGGGCGATCGAGATGGTTTCGCTGTCGTTGGCGCCAACCTGGATCGACATGTTCTGGTCCTTGGCCAGAACCTTGACACCGTTGAACTGGGTCTGAGCCGACACGCGGTCGATTTCCGACAGACGTTGCTTGATTTCGTCCTGGATCGACTTCAGGTCCGAACCCGAGTTCGTACCGTTGGCGGCTTCCACCGACAGTTCACGGATACGTTGCAGGTTGTTGTTGACTTCGCTCAGGGCGCCTTCGGTCGTTTGCGCGATCGAGATACCGTCGTTGGCGTTACGCGAAGCTTGCGTCAGGCCCTTGATGTTGGCGGTGAAGCGGTTGGCGATGGCTTGACCAGCAGCATCGTCCTTGGCGCTGTTGATGCGCAGGCCCGACGACAGGCGCTGGATCGCGGTGTTCAGCGACGATTGCGACGTGTTCAGGTTGCTCTGCGTTTGCAGCGACAGAATGTTGGTGTTGATGACTTGCGCCATGGTACGACTCCTATATGCAATGTTTTAGGCATTCCGGCGGGTGCCGTAACGTTGGCTGCCTGCGTTGCAGGGCGTAGAGTGCCTCCGTTGCAAGGGTTATCGACAGGGCGGTAGGAGACTTTAGAGTGATCTTTGCGAGAGTTTGCGGGCGCTGCCCGGAACCCCCGGCGTTATTGCGGATGGCGGCCGGCCCGGGGAATGGGCGGGGCGCCGCCGGCGCGGGCCGGCCTGGCGGCGTCAGCGGCGCTTGCGGGTGCGCGGTATATATAGACGCACAAAATCCGGCGACGCCTCGGCGTCCAGCACCGCTGCGTCGGCTTCCGGCGCGTGCGCCGGCGTCACCACGGTAATGGCGCGCTTGTAGACCACCGTGGGCATGGGATCCTCGCCCGTTTTGCCCAGCAGAATCATGTAGTTGTCCGAGGCCAGCACGATCCCGGTCAGCCGCGTGCCATTCGAGAGGTGCACGATGACGGTATTGCGGCTGGCGCTGTGGGCCGCAAAGTGCAGATGCTGCAACTTTCGGCTGGGACGGGGAACCTTTTTTTCCTGCTTCACAACTTCTCCGGAAGAGCCCGCGAGGGTTCTGGCGGCGGTCAACGGTCCGAGGACCAGGCGCATGGATCGAGGTCGCACTAAAAGTGACGGATGGCGCGCCCTGATCCCGGCGAGATATGAAACATTCGCTCTCGGAGCCGGGGCAGGGGCTCACCTTCATCACGTTAACGGGCGCGCACACCGAACGGTTGAATGGCGCCATCCGGCCGAGCAATTCGGCCGGCCTTGCGAGGAGAGAAGGGGAATACTTCAGCCGGGAGGGTAACAAAGTTTTACAAGTGTTGACAAAGTTGGCCCGCGAACAATGCCTAGAGGTAAAGCTCTATTTATTTTATTGATGCAGTCGGTGTGATTGAAGTAGCACCTTCGTTGTCGCGGCCAGACAGAAAAGCAACGTTTGCGCCGCAATCCGCTCGCGCTAAAGCTTTCCGGGACGCTGCCGATAACTGCCGATATGCCCGAATGTGCGGCATGGCACGACATGGAACGCGAAAGTGCTCAATTCGTTACAGCCGCCATCAGGGCATTCCCTGATAGAAGCCTCATTTACACCTCATGTAAGCAGGTTTATATTCCGGGGTTCGGACCGGTTTACCCCCGGTCTTTCACAGCAGTCCTGAAAGCCTACGAGCACCCCGCGCGTGGGCTTCTTTTTTTTGCCCTCGTCGTTTCGTCGCGGTCTGTCGCCGCAGTGGCCGTGGTCGGCCGGGCCGGAGTGCCCGGAACAGATTAGACGCCAGTCGTTGACGCGGCAATTTGACGAACTGCCGGCACTTTTCCCCCTATTTCGATTTTCCGCTCAAGAAGCGCACCGGCCTGCCCGATAGCGCTGATGGCGACACCCGGATTCCGGTGGACGCTAGACGTACATCCAACATCGAAAAAGAGAGAAAGGTACGCTGAGATGGGCTTGCGAAACATGGGTATCGGGGCACGACTGTCCCTGGCATTCTGTGCGGTGGTGTTGCTGCTGGCGGCCGTAGCGGCCGTGGGCGTGACGGCGCTGCGCGGGATGAACGATGCGATGCACCAGGCGGTGGAGCAGCGCCTGCTGCGCGTCATCGACCTGAACCACGTGAAGGAAGGGGCGCTGCAGATCGGTGTGCTGGTGCGCGACGCCACGCTGACCGAGGATCCGGCGCTGGCCGCCCAGAACATCGACAAGGTGAACAAGCTGCGCGACGAGATGCGCGCCAGCCTGGAAACCCTGGCCAAGATCATCGAGGCCAGTGGCCGGGCCGAGTCCAAGGCCATGTTCGAGCAGCTCAACCAGACCCGGACCACCTACAACGGCCAGCTCGACCTCGTCATGCAGCAACTGCGCGGTGGCGACTTCAATAGCGCCCGCGCCGGCCTGATCGTGACGCTGCCGGCGGCGCAGGGCGCCTATTTCGACAAACTCGACGAAGCCGCCGCGTCTGGCCGGAAGATGGCCATCGACGCCGTGGCCGAGGCTTCCGACCACTATGTCTTTGCCCGCAACCTGCTGATCGGCCTGGCGGCCGCCGCCGCCGCGATCGCCGCGCTGCTGGGCCTGGCCATCACCCGCTCGGTGACGCGCCCGGCCGGCCAGGCGCTGGACGCCGCCGAGGCGCTCGCCCAGGGCCGCCTGGGCCACGCCATCGCCGTGCGCACCCAGGATGAGATGGGCCGCATGCTTGGCGCGATGGAACGCGCCTTCGGCCAGCTTGGCGTGCTGGTACGCGGCATCCAGCAGGCCGCCGGCTCGATCGACACGGCAGCGCGCGAGATTTCCAGTGGCAATACCGATCTCTCCCAGCGGACCGAGCAGCAGGCGGCCTCGCTCGAGGAGACCGCCGCCTCGATGGAGGAATTGACCTCCACGGTGCGCCAGAACGCCGAGAACGCCCGCCAGGCCAACCAGCTGGCGGTCAACGCCTCGGATGTGGCCACGGAAGGCGGCCGGGTGGTGCGCAGCGTGGTCGACACCATGGATGGCATCTCGAAATCCTCCGCACGCGTGGCCGAGATCATCAGCGTGATCGAGGGCATCGCCTTCCAGACCAACATCCTTGCGCTGAACGCGGCTGTGGAAGCGGCCCGCGCCGGCGAGCAGGGCCGGGGCTTCAGCGTGGTGGCGGCCGAGGTGCGCAGCCTGGCGCAGCGTTCGTCGTCGGCAGCCAAGGAGATCGGCGAACTGATCAACAGCTCGGTGCGCCAGGTGCAGGACGGCGCCAAGCAGGTGGAAGTGGCCGGCAAGACCATGGACGACATCGTCGGCGCCGTGCGCCGCGTGACCGACATCATGGGCGAGATCAGCGCGGCCAGCGAGGAGCAGACCGCCGGCATCGAGCAGGTCAGCCTGGCGATTACCCAGATGGAATCGGTGACGCAGCAGAACGCAGCGCTGGTGGAGCAGGCCAGCGCGGCGGCCGAGAGCCTGATGCAGCAGGCCGGCGGGCTGGTGTCCGAGGTGGCGCGCTTCGACCTGAGCGGCGTGCGCGCCCCCGAGGCACGCGCGCCCCAGGCCGTGATGACGGCCGCGCCGCGCATGGCCGCCCCGGCCAAGCTCCCGGCCAAGCTCCCGGCCCTGGCTGCGCCAGCCCCCGCCCGTGTGCGGGCCATCAGCCGTCCGGCAGCGCCTGCGCTGCCGGCCAAGGCATCGCCTGCCCCGGCCCCAGCCCCCGCACCCCGCAGCGCTCGCGCCCCGGCCGTGCCGGCGGCGGTGCGTCCGCCGGTGGCGCGCAAGCCGCAGCCGTCGGTGCTGGCCGCGCGCCAGCCGGCCACGCCCGCCAAGCCGCGTCCGGCAGTGACGCCCCAGCGCAAGGAGCCCGTGCTGTCCACGCCGGCCCGCCGCCGTCCCGCAGCCGCGCCCGCGCCTGCCACGGTCGAGGCTGGCGACTGGGAAACGTTCTGATCGACCGTCCCCACTTTCAGGCGGCGCCAGCGTCGCCTGAAAGCCGCCTGTAAGCCGGGCGGCACTTCGGCAAGCAGGGCCGGCGGCATGCGCCTACAATACCGGCTCTCCTTGACCAGACAAGAGCAGACACGGCCGGTCGCGCCGCCGTCTGCCACGCAGGCCTTCCATGTCCGCCCCTTCCGTGCCGCCTCCCCAGCAGTCATCCCCCCAGCCGTCCCTCCGGTCACCTGACGCCTCGCCGCCAGACGTGCCCGTCATGCAGGTGCTGTTCGGCCTGATGCTGGCCATCCTGCTCGGCGCGCTGGAACAGTCGATCGTGGCCGTGGTGCTGCCGGACATCGCGCTGCAGCTCAACGGCTTCGAGGATATGGCCTGGGTGATCTCGGCGTATCTCGTTGCCTCCACCGTGGTGACGCCGATCTACGGCAAGCTGTCCGACGTGCTCGGGCGCCGCTCCGTCCTCTCGTTCTCGATCGTCCTGTTCCTGCTGGCGTCGATTTTCTGCGCCATGGCCACGACCATGCCGATGCTGATCCTCGCCCGCATCCTCCAGGGCCTGGGTGGCGGCGGGCTGATCTCGGTCTCGCAGGCGACCATCGCCGATGTGGTGCCGCTGCGCGAGCGTGGCCGCTATCAGGGCTATGTGAGCGGGGTCTGGGCCGTGGCGAGCATGGCCGGGCCGGTCATCGGCGGCTACCTGGCGCATTTCCTGTCCTGGCGCTGGATCTTCTGGATCAACATCCCGCTGTCCCTGCTGGCGCTGGTGGTGGTGCGCCGCGCGCTGCGCCACCTGCCCGTGGGCGGGCGCCGGCACCGCATCGACTACCTCGGCGCGCTGCTGTTCGGCGGCGGGCTCTCGGGCGTGCTGGTGTTCCTGACCCGTCTGGGGCAGGGCCACTCGCCGCTGGAATTCCAGACCCTCGGCCTGCTGGTGGCCGGCGTTGTCGGCATGGTGCTGTTCGTCTGGCAGGAGCGGCGCGCCGTCGACCCGGTGATTCCGCTGTCGATGCTGCGCGTGCCCACGGTGGCCATCTGCTGCACCACGCTGTTCCTGTGCTTCTTCCAGCTGATTGCGATGTCGGTGCTGCTGCCGCTGCGCTTCCAGGTGGTGGGCGGCGCCCATGCCGACACCGCCGCGCTGCGGCTGGTGCCGCTGACGCTGGCGATTCCGTTCGGCGCCTATATCTCCGGGCGGCTGATGTCGTGGAGCGGCCGTTACAAGCCGATGCAGCTGGCCGGCTCGATCATCGCGCCGCTGGCCATCGTGGCGCTGGCGTTCATGCCGCCGCAGGCCGTGATGGCGTCCGCGCTGGTGATGATCGTGCTCGGGCTCTCCATCGGCCTGCAACTGCCGAGCGGGCTGGTTGCCACGCAGAATTCGGTGCCGCCGCAGCAGGTGGGCATCGCCACGGCGCTGACGGCTTTCTCGCGGCTGCTGGGCGGGGCGGTGGGCGTGGCCGTGCTGACCACGGTGCTGATCGCCCTGCTGCGTCATAGCGGGATGGCCGTGAGCGACCTGAGCGGCGGCGAGGATGTGCTGATGAGCATGTTCCGGCGCGCGATGGGCGCGGCCAACGATGGCGACGCCGCGGCGGTGCGCGTGGCGGCCGAGCAGGCGTTCCGCACGCTGTTCCTGTTCAGCGCGGCAGTGTCCGTGATCGCCCCGTTCCTGGTGATGCGGCTGCGCGAGACCACGCTGCGCGGCAGCCCGGTTGCCGCTACGGCCGCGGCCAGCGCGGCGGAATAACCCGGCTTACCTGTTACGCGCTGCGCGCCACGCGCCGCCGGGCGCGGGCTGCCAGCCCGGGGCCGAGCACCCAGCGCAAGGTGGGCGCCAGCGCGCCCATCGCCGGCACGGCCAGGGTCCGGCGCACCGAGCGCCGGTGCAGCCCGAGCGCCTCGCGCGCCCAGGACGGCAACAGCGCCACGCCGGCATCGGCCATGGTCCGCACGGCCGGCACCAGCATCGGATTGGCCACCGGCATCGCCATCACCAGTCGCACCACTTCACGCGTGCGCTCACTGTTAACTAAATAGGGACGCTGGGCTTCCAGGTAGGCGTGTACCTCGGCGCGGGATCTCGGCACGTCCGGCGCGCCCAGCAGGGCGGCCACGGTGGCTTCCTCGGCGTAGTAGCGGTCCTGATCGGCGGCCGAGAGCGGGCCGACATAGCGCAGGTATCCCGCCAAGAAACTCGACACTTCGGCCACATGCACCCAGGTCAGCAGCGCGGGGTCGTCGGCGGCGTAGGGCTGGCCGTTTGGCGCGAGGCCGCTGATATTGGCGTGGATGTGGCGCACGCGCTCGATCAGCCGCATGGCGTCCGCACGGCTGCCGTAGGTGGTGCCGGCGATGAACTGCGCGGTGCGGCCGAGCCGGCCCTGCATGTCCGTGCGGAAGGTGGAGTGGTCCCACACGCCGGCCAGCGCCAGCGGATGCAGCGCCTGGAGCAGCAGCGCGCTGACGCCGCCGGCCAGCATCGCCGGGAAATCGCCATGCACGCGCCAGCAGACTGCATCGGGGCCGAACAGGCCGGGATCGCCCGGCGGGTTGTCGTAGTCGATCGACAGGCCGGAGTTGCTGCGTGTGAGCGCGCGCACCTGCGCGCCGGCATGGCTGCGCAGGCGGGTCAGCAGCGGAGGGGTGGCGGGTTCCGTGGGGGGGCCGGGGACGCGTGAGGACATGCCGCTGGGGCGCCTCCCTGGCGCCCGGGGCCACGGGTCAATGAGTGGGGACGGATCAGTAGTAAATCAGTAGTAATGCAGGTCCGTGGCCTTGCCCCAGAATACACGGTACGCGTAGACCGTGTAACCCAGGATGGTGGGCAGCACCACCGCCGCGCCGATCAGGATCACTGCCAGCGATTCCGGTGCGCTGGCGGCCTGCCAGATGTCGATCTGATCCACCACGAGGTAGGGGAACAGGCTGTAGGCCAGGCCGTTGAACGCCATCAGGAAGATCACCGCCGTGCCAGCGAACGGCACCCAGCACCAGCGGTCGTTGCCGCGCGCGTGCAGGTCGCGCATCTTGCGCAGCAGCCGCTCCACCCCCACGAACACGCCCAGCGTAATCAGCGGAATCGGCGCCAGCAGGATGATGTTGGGCAGCGAGAACCATTTCTCGAAGATCCGCGCGCTGACCAGCGGCGTGACCACCGAGATGGCTGCCACGCCCAGCGCCGTCAGCCACAGGCTGCGCCGCGCCCAGTAGATGGCGCGCAGTTGCAGGCTGCCGGTGGTCTTCATGATCAGCCAGCTCGCGCCGAGCAGGCAGTAGCCGGCCACCAGGCACAGCCCCACGGCCACCGCGAACAGCAGGTTCGGCAGGTCGTAGCGGAAGCCGGTGATATAGAGGCCGAGCATCAGCCCCTGCGAGAAGCTGGCCAGCAGCGAGCCCGCGTAGAACGCGAAGTTCCACCACGGCTTGTGCGGATCGCGCGCCTTGACGCGGAAGTCGAACGCCACGCCGCGGATGATCAGCCCCGCCAGCATCATCGCCACGGGCAGGTAGAGGTGGGTCAGGATGGCGCCGTGCGCGAGCGGGAAGGCCGTCAGCAGCAGGCCCACGCCGAGCACCAGCCAGGTTTCGTTGGCATCCCAGAACGGGCCGATCGAGGCGATCATGCGGTCCTTGTCCGCATCGTCAGCCCGGCGCAGCAGCACGCCCACGCCGAGGTCGTAGCCGTCCAGGATCACGTAGATCAGCATTGCCAGCCCCATCAGGGCCAGGAAGACCAGCGGCATCCAGCCGGCCGGCTGGGTCAGGTCGGGAAGGGTGGCCGGGTTCATGACTTGCTCCTGGGTTGGCCGGGAAGGACGGGTTGCGGTGTCTGGAAGGCGTCGGGCGCGGCGGTATCCTCCGGCGGGGCGCCGGCCTTGCGGGCGAGGTGGAACACCACCGAGATATAGGCCACGATCAGCGCCAGATAGAGCGCCAGGTACATCGCCAGCGTGCTGGCGATCATCGCGGCGGGCACCTTGGAGGCGGCCTGCGCCGTGGTCAGCACGCCATAGACCAGGTACGGCTGGCGGCCGATCTCGGTCACGTACCAGCCGGCGACGAGCGCCACCCAGCCGGAGAAGGTCATGGCCACCAGCGCGCGGGCCATCCACGGTGCGGGCTCGCCGCGCCGGCGGAACTGCCACGCGCCGATCCACGACACGGCCAGCATCAGCAGGCCCACGCCGACCATGATGCGGAAGGCGAAGAACAGCGGGGCCACGGGGGGATGGCGGTCCGGGAAGGCGTCGATGCCCTTGATTTCGCCCTCGAGGTCATGGGCGAGGTAGAGCGAGGCCAGCTTGGGAATGGCGATTTCGAAGTCGTTGGTCTGTGTGCGGGCGTTGGGAATGCCGAACAGCACAGCCGGCGCGCCCTTCTCGGTCTTCCAGATGCCCTCCATCGCGGCGATCTTGGCCGGCTGGTGATGGAGCGTATTCAGGCCGTGGAGGTCGCCCGCCACGATCTGCAGCGGGATCAGGATCGCCGCGAGCACCACGCCGGTCCGCATCGCATGGATGACATCGCGCCCATGGTCCCCGCGCAGCCAGCGGTAGGCCGAGACGCCGGCCAGCAGGAAGGCCACGGTCAGCCCGGACGCCAGCAGCATGTGGGTCAGGCGGTAGGGGAACGACGGATTGAAGATGACTTCGAGCCAGCTCGTGACGTGGGCGCGGCCATCGATCATCGCGAAGCCGGCCGGGGTCTGCATCCACGAATTCAGCGCGAGGATCCAGAACGCCGACAGCGTGGTGCCGCCCGCCACCAGCAGCGTGGCGATAGTGTGGGTGCGGTTGCTGACGCGCCGCATGCCGAACAGCATGATGCCGAGGAAGGTGGCCTCCAGGAAGAAGGCGGTCAGCACCTCGTAGGCCAGCAGCGGGCCGGCGATGTTGCCGACGGTTTCCATATAGCCAGGCCAGTTGGTGCCGAACTGGAAACTCATGGTGATGCCGCTGACCACGCCGAGCGCGAAAGTCAGGGCGAAGATCTTGACCCAGACGCGGTAGGCGGCCATCCAGCTTTCATCGCCGGTCTTGCCGTAGCGCAGCTTGAAGAACAGCAGCACCCAGCCCAGCGAGATGCTGATCGTGGGGAAAAGGATGTGGAACGTGATGTTGGCGGCAAACTGGATGCGCGCCAGCACCACGGGGTCGAGACTGGCAAACACGGGCTACTCCTTGCGGGGGCGGGAGGACTTTGCGGGGGTCTTGGGGGCTTTCTTGGGGGCGGCGGCGGGGGACTTGTCGGCGCCCTTGTCAGCGCTCTTGTCGCCGCCCATGCCGATGGCACTGGCGAAGCGGTCCTTGACGTCGAGCAGCTTGGCCACACGGGAGCCGAGCCGCATGAGCTTTTCCAGCGTGGCGACGTCCAGCCGCTGCATGTCGCCAAACCACGTGGTCACCAGCAGGATCAGGCCGTACATCTCCTTCATGCGCGCCTGGGCGTGGCGGTCTTCCGGGGAGGTGGCCGCCTCGAGCTGCACTTCGCGCAGCATGGACAGCGTGGGATCGATCTCGCGGCGGCGGCGCTCCTCGGCCAGCGTGCGGAAAATCGCCCAGACGTCATCGGGCGCGGAAAAGTACTCGCGGCGGTCGCCCGGCTGGTGGGAGAGCTTCACCAGACTCCAGGATTCCAGTTCCTTGAGGCCGATACTGACGTTGGAGCGCGAGAAACCGAGCGATTCGGCGATTTCATCGGCATTGAGGGGGCGCGAGGCGGTGAAGAGCAGGGCGTAAATCTGACCGACCGTCCGGTTAATACCCCAGCGGCTACCCATCTCACCAAAGTGAAGGACAAAGCGCTGGATCAGGGGCGAGAGCTGCATGAACGTTTCGAACTTTCAGTAATTTGTGAAAGTTTAATACGGATCAAGGGGGCATGCAGGAGTTTTTGCGGTGCGTCAAAAGGTCACAGAAGCCATCGTCAGCATGATCTTCCCCACATTCTGGTTGGATTCCATGCGGTGGTGCGCATCAGCTGCATTCTTCAACGGAAACGTGCTGTCGATGACGGGCATCAGGCAGTGGCTTGCAAATCGAGGAAGCCACGTATCTGCGAACCGGCGAGTCATGGCATGTTTCACCGCTGGCGGGCGCGATTTCATGACCGTTCCCATGATTTGCAGGTGTCGGTAGAGCACTCGATCCAGCGGAAGCTCGGCGCCTTGGATGCCGCCAAGGATGCCAACTTGAACCAGCCGGCCGCCAAAGCCCAGGGAGCGAATGTTGCGTGCCAGGTAGGGCGCGCCGACGAAATCGATAATCACATCGACGCCGCGCTCCTCGGTGACTTTATTCACCACCGCCTCGAAGTCTTCGGTCTTGTAATCAATGGCGACATCGGCGCCGAAACCGATTACGGCTTCGCGCTTGCTGCCGTCGGCCGTTGCCAGCACCCGGGCACCTACCGCGTGCGCCAGTTGCACTGCGGCCGAGCCGACGCCACCAGCCGCCGCATGGATCAGCACCGACTCGCCTGATGCCAGCCGACCAAGGTGACCAAGCGCCTCCCAGGCGGTGACGAATACTTCTGGCAGCGCGCCCGCATGCACGTCGTCCAGCCCATCGGGAATGTGCATGGCCATGCGATAGTCGATGCGTGCCAGCTCCGCGTATCCGCCGCCGCCCACGATTCCCATGACGCGATCCCCAATGGCGAAACCCTGCACCTCTGAGCCGATTGCAATCACCTCGCCGGCAATCTCCAGGCCCATGATGTCCGAATCGCCGAAGTTCGTGCGCCCGTACCCCCCACGCCTGTGCGTCAGATCCGCTCGGTTCAGACCGGCAGCACGATTGCGCACCAGCAAGTCATGGGGCCTGACCTCCGGATCCGGCACATCGGTGAGTTGCAGAACGTCGGCGTCGCCGAATTCAGCGAAGGTGATGGCTTTCATGGTTTGTCCCTGGTGGATCGCGCTTGCGCCGGACGACAGCCGCCCGAACATTGGTAGCCAGTATAGAGTTGCACACCGATGAATCGATGCGGCAATATTCAGCTTCTCCAATGCAAAAACGCATCACAAGGCCGACAGCATGAACTGGGATGACACACGGGTATTCCTCGCCGTGCAGCGCGAACGTACGCTGCGCAAGGCCGCCAAAGTAGTGGGGCTGGACCAGGCTACGGTCGGACGGCGCATTGCCGCGCTTGAGCATGCATTGGGCGCCACGTTGTTCTTTCGGGCGTCGGATGGCTACGCCCTGACATCTGCTGGCGAAAGTGTCCTGAAAGCAGCGGAGAAGATGGAGCAGTCCGCGCATGAACTGGCCAGGCAGGCACAAGGTGTGGACAATCGGCTGGCGGGTGAGGTGAGGGTGACCACGACAGATTCGCTCGCACTCGCGTTCGTGATCCCGGCGATTGCCAGCTTGCACGTCGAACATCCGGACGTCAGGGTGCAATTGAGCACCTCCACACAAGTGCTCAACCTCGCTCGGCGCGAATCGGACATCGCCATTCGTACCCAGAAACCGGAAAGCCCCGACCTGGTGGCACGGCGGCTGGCCCGCTGGCGCGTGGGGCTCTATGCAACGGAGCATTACCTGAGTCGCCACGGCGAGCCTGAACGTGGGACGGGATTCACGGGGCACGATCTCGTGCTCTATCAGCCGTTCCTGTCGGGCAGCAGTAGGCCCACGCTGGTGGGCGAGCCTATCCATGCGGGACGCATTGTCGCCAGTGTGCACTCAAGCCTGATGCTGCGAGCGATGATCCGTGCCGATATCGGTATCGGCGAGGTGCCGGTGCATATGGGCGAACGGGATGGGCTGGTAAGGATCTGGCCCGAGCTTTCAAGGGCGGCAGCCTACGAAGTCTGGCTAGTCACCCACCAGGACCTCCGTCATACCGCAAGGGTTCGGGCGATGATCGATGCCATTGCGGCGCGCTTTGAGGCCGAGGGATGAGGTGCAACGGTGTCTATAGCGCTATTTTTGCGTGCGCCTGATTGGTGGACCGGTTTTACCTGGGCGCCCAGCCCAAGGCAGTCGGGCCGCCCCGGGCAATGAATTTCTGGTCTCGACCCATAGTGGCCGGTTGTCTTGCTCCGAACCGGACGCTCAACGCTCATTGACGCGTGCTGAATGTGTCGCTGTCGAGTGAAGGGCAGCGCAGTTTAATGAATTGAGGAAGGCCGTTATTGGCTTCTGGCCGAACTCGTCGTCTGGCCCGCCGCGTCCCGCGCATCGGCGCGGAGGACCACATCCGACCGAGGCTGTGTGAAAACGTCTTGATGACCTAGACTGAGTCAACGCATTCGGATTGGGGGATCGGATGAAGCGATTCATAGAGGGAGAAGATAGGAAGCAAGCCACGCTGCTTCCAGAATGTCTCGATGACTTCATCGCCGAGGA
>NZ_JBFTSH010000008.1:0-260497 GCF_056399925.1 Cupriavidus sp. 01L43
CTGGATCTCAGAGGATGGCTACTACAGGAGCATTCCCGCGGCGACCGTCGTATCGGAAAGCTCAAGATCGCTCAAGCCTTGCAGTGACGCCGGACACGTGGAACTCGCCGGATGCATCGGCATCCCGGACGCCACGCAGGCAGGCATCGTCTGGTTCGGTTACTCCGACGTGCAATGGACGCGAAGCGTCATGGACGCGCACAGGGGGGCCGCCGGCAAGCCGCTGCGTGAACTGCATATGCGTGCCTTCGATGCGGGCGCGTGGGCCAAGGCGCACCAAACCTCACCAGGCAAGCCAGCCGGCAACGCCCGGGGCAACACGCCCCATGCGGTGCCGATCGGCGCCCTGGCCACCACCGTGGCCGACTACGTAGCTATCGCCAAATCGGCACCCATCGGCCCCCGCGCCTTCATGCCGCCTTCCGCGCCCAACTTTAGTGGGCGCGTAGGGCGAACCGATGCCACCCAATCAGCTTGTCGGCGTCGCAGCCCGGACATGCAGGCCGCGATCATCGCACTGGACGACCCGGCCGGCGTTGCGCAGGACCTCGCCGCCCTGATCCACTGGCATCAGGAGCGCTTGCTGGACACGTACGTGCCAGCCGGCAAGTACGACAAGAAAAACGGCTACGGCAACTATCCCACCACGCACCGGAATCTGGCTGCACTGGATGGTGCCATCAAGTCATTCCGGCAATCCAATGATGAAAAGGTGAAACTCCAAGTGTTCCACAAGGCGGATGTCCTTGCGGACTACCTCAAGGTCAGCTACGAAGTTGCGAGCCAAGACACGGCGTCGCGCGGGGGAATGGCCGCACCGCCGGACACACCGGAAGACGTCAAGAGAAAACAGGAAATGGATGCGGCGATCCGGAATCCTTCGCCGCAGACGATCCAGTCTGCCCAGAATGAATCGTGGGGCGAATATCTGCGCCGCTTCAAGCCGGAACTCCATAGCGCGTGGCGCAATGAGTTCAAAACGCAGTCTGACGCGCTCCAGGCCCAGCACGTCGAACCCCTGGCGAAGGCCCACGCCGCGTGGATGCGGAGCAACCTGCTCGCCAACAAGCTCGACTGCACGCACGATGGGAGCAATGCGCTAAGCGGCGACGCCTACGCGGAGACCTTGCAGCGATGCATCGCCACAACCCAGCAAATCGACGGCTGCGCCGCGGTCTACCTCCAATGGCTAAAGGGGGACATCACTGACAAGAGCAATCTGCTGCTGCGAGCGCTGGTGCTGCGCCAGGACGCACTGATCCGCGAGATGGCCGCCATGCCGCTGGACCCGGAAAAAGTACTGTGGGGAACGCTGATGGACCAGTACAAGCAGCACATGCAGGCGCTGCTCAGGCCCGCCTGGGATGCGAAGGTGAAGGCGGCTATGGCACAAGACGAGGTGGACAAGGCGAAGGCCGATTACGACAGCGCCGTCCGTGACATCGCCGAGGCGATGGATATGGGGGCGGCGGAAATTGGCGACACCCTGCGTCAACGCAGACTGAAGACTACGGCCGAGCGCCTGAGGGCCGCAAAGGCAAAAGCACGCGCCGCGAAGCAGGAAACCAATGGAAAGCTGCTACCGGACTCCGTCGCCAGCTTGCTGGTCCACGTTGCCGCTCCAATCGCCACGGCCTTGCGCGAATACAACAACAACGCCGCCGAGCGCGCGCTCGCACGCTGGATGGCGATTATCGGCGTGACGATGCGCACGCCGGTGGGCGTGATCGATGTCAGCGGCAAGGCGGGAGACACTATCAAATTCCTTGCACAGACGTTCGTCGGCAATCTCGTTGAGGCAGGCAAGCGCAGCGACAAGCCGCTGAGCAACGACCGGATCCGGCAGTTGACGGCATACGCCGAACGGCAGGTGGCGGGAAGCTTCGCCAGCGGCAATATCGGTGCATTCAACATGGCCATTGCGTCCAAGGATGTGAAAGCGAAGATTGCCGTGTTTATCACCGACGACATGGATAAGGCGCTCGCGAACATCAAGGACCCAACCAAGAAAATCGCTTGGCTGGCCGAACATGTGAAAACCCCAAAGAGCCTGCACGAATACGGCGTACTGAAGATCGGCAGCTCGATCCCGATTTACGGCGCGGTATCGCAGGGAATCCTGACAGCTATCGACGCAGTGTGGAAGTTCGCGGGCTGGGAGCAGATGCTGCAAGCCGAAGCGCAGGCGTTGTCGTTCCACAAGACATGGCAGAACGACGTGCGGGTGAGTTTGGGATTTGGTTTGTATGTAGGGGCGCTCGGTCTTGGGGTGGGAAATGCGGTGAAGGCCTATGGGACGTGGCGCAATGTGTATGCGACGGGGATGCTGGAACGGGCAGCAGGGAAAGAACTGGCCGTGCGAGCCGGGAAAGCGCTGCGTATGACGGGCGGACTGATGGCTGCCCTGTCGGGTGTGGCGGCGGCGATGGATTTGGTGGATGCCGTTCAAAGCGCGGGGCGCGGGCAATGGGCTCTTACGATACTTCATCTAACGTCGGTGGGCGCTGGAGTTAGTGCGGCAGTTTTCGCATTTTCGGCAGCTTTCGGTCCCGCAGGCAGTGCAACCGTGGTCGCCGGGCTGAGCTTGACGGGTTGGAGTCTGGTGCTGGCTGTCCTACTGGTGGCGCTGAACATGGCCATCGGCCACGTCAGGGGCGACAGCTTCGCGCAGTGGCTGGAGCGGTGCTACTGGGGCGAGTTGGCGTCAGGCCGCTATGCCGATTCTTCAACAGAACAGTCCGATTTTAGTCAAGCAATGGCAGGGGCATGATGTTTACAACGAGCAAGAAACAACGTCCGCTGAATGACCAGGATCGTGAGTGGCATGTATCGATCCATGACAGTGCAGGCGAGCCGCATGCATCAGGCCGGGCGATCCGAATGAACTCTTCCTATCTCGAGTTAGTCGACGGGTTCTACTCGAATCGCGGAGGGATGAGTGCGGTTGGAATTTTCGGACCGGATGGTGTACGTATTTCGCGGTGACGATACGGTGCTTGAAGCCCCGTGGGACGACGTGCACTTCGCCTTTCGAATCAACGCGAACATCTTTGGGATACGCATCTGGAACATATGCGGTCTCGTTCTGAAGGACAAACAGACCGTAGAGGAAATGTTCGTGTTCGGCTACGCGTCGCCCAGCCGCGACCACTGCCTGCGTCACTGGGAGTTCATTCGTCGATATATGGAGGAAGGGCCGCAGACAGTGATAGACGCACCCGGCCTCCTGGACTGCTTGCCGATTGCCGACAAACGCGAAACGCTCTATCAGGGTTGGATCGCGCTCGCGTCTCAGGATGCGTGGAACCCGGTTGCCAAGTGGGTCATGTTCCCCTTCCACGTGTTTTTCTTCCTTGGCCGTCTCGTCTGCCGCGTGACCAGCAAGGTGCCCCTATGGCCTGCCGATGTCGAAGCAGCGTGTCAGATCACGCCGGACGATCCATACGTGCGGGATTCGAGCACGAATCCGGAGGGATATCGATAGGGATGTATGCAAGCATCACTGGGCGCGCCGGGCTCGACAGTCGGCCACGTATGCCGAGCGGCAGGTTGCGGGAAGCTTCGCCAGCGGCAATATCGGGGCATTCAACACGGCCATTGCGTCCAAGGATGTAAAAGCGAAGATTGCCGTGTTTATCACTGACGACATGGAAAAGACGCTAGCGAACATCAAGGACCCGACCAAGAAAATCGCCTGGCTGGCCGAGCATGTGAAAACCCCAAAGAGCCTGCACGAATACGGCGTACTAAGAATCAGCCGCTCGATCCCGATTTTCGGCGCGGTATCGATGGGAATCCTGACCGCCATCGACGCCGTGTGGAAATTCGCGGGCTGGGAGCAGATGCTGCAGGCCGAAGCCAAGGCGTTGTCGTTCCAGAAGACGTGGACGCAGGACGTTCGGGTGAATTTGGGGTACGGGCTGTATTTGGGGGCGCTGGCGTCCGGGGCGGCGGCGGTGGTGCAGGCGTATGGGACGTGGCGCAATTTGTATGCAACGGGGATGGTGAAGCGGGCAACGGAGGAACGATATGCGACGCGCGCCAGAATTGCGTTACGCGTGGCGGGTGCACTGACGGCTGTGCTGGCGGGGGTAATGGCGGCATTGGATTTCGTGGACGCGGCTCAAAGCATGGATAACGGGCAATGGGCGTTAATGGGACTGCAATTGGCCGCAGGCACCGGTGGGGCGATTGCTGCGAGCCTTGTAATCTCGGCGGCCTTCGCTCCTGCGGGTAGTGCAACCATGGTCGCGGGACTCACCTTAACGGTATGGGGCTTGGTCCTGGCGGTTGTGTTGGTTGCAATAAGTATTGCTATCGATTACGTCAGAGGTGACAACTTCGCGCAGTGGCTAGAGCGCTGCTACTGGGGCAGGCTGGAGTCGGGTCGCTACGCCGACTTCCCAACAGAACAGTCCGACTTTAGTCGAGTGATGGCGAGGGCATGATGTTTACAACGAGCAAAAAGCAGCGTCCACTGAACAATCAGGATCGTGAATGGCATCTGCCAATCCGTCAGCGAAGGGCCGACCCGCATGCCTCAGGTTTTGCGATACGGATGAACTCCACCTATCTGGAATTGGTTGACGGGCTCTACTCGAATCGCGGAGGGATGAGCGCAGTCGGAATCTTTGGCGTGAGCTTAACCGGTGCTTTCTTGATTTCGCTCTTTCACACTGTAATCGCTCGCTATCTGAACCCAGACTGGGACCATCACGACGAGTCCGAGATGCTGTGGGCGACGATCATTTGCACAGTGATTGTTTCACTCTTCATCACCGGCATCGTCGCCTTCAACCTCAAGATCGGCGAGTGGTTCCGCTGTACGCATTACCCGTTGCGCTTCAACCGTCAGAACCGCAAGGTCTACCTATTCCGTGGCGACGACACGGTGCTGGAAGCATCGTGGGACGACGTGTATTTCACCTTGCGGGTCAACAGCCAGTTTGCGGGCGTGCGCTCTTATGGCATCTGTGGCCTCATCCTGAAGGATGAGCAGACCGTCGGAGAGATGTTCGTAATCGGCTTCGCCTCGACGAGCCTCGACCAATGCCGACACCATTGGGAATTCATCCGCCGCTACATGGAAGAAGGGCCGCAATCCGTGATTGACGCACCAGGGTTCCAGTATTGCCTGCCCATCGCAGACAAGCGGGAAACCCTCTATCAAGGCTGGGTGGCACTGGTTTCCATGGATGCATCGAACCTTATTCTCAAATGGTTCATGTTCCCATTCCACGTGTTCTTCTTCCTTGGCCGTCTGATCCACCACGCCACAAGCAAAGTGCCACTCTGGCCCGCCGATGTCGAAGCCGCCTGCCGAATCATGCCAGGCGATCCGTACGTGCGTGATTCGAGCACGAATCCAGAGGGGTATCGCTGAAGACGTTCACAAGCGGCTGATTCAAGGGATGTCGAAGCAAGAATGGCGGCGTTCAGCACCGAAGACACAGAGTAAGGACTTTGCGAAATGCGTGGCAATGACTACAAGGCGGACAAAGAGATGAAGACTGACGAGACAAGACGCGATCCGAACGCGAGCGGGATTCAGGAGCGGGCGTCAGACGAGCGGCTGGCGAAGAAATCCGGCACAGCGTTTCGCATCGTCGCGCTTCTCTTCGCTGTGATGTCGGCGTGGTGGGGGGGGTGAATAATTTTATGGATGCTGCGCGAACGATGTCGGGAGGGTGACGGTTATCACGGAAAAAGCAGTCGTTCCTCAATGCCAACTGTCAAAGGAAGCAGCATGCCAAATGCAATCTATGTGGGTGACGACACCAGCCATGGCGGCAAGGTGCTCACGGGCTCGTCACGTGTTTCGTTTAACGGACGCCCAGTCGCGCGTCAGTCCGACAGGGTTTCCTGCCCTCGCTGCGGCGAGAATGCCATCGCGGAAGGCAACGGGAAGATGCTGGACGGCAACCTGCCGCTTGCCTTTCATGGGCACAAGACGCTGTGCGGCGCGATACTGCTTTCGTCCAGCGGGGCGATAGGAAGCCGCTGATGGCCTACGATCTGCGGCGCATTGCGCCTGAGCGCGAGGTCCGACCGCTCAAGCCTGCGTGGCTTCCCTGGCTGTTCCTGCTTGCCTTGATCGGTGGCGGCGGTGCCTTGGTTGCCCTCCGCCTCTGGCCGGAGGGCGAGCCCACGCAAACGCTCTGGTTCTGGACTTGCGTTGCAGCGTTCCCGGTTATCGTGTGGGCGATGCTGTTCTTCAGCTATCTCGGGGTACTGCAGACCCAGCGGACGCGCGCCGAAGACCATAACGCGGCGCGGCGCGACTATCAGGACGCGGTGTGCCGCAAAGCCGGGGTCCCGCTGCACGTCCTGGGCGCCGGCTTCCTCTTTTCCGCGCAGGCGCACGAGAACACCGTCTCGGCGGTAGTGGAGCGGGCGCTGGAGCTCGTGCCGCGAAGCCGCTTTGCGGGCGATGGCGAGGCCATCGTCGCGCGCTGGATCGAGCCGGCCGGTTACGCGTGGCGGGCCGGCGATGACCAGGCTGATGTAGCGCGGCACCGCGACCTGTTGCCATACGTGTTCGGCTCGCTGCAGCGGCAGATTGCCCCGGAGGTCCGCGCGTTGCCTGAGCGCACCCGGCTGGTCATTCAGGTTTGCGCCGAGGCGCAGCTTGCGACTGCGGAAGTCGAAACCATCTGGCACGACACATGGCACACGCAAGGGCTCGGGGAGGCCGTGCGAACCGAGTTCAACGCAGGCGTTCCGGACCTGATCGCGGTCGACGGCTGGCTCGACGGCGCGCCCGATTTCGCGACGGACGCCGTCCACCTCCTTTGCGTGGTGCAACTGAATCCACTGCTCCACCCGCCGCCGGTTGCCGGCGCGGCGGAAGCCGGCGCCATCCTGATGTTCGCCGCCTCGCCGTTGGTTGCTCAGAAGCGGCTAGTGAGCCAGACCCTGCTCTACCGGCCGGAACGGCACGATGACAAGGATTTGGGACAGGGGCTCCGTCAGGTACTGCTGTGGAGCCGTTCGGACGGTGTCGACGTCAGGGACCAGTGGATGTCCGGTGGCTCGGCGGCGCCCATGCAGCGGGGATTGGCGGCCCATCTCGATCGCCAAGGGGTGGGTGTGCTCATGACGCCCGAACTGAAAGGCCAACATGACGTCGATCTTCGCATCGGGTCAGCGGGCGCGGCTGCGCCATGGTTATGCGTGGCCCTTGCCTCGGCTCACGCGCTGGCCTCCGGGCAGAAGCAATTGCTGAGCATCGCCGAGGCTGACGCCATGACGCTCGCGGTGGTTGGCCCACGAACTTGAGACCGGTTTCCTTATGCGATTGAATTACACGCTGGTTGCTCTTTTTGCATTGCTCGTCGCTGCCGGACTGTTCGTGCTTGGGAAAGGCGAGGTCCTGGGTCTGACGACTTCGGCGCAGCGGTTGCTTGCCATCTGCGGCCTCGTGATCTTTTTTCTGCTTGCGGCCCTTGCACATGTCACGCTGGTCAGGCGCGCTAGCCGGAAGGCTGCGATGCGCGATGTCGGCTCCGCTGAACTCGGCCCGCCATCCGAGGATGTTGTGCCGGTTGGCGAGCCATTGAGCCGCTTGCGCAGTCAACTGCAAGGGATCCATGGCCGGCGTTGGCGGTACCGTCAGCCCTGGCTACTGGTGACCGGCGATGACACGACGATCGGCCGACTGCTGCCGGCACTGGTTGAGACCGGCTGGCTGGTCACGCAGGACGCCGTGCTGCTGTGGAGCCAGGCCGACCAGGACGGGCATCCGGACGCGGCGTGGCTAAGGCAACTGTCCGCACTACGCCGCGATCGACCGATCGATGCGGTAGCGTTGACCATCGACGGCACTGCGGACCCGACTGCACAACGCCACGGCACCCATGCGTACAGCGCCACCTTGCTCCGTATCGCCGGGGCGCTGCGCTGGTCCGCCCCGGTATATCTGATCGATGTCGCCCAGGACTGTGCCCGTTCCCCGGTCATCGGCTGCGAGCTGGCCGCACCAGCAAACACACACGCCATCAGCCAGGCGCTGCAATCCCTGCGCAACCAGCTCTCGGATCTCAGTATCGAACAGTTGGTCCGCGACAGCCGCGATCGCCACATGGGCGAGTTGTCCGCGCGCCTCGACACCCGCGCCCAGATGCTTGCCGACTGGCTGGGCGGATTGGCGACCGGTCAGCGGCGGCGCATCCCGCTGCGCGGCATCATGTTCGCCTCCTATCCGAACGCCGATGCAGCCGAGGGTCCCGGCATCGAACTGCCGCTCTGGCAACACCTCGCCGAAACCGCCCGGCGGCATCCCGGCAGGCGTATCGGCTGGCACCCGGTCACGGTTTGCACCGTCGCGGTCCTGACGGCCATTGGCCTGTGGAGCGCCGGCATGCTGGTGTCCGGCGTGCAGAACGGGCGGGACGCGCACGCCGCACAGCGGGCCGTCGACAACCTCCGCTCGGCGCCCGACACGGCCGCCAGCCTGCGTGCGCTGCTTGTCCTGCAACGGCAGATCGAACGCTACGAACACCGCGCCAAGCATCACGCCGCACTGACGACACGTTTCGGCCTGAATCGCGATGCGACGATCCTCGAAGCGCTGTGGAAGCCCTACTCGCACGCCGCTCGCCAGTTGCTCACCCTGCCCGTGGAGCAGAATCTGGAAGCTTCGCTCGCCGACCTTGCGCAGATGCGCACGGACACGCTGGACGAACTGACCAGCCAGCGGGCGCTCGACGGTCAGCAAGCACTCAAGGCCTATCTGATGCTGGCCCAGCCCGAGCGCGCCGAGCCGGCCTTTCTGGCGCCGCAGCTGCTACGGCACTGGTCCACCGATGCGTGGCTCACGCCCGGCGAGCGGGACGATCTCGCCGATCGCCTGCTCAGGTTCTACGCCACGCAACTGCCTGCCAAGCCGGACTGGCGGATCGATGCGCGGCCGGAACTGGTGAACGGCGCGCGACAGACGCTGCTGGCGGTCATTGGGGAGCGCAACGCCGAAGGGACGATCTACCAGGGCATCCTCGACGCCTTCAACAACCGCGGCGGCAACCGGTACCCGGACCAGAGCCTGGCGTCGCTGACGGCCGGCACAGACCCCCGCGGACTGATCCGCACGGCAGCTGTTGTTCCCGCCGTGTTCACGCGGCAGGCGTACGAAAGCGCCATCGCCCCGTCGATCGAGGCCGCTGCCAGACGCACGGAGATTGCCCGCGATTGGGTGTTGACCGACAGCAAGCCGCAGGACGCCGAGCAGCCGGCGGACCGCTCGGCCGATGCCCTGCAGGCCGCGCTGACCGAACAGTTTTTCGCGGACTACGCAGAACACTGGCAGGGCTTCATGAACAGCCTGCAATGGGCGCCTGCGCCGACGCTCCCTGCCGCCGTCGACCAACTCAAGCTGATGGCCGACGCACGCCAGTCGCCGGTGATCGCGCTGATGACATCGCTCGAATACCAGGGCGGCGCTGGCGCGCGCAAGCATTCCCTGTCGGACACGCTGGTGGCCAAGGCGCAGGATCTGCTCGGCAAGAAGGCGGCAGGCCCCGAGGCCGCCAGACCGGAGCCGGCGGGGCCGCTCCGCGCCGCCTTTGGCCCGGTCCTCCGGCTGATGGCGCAGGCGTCAGGCCAAAGCGCCAATGACGACCTGAGCCTGCAACGCTTCCTCGACCGCGCCACCGCGCTCCGGCTACGGCTGCAGCAGATCAGCCACAGCGCCGATGCCGATGCGCAGGCCCGGCAAATGGCGCAGGCGCTGTTCCAGGGCAAAGGCTCGGAACTGGCCGATACCCAGTCCTACGCGCAGCTGATGGCCGCCAGCCTTGGCAGCCAATGGGCGGGTATGGGGGAGGCGCTGTTCGTGCAGCCCATCGCCCAGGCCACGCAGACCGTGCTGCAGCCCGCCCAGGCGAGCCTGAACGATGCCTGGCGGCAAGGCATCGCGATGGCGTGGGGACGATCGTTCGCCGGGCGCTATCCGTTCGCCGACAGCGCCAACGATGCCTCGCTGCCGGAACTGACGCGCTTCCTGCGCCCGCAGACCGGGCTGATCGGCACGTTCCTCGGTACGCAGTTGGCGGGTGTGCTGGCGTTGCAGGGGGATCAATGGATCCCTACGGCTGGCAGAGGAGATGCCGGCGGGCAGTCCGCTCTAGCCTTCGATCCGGCCTTCCTCAAGGCAATCAATACCCTGCAGCGCGTTGCGGCGCATATGCTGGTGGACGGTGAACCGGCATATCGCTTCGAGATCAAGCCCATCCCGTCCCCGGGGCTCACCGACACCTTGCTGACCCTCGATAGCCAGACGCTGCATTACTACAACCAGCAGGAGCGCTGGCAGGCCATGCGCTGGCCGGCCAATCTCGCGCAGGAGCCGGGCACCCGGCTGCAATGGCAAGCCGAACGCGCGGGCACCAACAAGCACTATGAGTTCGGGGGCCGCTGGGGTTGGTTGCGGATGCTGGAGCGTGCGCAGATCGAGCCGCTGGACAGCGCGACCTATCAGCTGACCTGGCAAGGGATACCGGATACCCGCCCGGCCGGATTGCACGACCCCGCCGCGTCCGATCCGGACAGCCTGACGCCACGCGCAGCGAAGCAACCGCCGCCTGCCGACATGGTCTATCCGCTGCGCTATCTGATGCGTACGGAAGTCGGCCAGGGGCCGCTGGAGATGCTGGCGCTGCGCGACTTCGTCATGCCGTCGCGCATCTTCATGGGACGGCAGTGACCATCGGGGCCCGCAACGTGATCTCCAGCTTCTCACGATGCCGCGCCACCGCCGCCTGCACGATGGGGATGAGCCCTTCGCCCCCATCCGTCGCGTCCACGTGTGCCAGCAGTGCGCGCCGCATGCGCGGCTCCCAGAAGCGCTTCAGGTGGCTGGCGATGTCGGCCAGCGCCTCGTCGCGGTCCGGCATGGCTTCGAAGAAGCCGCCGATCTGGTTAGCCATCTTGATCAGGTTGTCGATGTGCATGACAGGTCTAAGCCATCCGTAGTCGATGTGGATGCGCGTAGGCGACCAGGCCGCCCGCGCGCACGAATCCCGCCAGCGTGACGCCGGCCGTCCCGGCCAGGCGCACCGCCAGCGCGGTGGGGCCGGACACCGCTGCCAGCACCCCCGCCCCGATGGCGGCCGTCTTCAGCACCATCTCATAGCTCGCGCGGCTGGTCACGATGACCGCGCCGCGCCCGATATCCTCGTCCGAACGGGCCAGGGCGCCCGCCAGCTTGTCCAGCGCGTTGTGCCGGCCCACGTCCTCGCGCACCAGCGATACCTCGCCATCGGCGCGCAGCCAGCCCGCCGCGTGCGTGGCGCCGGTGTCGCGCAGCAGGGCCTGGCGGCGCTGCAACTGGGCGAAGGCGGCGTGCAGCACGGCCGGGTCGAAGGACGCCTCGCTCTGCACTGCGTGCGGCGCCCGCATGACCTCGTCGAGCGATTCGGTGCCGCACAGCCCGCAGCCGGTACGGCCGGCCAGCGCGCGGCGCCGCGCCTTCAGCGCCACGAAGGCCTCGCTGGCGATCTCGATCTCCACGGCCACGCCGTTCGGGCGCGTGACCACCTCGATGCCGTAGATGTCGCGCGGCGCCGCCACGATGCCCTCGCTCAGGCTGAAGCCCAGCGCGAAGTCCTCCAGATCGGCCGGCGTGGCCAGCATCACCGCGTGCGAGACGCCGTTGTACTCCAGCGCCACGGGCACTTCCTCGGCGATATGGTCGATCTCGGCTGTCGCCGCCATCGCTTCCCCGCCGCGCCAGCGCGTCACCGCCATCGACTGCTGGGTCGCTGGGAATTCCCCCGCCTCATCCGGCGCGGTCTCGTGTGGCGGCATGCAGCGCTTCATCGCCCTACTCCGCCGACGCCTGCACCGGCTCGCTGGCCGCGCGCAGGTGCGCCAGCTGCTCGCGGTTGAACGCCTCGTACTCGCGCTGCCAGGACGACGGCTGCGCCACCGGCATCACCTGCACCGCCGTCACCTTGTACTCGGGGCAGTTGGTGGCCCAGTCCGAGTTGTCCGTGGTGATCACGTTGGCGCCGGACTCGGGGAAGTGGAACGTGGTGTACACCACGCCCGGCTGCATCCGCTCGCTGACGATGGCGCGCAGCACCGTCTCGCCCGCGCGGCTCTGCACGCCCACCCAGTCGTCGTCCTTGATGCCACGCTCCTCGGCATCGTGCGGATGGATCTCCAGCCGGTCCTCGTCGTGCCAGTGCACGTTGTGGGTGCGCCGCGTCTGGGCGCCCACGTTGTACTGCGACAGGATGCGCCCCGTGGTCAGGATCAGCGGGTATTTGCGATTGACTCGCTCGTCGGTCGCCACGTACTTGGTGATGATGAACTTGCCCTTGCCGCGCACGAAAGCATCGACGTGCATGGTCGGCGTGCCGGTCGGCGCGTCGGCGTTGCACGGCCACTGAATGCTGCCCAGCGCGTCGAGCTTCTGGTAGCTCACGCCCGAGAAGGTCGGCGTGAGCCGCGCGATCTCGTCCATGATCTCGGACGGATGGTTGTAGTGCATCGGGTAGCCAAGCGCGTTGGCCAGCAGGATGGTGGCCTCCCAGTCAGCATAACCGCCCTTCGGGGGCATGACCTTGCGCACGCGCGAGATGCGGCGCTCCGCGTTGGTGAACGTGCCGTCCTTCTCCAGGAACGACGAACCCGGCAGGAACACGTGGGCGTACTTGGCGGTCTCGTTCAGGAAGATGTCCTGCACGACGATGCATTCCATCGACGACAGCGCCTCGGACACGTGTTGCGTGTTCGGGTCCGACTGCACGATGTCCTCGCCCTGGCAGTACAGCCCCTTGAACGAACCGGTCAGCGCCGCCTCGAACATGTTCGGGATGCGCAGGCCCGGCTCCGGGTTGATCTCGACATTCCAGGCGGCCTCGAAGGCGCCGCGCACCGTCGAATCGGACACATGGCGATAGCCCGGCAGTTCATGCGGGAAGGAGCCGATGTCGCACGAACCCTGCACGTTGTTCTGCCCGCGCAGCGGGTTCACGCCCACGCCTTCGCGGCCGATGTTGCCGGTGGCCATGGCGAGGTTGGCGATGCCCATCACCGTGGTCGAGCCCTGCGCGTGCTCGGTCACGCCGAGCCCGTAGTAGATCGCCGCATTGCCGCCCGTGGCGTAGAGGCGGGCAGCGCCGCGCAGCGTCCCGGCCGGGACGCCGGTCACGGCTTCCATGGCCTCGGGCGAGTTCTCGGGCAGCGCCACGAAGTCGCGCCACTGCTGGAACGCGCGATCCTCGCAACGCTCGGCGATGAAGGCCTCGGCCAGCAGCCCTTCGGTGACGATGACGTGCGCCATCGACGTCACCAGCGCCACGTTGGTGCCCGGGCGCAGTTGCAGGTGGAAGTCGGCGCGGATGTGCGGCGAATCGACCAGGTCGATGCGGCGCGGATCGGCCACGATCAGCCTGGCGCCGGCGCGCAGGCGCTTCTTCATGCGCGAGGCGAACACCGGGTGGCCGTCGGTCGGATTGGCGCCGATGACCATGATCACATCAGCCTTGGCCACCGAGCGGAAGGTCTGCGTGCCGGCGGACTCGCCCAGCGTGGTCTTCAGGCCATAGCCGGTGGGCGAGTGGCAAACCCGGGCGCAGGTATCGACGTTGTTATTGCCGAAGGCCGCGCGCACGAGCTTCTGCACCAGATAGCCTTCCTCGTTGGTGCAGCGCGACGAGACGATACCGCCGATCGAATCCTTGCCGTGCTCGGCCTGGATACGCTTGAACTGCGAGGCCGCGTAGCCGATGGCTTCCTCCCACGACACTTCGCGCCACGGGTCGGTGATCTTCGCCCGGATCATCGGCTTGAGGATGCGGTCCTTGTGCGTGGCGTATCCCCAGGCGAAGCGGCCCTTCACGCAGGCGTGGCCCTCGTTGGCCTGGCCGTCCTTGTACGGCACCATGCGCACGACCTCGTTGCCCTTCATCTCGGCCTTGAACGAGCAGCCCACGCCGCAATAGGCGCAGGTGGTCACGGTGCTGTGCGATGCCTGCCCCAGCTTGATGACCGAGGTCTCGGTCAGCGTGGCGGTCGGGCAGGCCTGCACGCAGGCGCCGCAGGATACGCAGTCCGAGTCCATGAACGACTGGCTCGTGCCGGCCGCCACGCGGGACTCGAAGCCGCGCCCGCTGATGGTCAGCGCGAAGGTGCCCTGGGTTTCCTCGCAGGCGCGCACGCAGCGGTTGCAGACGATGCACTTCGAGGCATCGTAGGTGAAATACGGGTTCGATTCGTCCTTGGTCAGCGCCGTGTGCGTGGCCACCGGCACCGCGCTGGCGCCGTCGTTGTAGCGCACCTCGCGCAGGCCGACCACACCGGCCATGTCCTGCAATTCGCAGTTGCCGTTGGTCGGGCAGGTCAGGCAGTCGAGCGGATGATCGGAAATATAGAGTTCCATCACGCCGCGCCGCAGGTCGCCGAGCTTGTCGCTCTGGGTGCGGACCTTCATGCCCGCCTCCACCGGCGTGGTGCACGAGGCCGGGTAGCCGCGCCGTCCCTCGATCTCCACCAGGCAGAGCCGGCACGAGCCGAAGGACTTCAGCGAATCGGTGGCGCACAGCTTGGGTACGCCCACACCGGCCTCGGCCGCCGCCCGCATCACCGAGGTGCCGGCCGGCACCGTGACGGCCACGCCGTCAATTTCCAGCGTCACCTGCGTCTCGGACAGGCTGACCGGGGTTCCAAAATCGAAATCGTCGCGTGCGTTCAAGGGATGTCTCCCGTCAAACTTCGTAGGGCTGCGCGCCCCTGAGGGGCGCGTCGTTCTTTGATCTGGCTCGGTGATCCGGCTCAGGCGGCCTTGGCGGACTTCGGCGCGAGGCCGAAATCCTCCGGAAACTCGTTCAGCGCGGAAAGCACCGGGTACGGCGTCATGCCACCCATCGCGCAAAGCGAGCCGTTGAGCATGGTGTCGCAGAGGTCGCGCACCAGCGCCACCTGCTTCACCGGCTGCTCGCCGGCAATGATCCGGTCGATGACCTCCACGCCGCGCGTGGAGCCGATGCGGCACGGCGTGCACTTGCCGCAGGACTCGATCGCGCAGAACTCCATGGCGTAGCGGGCCATTTTGGCCATGTCCACGGTCTCGTCGAACACGACAATGCCGCCGTGGCCGACCACCGCGCCGAAGGCGGCGAAGGCCTCGTAGTCCATCGGCGTGTCGAAGCGCGACTCGGGCAGGTAGGCGCCCAGCGGCCCGCCGACCTGCACCGCGCGGATGGCCCGGCCGCTGCGCGTGCCGCCGCCGTAGTCCACCAGCAGTTCACGCAGCGTGATGCCGAACGCCTTCTCCACCAGCCCGCCTTGCAGGACGTTGCCGGCCAGCTGGAACGGCAGCGTGCCGCGCGAGCGGCCCATGCCGAAGTCCCGGTAGAACGTGGCGCCGCGCGCCAGGATCACCGGCACCGTGGCCAGCGAGATCACGTTGTTGATGACGGTGGGCTTGCCGAACAGCCCTTCGATGGCCGGCAGCGGCGGCTTGGCGCGCACCACGCCGCGCTTGCCTTCCAGGCTCTCCAGCAGCGCCGTTTCCTCGCCGCAGACATAGGCCCCGGCGCCCTTGCGCACTTCCAGATGGAAGCGCCGGCCGCTGCCGCGAATGTCATCGCCCAGCCAGCCGGCCCGCGTGGCCAGGGCGATGGCCGCCTCGGTCACGGCAATCGCGTGCGGGTATTCGGAGCGGGTATAGATATAGCCGCGCTCGGCGCCGACGGCGAGGCCGGCGATCGTCATGCCTTCGATCAGCATGAACGGATCGCCCTCCATGACCATGCGGTCGGAGAAGGTGCCGGAGTCGCCCTCGTCGGCATTGCAGACGATGTACTTGATGTCCGACGCCGCGCCCAGCACGGTCTTCCACTTGATGCCGGTGGGAAACGCGGCGCCGCCCCGGCCGCGCAGGCCCGAGTCGGTGACTTCCTGGACGATCTGGGCCGGCGCCATGGCCAGCGCGCGGATCAGCCCCGCGTAGCCCTCATGGGCGATGTAGTCGTCGAGCGAGAGCGGATCGGTGATGCCCACCCGCGCGAAGGTCAGCCGCTCCTGCTTCTTCAGGAACGGGATCTCGTCGGTCAGGCCGTGGGCCAGCGCGTGCGCGCCGCCGGTCAGGAAGTCGGCGTCGAACAGGCCGGGCACATCGCTGGCGGCCACCGGCCCGTAGGCCACGCGGCCCGCGTCGGTCTGCACCTCGACCAGCGGCTCAAGCCAGAACAGGCCGCGCGAGCCATTGCGCACGATGCGCACGTCCACGCCGCGCTTGGCGGCTTCCTGTTCGATGGCGCGCGCCACATCGTCGGCGCCGAGGGCCAGCGCGGTGGAGTCGCGCGGGACGAAGATCGTCGTGCTCATGCCTGGACCTCCGCCTCGGTAGCCTCGGTAGCTTCAGGCAGTGCCGCCACCAGCGCGTCGAAGCGCTTCGCATCGACGCGTCCGTGGAGCTGTTCGCCCATCAGCATCGCCGGGCCGCATGCGCACTGGCCCAGGCAGTAGACCGGCTCCAGCGTGAAGCGGCCATCGGCCGTGGTCTCGTGGAAGCCGCAGCCCAGCGCCCGGCTGGCGTGCGCAGCAAGCGCGTCGGCGCCCACGGACTGGCACGCCTCGGCGCGGCAGACCTGCACCACGTGCCGGCCCGCCGGCTGCTCGCGGAAATGGTGATAGAACGTGATCACGCCGTGTACTTCGGCGCGCGAGAGATTCAACGCCTTGGCGATGACCGGCACCGCATTGGCGGGAATGAAGCCGTGGCTGTCCTGAATCTCGTGCAGGATGGGCAGCAGCGCGCCCGGCATGTTGCGCCGGGCATCGACGATGCGCGTAATGGAATTGGGGATGTCCGGCATGGTTGTCTCCGTGCTTGTCATCGTTCTGGCCCCGGGACCACATAGGCTATTTATTTCATATTCCGGGGTTTCGCAGCTGGCTCTTTGGGCCTTTTCGCGACTATAAGCCCGTGATTTCTGGCGTTCAATATGCTATTTTCTGCATATGCTACGTATCTCGATCGAGCCCCATCTCCAGATCCGCGACGACGCCGCCCCCGATGCCGCGCGGGCCGCGCCCAGCCTTGATGTGTCACGGCTGGTGGCCCTGCTTGGCCATATCGAGGCCACCGGCAACATCGCCCAGTCGGCCGAGGCCGTGTCGTTGTCTTACCGCTACGCCTGGGGCATCCTGCGCGACGCCGAAACGCTGTTCGGCGGCGCCCTGATCGCCAAGACACGTGGACGGGGATCCACCCTGACGCCGATGGCCCAGCAGTTGGTGTGGGCCAGCAAGCGCATCGCGGCGCGGCTCTCGCCCACGCTGGACAGCCTGGCGTCCGAACTGGAAATCGAACTGAAGAAGCTGATGGATGCCACCGACCCGGCCGTGCGGCTCTACGCCAGCCACGGTTTCGCGGTGGCGGCGCTGCGCGACTATCTCGACGAACAGAAGGTGCGGCACGACCTGAAGTACTGCGGCAGCCTGGAAGCCGCGGCGGCGCTGGCCGAGGGTGCGTGCGACGTGGCCGGCTTTCATGTGCCGATTGGGGCACTCGAACAGGATACCCTGCACCGCTTCGCCGCCTGGCTGCGGCCCGAGACGCATTGCCTGATCCATCTCGCCGTGCGCTCCCAGGGTCTCTTTGTGCGGCCCGGCAACCCGCTTGGCGTGGAAACGCTGGAAGACCTGGTCCGGCCGGACGTGCGATTCGTGAACCGGCAGGTCGGCTCGGGCACGCGGCTGCTGCTGGAGCTGATGCTGGCGCGGCGCGGTATCGACCCGAACCGGATCGAGGGCTTCAGCAATGGGGAGTTCACGCACGCGGCGGTGGCGGCCTATATCGGCAGCGGCATGGCCGATGTGGGCTTCGGCGTGGAGACGGCAGCGCGCCGCTTCGGGCTCGAATTCGTGCCCGTGCTCAAGGAGCGCTATTTCTTTGCGATCGGAAAGGCGGCGCTGCACAGTCCGGCGCTGGCTGGCGCGGTGTCGGCCATGCGCAGCGCGGCCTACCGTGAACGCGTCAACGCGCTGCCGGGCTACGACGGCGCGCTGACGGGAACCGTGCTGACCTTCGAAGAGGCGTTCCCGGGCATGCGCTATAAGTCATAGGGGATGCCGGGAAGCGATCGGACCCGGCAGGACCGATCAGTAGGCCACGACGGACAGCGTCACGCCGGCCGGCAGGCGCACCTTGTCGCTGTAGACGCCATTGGTGGCCGTGCGCTTCAGCGGCAGCGTGCCGAGGCCCTGCAGGAAGGTCGGCACCGACGCCGGCAGCTTGCGCAGCGCGGCATTGGCGGTGGAGGACGGGTCGATCTCCGGCAGCTCGAAGGTGCCGTCGGTCCAGCGCGGGTAGCCGTAGCCGGTCGGCGCCTTGTCCGCCGGCATGCCGCTGCCGTTGGTCGCCGCCCAGCGCGTCAGCGCCAGGTTGAAGGACAGGCCCGGCTGGGCCGCCTGGATCGCCTGGTCGAGCACCGTCTTGGAGCCCACCACCTGGCGCGTCAGCAGATCCTTATAGAAGGGCAGCCCGAGCTGGCGGTCCAGGAAGCCGCCGAAGCTGCCGGAGACCGAGTAGCTCTCGCACGTGCCGCCGCCCGTGAAGGTCAGCAGCGGGCAGTTGAAGCCGCTGTAGCGGTAGAAGTCCGGGAAGCGCACATCGCGGATCGCGTTGTAGGTCGGGTCGATGCTGTAGCTGAGGAAGTCCTCCATCTGCATCGCCGTCATTTCCTCGAGCCAGTCGTCGTACGCGTAGGCGGTGCCCATCTTCACGGCGCGGCGGTAGAAGTTCTGCATGTGCGTCCCTTCGTGCGCCATGGTCATCTTCATCGCCTTCATGCCGGTGGCGCCGCCCAGGGCCAGCGTCTCGCTGTCCAGGTACAGCGAAATCGACTCGTTGCTGCGCGAATCAGCCGTCTTCAGCAGGTTGTGCAGGCCCCAGAAGTAGCCCACGGTGCCGCCCGGGGCGCCGTTGCCGTCGAAGTTCAGGATGACGATGTCGATCGGCTGGCCGGCGGGCAGCACGGTGTCCGGATGCGTGTTTGCGCCCCAGACCGCGCCGCCGATGCCCGTCAGCAGGTCATAGATCTTGCCCGTGCCGGCGAAGGCGGCGCCCAGGTCGTCGACGATGGTCGAGTCGATGCCGTTGACGACGTTGTACTGGGAGTCTTCCACCCAGACGTTGACGAGGGTGCCGTCGGTGGCGGTCATCTGCTTGCGCAGCGTGGCCGGGCGCGTGGAGCCGTCGGTGTGGTACCAGGACTTCGTCGAACCCACGCCCGGCACGGCGACGGCATGTGGCGCCGGCACGCCCAGCGTCTGGCGCAGCGGTTGCGCGGCGGCAACCTTCTCGGCCCAGCCGGTGCGGTTGAATTCGGCGATCTCGCGGCGGCGGGCTTCGGCCTCGGCGTCAGCGGTCAGGGCCTGGGGCGACAGGCGGGTCACCGTGGTGGCATCGAGCATGCTGGCGGAGAGCCCGGCCGGCATCAGCGCCAGGGTGTCCTTCACATTGGTCAGCAGCAGCGAGATCGAGGTGCCGAGCAGGCCCGAGATCGAAAACTGCACGTCTTCGGAGGTGCCGCCGGCGTTGGTGTGGCCCCAGATGCCGGTGCCCGCGCCCGAGAAGGTGGCGCTGGTAGCGGCGCTGCATTGGACGCCGCTGCAGGCCTGGTCGAGGCCGGTCACCAGCAGCGGCTGCGTCGGGACTACGGGCGTGTTGGTGTCGCCGGCCTGCTGCTGCGTCGTGGTGGTAGTGGCGGCATTGTCGCCACCGCCGCCGCCGCAGGCGGTGAGCGCAAGCGCCGCCAGGACGGTCAGCGCGGGCAGGCCCCGCGAAAACAGGGACAGATCAGAACCACGCACAGCAAGGCGACGCATCAGGACACTCCCAAGAAATAGGTGAGCCCCCGGCAGGGTGCCGGGGCGCGTCCTGTCTTAACGGCGGGCGTCACCCGTGCTTTAGGGATTTGTCAGAATTTGTCGCGTTCTGTCGTTTTTGCTGCTTTGGGACCAGATCTGGCGGATCAGTAGACTTCCGGCACGATCATCGAGTCCGGCACCGGCTGGCGCGTGTAGTCGGCATGGCGCTCGCGCTCGGGCAGCACGATGACCGGCTGCGACGGCTCCACGTACGGCATCTGCGTCAGCAGGTGGCGGATGCAGTTCAGCCGCGCGCGCTTCTTGTCCACGGCCTGCACGATCCACCACGGCGCCTCCGGAATATGGGTGCGCTCGAGCATGGTCTCCTTGGCCCGGGTGTAGTCTTCCCAGCGGCGGCGGGACTCCAGGTCCATCGGGCTCAGCTTCCACTGCTTGAGCGGATCGTGGATGCGGCTCAGGAAGCGCAGGTGCTGCTCCTCGTCCGAGATCGAGAACCAGTACTTGACGACCTGGATGCCCGAGCGCACGAGCATGCGCTCGAACTCCGGCACCGAGCGGAAGAACTCCTCGTACTGGTCGTCGGTACAGAAGCCCATCACGCGCTCCACGCCGGCGCGGTTGTACCAGCTGCGGTCGAACAGCACCATCTCGCCGGCGGCCGGCAGGTGCGACACATAGCGCTGGAAATACCACTGCGTGCGCTCGCGGTCGTTGGGCGCCGGCAGCGCGGCCACCCGGCACACGCGCGGGTTCAACCGCTGCGTGATGCGCTTGATCACCCCGCCCTTGCCGGCGGCGTCGCGGCCCTCGAACAGGATCACCACCTTGTGGCCCGTGGCCACCACCCAGCTCTGGAGCTTCACCAGTTCGCCCTGCAGGCGGAACAGTTCGCGGAAGTACATGTGACGTTCCGCGCGCTCGGCCTCGCTGTCGGAGACGTCCGAGCTATCGCCGGGCCCCCCCGATTCACGCGCCAGCAGGCTCTGGATCACCGAAGGATCCCGGTCCTCGAGCTCCAGTTCCAGTTCCTCGTCGTAGTAGTCCGCCACCTCGCGGTGGATGCGCCGGATCAGCGCTTCGTCGTTGTAATCCATGGCAAATCCTCCGTCATGTCCTGCATCGGCTATGGCGAAATATCGTACGCCTGACCCATGGCAATTGCATGAATTTGCGTGGTGCGGGTCACTCCGCCTGCTTCCGGAACGCCCATCGCCCGGCCAGCACCGAGAAGCTGCCCACCACCGCCACCAGCACCCAGAAGCCGTGCGGGTGGTCGGCCAGCGGAATGCCGCCCACGTTCATGCCAAAGAAGCCGGCCACGATGTTGATCGGCAGCGCCAGCACGGTCACCAGCGTCAGCGTGAACAGCGTGCGGTTGGTCTGCTCGTTGAGCTTGGCGGCGATTTCTTCCTGAAGCAGCTTGATCCGCTCCACCAATGCGGCGAGGTCGTCGAGCACGAGCGAGAATTCCTCGGTCGACTCGCGCAGCGCCTGCAGGTCGGCCTCGCGCAGCCACGCCGGCGGGCGGTTCAGCAGCCGAAACAGCGCGCCGGGCTCGGGCGCCAGCAGGCGCTGCAGCCGCACCAGCCCGCGCCGCATGGCGCCCAGGTCGGCACGGTTGCCCTGCAGCCGCTGGGACAGCAGGCGGTCCTCGATCTGGTCCACGCTGACCCCGGTTTCACGCACGATCTGTACCAGCACATCGGCCTGATCGCGCAACAGGTGCACGACGAGATCCAGCGGCGAGCGGAAGTCCTCGCCCCGGCGCACGGCGGCGCGCAGCTTGTCCACGGAGCGCAGCGGGCGTGCCCGGGCGGTCACCAGCAGGCGGTGGTCGGCGTTGGCCCAGAGGGTGGAGATGTCGGTCGAGGTCACCCCGAAGTTGTAGATCACGTCGTTGACCACGGCCAGCAGCGCGTCTTCCTGGCGCTCGATGCGCGTGGAGTGCGACCCCTGCCGCAGCGCCTCGAAGAAATCGTCGGGCAGGCCGAGGTGCATCTTCATCCAGCGCTCGCAGGCGCTGTGCGACAGGTTGAAATGCAGCCACAGGAACGGCCCGTCATGGGGACGCGCCTGGGACGGATCGGCGTCCGCCGCATCCTGGCGCTGCAACCAGGCTACTGCCTCGGCGGATGGAATCTCGCGCGGCGGCTGCCCCGGCTCGAACAGGAACCCGTTGACGAGCCCCACCGGATCGGAACCATAGCCGGATTCGACAATGCCGGATTGCATGAAACCCCCTGTCCCTTCGTCGATGATCGACACGATGTGCGCCAGCGCGCGACGCTAGCACAACAGCGTGAAAAGTCGGTGACAGACCCCCCATCCCGCGCGAATCCGAACGCGCCGAATGCACTATAACTAACCCATCACCACAAAACCGGGCGCCCGACGCCCACCAGGAGGGGACATGTCGAGACAGATCAAGAACAAGGCCGAAGTCCGCGCGATGATCCGCGCCGAGCAGGAAAAGCTCCCGGCCTGCAAGGGATGCTGCTTCGGCGACGTCTGCTGGAATGCGCCCGATGGCGACGGCTGCAACTGGAGCGTCTCGAAGATGGAAGGCGAGAGCGGCGCGGCCTGCAGCGAGGCGCTGGCGCCGAAGATCCGCGCGCTGCAGGCGCAGTTCAATATCGCCGAGGAATCGCCGCGTGGGTGAGGCCCGGCAGCCATAAAGCGCGCCCGGGGCATCTTTCGGAAAGCCACGTGAAATAAACCCGGGGCGCGCCTGTTTTGGTGTGGAATTGCGCGTACAGTGGGCCCATCCACTTTCCCGGAGGCGGCCATGGACACATCACCGAGCGCCAGCTACAAAGGGTACGACATCTACCCGCTGGTCTACACACATGCCGCGACGCACGAATGGTACGAACGCCGCCCGGACCGCACCTACAGTGCCTCCGTGGTGATCTGCCGCGAAGGGACCGATCCGGTATCGGCCCTGGTCCGGGTCTTCCCGATGCTCGCCCGCCAGTGGGACAGCCTCGGCGGCGCACGCCGCGCGGCGGTACAGGCCGGCACTGAAATCATCGACGGGCAAGTGCCCGGGCAGTCAATCTCAGGGCTCTAGTCCTTCCCTCCCCCTTACGCCGTCACACCCGCCGCCTGCAAGGGGCGGCGAATCGGGCTACCCTGTCGGTCATCGCTTTTTTGCGCGCCGAACAGGATTGCCATGACCCAAGCCCAACCCCTCCGCATCGACTTCGTTTCCGACATCGCCTGCCCCTGGTGCGCGATCGGCCTGTCCTCGCTCCAGGTCGCACTCTCCCGCCTGGGCGACGCCGTGGCGGCCGAGATCGTCGTCCATCCGTTCGAACTGAACCCGCAGATGGGGCCCGAGGGCGAGGACATCGTCGGCTACATCAGCAAGAAGTACGGCCGCACGCCGGCGCAGATCGCCGAGACCCAGACGATGATCCGCGCGCGCGGCGCCGAGGTCGGCTTCACCTTCGGCCCGCGCGAGTGGGTCTACAACACCTTCGACGCCCATCGCCTGCTCGAATGGGCGGGCCAGCAGGCGCCGGCCAAGCAGCTGGCGCTGAAGGAAGCCCTGCTGCGCGCCTATCACGGCGAGGGCAAGGATCCGAGCAGCCACGCCGTGCTGGTGGAAGCGGCCGAGTCGGCCGGGCTCGACGTCGCCGCGGCACGCGCCGTGTTGGACAGCGACGAGTTTGCCGAAGAAGTCCGCGCCGAGGAGCAGCAGTCCCAGGCCATGGGTATCACGTCCGTGCCGTCGATTATTTTCGACAACCGCTACCTCGTCACGGGCGGCCAGGCGCCCGAGGCATTCGAGCAGGCCATCCGGCAAATCCTTGCCGAGCGCGGCGAAGCGGCCTCCGCCTGATCTCCCCCCGTCCTCTTTAGGTACACGCTTATCGCGTTGGCGGTGTGACGCCAACGCGACACCCCTCTACGTCGCCCACACTTTCCCGTTCACATTTGCTAACTTTCACCCCCATTAAGTAGGGGCAGCCCTGCGCATGCATCATGCGACCAGGGCGCCGGGCCATGTCGATACATGACATTTGTCATGTACCTGTCATGAACCCAGCGACAAATACGAGCGACACCGAAGAGTGACCGCCGGCAGTAACGGGAAGCTGTTCAACAAAAACGAAGGGGTCAAACCATGCAGGTCCTTACATCACGCCCTCGGCCGGGGCGCGACGGGCATCGCGCCACGTCTCGCCTATCGCGCCTAACGAGCCTATCCGCCGCCCTATCGGTCTGTGTTGCCGCCACCCTGCTGCTGGCCGCCTGTGGCGGCGGCGGCGGTGACAGCGCGCCGCCCGCGAGTACGCCAGCCGGCGACACCCTCGGGTACACGCCGCTGTTCCCGGCAGGCACGCCGATGAACGAGCAGATCCAGTACCGTGAAGCCGACGGCACGCTGGTCACGATGATGGGCTCGCGCCCGACCGAGCGCCACGCGCGCGAGCGCGGCGAGGCGTGGGACGCCCCCGATGCGGGCCCGGGCCGCTACCTGACCTTCCCGACCTTCTACTTCCAGAACCGCACCTTCGGCCTGGAGATCCACGACCACGTGCCGGCCGGCATCTCGCGCGTGGACGTGTACCTGCGCGTCAACCAGGGCATCTTCGACGGCACCACGTTCAGCCTGTTCCGCAATATCCTGGACACCACCGTGCGCGACTACGGCTGGTCGCTGAACTACGGCTTCAACAATCCGAAACAGGGCGGCCTGCCGATCTGTAGCGAAGGCCAGCCGAAGGAGGACTGCATGATGTCCTTCGACTCGAACTGGCGGACCGATCCGCACAGCCCGCTCAAGATCGGCGACAAGGTCGAACTGGCGCCGGCGCCGCGCCTCAAGCGCGACCCGGTGGTGGACGGCGGCGGCAGCCGCTACTACTCGTTCGAGCAGCTCTACGTGGTGGGCGTGGGCATGCGCCCGTGGTACGGCATCGCCCCGAACCTCGACTCGGAGCCGCTGCCCGAAGAGACGCTGCTCGGCGGCCAGGCCAGCATCTCGTACAACTACTCCGAGGAGCCAATGCGCGTGTTCCAGCAGATGGCGAACAACATCGGCATCGTGAACACGCAGCGTTTCGTGGAAGGCCGCCGGCTGTTCCACACCTCGTTCCTCGACGGCAAGCACTCGGAGCACGACGCCGACAACCCGGTCTTCACGGCCCACATCGGCCAGCTCGGCCCGCGCTACAACCAGCCGCGCTGTATCGAGTGCCATACCAACAACGGCCGCAGCGTGGCCGCCGGCATCGGGGCGAAGCTCGACACCATGTCGATGCTGACCAACGGCGCCGATGGCCGCGCCGACCCGGCCTACGGCTACAACGTGCAGCAGCACGCCCAGGACCCGACGGTGACGCCGTTCGACGTCACGCTCCAGGCGCTCGACAAGACCGTGCGCACGCTGCCTGACGGCGAGCGCGTGGAACTGGTGAAGCCGGTGTTCGCCTTCAAGGGCCCCACGCCCGCGCAGTTCTCCGCGCGCCAGGCGCCGCAGGTGATCGGCATGGGCCTGATCGAGGCGCTGCCCGAGGCCACCATCCTGGCCCAGGCCGACCCGAACGACGCCAACGGCGACGGCGTGCGCGGCATTCCGAACTGGATCGTCGATCCGGAAACCGGCAAGACGCACCTCGGCCGCTTTGGCTGGAAGGCGTCGAAGGCCAGCCTGCGCCATCAGGTGGGCGATGCGCTGATCAAGGACATGGGCGTGACCTCGCCGACGTTCCCGACGCGCGGCTGCCAGCGCGGCGCGCCGGACTGCCGGACCACCTCGGCGGCCACCTCGGTCTCCGAGGGCGAACTGCAACGGCTCACGCACTACCTGTCGCTGATCGGCGTGCCGGCCCAGCGCAGCCTGCGCAGCGGCTTCCCGGACGGCATCCGCGTGTCGCCCGAGCATGACGTGGACCCGCCCCTGATCGCACGCGGCGCCGCGCTGTTCAACCAGGTCCGCTGCGTGGCCTGCCACACGGCGACGATGAAGACCGGCAACACGCACCCGTTCGCCGAGCTGCGCAACCAGACCATCCACCCGTACTCGGACCTGCTGCTGCACGACATGGGCCCGAACCTGGCCGACTCGCTGCGGGAAGCCAACGCCGCGCCGAACCTGTGGCGTACCGCGCCGCTGTGGGGCGTTGGCTCGCTGCGCTTCGTACAGGGCGGCGACGCGAACGTGCGCCTGCTGCACGACGGCCGCGCGCGCTCGATGCTGGAAGCCATCCTCTGGCACGGCGGCGAGGCCGACAGCAGCCGCACGCAGTTCGAAGCGCTGCCCAAGGCCGACCGCGACGCGGTGGTCGCGTTCCTGCAGTCGCTGTGATGTCGATGTAGTACCAAGCGTTGAAAAGAAAACCGGGGCCTTGTGCCCCGGTTTTTGCTTTCCTCCAAGCCAGTCTGGCTAATCCGTCTGCCGCGCCGGCACCGTGAACTGGACCACCGCCCCGCGCGGGGTGTTGGGGCTGGCCCAGAGCCGGCCGCCGTGTCCGTCGATGATCGACCGGCAGATCGACAACCCCATCCCCAGCCCGGTCTCCTTGGTGGTGTAGAACGGGGCGAACACGCGCTCGACGCTGCCGGCGCTGCCGGCGCTGTCGGCGCTGTCGGCGCTGTCGGCGCCGAAACCGGGCCCCGAGTCGCACACGGCCACGCTCACGCACCCGTCCTCGGCGGGCGCGGTGCGGATCACCAGGTGCCGGCCGCCATCGCTGACGCCGCCCATCGCCTCCAGCGCATTGACGATCAGGTTGAGCAGCACCTGTTGCAGTTCGACACGATCTCCCTCGATGTGCGGCAAGCCGTCCGCCAGCGCCGTCTCCACCGTGGCAAGGCCCTTGGCGGCTTCGCCACGGGTCAGCTCCACCACCTCGCGGATCGCCGCGTTCATGTCCACCGGCTCCTTGCGGGGCGGCGATTTCTTGATCAACTGGCGGATGCGCCCGAGCACATCGCCCGCCCGGTTGGCGTCCTTGACGATGCGGGTCAGCGCCTCCCCCACCTCGTCGACATTGGGCGGCCGGGCGCCCAGCCAGCGCAGCGCGGCCTGCGCGTTGGTCACCGTCGCCGCAATCGGCTGGTTCACCTCGTGCGCGATCGACGCCGCCAGTTGCCCCATGGTCGCTACCCGGTTGGCGTGCGCCAGCTCGGTCTGCACCTCGCGGTAGCGCCGCTCGCCCTCGCGCACGCGCTCCTCGGCCTGCTTGCGCTCGGTCAGGTCGAGCACGAACGCCACGCCCTCCTGCCGGCCGTCGCCGAACGAGGCCAGGCCGACGATGACCGGCACCCGCGTGCCATCCTTGCGGATGTATTCCTTCTCGAACGGCGTGGCGTGCCCGGAGCGCTCGCTCTCGGCCAGCGCCAGCTCGCTCTCCGCGCGGATCTCCGGCGGGGTCAGGTCGCGCCAGCGCACCCGGCCGGAGACCAGATCCTCGCGCGCGTAGCCCACCATGCGCAGGAAGGCGTCATTGGCTTCCAGCACCTCGCCGGCCACGTTCCAGACGATGATGCCGATGATATTGGCCTCCACCAGGCGCCGGATCTTGGCCTCCCGCTCGGCCACGTCGCGGTACAGCCGGGCGTTCTCCAGCGAGATGGCGGCCTGCGACGCCACCAGCTTCAGCACCGCGATCCGCGTCGGACTGAACGCGCGCGCGGTGAGATTGTTCTCCAGATACAGCGCGCCGGTCAGCCGGGCCTGATTCATCAGCGGCAGGCACAGGATCGAGCGGGCGCGATGCTGGCGCACATAGGGGTCGGTGGCGAACGGCGAGTCGGCCGACGCATCGTCCAGCACCACGCTCTCCCGCGTGCGCAGCACGTGGAACAGCAGCGACTCGGGCAGCATTTCCGCGCTGACCGGGACGTCGCGCAACTGGAGCTGGGGCGCGTCCGTGCCAGTGGTGGCTTCCGCCGCCACCCGGTGCGCACCCGCGCCGGACAGCACCAGCAGGCCGCGTTCGGCGCCGGCCTGCTCGATGGCCGTGCGCATGACCATGTCGATCAGGTTTTCCAGCACGATGTCGCCCGAGGCGGCCTGAGACACCTTGAGAACCGTCGCCAGGTCGAGATGCTCCACCGGCGTGGCGATGGTGGTCGTCGGGCCCGGCGCGGGATCTTCGGTGCGCAGGTACGGATACTCGGCCTCGAGCTGCCGCACCTTGCCGTCGGCGCCCCAGCGCAGGTAGCCATAGCGCGCGTCATGCAGGTAGATCCGGGCGATCCTCTCCAGCCCGCGCGCCGCGTAGAAGCGCGCGGCCAGTTCGTTGGCCAGCGCCTCGATGTGCACGAAGCCGCTCGCCTGCGCCGCGTCGATGGCCCGCTCGTAGCCATGCTCGGCGTCCACCAGACGGCCTTCAAGCCGGGCGATCTCGGCGCCGACCAGCGTCGCGCGGTCCGCGAAGTTCTCCGGGCAGTGCTCGGCCCAGTGCGCGAGCTGCCCGTGATGTGCGGCCAGCGCGTCAAGATGCGGCTGGCGGCCGTCGGCCGGCGCGCTGTCACAGGTGGCGGCCTCGGCCAGCGCGGCGTAGAAGTGGTATTCCGCCTCCTCGAAGAATGAGGACGAGGTCGAGAGCAGCACCTGCGCACGCGCGGCCGCGGCCATGGCGGTGACGTAGTCGCCGCACAGGTAGCGCGACTGGAGCTTCCGGGTCCAGTACCAGCACTCGGCCAACACAAGGTCCGGGCTGGCCGCCAGATGCTGTTCGACGCGCGCCTCGTCGAATGGATCGCCGTCCAGGCTGCCGAAGACCGGCGTCAGGCCGCGCAGCATCCGCACCAGCGCCAGTTGCGTGCCGATAAAGTCGGTCACCAGCCCGAAGCGCACCTTTTCGGCGTAGGCCAGCCCGCGCTCGGCCTCCGCCTGCACCTCGGCCAGCGGCTCGCCCGCGAACAGCATGTCCGAGTTGCGGGCGTTGCCCGCGAAGGCGCCGTACGGCAGGTCGCCGATCCGGTTCGCCGCCGCAAACGCGCGGCGCAGCATCGGCTCGCACTCGCGCACCGGCCGCAGCCAGCGCATGACGAAGATCGAGAAACAGAGGTAGGTCTTGGCCTCGAAGCGCGTGAGGCCGCGCCGGTCCACCAGTTCACAGCCCAGCTGGCCGAAGCGGAAGCCGGCCTGATAGTCGCCAAAACGCCGCCCGGCCACCCGGCCGACATTGGCGTAGAGCACGCAGGACGCATCGCAGTTACCCCGCTCGATGCTGAGGCTGACCGCCTTGCAGATGGTCAGGCCGGCCAGGTTGGCATCGGTCTGCACGGCCGGCGCGAACAGCTTGCTCAGCGCCTCCACGGTGCCCAGCGACGCCGCGTCGTCCATCAGCGGCAGGTCGATCAGGTCCTCGATGGCGCGGTCCCCGAGGTGGGTCCAGATCTCGTCGTACTCGCGTCGGACCGCGTCGTCGTCCGGGTGGGGCGTCCATTCGATGCCGACCTGCCGCAGGTACTCCAGGCACACCGCCACCGCGCGGTCGCTCTGGTCGAGCACGAGGCAGATGTCCATCTGGAGGCAGGCGATCAGGGCCTTCTCGACTGTGGTGGTGGCGCGCGCCGTCAGCGCGCCCAGGCGCGCGTCCGCGATATCCAGCTGGCCAGTCAGGAACTCGCATTCCACCCGGTGCTGCTCAAGCGCGAAGCGCAGCGCATGCCGATTCGCCCAGCCCCCGTCGCCCAGCAGCTCCGCGCCGGTGCTCAGGTAAGCCAGCGCCGAGGCATAGGCCGTGGAGGCCTTGGCGCGCTGCCCGGCCATCAGGTTCAGTTCCGCCAGACGCTCGCGTTCGGCCGGCTCGGTGATCAGCGCCGCGCCGCGATTGAGCTGGCCGGTAATTTCGAAGATGGCCTCGTCGAGCATCTCCGGCGGCGTCTGCGCCGCCAGCATCCGGCCCACGCGCAGGTGGGCGGCGGGGCGCGACGCTTCCGGCGTCAGCAGGTAGGCGGCCTCGTGCACGCGGTCATGCGCGAAGGCATAGGCGCCGTCGGCGCGCTCGACCAGTTCCTGGCGGAAAGCCTCCCACAGCGCCGCGTGGACCTGCGCCTCCGGCACGCCAAGCACCGTGGTCAACGTCGTCATCTCGGCCACGTTGCCGAGGCAGGCCAGCTGCTGCAACGCCTGCTGGGTCTCGGCCGGCAGGCGGGCCAGCTTGCCGACCATCAGGTCCACCACGTTGTCGGTGTAGCCCTTGGCGTGGATGCGGTCGGGGTCCCAGGTCCACTGCCGCGCGTCGTGGTCGAAGGTCAGCAGGTTCTCCTCGACCAGTGCCTGCAGGAACTGGATCACGAAGAACGGGTTGCCGGCGGTCTTGTCCTCCACCAGCTCTGCCAGCGGGGCGATGCGCGTCCGCTCGCAATGGAGCGAATCGGCAAACAGCTGCTCGATGTGGGCGCGGCTCAGCGGCGCCAGCTTGATGTCCTCGACCTTGACCCCGGCATTGCGGATGGCCAGCAGCTTGCCGGTCAGCGGATGGGTGGCATCGACCTCGTTGTCCCGGTAGGCGCCCACCAGCATCAGGTGGCGCAGGTCGGAGCGGACCAGCACGTCCTCGATCAGGTCGAGCGTGGCGGCGTCCAGCCACTGGAGGTCATCGAGAAACAGCGCCAGCGGATGCTCCGGCTGGGCAAACACGCCGATAAAGCGCCGGAACACCAGCAGGAAGCGTTGCTGGGCCTGCTGCGGCTCCATGTCCGGCACCGGTTCCGGCTCGCCGATGATCAGCTTCAGCTCGGGAATCAGGTCCGTCACCAGCCGCGCGTTGGACTCCAGCGCCTCCAGCAGTGCGCCGCGCCAGCGCGCCAGTTCGGCATCGGGCTTGCCGAGCAGCGTGCGGACCAGGCTCTGGAACGCCTGCACCAGCGTCGAGTACGGGATATCGCGCTTGTACTGGTCGAACTTGCCGGCGGCGAACAGCCCGCGCGGCGGCACCAGCACCCGGTGCAACTCGTTGACCACCGAGGACTTGCCGATGCCAGAGTAACCGGACACCAGTACCAGTTCCGGCGTGCTCGTCCGGATGATGCGCGAGAAGGCCGAGAGCATGGTATCGACCTCATGCTCGCGCCCGTACAGCTTCTCGGGGATCATCAGGCGGTCGCGCGTGCCGTGTTCGTCGAGCGGAAAATCCTCGATGCGGCGCTGGCGCTCCCAGTCTTCCAGGCAGCGCCGCAGGTCGTGCTCGACCCCGGCGGCGGTCTGGTAGCGCTCCTCGGCCGTCTTGGCGAGCAGCTTCATGACGATGCGGGACAGCGCGGCCGGCACGGTGTCCACGCGCAGCCGGGGCGACTGCGGCATCCGGGCGATATGGCAGTGCACCCACTCCATGGCGTCCGTCGCCGCGAACGGCAGCGCGCCGGTCAGCATTTCGTAGAGGGTGATGCCGAAGGCGTAGAGGTCGCAGCGCGAGTCGATCGACCGGTTCATCCGCCCGGTCTGCTCGGGCGCCATATAGGCCAGCGTGCCGGCGATGGTCTCGGGCGGCTCCGGGGCCTGGCGCTCGCGCGGCAGGCGCGAGGCGAGGCCGAAGCCGGTCAGCCGGGCCTGGCCGTCGGCGCAGTTCACGAGGATATGGGTGGGCTTGAGGTCCTTGTGGACCAGGCCGCGCTGGTGCAGCTTGCAGAGCGCCAGCGCGATGCTGGTGGCGTGGCGCAGGAAGGTGCCGGTTTCCATCGGCGTGCCCAGCATCGTCGAGAGCGGCTCGCCGCCCGGATCGTCGAGCATCAGCACGGTTCGTCCGCCGTCGCGCGACAACTCCAGAGGGCGCAGGGCCCAGGCGCCGTCCAGTTCGTCCCGGAGGGCGAACTCGTGCGCCAGGCGGTCGAGCGTGGCGGGCAAAGGGTGTTCCGCGGCCGGGCGTGCCAGCAGCACGGCATGGCCGTCGCCCTCGCCCGGAAGCCGGTCTCGGCAGAACACGCGTTCGCCGTCGTCCCACAGGACGTGCAATCTGTTACCCATTGGTGCCGAGACCCGATATTGATCTGCGTCAGCATATACCAAGGCGAACGCGCCGCCATGAAACGTGCGTGATCGGGCACAGCAAGGTCAGTGGGCATAAGTTGGGGAGCGGGGCCGGCAGTCGCCTGATATGCCTTATTCGGCGCTTTTTCTTCAGGCCGCCATCCGCTCCGGCACGGCTTCGCTTTCGGCCACCTGAAGCAGGTCGAGCGCGCGGATCTGGTCGGTCATGAAATCGACGAACGCCCGGATGCGCGTGGGCAGGTGCTGGCGGCACAGGTAGCTGATGTAGTGGCCGCGGTCGCTCGGCACATGCTGGCGCAGGGCCATGACCAGTTCCCCGCGCGCGAGGTAGTCCTTCACCTGGTGCGCCGGCATCTGGGCGATGCCCCGGCCATCGCGCACGGCCTGGAGCACGAGGTCGGCGTCGTTGAAGGTCAGCCGGGCAGTCGGCAGCACCTTGCGCAGCTGGCCGTCCACCTTGAATTCCCACTCGGCCACCCGCCCGCTGGTGAAGCGCTGGTTGATGCAGTCGTGCTCGCCCAGTTCGTCCAGCGTGGCCGGCAGGCCCCGCTTCTGGACATAGGCCGGCGCGGCGCAGACCACCATCTGCATCGGAATGAGCTGTTTGGCGATGATGCTGGAGTCGTCGATATAGCCGTCGCGGAACGCCACGTCGACCTGATCGGCGGCGAAATTGGCGGGCCGGTCATCGAGCAGCAGTTCCACCGAGATGTCCGGGTAGGCCTCGGAGAACTTGAGCAGCAGCGGCGCCACCACATTGCGGCCGAAGCCCACGGTGGAGCAGACGCGCAGCATGCCCTGCGGCGGCCCGTTGCGCAGGTCCAGCATGTCGTTCATGGCGCCGACGATCTGGGTCACGCCGAGGTTGCAGTTCTCGAAGAAGCGCTCGCCCTCGCGGGTCAGGTTCGTGGTACGCGTGGTGCGGAGGAACAGGCGGGTACTTAGCTGCTCTTCCAGTTTCTGCACACTCCGGGAAACCGCCGAGCGGCCGATGCCCAGTCGCTCCCCGGCGCGCACGAAGCTGCCCTCCGTGGCCACCGCCATGAACGCGATGATGCCGGCGTAGCTGGTGGAGAAGCAGCTGGACAGCGCGTCGGCGCGATTGGGCGTGCCCACACGAAAACCACACTGAGATGACACCGTCTGATGCATTTGATGGCCCCCCTATCAAGCGTGCCGGCAGTCTGCGGAGTGCACTGCGCACTTCGCACCGGCCATGACAGAAGGTTACGTGCCGGGGGGCCGTAAAACTATTCTGCACAGGGGTAGCGGGAGGTCCTACCTAGGATGCGCGAAGTCATACTGGGGTATTACCTGAGGGCCGCCAGGCGACGCGTAATACGTTTGTATAATGCTCCGCCGCAGGCATGCGCGCTACGCTGGAAACGTCTACACATTCACGCGATAGGTGCACGCCTGTCGCGTGCCATATCCATCCCCAAGGGTCGAGGTCGGTCTTTTGCCTTCTGATCAGATAGTGTCGATTGTCGACGATGAAGAGGCCGTTCGCCTCGCGACGGAGAGCCTGGTGCGCTCGTTCGGCAGGCAGACACGCCTGTTTGCCTCGGCGGAGGAGTTCCTGCAATCGGGCCTGCTCGCCGTCACCGCCTGCCTGATCTCCGACGTGATGATGCCCGGCATGTCCGGTGTGGCGATGCATGAACGCATCCTGTCGCTCGGCTATACGCCGCCGACGATCTTCATCACTGCGTTCCCCACCGCAGACCTCAAGGCCCGCGCGGCCGAGAACGGCGCGCTGGCCGTGCTCGACAAGCCGGTGGACCCGGACGCCATCGCCCACTGGCTCAGCGTGGCGCTGGACCTGCCATCGTAGATCGACGAATGCCGGAAGGTGGCGTCCGCTCAGGCCGGCTTGCGCGGCTGCGGCTGGACGCCCAGTGACTCGGCCTTGCGGACCAGATCGGCCACCGAGCGCGCGGCCATCTTCTTCATGACCCGGCCACGGTGGATCTTCACGGTGACTTCCGTGAGATCCATCTCATAGGCGATCTGCTTGTTCATCAGGCCGGCCACCACGAACACCAGCACCTCGCGCTCGCGCGGGGTCAGCGATTCGTAGGCCGTGCGCAGACCCGCCACCGACTGCTCGGCGGCCAGCCGCTCGCCGTCACGGGCCAGGGCGTTGGCCACTGCGTCCAGCATGTCCTGGTCGCGGAACGGCTTGGCGAAGAAATCGACCGCGCCGGCCTTCATCGCCTTCACCGTCATCGCAATATCGCCATAACCGGTCATGAACACGATCGGCATGCGCACGCCACTCTTGGCAATCTGCTCCTGGAACGCGAGGCCGCTCTCGCCGCGCAGGCGGACATCGAGAATCAGGCAGCTCGGCGCATCATGCTTGGGAAACGCCAGGAATTCCTGCGACGACTCGAAAGTCTCCACGCGCAGGCCGGTGGAGCGCAGCAGGCCGCTCAGGGCGAGCCGGACCGCCTCGTCGTCATCGACCACGTAGACCACTCGCTCCTTGCTGTCCTGCGGGCTTTTGGCCAACGTCGTTTGCGACCACGAACTCATCTCGCCTCCTGGGGGGGTTACTGCGTCGATCACCTTCGCTATTGTGGCTATTGTAGGTGATTTACTATGTGCAGGCGCTGCCGCACCACCGCCGGGCGCGGACACGAAAAAGGCCCCGTTCCGGGGCCTTTCCCTACCGCCTTCGTGACGAATTTGTCACGCTTGCGGAACCTGGATTCAGGCGAAGTTCTGCGACGCGAAGTCCCAGTTCACCACGTTCCAGAATGCCTCCACGTACTTCGGACGGGCATTGCGGTAGTCGATGTAGTAGGCGTGTTCCCACACGTCGCAGGTCAGCAGCGGCTTGGCGTCGGTGGTCAGCGGCGTGGCGGCGTTGGAGGTGGAGACCAGGTCCAGCGAACCGTCGGTCTTCTTCACCAGCCAGGCCCAGCCGGAGCCGAACGTGCCCACGGCGGTCTTGGTGAACTCTTCCTTGAACTTGTCGAACGAGCCCCACTTGGCGTTGATGGCATCTGCCAGCGCGCCGGTCGGCTGGCCGCCGCCGTTGGGCTTCATCGAATCCCAGTAGAACGTGTGGTTCCACACCTGGGCGGCGTTGTTGAAGATGCCGCCCGACGACTTCTTGACGATGGCTTCCAGCGTGTCGTTCTCGAACTCGGTACCCTTGATCAGGTTGTTCAGGTTCGTGACGTAGGTCTGGTGGTGCTTGTCATGATGGAACTCCAGGGTCTCCTTGGAGACGTGCGGAGCCAGGGCATCATGCGCGTAGGGGAGCGGGGGGAGCTTGTGTTCCATTGTTCTGTCTCTTGGTTTGGGGTGGGGAGTTGCCGATTGTAGGTGACTTGCCAGACCCGCGCAAACGCGGGCGGAATGCCCCCTGGACTCATGTTAGTTTGCGCGGAAGACAATGTCGGGTCGATTGAGAATCAGTCCCATCACGGCTCCAGAACGACTTCAGAACGCCGCCAGCTTGGCCTGCACGCCGGCGATTTCCAGGTCCGCCACGCCATCGGCCAGATGCGCCTCGACCACGCTGCCCGCGCGCAATTCGGCCGGCGAGCGCAGCGCCTTGCCACGCTGATCCAGCAGTACCGCATAGCCGCGTTCCAGCGTGCGCTGCGGCGCCAGCAATTCCAGCGCGCCGGCCACGCGGCCCAGCCGCTGGCTCTCGCGCTCGTGGCGGCGCACGGCGGCGGCTTCCAGGCGCGCGGCCAGCCGGCCCAGGTCGGCCTGTGCGGCCGCCACGTCGGGGCGGCACGCGCGCCAGCGCATCGCCAATACATCCTGCCGGTGACGCTGCGCGGACACCGTATCGCGCAGGGCTGCACGCAAGTGCCGGGCCAGATTGTCGACCCGCGCGCGCCGCTCCTGCAGTTGCGCCTGCGGGCTGCGCAGCCGCCGCGCCAGCCATTCCAGGTGCTGCGCGCGGCGTTCCATCTGCCGGTCCAGGCTTTGCGCCAGCGCATCGCGCGCGCGGCGAACCGCCTGCAGCAGGTGCGCGCGGTCCGCGCTAACCAGTTCCGCGGCGCCCGTGGGCGTGGGGGCGCGCATATCGGCGACGAAATCGGCAATCGTGAAATCGGTCTCGTGGCCCACGCCGGACACCACCGGCACGGCGCTGCGCGCAATCGCGTGCGCCACCACTTCCTCGTTGAACGACCAGAGATCCTCGATGCTGCCGCCGCCCCGGCACAGGATCAGCACGTCGCATTCGCGCCGCGCGCTGGCGATATCGAGCATGGCGGCGATCTTCTCGGCCGCGCCGGCGCCCTGCACTGGCACTGGATAGACGATGACCGGCACATGCGGCGCGCGGCGCTGCAGCGTGGTCAGCACGTCGCGCATCGCCGCCGCCTGTAGCGACGTCACCACGCCAATCGAGCGGGCGTGGCTCGGAATTGGTCGTTTGCGTTCGGGAGCGAACAGACCGGCCTGGGCAAGTTTTTCCTTGAGGCGCAGGAAAGCCTCGTAAAGATTGCCCATGCCGGCGCGGCGCATGGCCTCCACGCCCAGTTGCAGCTCGCCGCGTGCCTCGTACATCGACACCAGCGCGCGCACTTCCACCGCCTCGCCCTCGCGCGGGGCGAAATCCACGTGCTGGTTGCGCCCCCGGAACATCACGCAGCGGATCTGCGCGCGGGCGTCCTTGAGCGAGAAATACCAGTGACCGCTCGCCGCGCGCGTGAAGTTCGAGATTTCTCCGCGCACCCAGGCCAGCGGGAAGCTGCGCTCGAGCACGCCGGCAATCGCATGGTTCAGCTCACTGACGGGAATGACCTCCCGGGTCCGCGCGGACACGGCGGGCATCGCGGGCGGCAGGTTGCGCGGAACATTCTCAAAGTCGGGCATGGCGCACGGCCGCACAGGCGGCGTGGAATGGACATGTCCACAGCATACCCGCTGTGTCAAGTGGTACACCCCGGGCCGCGCCGATCGCTCGGATTGCCGCATCCATCCGTACAACCCTTTGATTCTTATGAGGAATCGGGTCGGACCAAAAAACAGGCAATGTAAGAGAAAACCTTACGCGTCAACCACTTACGGCCAGCGACCGCATCTTGTTCACAAAGTTATCCACAGAAGTTCTGGATAATCGATTTGTCAAGCGTTTTGCCTGTGGAGAACTTCCGCCGATGCGCGGCGCTTGCGCTACAGCAACGGCTGGCGAGTTGCGATGTCGATCCCCGCTCACCGGGCACCGCAGTGCACCAAAAGTGCCTGATTTTTCAGCAATCGAACGGAAGTCCATATCGATCAATGACTTAACCCGCTTGTCCGGCGCTTATCCACAAGCGGTCCACAGTACTGTCCTGCTTTCATGTGGAAAGCGGTCGACTTTTTCCGGACAGGCGGCGCGAGGGGCCCCTTCGGCCACCTTCCTGCCCCCTTTCGCTCCCTTTGGCTCATTTGCCCGTTTTTTAGGCAGGGCATGGTTCCCCGTTATAGATCAACGGCTTACGCGGCTTCTCAGAACGCTGTCCACAGCGGGTCCACAGTCCTGTCCCGCGCCGCTGTGGACAGCGCTGGCGGTCGGACCCCCGCACCTGCGCCGCCGGGCCGCATCGCGCACCCGGCGCGTTTGCCTGTTTTTTGGGCAACGCCATGGACACCCTTTCCAATCAAGGGCTTAGCCCGCTTTTCAGGCAGCTTTCCACAACCCGTCCACAGCACTGTCCCGCGCCAATGTGGAAAGCCGCACAGACAGCCGCACAGACAGCCACGCAGACAGCCACACGCGCCGCCCGGGCCGGGCCGATGCGCGCCTGAGACAGCACGCGCGCGAGTGTCTTGCCGCGCGCCGAGGGGCGGGTTAGAGTGGCGCCTGCATTTTTCGAGCATTGCCGCGGCGCGCCGGGTCCATCGGTGCGCAACAAAGGCTGCCGCGCATTGGCGGTACCGCACCGGTACCTCGCTGTCCGTTTCGGGTCTGTTGGTTCTGTAGATTTCGGGGGTCCACGTGTTTTCCATCATTCAAGCGGCCGGCTGGCCGATCTGGCCACTGCTGCTCGCCTCGATCATTGCCCTCGCGCTGATCGTCGAACGTTTCCTCACCCTCAAGCGCAGCAAGGTGCTGCCGGCCCGTCTGTACGAGGAGGCCCTGTCGGCCGCCCAGCAGCGCAAGGCCACGCCCGAGGTGGTGAACAATCTCGAGAAGAATTCCCCGCTGGGCCGCGTGCTGGCCGCCGGCCTGCGCCATGTGGTGCTGCAGCCGCATACCTCGCGTGACGCCGCCAAGGATGTCGTCGAGGAAGCCGGCCGCGTCGTGGCGCACGAGCTGGAGCGCTACCTGAACGCGCTCGGCACGATTGCCTCGGTGGCCCCGCTGATGGGCCTGCTCGGTACCGTGATCGGCATGATCGAGATCTTCGGCAGCCAGGGCGGCACCGGCGCCAACCCAGAACAACTGGCGCACGGCATCTCGGTGGCGCTGTACAACACGGCTTTCGGCCTGATCGTGGCCATTCCGGCGCTGATCTTCTGGCGCTACTTCCGCCGCCGCGTGGACGACTACGTGGCCGAACTCGAATTCCGCGCCACCACGTTCCTCGACGCGATCCTGCCCCAGCGGCGGGCCTGAGCCGCGGGGACGCGCCATGCATTTCCGTTCCCGCCAGCGGCGCGAGGAGCCCGAGATCAACCTGATCCCGCTCATCGACGTCCTGCTCGTGATCCTGATCTTCCTGATGATCACGACCACCTATTCGCGCTACACCGAGCTGCAGATCCAGCTGCCGACCGCTGACGCCGAGCGCGCCCAGCAGCGGCCGAGCGAGATCGTCGTGTCGGTCTCGGCCCGTGGCGTCTACTCGGTCAACAAGCAGGTGCTCGAACAGAAGGACGTGACGAGCCTCGCCGATCAGCTACGCAACGCAGCCGGCCCCCTCGGCAACGGGCCGCCGCCCGTGGTCATCGTCAATGCCGATGCCCAGGCGAGCCATCAGGCCGTCATCAATGTGATGGAGGCCGCACGTGTGGCCGGCCTGTCGCGCCTGACCTTCGCCACGCAGAGCACGCAGCAACGCTGACCTGCCCCGGCATACCCGGCGGCCCACGCCCAAAGGGCGCCGGGCCGCTGGTGTACCATCCGCACCGGGCTTGCGGCGTGCGCCGCGCAATGCCCATAATGTCTGCATGCCGATCGATGGCGCGCCAGCCGGTGCGCCATCGCCGATTTCCGTCCGCCCTATCGTCGCCTCCGCCGCCCGCATGCCCGCTCCCCGACACGCCGTAGCCGACTTCGTCACCGCCCAGTGGCAGCGCCGCGGCTGGTTCGCGCGGCTGATGTGGCCGGCCTCGCTGCTGTTCGGCCTGATCGCCCGGGTGCGCCGGCACGGCTATCTCAACGGCTGGTTCAAATCCACCCGACTGCCGATGCCGGTGATCGTGGTCGGCAATGTCACCGTGGGCGGCACCGGCAAGACACCGGCCGTGATCGCGCTGGCGCGCGCGCTGACCGAGGCGGGGCTGCGGCCCGGCGTGGTCTCGCGCGGCTATGGCGTGTCGCTGAAGCATCCGCGCCGCGTGAAACCCACCTCGCAGGCCAGCCAGGTGGGCGACGAACCGCTGCTGATCGCGCGCGCCACCGACGTGCCGGTCTGGGTCTATCCGGACCGCGCGCTGTGCGCGCAGACCATGCTGGTGTCCCACCCCGGCGTGAACGTGCTGCTGCTCGACGATGGCCTGCAGCACTACAAGCTCCAGCGCGACTTCGAGATCGTGATGTTCGACACCCGCATGGGCGGCAACGGCATGCTGTTGCCGGCCGGCCCGCTGCGCGAACCGCTGACCCGTCCGCGCGACGCCACGCTGATCAACGACCCGCACTTCCGCGCCACGCCCGACAAACCCGATGTCTATGGCATGCGCCTGGAACTCGACGACGCGTGGCAACTGAACGACCCGACCATGGTGCGCCCGCTCTCCACCTTCGCGGGGCGGCGCGTGCTGGCCGCGGCAGGCATCGGCAATCCGGAACGGTTCTTCGCCAGCCTGCGCGGCGCCGGCCTCCAGCCCGCCACGCTGCCGCTGCCGGACCACTACGACTTTGCCGAGGACCCGTTCGCGGACCACCCGGCGGCGCTCGATGCCGACGTCATCCTGATCACCGAAAAGGATGCCGTAAAATGCGACCGCTTCGACGACCCGCGCATCTGGGTCGTCCCCACCACGCCCGTGATCGACGCGGGCCTGATCGACAAAATCCGCCGCGCCGTGCAGGCGCGCAACCCGGCCATCGCCACGCCCGTCACCGTGGGGCAAGCCGCCCCCGCAGCAAACGGGGCGACGACCGGGCTCGACAAGGAATCCCACGATGGACAACCGGCTGCTTGAAATCCTCGTCTGCCCGCTCTGCAAGGCCAAGCTCGAATACGACCGCGCCGCGCAGGAACTGATCTGCCACGCGGACAAGCTGGCCTACCCCATCCGCGATGGCATTCCGGTCATGCTGGCCGATGAAGCGCGCCAGACCGTGCCGGGCCGCGTGGTGCCCGTGGAGCCGTCCGCCCCGGCCGCCGGCAACTGAGTTTTCCCGCGATGCGTATTCCCGCCTTCACCGTCGTGATTCCGGCCCGGCTCGCCTCGACGCGCCTGCCGAACAAGCCGCTTGCCGATATTGGCGGGCACCCGATGATCGTGCGCGTGGCTGAACGCGCCCACGCCTCGTCCGCGCGCCGTACCGTGGTGGCCACCGATGCCGCTGCCGTGGCCGAAGCCTGTGCCGCGCACGGTGTGGAGGCGGTGATCACGCGCGCCGACCATCCGTCCGGCACCGACCGCCTCGCCGAAGTGGCCACCCTGCTGGGCCTGGCCGACGACGACATCGTGGTCAATGTGCAGGGCGACGAACCGCTGATCGACCCGAACCTGATCGACGAGGTGGCGCTGTATCTGGCCGCCCATCCCGATTGCGCGATCGCCACGGCGGCGCATCCGCTCGATGACGTGGCGGAGGTGTTCAATCCGAACGTGGTGAAGGTGGTGTGCGACAACCTCGGCCGGGCGCTGTATTTCTCGCGCGCGCCGATTCCATGGGCGCGCGACGCCTGGACCGCCGTGCCCACGCAGCCAGCGGCCAGCGCCACCGTGCCGCTGCCGGCCATGCCGGTGCTGCGCCATATCGGCCTCTATGCCTACCGCGCGGGCTTCCTGCGCCGGTTCCCGACGCTGGCCGTCGCCCCGATCGAGCAGACCGAGGCCCTGGAGCAGCTACGCGCCATGTGGCATGGCGAGCGGATCGGTGTGCTGGTGACGGGGGCAGCACCTGCCCCCGGTGTGGACACCCAGGCCGACCTCGAACGCGTGCGCGCCCTGTGGGCCAGCAGCGTGGCGCAGGAAGGTCCGTGACAGCATTCCTGCACGGAAGTTCATACTGCTGCAACCTGAACGGAATCCGAACCGTACTGCCCGTGGCATAATGCTTGCCGATACAGAGCCCGTGGGCGCGTGCTACGCGTCCGCACAAGGCTCGGTGGGGAGATAGAGAAAGCGAGCCAGACCGTGAGCCCCGCTGCCGTCGGCAGCCGAGTGCGCCCGGGCGCCAACCATGACGTGACGTCGGCACGACTTGCCGGCGTAAGTCCTGCGTCAAGTTGCGGCGTTACCCTCCTTCGATACCCCCGCAAGACCGAATTCAAATTGTTCTGAGGACCCGTAAATGCGTTTGATCCTGTTGGGCGCACCTGGCGCCGGCAAAGGCACGCAAGCCAAGTTCATCTGCGAAAAGTTCGGCATTCCGCAAATCTCCACGGGCGACATGCTGCGCGCCGCGGTGAAGGCCGGTACGCCGCTGGGTATCGAAGCCAAGAAGGTGATGGACGCGGGCGGGCTGGTGTCCGATGACATCATTATCGGCCTGGTCAAGGACCGTCTTAAGGACTGCGACTGCGAAAAGGGCTATCTGTTCGATGGCTTCCCGCGCACCATTCCGCAGGCCGAGGCGATGAAGGAAGCCGGCGTGGCCATCGACTACGTGCTGGAGATCGACGTGCCGTTCGACGCCATCATCGAGCGCATGAGCGGCCGCCGCGTGCACGTGGCTTCGGGCCGCACCTATCACGTCAAGTTCAACCCGCCCAAGCAGGACATGCTGGACGACGTGACCGGCGAAGCGCTGATCCAGCGCGACGACGACAAGGAAGAAACCGTGCGCAAGCGCCTGGACGTGTACTCGCAGCAGACCCGTCCGCTGGTCGACTACTACTCGAACTGGGCCGCCAACGGTGACGCGTCGGCCAAGGTATCGCCGCCCAAGTACCGCAAGATCGCGGGCGTGGGCGATGTGGACAAGATCACGGCCTCCGTGTTCGAAGCGCTGAAGTAAGCGCGCCGCACCGTTGCACTGAGAAAGGCGACCTCCGGGTCGCCTTTTTTTCGTCCGCGCGTTCGTTTTTTATCCGCAGGCTTTCCCATGACGGTCGATTTACGTTAACGTAAACGGCAATCTGACCACAGGAAACCAAGGAGACAGGCGGATGGACATCCAGAACAACGTATTCATCGTTACCGGCGGCGCATCGGGACTGGGCGCGGGCACCGCGCGGATGCTGGCGCAAGCCGGCGGCAAGGTCGTCATCGCCGACCTGAACGAGGCGGCCGGGACCGCGCTGGCCGAGGAATTGGGCGGCCAGTTCGTGAAGTGCGATGTGGCGTCCGAGGTGGATGGCCAGGCGGCTGTCGACGCCGCGCTGAAGCTGGGCCGGCTGGCCGGGCTGGTCAACTGCGCGGGGATCGCCGTGGCGGCCAAGACCGTCGGCAAGGATGGCCCCCACCCGCTCGCTTCGTTCGAGAAGACCGTGCGCGTGAACCTGATCGGCACGTTCAATATGATCCGGCTGGCCGCTGCCGCCATGGTGCGCAACACGCCCGACGCCGATGGCGAGCGCGGCGTGGTCATCAATACCGCCTCGGTGGCGGCGTACGACGGGCAGATTGGCCAGGCGGCCTACGCGGCGTCCAAGGGCGGCGTGGTCGGCATGACGCTGGCCATCGCCCGCGACCTGGCGCGCGACGGCGTGCGCTGCATGACCATCGCCCCCGGCCTGTTCGAGACCCCGATGCTGATGGGCATGCCGCAGGAAGTGCAGGATGCGCTCGGCCGGATGGTGCCGTTCCCTCCGCGTCTGGGCCGTCCGGCCGAGTATGCGAAGCTGGTGCAGGCCATCGTCGTCAATACGATGATGAACGGCGAGGTGATCCGCCTCGATGGCGCGATCCGGATGCAGCCGAAGTAAGTACCGACGCTACCCGGCCGCCGGCAGCAGCATGCCGAGCATCAGGCCCGGCGCGGCCGGCGGCACCATCGTGATCTGTTCGAAGGCAAGCAGGCCGCGCGTCGGGTGATGAAACCCGCGCCGGCCGCCCTGGCGCTCCTCCACATCCTGCGAGGCCCAGGCCGCGCGAAACGCCGCGCTCTCCGCCCGCAATCCCTCCACCAGCGCCCGCGTCGGCGGGTCTTCGGCATGGCGCAGGCTGTGCACGCGGAACTCCGCCACCAGCCGCGCCGCCCGGTGCGGCCAGTCCTCGACCAGTGCCTGCAAGGCCGGCGACAGGAACATCGCACGCATCAGGTTGCGCTCCGTACTGCCGGGATCGAGCCAGCCGACGAACAGGTCGGCCGCCGCCGCATTCCACGCCAGCGCATTCCATTGTCGATCGAGCAGATAGGCCGGCCCGGCGATCGCATGCACGCTGGCCAGCAGCGCGGGCGGCACGGCCGGTTCGGCGTCATCGCGCGGGGCGGGACGGCCCGCCAGCGCGAACAGGTAGCCGTGCTCGGCGCGCGAGAGCCGCAGCGCCTGGGCCAGGCTGGTCAGCGCACGCGCGGACATCGACACCGGCCGGCCCTGCTCCAGCCACGTCACCCAGGTCGCGCTGAGCCCGGCCAGCTGCGCCACTTCCTCGCGGCGCAGGCCCGGCGTGCGGCGCCGCCGGCCGGGCGGCAGGCCCACATCGGCAGGCGTGAGGCGCTCCCGGTGGGCGCGCAGGAAGGCGCCAAGTTCGGCTTCGCGCGATGAAGGGGCAGATGGCTCGGACATAGTGGTGCTTCTTATACCAGGATAAATCGCTCACTTGTACCGGGAAAACGTGCCGTCTACAGTACGTGAACCCTTGGGCCCAAGGCAAGTCTTCCCCCGTCCAAATAGAACAATGAGGCACCCCATGCAACAGCAGGAACTCGTCGCGGCGCAGTTTGGCGCCACCGCGCAGGCTTATCTCACCAGCGCGGTCCACGCCCAGGGCGCGGATCTCGATCAACTCAAAGCCGCCCTCGCCCACCTGAAGCCGGTGGGCCATAGCCGCGTGCTCGACCTGGGCTGCGGCGCCGGCCATGCCAGCTTCGCTGCGGCGACGCAGGCCAATGCGGTAGTCGCGTACGACCTGTCGCCGTCCATGCTCGACGTGGTGGCGGGCGCCGCGCGTGAGCGAGGACTGACGAACATCACCACACAGCAGGGCGCGGCCGATACGCTGCCGTTCGCCGATGCCAGCTTCTGCGCCGTGGTCTCGCGCATGAGCGCCCATCACTGGCGCGACGTGCCCGCCGCGCTGCGCGAAATCCGCCGCGTGGTAAAGCCGCAGGGCAAGCTGGTGATGATCGATATTGCCGGCGCCGACGATCCGCTCTGCGATACGTGGCTCCAGTCGGTGGAGTTGCTGCGCGATCCGTCACACATCCGCGACTTTTCGCCGACGCAATGGGCGGCGCTGTGCGAGGCGGCGGGATTCGATGTGACGGTGTCACCGACCTGGCGGATCGAACTCGATTTCGATACCTGGGTGGCGCGCATGCGCACGCCCGAGGTGGCGGTGGCCGCCATCCGCCATCTCTGGCAGCAGGCGCCCGCCGAGGTGCGCGAGCGCTACCGGGTGCAGCCAGACGGCAGCTTCTCGCTGGAGGCGACCATGGTGACCGCCACGCCGCGCATCGGATAAGGCTGTTAACTAATTAGTCAGGACCGCTTCGGCCGGAATCGGCAGCGTCTGGACCATCTGCCAGACCGCTGCCGCCGCCGGCGAGAGCGAGCGATCCTCGCGCCGGACCATGACGATGCTGCGCTCCTCGCGCGGCGTGAGCGGGCGCGACACCAGCGGCGACGCCTCCGGCAGCGGCAGTGAGAACGACGGCAGCACCGACGCCCCAATCCCCGCCTCCACCATTCCGAACACGCTGGCCGAATGGCCCAGCTCCTGCACCACATGCGGCGCCACGCCATGGCGCGCGAAGATCCGGTCGATCAGCGGCCGGCTGCCGGACGCGAAATCGAGCAGCACCAGCCGTTGACCGTGCAAGGCGGTCCATGAGACCGATTTGGCGTCCGCCAATGGGTGATCCCGGCGACACACGAAGCAGAAGGGATCGGTCGCCAGCGGGGCGATGGTCAGCCCTTCCCGCGCCATCGGATCGATCAGCACGCCGAAGTCCACCGCGCCGGCACGGATCTGTTCAAGGCCATCGGCCTGCACGTTGTCACGCACGAACAGGCGGATTTCCGGGTACTGGCGTGCGCATTCCGCCACATACATCGGCATCAGGCGGGCGGAGATGGTGGGTGCGCTGGCGATCACCACGCGGCCCCGATAGCGCTCGCCCAGTTGGCGGGTTTCCTCGAGGGTGTCGTCCAGCTGGCCGAGCAGCCGCTCCAGCGCTGGCACCAGCGCCGTGCCGGCATCGGTCAGCACCACCTCGCGCGTGGTGCGATCCAGCAGCCGCACGCCAAGTGCTTCCTCAAGCTCTGCCACGCCCCGGCTCACCGCCGGCTGCGTGAGGCCGACGGCATCCGCCGCCCGGCTGAAACTGCCGTGCGCCGCCACCGCCAGAAAGACCCGCAACTGCCGCAATGTGTAATTCATGCAACGATCAGATGAATCAATACGATAAATGAATTTGCATTCTAGACGCCGTTGGCGTCCAATACCAAGCGGAAACCCTTAAGCACTATCCCCAATGTCTGCCATCCTGACTCCCTTCAAAAAGCTGTACGACCTGATCGACGGCTTCGTCCTGATCATGCTGACCGCGATTGCGGTGGCGCTGATCGCCCCCGAGGTCGGTACCGGTGACGGCCCGCTGCACCTTGGCATTGTCACCAACCTTGGCGTCGCGCTGGTGTTTTTCCTGCACGGCGCAGCGCTCTCGCGCGACAAACTCGTGGCCGGCGCGCGTCACTGGCGCCTGCACGTGTTCGTCCAGGCGTTCACCTACGTGGTGTTCCCGGTGGTGGGCGTGGTGCTGATGTTCGCGCTGCGCGACGCGCTGCCGGCAGACCTGCTGCTCGGCGTGTTCTTCCTGTGCGTGCTGCCGTCCACGGTGTCCTCGTCGGTGGCCATGACGTCGATGGCGCGCGGCAACGTGCCGGGCGCCATCTTCAACGCCACCATCTCGGGCCTGATCGGCATGGCGCTCACGCCGCTGCTGATGGGCCTGGTGATCAGCGCCTCGGGCACCGGCAACATGCCGCTGGGCCGCGCGCTGACTGGCGTGGCGCTGCAACTGCTGCTGCCGTTCGCACTGGGCCAGCTGGCCCGTCCGCTGATCGGCAACTGGCTGGCAAAGAAGAAGCAGATCACCAGCAAGATCGACCGTGGCGTGATCGTGCTGATCGTCTATTCGTCGTTCTGCGATGCCACGGCCGCTGGCCTGTGGCACCAGTACCACTGGCAGACCATCGGCGCGGTGATGGGTATCGCGGCGATCCTGCTGATCGTGGTGCTCGGCGCCACCACCTTCGTCGCCCGCCGCCTCGGTTTCTCGGTGGAAGACGAGATCACGGCGGTGTTCTGCGGCTCGAAGAAGAGCCTGGCGAACGGCATTCCGATGGCCAAGATCCTGTTCGCGGGCCATCCCGCGCTGGGCCTGCTGGTGCTGCCGCTGATGGTCTACCACCAGCTGCAACTGATCGTCTGCTCGGTGATCGCCGGCCGCTACGCCAGCCGCGACGACGCCCCCGAGGCGCGCGGCACGGCTCGCGCCTGAGCCGCACCCCCCTCTCCCTCCCCGCATGACAAAAGCGGCGCCCTCAGGCGCCGCTTTTTGTTTCTGACCAGTACGAAAAGGGCTTACACCGACGGATTCTTCGCCAGCGGCGGGTTCTTCGCGAAGTACGCCTTGATGCCGCGCAGGATGGCGTTGGCCAATTGCTCCTGGTGCGCGTCGTCGTTGAGCTTGCGCTCCTCTTCCGGGTTACTGATGAAGGCGGTCTCGATCAGGATCGACGGAATGTCCGGCGCCTTGAGCACGGCAAACCCGGCCTGCTCCACGCTGCCCTTGTGCAGCTTGTTGATGCCGCCGATCTCGCCCAGCACGGCCTTGCCGACCTGCATGCTGTCGTTGATCTGCGCCGTGGTGGACAGGTCCAGCAGCACGCGCGCCACCTGGGCATCCTTGTTACCCATATTGGTCCCGCCGATCAGATCGGCGTTGTTTTCCTTGTTGGCGAGCCAGCGGGCGGCAGTACTGGACGCGCCCCGCTCCGACAGCGCGAACACGGACGCCCCGCGCGCCTCCGGCGACAGGAAGGCATCGGCGTGGATCGACACGAACAGGTCGGCCTGCACGCGCCGCGCCTTCTGCACGCGCACGTTCAGCGGCACGAAGAAGTCCGAGTCGCGCGTCATCATCGCGCGCATATTGGGCTGGGCGTCGATCTTGGCGCGCAGCCGGTGCGCGATCTGCAGCACCACGTCCTTCTCGCGCGAACCCGCCGCGCCGATGGCGCCGGGGTCCTCGCCGCCATGACCGGGGTCCAGCGCCACCGTCAGCAGGCGGCGCATCTTGAACTGGCTCGGTGGCGGCACATTGGTCTGGGCCATCGGCGGCGGCATGGGCGGCGCCGAGGGGGCGGAAGGAGCGGAAGGCCTGGGCTTGACCTGCGCGACAGCCGGCGGCGGCGCCGTGGTGGCCGGCGGGAGCTGGTCCTTATCCTCGAACTTGCGCACCAGCGCGCCAATCGCATCTTCCTCGGCCCCGGGCGGCGCGCCGGACACGCCCTCGCTGCCGGCCGGCGGCGGGGTCTGGGCGAAGCGGCGCTGCTTGTCCTCGGTATCGCGCACCAGCTTCCAGAGCGGATCGGGCGGATTCACCGGGTAGAGGTCGAACACGAGCCGGTTGCGATAGTTGCCGATCGGGGCCAGCGTGAACACCTGCGGCGAGACGTCTTCCTTGAGGTCGAACACCATCCGCACCACGCGCGGCCGGTTCTGGCCCACGCGCACGGTCTGGATATAGGGGTCGTTGGTGCTGATCTTGGCCACCAGTTCGCGCAGCGTGGGCGAGAGGTCGAGGCCGTCGATATCGACCACCAGGCGGTCCGGGCTGCGGATCATCTGGTGTTGCGCGGCCAGCGGCGCGTCGGACTCGATGGTCACGCGCGTGTAATCCTCGGCGGGCCAGACGCGCACGGCCACGATGCCGGCGCCGCGTGCAATCTGCGGGCCGACGAGGGTCAGCACCACCGTGCCCGCGCCCAGCCGCGCAGCCTGCGCCATCCACTTGCGCCGGGCCTGCAGCAGTCCGTCGGGTCCATCGGGTCGGTCGGTGGCGAGTCGCTTGATCAGCATGCGTTCAGCAGGATAAGTCCAGTGGGAGTATAGGCCCGCAGCGTGGCCATGCGGGGATCGGCGCCTTCCGGATCGGCGCCCGCGGCCAATTCCAGCGCGCGGATGTCCGATTGGAGCAACACGTGGAGGTCCGGTTCCCCAAGCAGGCGGCCCGCCTTTTCCGGCCATTCGACGAGATTGAACGCCGGCTCGGCGAAACAGTCGCGGAATCCGGCGTCGATCCACTCCTCGGGGTCCGCGAAGCGGTACAGGTCGAAGTGGTAGACGGTGAGGGGCGAGCCATCGGCCCGGGCCACCTCGTAGGGCTCGCACAGCGTGTAGGTGGGGCTGCGGACCTTGCCGGCGTGGCCCAGCGCGCGCAGCACGGCGCGCGAGAGCGTGGTCTTGCCCGCGCCCAGGTCGCCCGAGAGCTGCACATGCACCGTGCGCGGCGGCATGGCCTGCACCGTGGCGGCCAGCGCGGCGCCGAAGCGGGCGGTGGCGGCCTCGTCCGGCAGCGTCAGGATGCGTTCTTCGAGCAGGGGCATTGCGTACAATTCAGGAATGATCGATGTCGCAGCACCCGCCCCCACTGAAATCTCGCCACAGGCGCCACCGGATCTGGCCGCCCTGGCGCAGTCCATGCGTGGCTGGGGCGCGGCGCTTGGCTTCGATGCGATCCGCATCGCCGATGTCGATCTGCGCCACGCGGAAGCGGGCCTGTTGGCGTGGTTGCAGGCGGGCTACCACGGCGACATGGATTATATGGCCAACCACGGCATGCGGCGCGCCCGGCCGGCCGAACTGGTGCCGGGCACGGTGCGGGCCATCGTCGCCCGCATGCCCTATTTGCCTGCCGAAGGCCCCGACGACTGGCGCGGCCACGAACTCGCGCGGCTCGACGATCCGTCCACGGCCGTGCTCTCGCTCTACGCCCGGGGCCGCGACTATCACAAGGTGCTGCGCAACCGGCTCCAGCAGCTGGCGGCGCGCATCGAGCAGGCCATCGGCCCGTTCGGCTATCGCGTGTTCACGGATTCCGCGCCGGTGATGGAGGTGGCGCTGGCCAGCCAGGCCGGGCTGGGCTGGCGCGGCAAGCACACGCTGCTGCTGGACCGCGACGGCGGCTCGATGTTCTTCCTCGGCGAAATCCTCGTCGACCTGCCCCTGCCTGCGGACCCGCCCGAGGCCCCCCACTGCGGCAACTGCCGCCGCTGCATCGACATCTGCCCCACCGCCGCCATCCTGGAGCCGTACCGGCTCGACGCCCGGCGTTGCATTTCTTACCTGACTATCGAGCACAAGGGGCCGATTCCCGAGGAATTCCGCGCGCCGATGGGCAACCGCGTCTATGGCTGCGACGACTGCCAGCTCGCCTGCCCGTGGAACAAGTTCGCGCACCGGGCCACGCTGCCCGATTTCGACGTACGCAACGGCTTCGACGCGCCCGACATGGTCGACCTGTTCGACTGGACCGAGGCCGAGTTCAACCAGCGGCTGGAAGGCAGCCCGATCCGCCGCATCGGCCATGAACGCTGGCTGCGCAACCTCGCCGTGGGGCTGGGCAACAGCCTGCGCGCGGCGGCCGGTACCGATCCGGCGCTGGCCGGGCGCATCCGCGCCGCGCTGCGGGCCCGGCAGGACGCCGCCACGCCGCTTGTGCGCGAGCATATCGACTGGGCACTGGCCCAGGACCCCTCCCCGGCCGCCCCCGCCCCCTAGCTGACCAGCGCCAGCCAGAACGGCGTGGTGACGATGGCGGCGATGGTCATCAGCGAGATCGTCGCCGCCACCATCGGCCCATTGCCGCCCATGCGCACCGCGAGGATGTACGCGCTCGGCGCCGTGGGCAGCGAGGCGAACAGCACCACGATCTGGTACTGGAGCGCCGTCAGCGGCAGGTAGCGGCCAGCCAGCCACGCGAAGGCCGGCATCGCCAGCAGCTTCACGCCGCACCACCACGCCACGGGCCCGATCGCGCCCGTGGCGCCGCGCATCTGGAGCCCGGCGCCCACGGTCATCAAGCCCAGCGCCGTGGAGGCCGAGCCGATCCGGTTGAGCGTCATCGCCACCACTTCGGGCGGATGCAGGCCAAGCAGGTTGGTAATCAGCCCGCCCGCCGTGGCCAGGATCAGCGGATTGCGCGCCAGCTCGCGCAGCAGCCGGGACTCCCCATGCCGCGCCAGCGCCCACACCGCCACCACGTTGCACAGCGGCACGGTCACGCCCACGACCAGCGCCATCAGCGCGAGCCCCTCGCTGCCGCCCAGCCGCGACGCCAGGGCCAGCCCGATATAGGAATTGAAGCGGAAGGCGGTCTGGAGCCCCGAGGCGAAGTCGAGCGGGGCCGGCCGCAGCACGAATTTGACGAGGCAGCCCGTGACCACGCCCAAGAGCGTGGTGGCCAGCGCCAGCCCCAGCATGGCCGAGGTGGAGGAGAAATCGAACCTGGCACTGTTGGTGGATTGCAACAGCAACGCCGGGAACAGGACGAAGTAAACCAGGCGTTCCACGCCGGACCAGAACACGCGGTCGAACGGCGTGTAGCGGACCAGCAGCCAGCCGATCAGGATCAGGCTGAAGTCCGGCACCAGCAGCAATGCTGAAGACATGTCTCTTTAGTTTTTATGCACGACAGACCACCCTTGTGACGCATGCGGCAGCCGGGAACGCGGGCGGGGAACCCCCTCGGCAGGCACGGCCAAATGTGCAGACTAGGGCAGATACGGATGGGTATTGTTCCAGAACTCCGGCAACATGGCATGCCAAATTTCGTCTTGCCCGCCGCACCCATGAAGGTCCCCGCCCGCCGATCCACCGCTCTCCGCAGACACGCCGCCGCGCTCGCCGTGGCCGTGGGCCTGCTGTCGCCGCTGTCGGCCATCTCCACGCATGCCATGGCGATGGAGATCGAGGGGGTGCGCTTCGACGACGCCACGCGCGTCGGCGGCAAGGAGCTGCAACTGAATGGCGCCGGGCTGCGCGCGGTGTTCGTCATCAAGGGCTACGCGGCCGGGCTCTACCTGCCCGAGCGTTCGCGCAACGCCACCGTGGCGCTGGGCACGCACGGGCCCAAGCGGCTGCAGATCCGCCCGCTGCGCGAGGTGGAGTCCGATGCCTTCGTCAAGGCGCTGAACACGGGCCTGCGCGAGAACCACTCCGAGCCGCAGCTAAAGCTGCTGGCCGACCGCCTCACCCAGCTCGAGCAGACCATGAACCTGGTCGGCACGGCGCGCCGGGGCGATGTCATCAACTTCGACTACGCGCCCGAAAGCGGCACCGTGGTGGCCGTCAACGGCATCCCGCGCGGGCGGCCGATTCCGGGCGAGGACTTCTACCAGGCGGTGCTGCGCATCTTCCTGGGCGAACATCCGGTGGACCGCGAACTCAAGCGCGGCCTGCTGGGCGGCTGAATCCGCAACGCCGCCGGCGCAACGCTCGCCGGCGTTTTATGACCTCCCCGGGCGCGATCCGTCCGGCTTTCAGAACGGGAGACTCTCTTCTCATGCACGCTCGTAAAACCGCACTGACCCTGGCCGTTGCCGCCATCGCCTCGGTGGCTTCCGTGGCGCACGCGCAAAGCTTTCCGACCAAGCCGATCCGCCTGATCATTCCGTTCGCGCCGGGTGGCACCACCGACATCGTGGGCCGTGGCGTGGCCGACCAGATGAGCCGCATCCTCGGCCAGCCCGTGGTGGTGGAAAACCGCGCTGGCGGGGGCGGTTCGATTGGCGCCGACGCCATCGCCAAGGCCCCGCCGGATGGCTACACCATCGGCATCTCCACGGTTTCGACCATGGCCGTGAACCCGGCCTGCAACCCGAAGCTGTCGTACGACCCGATCAAGGACTTCAAGCCCATCACGAACGTGGCCAACGTGGCCAACGTGATCGCCGTGAATCCGAACTTCCCGGCCAAGGACTACAAGGAGTTCCTGGCCGTGCTGAAGGCCAATCCGGGCAAGTACTCGTACGCGTCATCGGGCACCTGCGGCTTCGGCCACATGCTGGGCGAGCAGTTCAAGGTCTCGACCAAGACGTTCATGGTGCACATTCCGTACCGTGGCGCAGGCCCGGCGCTGAACGACGTGCTGGCCGGCCAGGTGCCGATCATGGTGGACAACCTGCCGTCGTCGATGCCCTACATCAAGGCCGGCAAGCTGCGCGCGCTGGTGGTGGCGTGGGACAAGCGCGTGGACGGCCTGCCCAACGTGCCGACCTTCGGCGAAATGGGCCTGAAGGAGCCGAATGACCCGGCCTGGTACGGCCTGGTGGCCCCCGCCGGCACGCCGGACGACGTAATCGCCAAGCTGAACGCGGCGGCCGTCAAGGCGCTGCAGGACAAGGACTTCGTCCAGCGCCTGCGCACGGCTGGCGCCGAGCCGTCGGGCAACACCCCGGCCCAGCACGCCGCCGAGATCAAGAAGGAATTCGACAAGATGAAGACGCTTGTGAAGGTGCAGAACATCAAGCTGGAGCAGTAAGTACGCCCAAGTGGCCCTTCAGGACCACGAGTTTTGCTCCCTCTCCCCTCAGTGGGAGAGGGTCGGGGAGAGGGGTGGTCTAGCATGCGGCCACATCAAGCGGAGCCTTCGGTGTGTTCCAGCATGCAGGCTCCGGCCAGCGCCTGCCCTCTCTCCCGGCCTCTCTCCCAGAGGGAGAGAGGCGCAAACCGCAGCACCGGCGCGAATCGGCATAAAATCCGGGGTCATCACCCCAGCCGTCCGCCAGCCATGTCCCACCGCTTCGATGCCGTCCTGCCCGCGCCTTTCGGCAAGATCGGCGTGCGTGCCGATGGCGAGCACGTCCACGAAATCGTCTACCTGCCCGACAGCTTCGAGCTGATTGCCCCGGCCAGCGCCCTCGCGCGCCGCGTGGCCGCGCAGCTGGACGCCTACTACGCCGACCCCGACACCGTGTTCGACCTGCCGCTGGCCCATCGCGGCACCGCGTTCCAGCGCAAGGTCTGGGACGCCATCTCGGCCGTGCCGCGTGGCGGCCTGACCACCTACGGCACCATCGCCAAGCGCCTGCAAAGCATGCCGCGTGCCGTGGGGCAGGCGTGCGGGCAGAACTGGTTCCCGGTGGTCATTCCCTGCCATCGCGTGGTGGCCGCCAACGGGCTGGGGGGCTTCGCCCATCATGGCGAGGAAGGCTTCCACCTCGGCGTGAAACGCTGGCTGCTGCGCCACGAGGGCGCGATGCTGCTATGAGCGAGGTTGTGCACGCCGAGGCCCCGGCCGGCACCGATCCCAGCGCCGATCTCGCGCTGGTCGATCGATTCTGCGACGCGCTGTGGCTCGAAGACGGCCTGTCGCGCAACACCATCGACGCCTATCGCCGCGACCTGGCCCTGCTGGCGCGCTGGCTCCACGGCGCCGCCCACGGCAAGCTGCTGGGCGTGGACGACACCCTGCTGTCCGCCTACTTCGCCGCGCGCCACCTGGAGACACGGGCCTCGTCGGCCAACCGGCGGCTCACGGTGTTCCGCCGCTTCTACCAGTGGGCGCTGCGCGAGCACATGATCCAGGCCGATCCGTGCCTGCTGCTGCGGCCCGCCAAACAGCCGCCGCGCTTCCCGAAGACGCTCTCCGAAGCCCAGGTCGAGGCCCTGCTCGAAACCCCCGATACCGACACCCCGCTGGGGCTGCGCGACCGCACCATGCTCGAGCTGATGTACGCGAGCGGGCTGCGCGTGTCCGAGCTGACCAACATGAAGACCGTGGAAATCGGCCTGAACGAGGGCGTGGCGCGCATCGTGGGCGGCAAGGGCAACAAGGAGCGGCTGGTGCCGTTCGGCGCGCAGGCCGGCGACTGGCTGCGCCGCTACCTGGCCGAGTCGCGCCCCGCGCTGCTGGCCGGGCGCCCCTGCGACGCGCTGTTCGTCACGCAGCGCGGTGAGGGCATGACGCGCCAGACCTTCTGGCACCTGATCAAGAAGCACGCGCGCGAAGGCGGCATCCATGCGCCGCTTTCGCCACATACGCTGCGGCACGCGTTCGCCACGCACCTGCTGAACCATGGCGCCGACCTGCGCGTGGTGCAGCTGCTGCTGGGCCATGCCGATATCTCCACCACGCAGATCTACACGCACGTGGCGCGCGAGCGCCTGCGCGAGTTGCATCTCCACCACCATCCGCGCGGCTAACCCCCTGCCGCGCCGCGCCTCATGAGCAAAGCGAAACACATCTCCGAGACCCCCGCCACGCAGATGCTGCGCCGGCATGGCGTGGATTTCGGCGAGCATCCCTATGAATATGTCGACCACGGCGGCACCGGCGAGTCTGCCCGCCAGCTGGGCGTGCCCGAGCACGACGTGGTCAAGACCCTGGTCATGGAGGACGAGCGCGCGCAGCCGCTGATCGTGCTGATGCATGGCGATTGCTCGGTCTCGACCAAGAACCTGGCGCGGCAGATTGGCTGCAAGAGCGTGCAGCCGTGCAAGCCCGAGGTAGCGCAGCGCCACAGCGGCTTCATGGTCGGCGGGACGTCGCCGTTCGGCACGAAGAAGCGGATGCCGGTCTATGTGGAGGCCGGCGTGCTGGCGCTGGAGCGGATCTATATCAACGGCGGGCGGCGCGGCTATCTGGTCAGCATCGCGCCGGAGGTGCTGACGCGGCTGCTGGAGGCCAAGCCGGTCGAGTGCGCCCTGCCGGACTGAAATCGGATGGAATCGGGGCTGACCCGAGCCTGACTGACACGGACGGGCGCGCTACAATCGCGCCAGCCTGAAACCCCCAAAAAGATTCCCCTGCAATGGTCAACCTGCTATTCGCCGTCGTCGCCTACCTGATCGGGTCGGTGTCCTTTGCCGTCGTGGTCAGCAAGCTCATGGGCCTGCCGGACCCGCACAGCTATGGCTCGGGCAACCCCGGCGCCACCAACGTGCTGCGCACGGGCAACAAGAAGGCGGCCATCCTGACGCTGATTGGGGACGGCCTGAAGGGCTGGTTCGCGGTCTGGCTGGCCCGGCACTTCGGCCCGGGCTACGGGCTGGAGGATTCGGGCGTGGCGCTCGCGGCGCTGGGCGTGTTCCTGGGCCACCTGTTCCCGGTGTTCCACCGCTTCGCGGGTGGCAAGGGCGTGGCCACGGCCGCCGGCATCCTGTTCGCGATCCATCCGCTGCTGGGCGCCGGCACGCTGGCCACCTGGCTGATCATCGCGTTCTTCTTCCGCTATTCGTCGCTGGCCGCGCTGGTGGCGGCCATCTTCGCGCCGTTCTTCTATGTGCTGATGTTCGGCGTGGATATCATCACCGGCGCGGTCTTCGTGATCGGCGTGCTGCTGGTGGTGCGCCACCGCCAGAACATCGCCAAGCTGCTGGCCGGCAAGGAAAGCCGGATCGGCGAGAAGAAGAAGGCTGGCTGAGGGCACCTCGCCAGCCTGACCGCTACTGTCCGTTACTGACCGTTACGCGGCCTGCGCCAGCGCCGCGAACGGGAACACCATCTCCACCCGCAGGCCGCCGTCGGGCCGGTTGAGCAGCATCAGCCGCCCGCCGCCCTGCCGCACCAGGCGGTCCACGATGGCCAGGCCGAGTCCCGAGTGGGCATTGCCGCCACGCGCCGGGTCCAGCCGCACGAATGGCAGCGTCACGCGCTCCATCGCCTCTTCCGGAATCCCGGGTCCCTGATCTTCCACCGTCAGCCGCCAGCCGTCCGGCCCCCGTGCCGTCGCCACGCAGACGGGCGGCGCGCCGTAGGCATAGGCGTTGTCGACAAGATTGCCGATGATGCGATCGAGCTGGGTGGCGATCATCCGGAAGCCCTCGCCAGCGGCCAGTTCCAGCACCACGGTGCGGTCCTGCTCCTGCAACGACAGCGCCAGTTCGCCGATGCGCTTGTCCACCGGCACCGGGCGGGCGGTCGGCTCGCTGCTCTGGGCGAAGCTCAGGAACTGTTCGACGATCGCCGCCATGGAATCCACGTCGCGGGTGACGCCGGCCGCCGCCTTGGGGTCGGACAGCATCTCGGCACGCAGCCGCAGCCGCGCCAGCGGCGTCTTCAGGTCGTGGGCGATGCCGGCCAGCATCGTATTGCGCTCCTGGTCGATGCGCGCGAGGTCCGCCACCATCCGATTGAAACGCACGATCAACTGGCGCAGCTCATGTGGCCCGCGCTCGCGCAGCGGCTTGACCGCATGCTGGCGGGAAAGCTGCTCGGCGGCCTCGGCCATGTCCCGCACCGGGCGCTGGATCTGCCACGCAATCAGCAGCGCGAAGATGATCGCCACCCCCACCACCAGCACCACGCCGGGCACCATGCGGTTGTCGGGCGGCGGATTGTGCACGAACAGAATCGGCATGGCGATCCACTGCGCGCGCGTCGGCAGCTTGATCCAGAGGCGCGGCGTGGTCTCGTCCTCCAGGCGGATCTGCGTGCCGGCGGGCAGCTGGCGCACGAACTGCTCCACCAGCCGGCGCGGCCGGCCGGGCGCCGGATCGGCCGAATGCTCGTCGGCCTCGGCGGTGTCGGCCACCTCGACCAGGCTCGGCAGCGCCACCGGCGGCTTCGCGTCCAGCGCGCGCTCGATACTCTTCAGCTGGAACATCATCTGCTCCACCGAATAGTCGATCTGCTGCTGCCGGCGGTCCATGCGCAGGATGGCCAGCCACGAGAAATGGCTGATGAACAGCACGGCCGCAATCAGCAGCGCCATGCGGCCGAACAGGGTGTCGATCCTCAGCTTCATTGCGGAATGCTGTCCTCGGCTTCGTCAGGCACGAAGGTGTAGCCCCGGCCCCGTACGGTCTGGATATAGCGCGGACGCTGCGCGTCTTCGTCGAGCAGGCGGCGCAGGCGCCAGATCTGCACGTCGATGCCGCGGTCGCTGATGCCGCTGGCACTGCCATACATCAGCTCGACGATGCGTTCGCGCGAGAGCACTTCCAGCGGGTGCGACAGCAGCAGCTTGAGCAGCGCGAACTCGGTATCGCTGATCTGCACCGACTGGTCGTTGCGCAACAGCGTGCGCAGCCGGAAATTGACGCGGAACGGGCCGAACGCCACCGATTCGCGGTCCTCGGGCGCGGCGGCCGGGCGCGCCAGCTTGCGCCGCAGCACCGCGTTGATGCGCGCCAGCAGTTCGCGCGGCGAGAACGGCTTGCCGAGGTAGTCGTCGGCGCCGATCTCCAGCCCGACGATGCGGTCGATCTCGTCGCTGCGCGCCGTGAGCAGGATCACCGGGATGTCGTCGTTCTTGGCGCGCAGGTTGCGCAGCGCGGTCAGGCCGTCCACCTTCGGCATCATCAGGTCGAGCACGATCAGCGCCGGCCGCTCGCGCTCGAGGCGGGCCTGGAGGCCATCGCCATCGTGCAGGACCGAGACGGCATAACCCTGGCTGGTCAGGTACTCGCGCAGGAGGTCGCGCAGTTCGGGATCGTCGTCGACGACGAGGATCTGGGTAGGCTGGTTCGTTCGCATAGCCACATGATAGTCAGGCCGGCAGCGCCAGATGGCGATTTACCCCGACCGTTTTGTTTCCGGAGGTTACACCCGGCGCCATCGTAATCCGATGTAATAAAAGCGGGACGCCACGAAACAGGTGGGATGGCGGCGGCACATTATCCTTCAGGCCATGGCACCGCAGCCGTGCCCGCCTGCGGCATACTGCTGCAACTTCGCCGCCATATGGGGTCATTTGCCCCGATATGCCGAGCAAGCCCGTTGGTACGCCCTTCGTCGTGCCGTCCCCAGGATTCCCGGTCTATGTCCAGCCCCGAACAAGGTCAATCTCTTCCGCCCTCCCCGCCGCGCCGCCCCGGCCCGGCCCGCCGCCGCACCTGGATCGCCGTGGCCGTCATCGTCGTGCTGGCCGGCGTCGGCTGGTACTGGCACAGCCACCGGCAGGCCGCGCAGGAGGCCGGCGCGGCCACCGGCGGCGCCAGCGGCCCCGGCGCGGGTCGCCGCATGGGTGCCAGCGGCCCAGGGGGCCCGGGCGGCCCGGGCGCGCAACCGCGTTCGCCCGTGGTGGTCAACACGGTGGCCCGGCGTGACATGGACGTGGTGCTCAACGGCCTGGGCAACGTGACGCCGGTGACCAATGTCACCGTGCGCGCCCAGGTCTCGGGCCCGCTGCTGAAGGTGCTGTTCAAGGAAGGCCAGATGGTCAAGGCCGGCGACGTGCTGGCGGAGATCGACCCGCGCCCGTTCCAGGCCACGCTCGACCAGGCCGTGGGCCAGCTCGCGCGGGACCAGGCGCTGCTCCAGAACGCCCGGCTGGACCAGCAGCGCTACAAGACGCTGCTGGCGCAGGACTCCATCTCCAAGCAGCAGGTGGATACCCAGGACGCGCTGGTGCGCCAGTACGAGGGCACCGTGAAGACCGACCAGGGCAATGTGGATAACGCCCGCATCCAGCTCGGCTATACCAGGATCGTGGCGCCCAACTCGGGCCGCATCGGCCTGCGGCAGGTGGACCCGGGCAACATCGTCGGCACCAGCGACACCAACGGCATCGCGCTGATCACCCAGATCCAGCCGATTGCCGTGCTCTACACCATTCCCGAAGACAACCTGCCGGCCGTGCTGAAGAAGCTCAACGCCGGCGAGAAGCTGCCGGTGCAGGCGTGGGACCGCCAGGTGCGCAACCAGCTTGGCGAAGGCACGCTGCTGACCACCGACAACCAGATCGACACCACCACGGGCACCGTCAAGCTCAAGGCCATCTTCCCGAACACGGACGGCATGCTGTTCCCGAACCAGTTCGTGAACGTGCGCACGCGCGTGGACACGCTGGTGGACGCCACCGTGATCCCGGTGGCCGCCATCCAGCGCGGCCAGCAGGGCACCTTCGTCTACGTGGTGGGCGATGACAACCAGGTGAAGGTGCAGGTGGTCACGCTGGGGCCGACCGATGGCGCCCAGACTGCCGTCATGAAAGGATTGGAGCCGGGCCAGCGCGTGGTCGTGGACGGCGCCGACCGCCTCAAGGAAGGCATGATCGTGGAAGCCGTGGACCCGGCCGCGCGTGCCGCCGCCACCACGCCGGCCAGTGCGCCCCGCGGGCGTGGCCGGCGCCATGGCGGGGCCAGCGGCCCGCACGCCGGGGCCAGCGATGCCTCCGGAGCGGTTGGGGCGATGGGCGCCTCCGGCGCCGCAGCCGAGCGCCGGCGCCCCCGTGACGGCGACACCAACCCGAACCCGACCACCAACACGCCGGCCAACCCCACCGGCACCGTCGGCCAACGGCCGCAGCAGTAAGCACGGCGACGCACCCGAGACGGCATGAATCCCTCACGCATCTTTATCGAACGGCCGGTGGCCACGGCACTGCTGATGCTGGCCATCCTGCTGTCCGGGCTGGTGGCGTACCGGCTGCTGCCGCTGTCCGCGCTGCCGGAGGTGGATTACCCGACCATCCAGGTCACCACGCTCTACCCCGGCGCCAGCCCGGACGTCATGACCTCCTCGGTCACGGCGCCGCTGGAGCGCCAGTTCGGCCAGATGCCGGGGCTCAAGCAGATGTCGTCGTCGTCCTCTGGCGGCGCGTCGGTCATCACGCTGCAGTTCGAGCTGTCGCTGTCGCTGGACGTGGCCGAGCAGCAGGTGCAGGCCGCCATCAACGCGGGCGGCAACCTGCTGCCCTCGGACCTGCCCATGCCGCCGGTCTACAGCAAGGTCAATCCGGCCGATGCGCCGATCATGACGCTGGCGATGACCTCGGACACCCTGCCCCTGCCCAAGCTGCAGGACATGGTGGACACCCGCGTGGGCGCCAAGATTTCGCAGATCCAGGGCGTGGGGCTGGTCACCATCAGCGGCGGGCAGCGCCCCGCCGTGCGCATCCAGGCCAATCCCACCGCGCTGGCCGCGCTGGGCATGTCGATCGACGACCTGCGCACCGCCATCGGCAGCGCCAACGTGAACGGCGCCAAGGGCAGCTTCGACGGCCCCGCGCGCGCCTCCACCATCGACGCCAACGACCAGCTCCGCTCCGCCGACGAATACCGCCAGATCATCATCGGCTACCAGAACGGCGCGCCGATCCGCATCACCGACGTGGCCGACATCGTCGACGGCCCCGAGAACAGCCGGCTGGCCGCCTGGGCCAACAGCCGCCCGGCCATCGTGCTGAACATCCAGCGCCAGCCCGGCGCCAACGTGATCGAGGTGGTGGACCGCATCAAGACGCTGCTGCCGCAGCTGCAGGCGGCGCTGCCGGCCTCGGTGCACGTGCAGCTGCTGACCGACCGCACCACCACCATCCGCGCCTCGGTCAAGGATGTGCAGTTCGAGCTGCTGCTGGCCATCGCGCTGGTGGTGATGGTGATCTTCGTCTTCCTGCGCAACATCCCGGCCACCATCATCCCGGGCGTGGCGGTGCCGCTCTCGCTGGTCGGCACCTTCGGCGTGATGTACATGGCCGGCTTCTCGATCAACAACCTGACGCTGATGGCGCTGACCATCGCCACCGGCTTCGTGGTGGATGACGCCATCGTGATGATCGAGAACATCATGCGCTACATCGAGGAAGGCGATTCCCCGATGGCGGCGGCGCTCAAGGGCTCCAAGCAGATCGGCTTCACCATCATCTCGCTGACCTTCTCGCTGGTGGCCGTGCTGATCCCGCTGCTGTTCATGGGCGATGTGGTCGGCCGGCTGTTCCGCGAGTTCGCCATCACGCTTGCGGTGTCGATCCTGATCTCGGCCGTGGTGTCGCTGACGCTGACGCCGATGATGTGCGCGCGCCTGCTGCGCCACGTGCCCGAGGAGGAACTGCCGCGCTTCCATCGTGCCACGGGCCGCTTCTTCGACAACGTGATCCACCGCTACGGCCAGGCGCTTGAGTGGGTGCTGGACCGCCAGACCGCCACGCTGGTGGTGGCCGTGGGCACGCTGGTGCTGACCGGCCTGCTCTATATGCTGGTGCCGAAGGGCTTCTTCCCGGTGCAGGACACCGGCGTGATCCAGGCCATCACCGAGGCCTCGCAGACCACCTCGTTCGCGGCGATGGGCCGCAAGCAGGAGGCCGTGCAGAAGGTGATCCTGCAGGACCCGGCGGTGGCCAGCGTCTCGTCGTTCATCGGCGTGGATGGCACCAACACCACGCTCAACGCCGGGCGCATGCTGATCAACCTCAAGCCCAAGGCCGACCGGGACAGCATGGCGGTGGTGACCCAGCGGCTCCAGGACGCCGTGCAGCAGCTGGGCGGCGTCTCGCTCTACACCCAGCCGGTGCAGGACCTGACCATCGAGGATCGCGTCTCGCGCACGCAGTACCAGTTCACCGTGGAAGACCCGGACCCGGCCACGCTGGCCGAATGGGTGCCCAAGCTGGTGGAGCGCCTGCGCCAGGAACCTGAGCTGCGCGACGTGGCGAGCGACCAGCAGAACAACGGCCTGCGCGCCTATGTGGACATCGACCGGGACGCCGCCGCGCGGTTCGGCATCACCACGGCCGTGATCGACAGCGCACTCTACAGCGCCTTCGGCCAGCGGCTGGTGTCGACCATCTTCACGCAGTCCAGCCAGTACCGCGTGGTGCTGGAGACCATGCCGCAGTTCCGCACCAGCCCGCAGTCGCTGGCCGAGCTGCGCCTGCCGTCGTCGTCGGGCGGGCAGGTGCCGCTGGGCGCCATCGCCCGCATCAGCGAGCGCACCGGCCAGTTGGTGATCAACCATCAGGGCCAGTTCCCGGCCGCGACGGTCTCGTTCAACCTGGCCCCGGGCGAGTCCCTGGGCGCCGCCGTGGACAAGATCACGCAGATCGAGAAGGAGCTGAACCTGCCGATCTCGATGGTCACCGAGTTCCAGGGCGCCGCGCTGGCCTTCCGCGCCTCGCTCTCCAACACGCTGTGGCTGATCCTGGCCGCCGTGATCACGATGTACATCGTGCTGGGCGTGCTCTACGAGAGCACGATCCACCCGGTGACCATCCTGTCCACGCTGCCCTCGGCCGGCGTGGGGGCGCTGCTGGCGCTGCTGGTCTCGGGGCAGGACATCGGCATCATCGCGATCATCGGCATCATCCTGCTGATCGGCATCGTCAAGAAGAACGCCATCATGATGATCGACTTCGCGCTCGAGGCCGAGCGTGAGGGCGGCATGACGCCGCGCGACGCCATCTTCCAGGCCTGCCTGCTGCGCTTCCGCCCGATCCTGATGACGACCATGGCCGCCCTGCTGGCCGCCCTGCCGATGATGCTGGGCACGGGCATCGGCTCCGAGCTGCGCCGGCCGCTGGGCGTGACGATGGTCGGCGGCCTGCTGGTCAGCCAGGTGCTGACGCTGTTCACCACGCCGGTGATCTACCTGGCATTCGACAGCGTGGCGATGCGGCTCAAGGGGTGGCGCAAACGCCGCTTCGGCGATCCCGACGACGGTGGCGACGGTGGCGACAACAAGGACGCCCATCGTCCCCGCCCGAACCCGAATCCGAACGCGAACCCGCAGGAGCCGCACGCCTGATGAACCTGTCGGCCGCCTTCATCCAACGCCCGGTTGCCACCGCGCTGCTGACCATCGGCATCCTGCTGGCGGGCCTCGCGGCGTTCCGGCTGCTGCCGGTCTCGCCGCTGCCGCAGGTGGACTTCCCGACCATCTCGGTCTCGGCGTCGCTGCCCGGCGCCAGCCCCGAGACCATGGCGGCCACCGTGGCCACGCCGCTGGAGCGCGCGCTGGGCACCATCGCCGGGGTGACCGAGATCACCTCCAGCAGCTCGCTGGGCTCCACGCGGGTGACGCTGCAGTTCGACCTCTCGCGTGACATCGACGGCGCCGCGCGGGACGTGCAGGCGGCCATCAACGCCTCACGCGGGACGCTGCCGACCAGCCTGCCGAACAATCCGACCTATCGCAAGGTCAACCCGGCCGACGCGCCGATCATGATCATCGGGCTGACTTCGCCCACCATGACGCGCGGCCAGCTCTACGACGCCGCCTCGACCATCCTCTCCCAGAAGCTGTCGCAGGTGGAGGGCGTTGGCCAGGTGACGATTGGCGGCGCCTCGCTGCCGGCGGTGCGGGTGGAGCTGAACCCCACGGCGCTGAACAAGTACGGCATCTCGCTCGAGGACGTGCGCAACACGATCTCGGCCACCAACGCCAACCGCCCGCTCGGCGTGCTCGAGAACAACGTCAACAACTGGCAGGTCTACGCCAACGACCAGGCAATGACGGCCAAGGACTACATGCCGCTGATCGTGCGCTACGCCACGCCGGGCACGTATTCGTCCGCCTCGGCCGGCGCGCTGATTGCCAGCACGGCCAACGCCACGGCCGGCGGCGGGGTGAGCACCAAGACCGTCAACGGGATCACCACTACCACCATCACCACCAGCAGCGGCACCACCACCGTCAGCTCGGGCGCCACGGGCGGCAACAGCGCCGCCGCCGGCCCCAACGCCTTCGCGGTGCCGATCCGGCTCCAGGACGTGGCCAGCGTGGTGGATTCGGTGCAGGACATCCGCAATGCCGGCTCGGCCAACGGCAAGCCGTCGGTGCTGCTGGTGCTGAACCGCTCGCCCGGCGCCAACATCATCGAGACCGTGGACCGCGTCAACGAGATGCTGCCGCAGCTGCGCAAGATGATCCCGGCCAGCATCTCGATGGACGTGATGATGGACCGCACGCCCACCATCCGCGCCTCCCTGCGCGAGGTGGAGCACACGCTGATGATCTCGGTGGCGCTGGTGATCATGGTGGTGTTCCTGTTCCTGCGCAACGTGCGCGCCACGCTGATCCCGAGCGTGGCCGTGCCGGTGTCGCTGGTCGGCACGTTCGCGGTGATGTACCTCTGCGGGTTCTCGCTCAACAACCTGTCGCTGATGGCGCTGACGATTGCCACCGGCTTCGTGGTCGATGACGCCATCGTGGTGCTGGAGAACATCTCGCGCCATATCGAGAATGGCATGAAGCCGCGCGCTGCCGCCCTGCGCGGGGCGCGCGAGGTGGGCTTCACGGTGTTGTCGATGAGCCTGTCGCTGATCGCCGTGTTCATCCCGCTGCTGATGATGGGCGGGATCGTGGGCCGGCTGTTCCAGGAGTTCGCCATCACGCTGTCGGTGGCCATCCTGGTCTCGCTGGTGGTGTCGCTGACCACCACGCCGATGATGTGTGCGCGGCTGCTGCGCCCCGTGGACGAGCACAAGGCCAGCCAGGGCCGCTTCTACCAGGCCAGCGAGCGCGTGTTCAACTGGATGCACGACCGCTACGCGCGTTCGCTGGACTTCGCGCTGCGGCACGCCAGGCTGGTCTGGGTGATCCTGCTGGCCACCATGGCGCTGAACGTCTGGCTCTACGTGGTCGTACCGAAGGGCTTCTTCCCGCAGCAGGACACCGGCCGGCTGATCGGCTTCATCCGCGCGGACCAGGCCACCTCGTTCCAGGCCATGCGCGGCAAGCTCGACAACTTCATCAAGATCGTCCAGTCCGATCCGGCCGTGGTCAACGTCACCGGCTTCACCGGCGGCTCGCAGCGCAATACGGGGCAGATGTTCGTGACGCTGAAGCCGCTGAACGAGCGCAAGGAGTCTGCCGACGCCATCATCGCCCGGCTGCGCCTGAAGCTGGCCAAGGAGCCCGGCGCCAACCTCTACCTGCAATCGGTGCAGGACATCCGCGTGGGTGGGCGCCAGAGCAGTTCGCAGTACCAGTTCACGCTCCAGTCCGACGACCTGGAGACGCTGCGCACCTGGGAGCCCAAGGTGCGCGCGGCGATCTCGAACATCAAGGGGATCGAGGATGTGGATACCGATACCAACGACAAGGGCCTGCAGACCTCGGTGATCATCGACCGGGACACCGCCTCCAAGCTCGGCGTCACCGCCCAGCAGGTGGATGCGGTGCTCAACGACGCCTTCGGCCAGCGGCTGGTCTCGACGATCTACCACCCGCTGAACCAGTACCGCGTGGTGATGGAGCTGAGCCCGGAGTACCTGCAGGGGCCGCATGCGCTGCAGGACATCTACGTGGTCACCGGTAACGGCCGGCGGGTGCCGCTCTCGGCCTTCGCGCGCGTCACGCCGACCAGCACGCCGCTCGGCGTGAACCACCAGGGCCAGTTCGCCGCCTCCACGATCTCGTTCAACCTGGCCGAAGGGTTCTCGCTGTCGGAGGCCACCGACGCCATCCGCCAGGCGCTGGCCAAGATCGGCGCCCCGGAGACGCTCCAGGCCAACTTCCAGGGTGGTGCCAAGGCGTTCCAGGACTCGCTCAAGAGCCAGCCCTACCTGATCCTGGCCGCGCTGATCACCATCTACATCGTGCTCGGCATCCTGTACGAGAGCTACGTGCACCCGCTGACCATCCTGTCCACGCTGCCCTCGGCCGGGGTGGGCGCGCTGCTGGCGCTGCTGCTGTTCAAGACGGAGTTCAGCATCATCGCGCTGATCGGCGTGATCCTGCTGATCGGCATCGTCAAGAAGAACGCGATCATGATGATCGACTTCGCCATCGACGCCGAGCGCAATGAGGGCATGAGCCCGCGCGAGGCGATCTATCGCGCCTGCCTGCTGCGCTTCCGGCCGATCCTGATGACGACCATGGCCGCCCTGCTGGGCGCGGTGCCGCTAGCCATCGGCCGGGGCGACGGCGCCGAGCTGCGCGCGCCGCTCGGCATCTCGATTGTCGGCGGCCTTGTGGTGAGCCAGTTGCTGACGCTCTACACCACGCCCGTGGTCTACCTCACGCTCGACCGCTGGCGCCTGCGCGTGCAGGCATGGCGCGCCCGCCGCCAGCGCCACGGCCAACGCCCGGACGCCGCGCCGCGGCTGGAATCCTGACCTCCATGATGAAGATGAACCGCCCTCTTTCGCTGCCCGGCGCCTCCGCCATCGCCCTGGCCTGCATGGTCCTGGCCGGCTGCGCCGTCGGCCCCGACTACCAGCGCCCCGATGCGCCCGTCCCCAAGGCATTCAAGGAGGCCAGCGAGGCCATGCCGGCCTGGACCGGCGACTGGAAGACTGCCGAGCCGCAGGACGCCACGGCGCGCGCCGACTGGTGGCGCGTGTTCGGCGACCCGGCGCTGGACGACCTGATGGCGCAGGTGCAGATCTCGAACCAGAACATCAAGGCGGCCGAGGCGCAGTACCGGCAGGCCACCGCCTCGCTGCAGGCCGCGCGCGCGGGCTTCTTCCCGGTGATCGGTGCGTCCGCCGGCCTCTCGCGCGGCGCCAGCAGCACCGGCGGCCGCATCACCAACGGCCAGAACGCCACGCTATCCGCCAGTTGGGAGATCGACGTCTGGGGCCGCATCCGCCGTCAGGTGGAGAGCGCCCAGGCCGGCGCGCAGGCCAGCCAGGCCGATCTGGCCGCCACGCTGCTCTCCACGCAGGCCACGCTGGCGCAGAGCTACTTCCTGCTGCGCATTGCCGATTCACAGCGCGCGCTGCTCGACCGCACCGTGGCCGACTACGAGAAGTCGCTGCTGCTGGTGCGCAACCAGTACCAGGCCGGCACGGCGCAGCGCTCGGACGTGTTGCAGTCGGAAACCCAGTTGAAGAGTGCGCAGGCGCAGCAGATCGACATCCAGATCACGCGCGCGCAACTGGAACACGCCATCGCGGTGCTGGTCGGCAAGCCGCCGGCGGACCTGACCATGGCCGTGGTCGAGGTGGACGACGCCATCCCCAACGTGCCGGTGGCCGTGCCATCGACGCTGCTGGAGCGCCGGCCTGACATCGCGGCGGCGGAGCGGCGCATGGCCTCGGCCAATGCCGATATCGGCGTGGCGCAGGCGGCGTACTACCCCACCCTGTCGCTGTCGGCCACGGGCGGGCTGACGGCGGGCACGCTGGCGCGCTGGCTGTCCTTGCCGGACCGCGTCTGGTCCGTCGGCGCCGGGCTGGCTGGGACCGTGTTCGATGGTGGCCTGCGCGGCGCGGTCAAGGCGCAGGCCGTGGCGGCGTATGACCAGACCGTGGCCAACTATCGCCAGACCGTGCTGGGCGCGTTCCAGGAGGTGGAAGACAACCTCGCCGCCGCGCGGCTGCTGGGGCAGGAAGCCACCGTGCAGAACGACGCGCTGCGTTCCGCGCGCGAGGCGCTGGCGCTGGTCAACAATCGCTACAAGGCCGGCACGGCCGGGCTGCTCGATGTGCTGACCGCGCAAACCGCCGCCTACACGGCCGAACGCACGGCGCTGTCGATCACGGGCCGCCAGTACACGGCGGCCGTCACGCTGATCGCCGCATTGGGCGGCGGCTGGCACGCGGTGGGGACGGACACGGCGCAGGCGCCGCAGCCTGCCGCGCAACCGAGCCCGCAACCCGCGCCCCAGTAATCAACGCTGCTGGTACCGCGCCGGCGCGAGCGGCAAGGGCTGCTGTCGCACGCGCTCGCGCAGCCAGGTGGCGGCCTTGCCGAGCGGACGCTGCTTGTGCCAGACCAGCTCCATCGCCACGGGCCAGTCCTGGTCCTGGAAGGCCAGCCGGGGCGATACCAGCGTGGCCGCCGCCGGCGAACTCGCGGCGATGTGCCACGGCACGAAGGCCCAGCCCAGCCGCCGCTTGACCAGTTCGACAATCACCCACTGGCTCTCCACCCACCAGACCTCGGCCGCCACGCGCAACCGCTTCTTCTCCTCGCTGTCGCTGCGCGTGGCCACCATCAGCTGGCGATGGCGCTTCAACTCCTCGAAATCGACCTGCGCATGGGCGGCCAGTGGATGGTCGGGCGCGCAGATCACCGGCATCGGCACCCAGCCCAGCGCGTGGAAGGCCAGTTCGGGCGGCAGCACTTCCTGCCGCCACATGATGCCGAGGTCCGCGCACTGGCTCATCACCAGCCGGCTGACGTCCTCCATCAGCGGGAACAGCAGCTCCAGCTCCACGGCGGGAAAGCGTTGCGAGAACTCGTCCAGCAGCACGCCAAGCACTTCCTCGGGGTATAGCTCGTCCACGGCCAGCGTCAGGCGCGACTCCACGCCCTCGCCCAGGCTCATCGCCACGCCCCGGAAATGCTCGCAGCGCTCCAGGATCACGCGCGCCTCCACCAGCAGGCGCTCGCCAGCCGGCGTCAGCACCGGGTAGCGCGCGGTGCGGTCGAACAGCGCATTGCCGAGGTCGATCTCCAGATTGGCCACCGCCGCGCTGATCACCGACTGCGCCTTGCCGAGCTTGCGCGCCGCGCCCGAGAACGATCCACTCTCGGCGGCGGCTACAAAGGCCTGCAGCTGGTCCAGGGACAGGCTCATGGGTACTCCTTTCATCACATCGACACGGAATCGACGCCTCACCGGCAGCGATCCATCTGTTTTGCCGATGGTATCCAACTTGTCCTAAGTTGTCCTGCCGATAGAATGGCCTCCATCGATCCCAAGGAGTTCCTGTCATGCGCACCACCGGAGACCGCATCCGCCATACCGTCGGCTTCGAGCTGATCGGCCTGCTGGCCTTCGCGCCGCTGGCCAGTTTGGTGTTCGGCTACGCCCTGCACCAGATGGGCCTGATTGGCGCCGTGGCGTCGCTGATCGCCGCGGTCTGGAACTACGTCTACAACCTGATGTTCGACAAGGCGATGCTGCGCTTCCGGGGGCAGCTGCGGAAGACGCCAGCCATCCGCGTGCTTCACGCCATCCTGTTCGAGGGAGGGTTGCTGCTGGTCTTCCTGCCGTCCGTGGCGTGGTATCTCGACATCAGTCTGGTCGATGCCTTCATCATGGACATCGCCGTGGCCGGCTTCTACATGGTCTACGCGCTGATCTACAACTGGGCCTACGATGCGATCTTTCCGATCCCGAACGCCACGCCGCGCGACTGCGCCGCCGACTGCCCCTGATAGATCCGAGCGTCGCTGAGACGCCAAGCCGACTTCACGGGCGAACTGGCACGTGAAGCGGCTGTTTTACGTCATCCAGCCGATGGCGGGCATGCGTTAACATGCTCGCCATGCCAAATCGTCCCGCCCTGCTTCGTCTCCCGCTGACGGCCGCCATCGCCGCCGTCGCCCTGCTCTCCACCGGCATCGCCGGAGCCCAGGCCAAACCCGCCAAGGCGGCGCAGGCCGTCAAAGCCACTGCATCGAAATCCGCCACGGTCCGCCGCGCGAGCGCTGACGCCGTCGACCTGGCCGCCGCCCGCACCGGGCTGCCGGCATCGGTCACGGCCGCGCTGCGCCGGGCCAACGTGCCGCTCTCCGCCGCCAGCTTCTACGTGGTCAAGGTCGGCGCGCCGCAGGCCCGCGTGAGCTGGAACGCCGAGACGCCGATGAACCCGGCCTCGACCATGAAGGTGGTGACCACCTTCGCCGGCCTGCAGCTGCTGGGGCCGGACTACCGCTGGCTGACCTCGCTCTACGCCGATAGCGAACCCGCTGCCGACGGCACCATCCGGGGCAACGTCTACCTGCGCGGGCGCGGCGATCCCAAGCTGGTGCCCGAGGAGATGGCCAAGCTGGTGGCTTCGGCGCGCAACGCGGGCGCCACCACCATCGACGGCGACGTGGTGCTCGACCGCAGCTTCTTCGCCGATGCCTCCGAAGGCACTTATACGATCGACGGCGAGTCCCAGCGCGCCTACAACGTCAATCCGGACGCGCTGCTGTACGCCTTCAAGACCCTGTCATTCACGATCACCCCGGACGCCGCCGGCCGCACCGTGGACGTGGCGGTCACGCCCGCGCTGGCGCAGTTGCGCGTGGAGAACCGCCTGACGCTGACCAACGGCCGCTGCGGCGACTGGCGCTCGCGCGCCACGCCCAACATCACCCCGCAGCCGGATGGCACCGTGGTGGCCACCTTCGAAGGCACCTATTCGGGCGACTGCGGCGAGCACGTGGTCAACCTCGCCACGCTGTCGCACAGCGATTTCATCTGGGGCGGCTTCGTGGCCGAATGGCAGGCGGCCGGTGGCCGCTTCGCCCACACGCCGGGGCTGCGCAGCGGCGCGGTGCCGCGTGGCGCGTTCCTGCTGTCGCGCCACTACGGCCAGCCGCTCGGCGACGTGGTGCGCGACATCAACAAGTTCTCGAACAACGTGATGGCGCGCCAGCTGTTCCTGACGATTGGCGCGGAGATGGACCGCAGCGGCCCGGCCAGCACGGCGCGTTCCGCGCAGGTGATCCGCCGCTGGCTGACACGCCAGGGGCTGGACATGCCGGGGCTGGTGCTCGACAACGGCTCGGGACTGTCGCGCGAGGAGCGCATCAGCGCCTATGACATGGCCCGGCTGCTCCAGCAGGCACTGGCCAGCGACGTCGGCTATACGCTGGTCGATTCCCTGCCCATCCTCGGCGTGGACGGCACGCTGCGCAACCGGCTCACGCGCGCCCACGCGGCGGGCAACGCCTACCTGAAGACCGGCACGCTGGCCGATGTGCGGGCGCTGGCCGGCTATGTCGATGCGACGAACGGCGGCCGCTACGTGGTGGTGGCGTACATCAACCACCCGAACGCCTCCGGCGCGCAGGCAGCGCACGATGCGTTGATGGAGTGGGTGTTTCGCGGGGCGCCTTGAGCGAGCTTGAGAAGCTAGGGCGGCCCCGCAGCAATCAGGCTTCGAACGCCGCCGCCGCCCGGCCCAGGCGGTCGCGTACCCCGTCCCAGTCGTGGGCGTCGGGGACTGGCTCGAACACGAGCCGGCTAAAACCTTCCTTGTCGAGCTTGCGCAGCAGGCCGTAGAGCGCCTGGGCATAGGCGTCCGGCGTGGCGGGTGCTGGCACGAACACGCAGCGCGGGTCGTTGCTGACCTGCGTGGCGCCGACCCAGGCGAGCCGGCCATCGCCCGGCAGCGTCGCCAGGTAGCGCGGCAGTTGATCCGGCGAAGCCAGCGTCAGCGGCGTGCGCGGTGCGTAGTGAGCCTTGAGCGTGCCCGAGGCGCGCGGCGCGGCGGCGTCGGGGGCCAGCGGCATCGTGCCGAGCACGTCGGCCATCATCGCCGCCGTGATCGCGCCGGGGCGCAGCAGCACCGGCCCGACCTCGTCGATGCGCGACAGATCGACGATCGACGATTCAATGCCGATATCCACCCCATCGCCTTCGAGCACGTAGACCGTGCCCGCGAACTCGTCCCGCACATGCTCGGCTGTGGTCGGGCTGACCTGCCCGAACTTGTTGGCCGACGGCGCCGCAATGCCGCCGCGGCCGCGCCGGAAGCGCGACAGCAGCGCCTGCGCCACCGGGTGCGACGGGCAGCGCAGCCCGAGGCTGTCCTGCCCGCCCGCCACCGCCGCCGGAATATGGGCGGCGCGCTTGAGGATGATCGTCAGCGGACCGGGCCAGAAGGCATCGATCAGTTTTTGTGCCGATTCCGGCACCTCCGCAGCCCAGTAGCCCACATCGGCGCCATCCACCACGTGGACGATGACCGGATGGTTCGACGGCCGGCCCTTGGCGGCGAAGATGCGCGCCACGGCTTCGGGGTTCTCGGCATCGGCGCCGAGCCCGTAGACGGTTTCCGTCGGGAAGGCGACGAGCTGGCCGGCCTCGAGCAGGCGGACGGCCTCCTCCAGTTCGGTCGCCGTGGGCATGCGTGAAGACATCGGCAACCCTCAGACCGGGATATGGAGCGCCTGCGCGGCGGCGTTGAACGCCGCCTCGGCGGCAGCGGCCTGCTCGCCCACGCAGTTCACATGGCCCATCTTGCGCGACGGCCGCGCGTCGTTCTTGCCGTACAGGTGCAGCTTGGCGCCCGGCTGGCCGACGACCTCGTCCCAGGCCGGCGTGCGCTCCAGGCCGAACTCGAACCAGACATCGCCCAGCAGATTCAGCATCTTGCCGGCCGAATGCTGGCGCGTGCTGCCCAGCGGCAGGCGGGCCATGGCGCGCACCTGCTGCTCGAACTGGCTGGTCTCGCAGGCGTCCATGGTGATGTGGCCCGAGTTGTGCGGGCGCGGCGCCATCTCGTTGGCGACCAGCGTGCCATCGGTCAGCACGAAGAATTCGATGCAGAGCACGCCGACGTAGCCCATCTCCGTCGTCACGGTGGCGGCGGCGGCGCGGGCGCGGTTGGCGATGTCGTCGGACACGCTCGACGAGGGCATGGTGGTCGAGAACAGGATGCCGTCCCGATGGACGTTCTCGGCCAGCGGCCAGGTGGCGGTGCTGCCGTCGGCGGCGCGGGCGGCCAGCACGGACACCTCGTAGGCCAGCGGCAGCATCTGCTCCAGCACGCACGGCACGTGCTGCATGGCGCGCCACGCGGCGCGCACGTCCTCGCGCGTCTTCACGCGGGCCTGGCCCTTGCCGTCGTAGCCCATGCGCGCGGTCTTGAGGATGCCCGGCAGCACGTTGTCCGGAATCTGGTCGACATCGGCATCGTGCTGGATCACCCAGTGCGGGGCCGGCGGCACGCCGGTGCGCTCGGCGCAGGCGGCAAAGAACTTCTTCTCGCCGATGCGGTTCTGGGCAATCGACACGCAGTAGCCGCGCGGCGCCACGAAGGCGCCCAGTTGCTCCAGGCGGTCCAGCGACAGCGACGGCACGTTCTCGAACTCGGTACTCACCGCTTCGCAGAGCTGGCCCATCTCGGCCAGCGCCGCTTCGTCGGTATAGACCGCGCAGATATGCCGGTCCGCCACGGCACCGGCCGGGCTGTCCTGGTCCGGGTCCAGCACGCAGACGCGGTAGCCCATGGACTGCGCCGCATGGGTGAACATGCGGCCGAGCTGGCCGCCGCCGAGCATGCCGAGCCAGGCGCCGGGCAGGATCGGCGCGGTCGGGTTGTCCACGCCGAACTCGGCGCGCGACTCCGGCGTGTGGGCTTCGGACAGGTAGGGATGGATATCGGTCGGCATGCGGATCGGTTCCGGCGGCTTACTTATAGATAGAGAGAGGGACTGGGGCTCAGGCCGGCAGCGTCATGGCGCGCGCGGCCTCGGTCTGCTTCGCGCGGAACGCCTCGAGCGCGCTGGCCAGCGCGTCGTCGGTGGTGGCCAGCGTGGCGATGGCGTGCAGCGCCGCGTTGGCCGCGCCGGCTTCGCCAATGGCGAAGGTGGCCACCGGCACGCCCTTGGGCATCTGCACGATGGAGAGCAGCGAGTCCTCGCCGCGCAGGTACTTCGACGGCACAGGCACGCCGAACACCGGCACGATGGTCTTGGCGGCGATCATGCCCGGCAGGTGGGCGGCACCGCCGGCGCCGGCGATGATCGCCCGGATGCCCCGGCCGCGCGCCGACTCGGCGTAACGGAACATGTCGTCCGCCATGCGGTGGGCGGAGACCACTTGTGCCTCGAACGCCACACCGAAATCCTTGAGCATGGCCACCGCGTGCTGCATCACGTCCCAGTCGGAACTGCTGCCCATCACCACGCCGACCACCGGCTTTGCTGCGTTGCTCACGATCTGTCCTTCCTAATGCGGTTAGGCGAGTTCTTCGCCGGTCAGGCGGGTCAGCGCCTCACGGTACTTGTCGGCGGTCTTCTGCACCACGTCCTCGGGCAGCTTCGGTGCCGGGGCGGTCTTGGGCCACGGCTTGCCGTCGATGCGCACGGCCTCGAGCCAGTCGCGCACGAACTGCTTGTCGAACGACGGCGGGTTGGTGCCCACCTGGTACGAATCGGCCGGCCAGAAGCGCGACGAATCGGCGGTCAGCACCTCGTCCATCAGGGTCAGCGTGCCGTTGTCGTCCAGGCCGAACTCGAACTTGGTATCGGCGATGATGATGCCGCGCGTGGCGGCGAAGTCGGCCGCTTCCTTGTACAGGCGGATCGAGATATCGCGCATCTGCGCGGCCAGATCGCGTCCGATCCGCTCCTCGACCTCGGCGAACGAGATGTTCTCGTCGTGCTCGCCCATCTCGGCCTTGGCGGCCGGCGTGAAGATCGGCTCGGGCAGCTTCTGCGCGTTCTGCAGGCCGGCCGGCAGCTCGATGCCGCACACCTTGCCCGTCGCCTGGTAGTCCTTCCAGCCGCTGCCGGCCAGGTAGCCGCGCACCACGGCTTCCACCAGGATCGGTTTCAGCCGCTTGACCACCACGGCCCGGCCCTGCACCTGCGCCACTTCATCGGGCGCCACCACGCTCTCGGCGCTGATGCCGGTCTCGTGGTTCGGCACGATGTGCGCCAGCTTGCGGAACCAGAAATTGGCCATCTGGTTCAGCACGCGGCCCTTGGCGGGAATCGGCTCGCCCAGGATGACGTCGAACGCCGAGAGGCGGTCGGTCGTGACGATCAGCAGCTTGTCGTCGCCAACGGCGTAGTTGTCACGGACCTTGCCATGGCCGAGCAGCGGCAGGGACTGGATGGAGGACTGATAGAGAGCTTGGGACATGGTGGGTCTGGGCCGGCGGGAGAGCCAAACAAAAAAAGCGTCGCCCCCGTTTGCGGGGGACGACGCCGTTACGACAGGATTACTGCACAACCTGGGCGAGCTTGCCCGTCTTGTACGCCGAGGCGATGTCGATCAGGCCGACCGGCTTGATCTTGCTGGCCTGGCCTTCGCAGCCGAACGCCACGTAGCGGTCCTTGCAGACCAGCTTGGCGGCTTCGCGGGCCGGCTTCAGGTACTCGCGCGGGTCGAACTTGGTCGGGTTCTCGGCAAAGAAGCGACGGATTGCGCCGGTCATGGCCAGGCGGATGTCGGTGTCGATGTTGATCTTGCGCACGCCGAACTTGATCGCTTCCTGGATTTCCTCGACGGGCACGCCGTAGGTTTCCTTCATGTCGCCGCCGAACTTGCGGATCTCTTCCAGCAGTTCCTGGGGTACCGACGACGAACCGTGCATCACCAGGTGGGTGTTGGGGATGCGCGCGTGGATTTCCTTGATGCGGCTGATCGCCAGGATGTCGCCCGTGGGCTTGCGCGTGAACTTGTAGGCGCCGTGCGAGGTGCCGATGGCGATGGCCAGCGCGTCGAGCTGGGTCGCCTTGACGAAGTCGGCAGCCTGCTCGGGGTCCGTCAGCAGCATCGAGTGGTCGAGCACGCCTTCGGCGCCGATGCCGTCTTCCTCGCCCGCTTCGCCGGTTTCCAGCGAGCCCAGGCAGCCCAGTTCGCCTTCCACGGTCACGCCCACGGCGTGGGCCAGCGCCACCACCTTGCGGGTCACGTCGACGTTGTACTCGTACTCGGCGGGGGTCTTGCCGTCTTCACGCAGCGAGCCGTCCATCATCACCGACGAGAACCCGAGGTCGATGGCGCCCTGGCAGATCGCCGGCGACTGGCCGTGATCCTGGTGCATCACCACGGGGATGTGCGGGTAGGCTTCCACGGCCGCTTCGATCAGGTGGCGCAGGAAGTGCTCGCCGGCGTATTTACGCGCGCCGGCCGATGCCTGCATGATCACCGGGGCGTTGACCTCGTCGGCGGCCTGCATGATGGCCTGCACCTGTTCGAGGTTGTTCACGTTGAAGGCCGGCAGGCCGTAGCTGTTCTCGGCGGCGTGGTCCAGCAGCTGGCGCATGGAAACGAGTGGCATGTCTAACTCCTGAATGAAAAATTTTGGGGGGTTCTTATCGGGGATGTCCGGGCCGGCAGGTTCGCACCGCCAGGGTGCCGCGTCTGTCCGGCGCGCCACATCGCGCGCGCTTGTTCCTAAACCTTAACTGCCCACCCTCACGATCTTGAGGGTATTCGTGCCGCCCGGCTGCCCCATGGGCTCGCCGATGGTCAGCACGATGAAATCGCCCCGCTGCACCACGCCCTGGGCCAGCAGCAGCTCCTCGGCCTGCTCCAGCGCCTCGTCGCGGTCCGTGCTCGACTGGAGCGGCAGCGGCACCACGTTGCGGTAGAGCTGCATCTTGCGCTGGGAGGCCAGGTTCGGCGTCATGGCGTAGATCGGCACGTGAATCCGGTGGCGGCTCATCCACAGCGCGGTGGCGCCGGAATCGGTCAGCGCCGCGATGGCCTTCACTCCCAAATGATAGGCGGTGAACAGCGCACCCATGGCAATCGACTGGTCGATGCGCGAGAAGGTCTGGTTCAGGAAGTCGGTATCGAGCTGCACCACTTCGGACTTCTCGGCCTCCAGGCAGATGGCGGCCATGGCCTCGACGGTCTCCACCGGGAAGCGCCCGGCGGCGGTTTCGGCCGACGTCATCACCGCGTCGGTGCCGTCCAGCACCGCGTTGGCCACGTCGGACACCTCGGCGCGGGTCGGCACCGGGTTCACGATCATGCTTTCCATCATCTGCGTGGCGGTGATGGTCAGCTTGTTGGCCTCCCGCGCGAGGCGGATCATGCGCTTCTGCAGCGCCGGCACCGCCGCGTTGCCCACTTCCACGGCCAGGTCGCCACGGGCCACCATGATGCCGTCGGACGCCTGGAGGATTTCCTCCAGCACGCCCGGGCGGATGGCCTCGGCCCGCTCGATCTTGGCGATCATGCGCGCCTTGTGGCCATGCGGCTGGCCGGCCACGGCGGCCAGCTGGCGCGCCATTTCCATGTCGGTGGCGTTCTTGGGGAAGCTCACGGCCACGTAGTCCGCGCCGAGGGCCATGGCGGTCTTGATGTCCTCCATGTCCTTGGCGGTCAGCGCCGGCGCCGAGAGCCCGCCGCCCTGGCGGTTGATGCCCTTGTTGTTCGAGAGATCGCCGCCCACGCGCACCGTGGTGAAGATCTCGCTGCCGATGACGCGGTCCACCACCAGCACGATCAGGCCGTCGTTGAGCAGCAGCACGTCGCCGGGGCCCACGTCGCGCGGCAGGTCCTGGTAGTCCAGTCCCACGCGCTCCTGGTTGCCCAGCGGGCAGGTGGCGTCCAGCACGAACGGATCGCCCGGCTTCAGCGTGACCTTGCCGTTCTCGAACTTGCCCACGCGGATCTTGGGGCCCTGCAGGTCGGCCATGATGGCCACCTCGCGGTGGCAGGCCGCAGCCGCCTCGCGCACCAGCGCGGCGCGGTCGATATGGTCCTGCGCGGTGCCGTGGGAGAAGTTCAGGCGCACCACGTCGACACCGGCGGCAATCATGCGGGTCAGCATGTCCAGTGTGCTGGACGCCGGGCCGATGGTGGCAACGATCTTGGTGGAACGAGTCATGCGGGCGGTTTCCTCAAAGGCTACTGGTACGGACAGGGGCGGCTCGGGAACGATCGGGCAAAAACAGGTGACAGGTAAATCAGGCCGCAGCGCGCTGCTGGAGCACTTCCAGCGCGGGCAGCGTCTTGCCTTCCAGGAACTCCAGGAAGGCGCCGCCGCCGGTGGAGATATAGCCCACGCGGTCGGCGATGTGGTACTTAGCGATGGCGGCCAGCGTGTCACCGCCACCCGCAATCGAGAAACCCTTGGAATTGGCGATGGCCTCGGCCAGCACCTTGGTGCCGTTGCCGAACTGGTCGAACTCGAACACGCCCACCGGGCCGTTCCAGACGATGGTGCCGGCGGCCTGGAGCTGGTCCGCCAGCTGGGCGGCGGTCTTGGGGCCGATGTCGAGGATCATGTCGTCGTCGGTCACGTCCTTGACGTCCTTGACCGTGGCGGCGGCCGTGGCGCTGAATTCCTTGGCGCAGACCACGTCCACCGGAATCGGCACCGAGGCGCCACGGCGGGCCATGATGTCGATGATGGCCTGGGCGTCGCCGACGAGGTCATGCTCGGCCAGCGATTTACCGATCTTCAGGCCGGCGGCCAGCATGAAGGTGTTGGCGATGCCGCCGCCGACGATCAGCTGGTCCACCTTGTCCGCCAGGGACTTGAGGATGGTCAGCTTGGTGGAAACCTTGGAACCGGCCACGATGGCGACCAGCGGGCGGGCCGGCTGGCCCAGCGCGCGGCCCAGCGCGTCGATCTCGGCCGCCAGCAGCGGGCCGGCGCAGGCCACGGGTGCGTACTTGGCGATGCCGTGCGTGGTGGCCTCGGCGCGGTGCGCGGTGCCGAAGGCGTCGTTGACGTAGACATCGCACAGCTTGGCCATCTTCTGGGCCAGTTCATCGCTGTTCTTCTTCTCGCCCTTGTTGACGCGGCAGTTCTCGAGCAGCACTACCTGGCCGGGCGCCACGTCCACGCCATCGACCCAGTTCTGCACCAGCCGCACGGGCTTGCCGAGCAGTTCGGACAGACGTTCGGCGATCGGGGCCAGCGAGTCCTCGGGCTTGAATTCACCCTCGGTCGGGCGGCCCAGGTGGGACGTCACCATCACGGCCGCGCCGGCCTTCAGGCAGGCCTCGATGGCCGGCACCGACGCACGGATGCGGGTGTCTTCCGTGATCTTGCCGGCATCGTCCTGTGGCACGTTCAGATCGGCGCGGATAAACACGCGCTTGCCGGAGAGATTGCCTTGGGAGATGAGATCGGTGAGACGCAGGACAGAGGTCATGGCGAGTAGAAACGGGACTGGGCGGTACGCCAACAGCACGCGGCCGCGTTGGAAATCGGGGAAACCGGCATTTTACCTGATCGCCGTCACGGTTTTATGCGATTGGCCCTCGAAATGACGCATGAATCACTAATACTCACCCTGTGGGCGAAAGTGCCAGGAGCGCATCGGACTTCACTACAAACCCCCTCGAAGGGAGGGTACAGGTATCTCTGGCGGGTCGCCCCTATTGGGTTAATGTACGCCCTAATGTACTAAACGTATGCACCGCCAGACACGCATAGCAAACCTCGCATATTTGGTACATCGCATCATCAGTTGCAGCCAGCGAGCCGGCAACGACCGGCAATAACGAAAAAGCCATCCCCCTGACCAGCTCCGTTTCGAGGCGCCGGCGACCGGATGGTCCATTGTCGTGAATGCAGGGGTAATCCGATGGACCAAACAAGCATGCACGGGGCAATCCGTGGGCTTTACGAAGGCATTCTGGACCCCGGGGCATGGCACAAGAGCCTGTGCGCCCTGACCGATATGGCGGGTAGCGCACATGCCTCGATGATGGTGTGGGACACCGTGCGCGACCAGGTCACCGTCAACGAGATCGTCAATCCGGTGCCGGAGCTGTTCACCGCGTACGAGAAGGAATACCAGGCCATCGACCCGGCCAAGATCTTTGCCCCCCGGCTGGTGCCCGGCGCCTGGTATATCGATGCGCGCGATCTCGGCCCGCAGGGCATGGCGCGCCACCCCTTCTACTGCGACTTCTTCAACCGCTTCGACCTGCGCTCCTACGTGGCCTGCCTGGTGGAACGGCAGCCGCACTACGAAGTCTATTTTTCGATGCAGCGCGCGCTGAGCCAGGACGCCTTCTCGGGCGAGGACACCCGCGCGCTCGACTGGGTGGTGCCGCATATGCGCAGCGCCATCGCCCTGCGCGAACGCACCCTGGGGCTGTCCGCGCTGGCGTCTGTCTCCGCGCGGCTGCTGGAGCGGCTCGCCTTCGCCGTGGCCGTCTACACACCCGAGCGCCACCTACTGCTGGCCAATACGGCCGGCGAGCGCTGGGCGCGCCGGCTCGACCCCACTGGCAAGACCGGCGACTGGCGCCTCTCGCACGGCTTTGCCGAGATGGTCCAGGCCGCCTGCCATCCCAACCAGCCGCAGGCCGCGCAGGCCGCGCGCGCCACCGACAAGACCGGCGCCACGGCCGAGGTGCTGGTCCTGCCCCTGCCGCCCACCCACATCCTCGCCGCCTCCTGGCAGCAACCCGCCGCGCTGGTGGTGGTGCACGAGGCCGGCGCCCCATCCGTGCTGCTCGATACCGTGCTGCGCGAACTGTACGGGCTCACGCCGGCCGAAACCCGGCTGGCCACGCGGCTGGCTTGCGGCGAAGGACTGCCCGAGGCGAGCCGACAGATGCGCATTCGCCACGAGACCGCGCGCACGCAACTCAAGTCCATCTTCCTGAAGACGGGCTGCGGCAGCCAGGCCCGCCTCACGCAGATGCTGACGCGGCTCGCCGCCACACTAGAGGGAGGCTAGCACCCTGCATCGCCCCTTTCCCCTGCCGCGATCCCCGTGGCAGGCACGCGAAGTCTTGACGCGCCGCCCGCCTCACCGGAACCGGGCGCACGCCCCGCGCACCTCGCCGGACTCAAGCATGAACGACGGACAAATGCACGAGACCATCCGAGGTCTCTACCAAGGTGTTTTCGAAACGGGCGCCTGGCAGCGGAGCCTGGTCGCCCTGTGTGACGCAAGCGGCAGTTCGCAGGCGTCGCTGGTCGTGCGCAACCGGGCGCTGGACCGCGTGGTGGTCACTCACGCGGTGGACTACAAGCCCGACGCCATGGAGGCCTAACACCTCGCACTACTACCAGTTCGACCCGAGCCGGCCGTTCGCCGAGCGCCTGGGCGTGGGGGACTGGTATATCGACCATCGCGACGTAGGCGAGCAGGTCATGCGCACCAGCCCGTTCTATGGCGAGTTCCTGCGCGGCCTGAATGTCGCGTCGGTCATGTCGTGCCTGATCGAGCGGCATCCCACCTACGAGATTTACCTGTCGCTGCAACGGCCGCTCGATGCCAATGTCTATGCCGAGGCGGACGCCCTCGCGCTGGACTGGGTGATTCCGCACCTGCGCGATGCCATCGGCCTGCGCGAGCGCATGCAGGAGCTGGTCGCGCGGGGCCGATTGTCGGAAGACATGCTGAACCGGCTGCCCTTCGGGGTGGTGGTGTTCGATCTGGCCGGCAAGCCGCTGTTCGCCAACCAGTCCGGCGAGCCGTGGGTGCGGCGCCTGATGCCGGCCGCCTTCTTCGGGCCGCGCACCGGCGCGCCGACGGACAGCGCCTTCTGGCAGTTCTCGCGCCCGTTTCCCGAGGTGCTCCGCGCCGTGGCCGCGCCGGACACCCTGCAGGCCGCGCAGGCCATCCAGGCCGCCGGGCCGGATGGCCGCACCGCGCAGATCGTGACGCTGGCGCTGGCGCCGATGGCGCAGAGCCTGCCGGGCATGGAGACCCATACCGTGCTGGCCGCCATCCACGAACGCTATGGCACGCCGCGCGCCATGCCGGCCATCCTGCGCGACCTCTTCGGCCTCACGCCGGCGGAAACGCGGCTGGCCGCGCTGCTGACGCAGGGCGTTGGCCTGCCGGACGCGTGCGCGCAGCTCGGCATCAAGCGCGAAACCAGCCGCACGCAGGTCAAGTCGATCTTCAACAAGACCCGCACCAGCACGCAGGCGCAGCTGGCGCATCTGCTGACCCGGCTCAGCACGATGCTGACCGAGCCATCGCGCTATTAGTTAACAGTGGGGATCAGAAGGCTCAGGTGAGCAGCCGCAGCGCGGTGTACACCGCCATGCCGACCACGATCATCCCGACCATGCGGCGCGTGAACAGGTAGAACACCGTGGCGGCGATGCCGGCCATCAGCTTGGCGTTCATCGGCGAGATCGTGAAATGGCCCTGCCAGGTCATGAATTCCGGCACGATGATGGCCGCCAGCGCCGCCGCCGGGGCATAGCGCAGCGCGCGCTGGAGGCGGTCCGGCACGCTCACGCGCTCGCCGGCCATCAGGAACAGCGCCCGCGTGAGCACCGTCACCACGGCCATGCCGACGATGGCGATCCAGGTTTCGACGTGGCTCATGCCCGGTCTCCGGTCTGGGGTTCCGGCTGCGACTCGGATATCGCGCGGGCCTCGGCCTTGGCCTTGTCCTTCCGCGCGCGAATGCCGCGCAACGTGGCGCGCGCGGCCAGTTCGTCGGTGGCCATGCCGGCCGCCAGCGCGCCCACCACGGCCACCACCAGCGCCAGCCGGTACGGGAGGTCGAAGCACAGCAGCGCCAGCACGGCGGACACCACCACCGCCATCAGCGTGGAGCGCGAGTTGATCGTGGCGATCATCACCGGAATCAGCGCCATCACGCCGGCCAGCCCGAGGCCCCAGGCGTCCGGGAACACACTGGCGAGCAGGATGCCGAGCAGCGACGAGACCTGCCAGGTGGCGCAGTTGACCAGCGCCATCCCCCAGAAATAGCCCTCCTTGCCCGGCGCGTAGCCGGGCTCGACGTATTTCTGCATGAAATAGACGAAGTGGAGGTCGCCGTTGAAGAAGCCCAGCACGGTGCGCCGGCCCAGCGGGAGGTAGCTGAAGTGCGGCTGGAGCGCCGCGCTGAAGATGACGAAGCGCAGGTTGACCACGGCGGCGGTCAGCCAGATGGTCCAGATCGGCAGGCCGGCGGCGAACAGCGGCAGCACGGCCAACTGGGCGGAGCCGGCGTAGACCAGCAGCGACATGCCGATGGCCTCCGGCACGGTCAGTGCCGACTTGCTCATGGCCACCCCGGTGACCAGCCCCCACGAGAACACCGCGGGCAGGGAAGGCGCGAAATAGCGTGCGCCGTCGAGAAAACCGTTGCGCTCCACCTCGGCAAATCGATGCCAGAGGCGCAACCACACCGGGGACGACTGTCGGGGTGTCATAGCAGAGGGCGAGAAGGGTACGGCCAGCGCGGGGAGCGGGGCCGTCGGGGGCACCGCCGGCATCGCGCCGGCGGCAAAGCAGACATTATAGGCGCGTGCCCGCCGCAGGTAAGCGGTGGCTTAAAAGTGCACGCACCGAGTGTTGTTTCGTGGAGAATCGGGGCCCCGGCGGCCCCTCCTTCCTCACCCAGCCGCTATGCCGGGCGGCTCGTGGGCGCCAGCGGCGCGGCTTCGGCGGCAGGCGCATTGGTCGGATCCATAGCCGGGTCCGTCTCGTCATCGCCGCCGCCGGCCTGTCCCAGATCGATGCCTGACGTCTCCGGCAGCAACGCCGCCGAGACCATCACCACCGCGTAGCCCACCCCGGCCACCATGGCGATGGCCAGCGCCAGCGAGGTCCGCCCGCTGTTGAGCCAGCCCACCGCGAGCGGGAAGAACGAGCCGATCACCCGGCCCAGGTTGTACGACACGCCATACCCCGTGGCGCGCACGGCACTTGGGTACGACTCCGAGATCGTCGCGCCAATCCCCGAGAACACGCCCTGCATCAGCACCCCGAGCGGGAAGCCGAGGAACAGCATCGACGTATTGCTGACCGGAATCACCATATAGATCATCGCCATGACGAAAGCGCCGGCGGCGAACGCCATATAGGTCACGCGGCGGCCCCAGCGGTCCGTGGCGTAGGCTCCGGCCACGTAGCCGACCAGCGAACCGAGGATGGTCACCGCCAGGTAGGAGCTGGTGCCGAACACGGACAGCCCCCGCTCGGTCTTCAGGAAGGTGGGCAGCCAGGTGGCGATGGCGTAGTAGGCGCCCAGCATGCCGCCCGACAGCAGGCTGCACAGCACGGTCTTGCGCAGCAGCGGCGCGCGGAACACGCGCGCAAGGTCCGCCCCCGGCGAGACCTTGCCGCGTGCGGCCCGGCTCTTGAGGAAGACTTCCGGCTCCTGCAGGTTGCGGCGCAGGTAGATCACCACCAGCGCCGGCAGGATGCCGAGGAAGAAGCAGACGCGCCACGCCGTTTCCGGCTCGAACAGGTTGAACGTGATGGCGTAGGCGATGGCCGCCCCGCCCCAGCCGAACGAATAGCTGCTGGCGGTGAAGCCCGAGTACTTGCCGCGATGGGCCGGATTGCGGATCAGCTCGGTCACCAGCACCATGCACAGCGACGATTCGCCGCCGAAGCCCAGCCCCTGGAGCATGCGGAACACCAGCAACTGCTCGGGCGAATTCGCCATGCCGCAGAGGAAGCACGACACCGCGAACACGATGATGGTCCAGCGCAGCACGCGCACGCGGCCAAAGCGGTCAGCCAGCAGCCCGGCGCCCACCGCGCCAACCAGCGACGAGACCAGCGTCCAGGTGACGATGGCGCCCGCCATCGACTTGCTCATGCCCCACTGCGCCAGCAGCGTGGAGATGAGGAAGGAATAGATCATGAAGTCGAACACATCGACCGCATGACCGAGAAACGCGCCGTAGAACCCCTTGCGCTCGGCGCGCGACAGCTCCTTGAACCAGTCCATCATGATGGTTTCCTCCCAGTCTTCCGTTGTTATCGATCGATGCCGGCCGGTGCCAGCCCGCGCGGCGGTTGGTAGCCGTAGCCGGCGGCCTCCAGCAATTGGGCGAAGCGCAGCGAGGTGAGATCGCCCCAGCGCCGCGCCACGATCTGCACGCCGCACGGCAGGCCGTCCCGCGCCGGGCCGATCGGCGCCACCGTGGACGGCAACCCGCACAGCCCCGAATGGCCGGCCCAGAACAGTTGCGTGGTCAGCGGCATCGGCTGGCCGTTCACCGGCAGCGTTCGCTGCCAGGGCTCCCCGGTCTCGTCGAGCGGGAACGCGGTGGTGGCGGCGGCCGGGCACAGCAGCACGTCGTAATCGGCGAAGAAGCGGCGCCAGCTTTCGGCAAAACGGTCGCGCGCGGCCTGCAGGCGCAGCCAGTCGCGATGGGTCAGCGTGGCGCCGGTGAACTGCAGCGTGGCGTAGTCGTCACCCGCATCGGGTTGGGTACGGGCCAGCGCGTCGGCGAAGGCGGCGTCATCCATATAGACGGCGGTCGTGGCGCGCAGCAGCAGCACATAGGTGCGCCACAGCGCGGCGGCGTCGAAGCCCGGGCGCACGTGCCAGTCCACCCTGGCGCCCTGCCCGGCCAGCCAGTGGCCGAGCGCCTCGATGGGCTGGCTGACGGTGGCATCGACATCGGCCAGCGGATGGGTCGGCAGCACCGCCACGCGGAAGTCGGCCAGACGCTGGTGCGGGCAGGCCGGCAAGTCCAGCCGCCAGGCGGGTGCGAGGTCCACGTCCGGCCCGGCGATGGCGCGCAGCACCAGTTCGAGGTCGCGCGCGCTGCGGGCGACCGGGCCGGCCACGTTGATGTCCTGCTCGGCAAACCCGGCCGGCGCGTTGCCGTGGCCGCGCAGCGGCACCAGCCCGTGACTGCTCTTGTGCGAGAACACGCCGCAGTAGTGCGCCGGGTTGCGCAACGACGAGCCGATATCGGAGCCCACATCGAAAAAGCTCATGCCGGCGCAGACCGCCGCCGCGCTGCCGCCCGAGGAACCGCCGGGCGTGCGCGTCGGATCGTGCGGATTGCGCGTGGTGCCGTAGATCGCGTTGTAGCTCTGCCAGTCGCGCAGGCCCAGCGGCACATTGGTCTTGCCGAGCAGGATCGCGCCCTGCGCGCGCAGGCGCTGCACCACCACGGCGTCGCGCTCGGCACGATGATCGGCGCGCGCCGGGCTGCCGCAGGTGGTGGGCCAGCCGGCCACGTCGAACGATTCCTTGATCGAGAACGGCACGCCGTCCAGCGGCCCGAGCGCGGCGCCGGCCTGCCGGCGGCGGTCGCTCTCACGGGCTGCGGTGTGCGCGGCATCGAAGTCTGGCAGGACAAGGGCGTTGATCGTCGCATGATGGGCGACCCACGCGGCGTGGCAGGACGCGACCAGCGCCTGCGCGGTGGTCTCGCCACGGGCGAGCCGGTCGGCAGCCACCCAGATCGGCAAAAAGCAGTCGTCCAGCCGGCCAGGGTCGGCCGGTGGCAGGTCAGGCAGGGTCACGTGCGCTCCGTGTGTTGTCTTGGGCCGGCGCGTGGGCGCGGCGGCCTGAGGGGGCTTATCGATACGGCGGCGGATACAGCAATCGGTATACTATATTCACAAATCCAAAATTCACAAGGCAGTATTTGTGCCAAGGTGATTTGCACCGCAACAAGGCAGGATGCGGCTTTTCGGGGGATGGGCGCATGCGGGCGCGTGTGCGCTGCACCATCATCGGGAGCGCTTTGGTATACCGTTTGGTGCGAGAGGAGATTAGCGCCGCAGCAGGCCGACCAGTTCGTCGATGTCGGGCAAGGCGGCGGCGCGGCCCGTGGCTTCGCCATCGGTCGCGTCGAGCACGCCGTCCGCCAGGGCGCGCTTGCCTTGGTGGAGGTCCACGATCCGTTCCTCGATGGTCCCGGCGGTAATCAGCCGGTAGACCGTGACCGGCCGCTGCTGGCCGATGCGGTGCGCGCGGCCCATCGCCTGATCCTCGGCGGCGGGATTCCACCAGGGGTCGGCAATCACGATGTAGTCGGCCGCCGTCAGGTTCAGGCCGAAGCCGCCGGCCTTCAGGCTGATCAGGAAGACATCGCCCGCCCCACCCTGGAACGCGGCCACGCGGCGCGTGCGTTCGCCGGCCGGCGTGGCGCCGTCCAGGTACTGGTAGGCCAGTCCGGCCTCATCCAGCGCGCGCCGCATCAACTGGAGGAAATCGACGAACTGGCTGAACACCAGTGTCTTGTGGCCGTTGGCGGCCAGCGTGGCGGCCAGTTCGGCGAAGGCGCGCACCTTGGCGCCCGGCGCGGCCACCTCGGGCGTGGCCAGACGCGGGTCGCACGCGGCGCGGCGCATGCGCATCAGTTGGGCCAGCACGTGGATGCGGGCGTCGGGTTCGGCCGGCGCTGCCGGCTGTGCCTTGCGGCCCTTCCTGGCGGGCGGCCGTAGCAGCGCGCGCTCGGCCTCGGACAGCGCCTGACGGCGCAGGGCCTCGTAGTGGGCGGCCTCAGCCGGCTCGGGCTCCACGCGGATCACGAGTTCGGTGCGCGGCGGCAGTTCGTCCAGCACCTGCGCCTTGGTCCGCCGCAGCACGAACGGCGCGATCATGCGCCGCAGCCGCACGCGCGGCTCCCGCGCGCCATTGCGCTCGATCGGGTTGGCAAAGTGTTCGTTGAAGCGGACCAGCGACCCGAGCAGCCCCGGGTTGCAGAACCGCATCACGGCCCAGAGTTCGGACAGCCGGTTCTCGATCGGCGTGCCGGAAAGCGCCACGCGGCAGTCGGCGGCCAGCGCAAACATGGCCTGCGCGCGGCGCGAGGACGGATTCTTGATCGATTGCGCCTCGTCGGCGATCACCGTGTGCCAGCGCCGCGCGCCGAAATCCTTGCGCGCCTGCTGGAGCAGTTGGTACGAGACGATCACGAGGTCATGGGCGCCGGCCTGCTCGACGATGGCCACGCGGTCCCCCTCGGCATAGAGATGGACGTTGAGCGTGGGGGCGAAGCGGCGCGCCTCGGCGGCCCAGTTGCCGCACACCGAGGTCGGCGCCACGACCAGCGCCGCGCCGTCGGCGGCGCGCGCCAGCAGCAGCGCGAGCGACTGGAGCGTCTTGCCCAGCCCCATGTCATCGGCCAGACAGGCGCCGAAACCGGCCTCGGCCAGCGCCATCATCCAGCGGTAGCCTTCTTCCTGATAAGGACGCAGTTCGGTCGCCAGCGTGGCGGGCACGGCGGCGTCCGCCTCCCGCGCGGCCCGCAGCCGGCGCACGCGGGTGCGGAAGTGCGCATCCGGGTCCACGCCGGCGCCGGCCAGCACGTCGTCCAGCCAGGGCGCGGCCACCAGCGGCACGCGGATGCCATCGCGCATGGCATCCCCCACCCCGGCGAGGTCGCGCAGGCGGGCGCGCAACTGCCCGGTCAGCGCCACGTAGACGCCCTGCCCCATTGGCATGAACCGCCCGGCGTGGCCGTGCGCCCAGGCCACCAGCTTCTCGAGCGACATCACCAGCCCCTCGGCCACGCGCAGATGGCCGACGAGCTTGAACCACTCGCTGCCGGTTTCCACGCTGACGGCCAGTTGCGGGAGGTCGGCCGGCAGCAGGCGGATCTCGCGGCCACGCGGCCATTCGAGGTCGATCACGCCGGCAAGGCCGGGCAGCATCTCCACGGCGGTCAGGGCGTCTTCGGGATCGTCCAGCGTCCAGGTGTATTCGCCGCCGGGCGGCGAGGATTCGACCAGGAACGGCAGCGCGGCGAAGACTTCGGCCACGTGGGCCAGCTCGGCGTCCAGGTCGCGCTCGGTGGCCATCGCTTCGCCGGCGACGGTCGCCATCAGCTGCGCGCGGCCCGCGCCGGGCGCCAGCCGGGGCCCCATCGGGCCCAGCGGCGTGACCACCAGCCGCAGGCCGATGCCGCGCCCCACCGGCGCCACTTCGGCGCGCAGGCGGGTTTCCGGCTCGCGCAGGCGGGCTTCGCCCGAACTGTCGGCATGGATCTGGAAATGGCCGGCCAGCGCGCGCAGCGTGGTGTCCAGCCGGGCGTGGGCGTCGGCGGGCACGGCCAGCCCATCGGCAATCAGGCGGGCGGCCTGCTGCTGTGCGGCGGAGAAGCGGATCACGCGGAGGCGGCGTGGGCCGTCCTGGAGCACCGTGATCTGGCGCAGCGCCTCGGCTTCCTCGCGCGCGGCAGGGGGCAGCAAGTCTTCCATGGCGGGCGCGGGACGCAGCGGGGGGGCGATGCGGAGCACGTAGCGGTCGCCGCCGTTGCCAACCTCCCGGACCGCTTCCAGCGTGGGCGCGGCCTCGGTGACCTCCATCAGCACAGTCGGCGCGTGGGACAGCACCACCCCGGGGTGCCCCACCAGCGCCATCACGGCGGCGGCGCGGTCCAGCACATGGCGGCGGTTGCGCGAGCGGTCGCGGCGGATGGCCCGGGCCACGCGGGCGTCCCACGGCGCCAGAGTGTCATCCTCGGCCACCCGCGCCAGCGGGATCGGCCGGGGCTTGCCCCAGCCGCGCGGGCCGTAGGCCTGCTCCAGCGGCTCCACCAGCCCCGGCACCCCATCGGCATCGACGGTCAGCGCCCACAACAGGCGGCGCCGGCCGCCCTCGACAGGGGCTTCCGCGCCGGCCAGCGCGGCCAGTTCGCCCAGCGCTTCCTGCCAGCGGTGATCGTCGTCGGGGGTGGTGGGGAGCGCGGACAAGGGCAAAAGGGGTAAAAAGAGAGGCCGGGAGGATCGGAACGGCGATTGTAGTCCCCCCGCCCGGCCGCGTTGGCACATCAGGGCGCGCGGCTTACAATGGCGGCCTTGTGACATTTCTGGTGCAGAGGGAGACAACCATGTCGATGGCGGATCGCGACGGCAAGATCTGGATGGACGGCAAGCTGATTGAGTGGCGCGATGCCAAGATTCACGTCCTGACGCACACCCTGCACTACGGCATGGGCGTATTCGAGGGCGTGCGCGCCTACAAGACGCCGGCCGGCACCGCGATTTTCCGCCTCAAGGAGCACACGCGCCGCCTGTTCAACTCGGCCAAGATCTTCCAGATGGCCATGCCGTTCGACGAAGCGACGCTCGAGGCCGCCCAGCGCGAGGTGGTGCGGGCCAACAATCTCGAGTCGTGCTACATCCGCCCGCTGGTCTGGATCGGCTCCGAGAAGCTCGGCGTGTCCGCCAAGGGCAACACCATCCACGTGGCCATCGCCGCCTGGCCGTGGGGCGCCTATCTGGGCGAAGAGGGGCTGGAGCGCGGCATCCGCGTCAAGACCTCGTCGTTCACGCGCCACCATGTGAATGTGTCGCTGGTGCGCGCCAAGGCGAGCGGCTACTACATCAACTCGATCCTGGCCAACCAGGAGGCCACCGGCCTCGGCTACGACGAGGCGCTGCTGCTCGACACCGACGGCTACGTGAGCGAGGGCTCGGGCGAGAACGTGTTCATCGTGCGCAATGGCGTGATCTACACCCCGGACCTGGCCTCGTGCCTGGACGGCATCACCCGTGACGCCACCCTGACGATTGCCCGCGACCTCGGCATCGAGGTGCGCGAAAAGCGCATCACGCGCGACGAAATGTACTGCGCCGACGAAGCGTTCTTCACCGGCACCGCCGCCGAAGTCACGCCGATCCGCGAACTGGACGACCGCGTCATCGGCGAAGGCCGTCGCGGCCCGGTTACCCAGCGCATCCAGGAAGCGTTCTTTGCCGCCGTGGGCGGCACGGACGAGAAGTACAAGAAGTGGCTGACGCTGGTCTGAGCACCGGCGCCATCCCGATCATTTAAAACAAGCCAGTCACCCTGCAAGCCAAACGCAACACCATGACGCAAACCGCATCCGTCGTCGAAATCGGCGCTGAAGACATGCCCCTCCACTGCCCCACGGGGAACACCCCGACGTGGAACTACCATCCCCGCGTGTTCCTGGACGTGGCCGACACCGGCGAGGTGAAATGCCCGTACTGCGGCACCGTGTACAAGCTCAAGCCGGGCACCGTGCTGAAGGGCCACCACTGAGATCGCGTCCGAGGCACGCGGCCCACGCCGCGCGCCGCCGCACCCCCCTCCCGCCCCGGGCCGCGTTGCGCCCCGGGGCGTTGGCATGTCCGGGCCACGCATCACCCACAATATGAAAAAAGCCCTCGTCATCGCCCCGAACTGGATCGGCGACGCGCTGATGGCGCAGCCGCTGTTCGCGCTGCTCAAGGCGCGCCATCCCCGCATGGTCATCGACGCCCTCGCCCCGAAATGGGTGGCGCCGGTGCTCGCACGCATGCCCGAGATCGGCACCGTGTTTCCGAGCGATCTCGCGCACGGCAAGCTGCAGCTCTCGGCCCGGCTGATGTTCGCGCAGCAACTCAAGCACGAAGGCTACGACGTGGCCTATGTGCTGCCGAATTCACTCAAATCGTCGCTGATTCCGTTTCTGGCCGGCATTCCGCTGCGCATCGGCTATCGCGGCGAGGCGCGCTTCGGCATGCTCAACGTGCGCCACGCCAATCCGCCGCGCGACAAGCGCCCGCCGATGGTGGAGCACTACGCACGGCTGGCCCTCAAGCCCGGCGGGCGCCTGCCCGAGCACATTCCCGATCCGCAGCTGCGCGTGAAGCCCGAGCGCATGGCCGCCACGGCCGAGCGCTTCGGCATCGCGCCGCAGACCCGGGTGATCGCATTCTGCCCCGGCGCGGAGTTCGGCCCGGCCAAGCGCTGGCCGGCCGCGCACTTCGCCGAACTGGCGCAGATGCTGCGCCGCTCGTTCCCGTATGCGCAGATCATCACGCTCGGCTCGGCCAAGGATGCCGAGATCGCGGCGGAGATCGTCGCCGGAGCGCCGTTCGTGCGCAACCTGTGCGGCCAGACCTCGCTGGACGACGCGGTGGACCTGCTCGCCCTGTCCGAAGCCGCCGTCTGCAACGACTCCGGCCTGATGCACGTGACCGCCGCACTGAACCGGCCCCAGGTGGCCGTTTTCGGCTCCAGCGACCCGCGCCATACGCCCCCGCTGTCACAGGCTGCGAGTATCATGTGGCTGCAACTCGAGTGCAGCCCCTGCTTCAAACGCGAGTGCCCGCTGGGCCACCTGCGCTGCCTGAAGGACATCGAACCCGAAATGGTGTTCGTCGAGTTGCGCAAGCTCCTGCATCGACCCTGACCACGCCAACATGCCCCGTTTCGCCCGACTGTTCGATTCCGCCGAAGACATCGTCGATGCCTTCCGCGAAGCCATGAAACTGCGCGATGCCGATGGCGCGCTGCGCCTCTGGCTGGACGAGGATTCGGTCACGTGCGTGATGCCCGACGGCCAGCGCCTGATCGGCCACGACCACCTGCGCCAGGCCTTCATGCTGCTGCTGGAGGAACAGCCGGTGCTGATCGACGCCATCGAGACCAGCAGCCATGCCTCGCTCGGCGTGTCGATCTTCGACGTGACCGAGGCGCTGCGCTTTGGCGCGGACCGCGTGGAAGCGGACCTCTACGTGCACACCACCTACGTGCTGATGCAGAACCACGAGGGCTGGCGCCTGGCCCACATCCACTGCAGCCCGGCCAACGCGGTGCAGGTAGCCGCCGTGGCCGCCGCCCCGGGCCAGGCGCTGCACTGACCACTGTCACGTGATGGGCCTGAAGCTGGGCGCCCCCTTCGGCGAGACCTTCCACACGCCGTGGTGGCTGCGCGGCGGCCATGCCCAGACCATCCTGGCGGCCCGCTTCACGCGGCACCGGCGCGTCACGTTCCGGCGCGAACGCTGGGACACCCCCGATGGCGACTTCATCGACGTCGACTGGACCACGCACCCGGTAGCGCCGGGCGCCCCGCTGGTGGTGATGTTCCACGGCCTCGAGGGCGACTCGAACAGCCACTACGCCCAAACCCTGATGGACGCGCTGCGCGCACGCGGCTGGCAGGGCGCCATTCCACATTTCCGGGGCTGTTCGGGCGAGCTGAACCGCGCGCCGCGCTTTTATCATTCGGGCGATTCCGCCGAGATCCGCTGGGTGCTGGAGCGGCTGCGCCAACGGGTGCAGCCCGGACGGGCGGAAGGACAGCACATGCTGGCAGTCGGCATCTCGCTCGGCGGCAATGCCCTGCTGCGCTATCTGGGCGAGGAAGGCCGCGGCGCCAGTTTCCTCTCGGCGGCGGCGGCCATCTCGGCCCCGCTCGACCTCGCGGCCGGCGGCGCGGCGCTCTCCCAGGGCTTCAACCTGATCTATACCCGGATGTTCCTGCAGACGCTGAAGCGCAAGTCGCTGGCCAAGCTCGACCAGTTTCCGGGCCTGTTCGACCGCGCGACGATGCTGGCGAGCCGCGACCTCTACGCGTTCGACAACGTGGTCACCGCGCCGCTGCACGGCTTCCGCGATACCGACGACTACTGGATGCGCGCCGCCAGCAAGYCGGTGCTGGGCGAGGTCCGCATTCCCACGCTGGTGCTGAACGCGCGCAACGACCCCTTCCTGCCCGGCCAGCACCTGCCGAGCCAGGCCGAGGTCAGCCCCGACGTGCTGCTGGAGCAGCCCGCGCACGGCGGCCACGTCGGCTTCATGACGCCCCGCGCCGGCGTGCTGGGCCACCTGCCGCTATTCCCGGTGGCGGGCCATATCGAATGGCTGCCCACGCGCATCCTCGACTACTTCGACAGCGTGGGTGGAACGCGCCAGACGGCGTAGGAGACAACCATGGATGACATCGTCAAGCAGGCGATGGCCCGCTGGCCCAACGTGCCGAACGCGTACGGATGGCTGGCGCTGGACCGGCGCGGGCAATGGCGCCTGCGCAACGAGTTCGCCCAGGAGCACGGGCTGTCCGGCGACCCGATCCGCCACGAGGCGCTGATCCACTTCATCGAACGCAACTACACCCACGACGCGCGCGGCGCCTGGTTCTTCCAGAACGGGCCGCAGCGGGTGTTCGTCTCGCTCGGCTACGCGCCGTGGATCGTGCGGATGCACGACGGCGCGCTGGCCACCACCACCGGGCGGCCGTTCAGTGTGGCGGCCTGCCATGCCGACGAGCACGGCAACGTGGTGCTGGCGGGGACGGTGGAAGGTCTGGGGGATGGGGACGGAGATGGCGCGCCGGTGCAGGCCGCGCTGCTGCACGACCATGACCTCGACGCCTTCAGCAGCGCCTGCACCTGGCATGGCGAGGGGTGCGGTGCGGCGCTGGGGGTGTTCCATCACGCCGGGCGCGATTTCGACATCGAACCGATTGCCGAGGACGAGGTGCCGACGCGCTTCGGCTTCGTGCGAACACCTGCACCCGCACCGGAAGCCGAAGCTGGCTGAGGCCCAGCCTCAGTTCGGCATGCCCTTGTTGTCCTGCTTTTCCTCGCGGAACTGCAGCTGGAGCTGGTGCAGCCGCGCATCGACCTCGGACAGCGAGTAGAAATCGCCATCATTGGCCTTGCGGGCGATCTGCAATTGCTCGATGGCCGCCTGGTAGGACCCGTCCATCGCGTACTTCTCGGCCAGCGCCTGATGCTGCTGCAGCCGCTTGCCCTGCGCCGCGTAGGCGCGCGCGAGCAGCTCCCACCATTCGGCACGCGCCTTTTCCTCGCGCGTGCGGGCGCGCAGGAAGGTCACGGCGTCGCCCAGCTTGCCGGCGGCGACCAGCGAATCGGCATACGTCAGCGCCACGGCATGAGAGAGCGGGAACGCGCGCATCGAGGCGTTGGCCTGCGTCAGCGCTTCCTGCGGACGGCCCTCGGCGCGCGCCAGCTCGATCGCCATGACGTCCAGCATCGGACTGCCCGAGGTGGCGGACGGAATCGTGCCGTAGAGCCGGCGCGCCTCGGCCAGCGCCCGTTCGGCATCCGCGTAGCGGCCCAGCCGCTGGTTGGCGAAGGCGATGCCGTAGTAGATCGCCGGCTGCCGCACCGGCGAGGCGTTCGCCACTTGCGACTGGAACGTCTCCAGCACGTTGCGCTGGTCGTTGGGGGTGGTGGCCTGAATCACGCGCGCCCGCGCCCGGGCGAACTCGTACTCGGGCGTGTTGCCAACCTTGCGGGCGGTCACGTGGCGCACGCGGTCCTGCATGTCGGCGATCCGCTCGGAGGTCAGCGGGTGGGTGCGCACATAGGCCGGGATCGAGTTGTCCGAGATGCCGGTCACGCGCTGGAGCCGCGAGAAGAAATCGGGCATGCCCTGCGGGTCGAAGCCGGCAGCGGTCATGATCTGGAAGCCGACGCGGTCAGCCTCGCGCTCGGCCCCGCGCGAGAAGGACAGCTGGTTGGCCACGGCCGCGCCCTGCCCGCCCATCGCCAGCGCCGCCGCTGCATCGCCGCTCTTGGTGGCCGCCAGCCCGGCCAGCACCATCGACGCCAGCGCGATCCACATCGACTCATCCTGCTTGGTGATGCCGCGCGCGATATGGCGCTGCATCACGTGGCCGATTTCATGGCCGAGCACGGAGGCAAGTTCCGATTCGGTCTCGGACTGGACCAGCAGCCCGGTATGCACGCCGATATAGCCGCCCGGCAGCGCGAAGGCGTTGATCGAGCGGTCCCGCACGCCAAACAGTTCGAAGCCGGTGGCGAAGGTGCCCGCGCCATTCGAACCGGCCACGTTCTGGCGGCGCGCGGCCTGCACCAGCCGGTAGCCGAGCGCGTTCAGGTAATCGTTGAGCAGCGCGTCCGAGACGTAGTCGGTATCGCGGCGGATATCCCGCATGATCCGGTCGCCCAGCCGCCGCTCCATGTCCGGCGACAGCGATGCCGTGGACGGGTCGCCGAGGTCCGGGAGCTGCAGGCTGCCGCCCTCCACCACCGGGTTGTTGGTCCGCAATCCGAATTCGGATTTCTGACCCGCCCTGACACTGCGGTTGAGATTGTCGTAGACCTGATCGCTGGCGTCGGGCACCAGCTCCGTAGTGGGCGCCGGCTGCTGCGAGGACGGCGCCAGCCGCGCGGCGGGCACGGTCAAGCCCTGCGGCCAGGCCGGCGCGGCCATGGTCAGCACGAGGGCGGCGGCCACGGCACGGGCAAGTGACGCGCGCATGGCGGGGGCGGCCAAAGCAGCGGGAGCGGTGTCGGCGGCGCGCGCCGGAGCGGGCAGGCGGCGGCGCCAGGAGGTCTTGGGCATATTGCTATGATAGCGGCCTCCGCCGCGCGTTCCCAATCCGGCAGACCCCTTGCCCCGCGTTGTTTCTCCGGATTGCGACGGGCGCTATTTCATCCCTCGAATTCTGACGCCATGAGCCAACTCACCCACTTCGACGCCGCCGGACAAGCCCATATGGTCGATGTCGGCAACAAGGCCAGCACCCATCGCGTGGCGGTGGCCACCGGCACCATCACCATGCAGCCGGATACCTTCGCGCTGGTGCGCGACGGCACCGCCAAGAAGGGCGACGTGCTCGGCATCGCCCGGGTGGCCGCGATCATGGCGACCAAGCGCACCTCCGACCTGATCCCCCTCTGCCATCCCATCGGCCTGACCAAGGTGGCGGTCGATTTCGCGCTGGACGAACCGAGTTCCACGATCGCCTGCGTGGTACGCACCGAAACCCACGGCCAGACCGGGGTGGAGATGGAGGCGCTGACCGGCGTGCAGGTGGCCCTGCTGACCATCTATGACATGTGCAAGGCGGTGGACCGGGGGATGGTGATGGGCAACGTGAAGCTGCTGGAAAAGCATGGCGGGAAGTCGGGGGATTGGGTGGCGGGCTGATTTGTCGCCCCGTGTCTCCCGTTGTCCCCCGTTGTCCCGCCCGTAATAAAGGTAACGCCGCATTTCCAAGCCCCCCGCGCCGGCGCCACTTCCGGAAAATTGGTATTGAATTACCAGCAAGGCCCGGCGCCGCCCGTCCACGGATCGGGCGGGTCGAGCGTTGAGGGTTAGGTAACAGGCCGCAACGCCGGAAACGCCGCTTTCGGGATGTCGCCGGCACGCATGCAGCACATTGGGTAGGGGTACACATCATGAACGGGCGCAAGCTTTGCCAGATCGCCCTGGCTTTCGCGGCGGTGGCCTCGGCCGCTGTCAGCACGTCGGCCATGGCCGGCGGCCACTACCACGGGGGGCGCGCGCGCGTCGGCGTGGGCGTCTACGTGGGACCGGGCTGGGGAGGATGGGGACCCGGCTGGGGTCCAGGCTGGGGGCCCGGTTGGGGACCCTATGCCTATGGCCCCTACTACGGGCCCGGCTACTATCCGCCCGCCGTCGTCGCGGTGCCGGCGCCGAATCCGCCGCAGTACATCGAACAGGGCGCGGATGGCAATCCAGTGCCCGCGCCATCGGCCAGCGGCGCGCCGAATGACTCGCCCAACGCCTGGTGGTACCACTGCGATTCGCCCGAGGGCTTCTACCCGTACGTCCGCGAGTGTCCCACCGGCTGGCAGCGGGTGCCGCCGACGCCGTCTTCGTCCACCACGCCGCAGGGCCATGTTCCGGGAGCGACGTCATGAATCCGCGCATCCTTCCCCTGTTGCTGGCGGGCACGCTGGGCCTTGGCGCCTGCGCGGTCATGCCGTCCGGCCCGAGCGTGATGGCGCTGCCGGGCACCGGCAAGACCTTCGACCAATTCCGGGGCGATGACTACAACTGCCGCCAGTTCGCATTCGGCCAGGTGGGCGGCGTAAGCGCCCAGCAGGCATCGAACACGGCGGCCGTGGGCAGCGCGGCCATCGGCACGGCGCTCGGCGCGGCGGCCGGGGCGGCATTCGACGGTGGTTCGGGCGCGGCTATCGGGGCCGGCGTGGGCCTGCTCACCGGCGCCGCCGTGGGGGCCGGGAACTCGTATAACGCGGGATATGGGTCGCAACGGCAGTACGACGCCGCCTACGTCCAGTGCATGTACGCCAGCGGCAACCGTGTGCCGGTCTACGGGCAGATGGTGTCCACGCCGCGCGCCACCAGCTACGCGGCGCCACCGTCGAACTACCAGCCCTACTATCCTCCGCCCCCGCCGCCCGGTTACGTGCGCTGACGGCTTCGGCCCTGGCTGGGTTTCGGCTCAGCCGTGGCCCTGCCGGGCGCGTACGCGCACCCAGGCGCAGAAGTCGCGCGGACGGTGCGCGTCGTCCATTTCCTCGCAAGCCTTGTCCAGCGTGTTGAACTGTGCGGCTTCGTCGCCCTGATAGTAATAGCGCAGGCGATCCATCCACAGCCGCGCGCGCTCTGGCTGGCCGGTCAGCGCCAGTAGCCACGCGGTGCGGCCGATCAGGTTCGGGGTGGGCAGCAGGTGCAGCGCGTCGAGGTGCCCGGGTAGCAATTCGGCGGCATTCTGGGCCGTGATGACGGTCCGCTCGATGGCCTCCGACGCGGCGTGCTGGCGGAACCAGTGACGCGGCATCGGCAGGCCGTCGCGCCGTTCATCGCTCGCATACTCGCGCGCTTCCACGCGGCGGTAGTCCTGCCAGAGCGTGGTCAGGACGATGGCCGAGACCGTGACGAAGGCGATGCCGATGACCATCGGCACCGGCTTGGGGACTCGCCATTTGCCGAAGCCGGACGGCTCCAGCCATCCCAGCAGGAAGCAGAACGGCAGGAAGAAGTAGAGGTAATGGAGCGGGTATTCGAGCATCGAATGCGCGCCGACCATCGCCAGCCAGAGCAGGATCACCACGGTCTGCGGCCGCTCCGCCGACGCCGCGAGCCAGAGGCGACTACGCACCACACGCCCCAGCCACGCCAGCAGCAGCACCCCCACGCCCGCCGTCCCCGTCAAACCCGTCTTCGCCAGCAGATCGAGCACGGCGTTGTGGGCGTGCAGGGACATCTCGGCCGTCACGCGCAGTTGCGACATCTGCTGGAACTGCGCCCAGCCGAACTCCCCGTAACCCACGCCGAGCAGCGGATGCGATCGGAACATGGCGATGGCATGCGCCCACAGCGCGCCGCGTGCCGAGACCTGATCGCCGGCCTTCAGTTGCGCGACGGTATCGAACAATCGCCAATCGAATGCCTGCCCGGCGCTCTTGATGACCGGTTGCAGGACCACGATGCCGACGATCAACAGCACGGCAGCGAGCACCAAACCGGGCGGGCGCGCCATCGGATTCGGCCCGCGCCGGGCGCCGCGCACCATGGCGGCGGCGATCAGGGCGTAGATGGCGGCCAGCCCAACGTGGACAAGACCGGTGCGCGAGCCGGTCAGCGCGATGCCCGACTCGAGCAGCAGCACGGCGGCCAGCCACGCCGCAAACCCGAGCCGCGCCCGCCGTGCCAGCCAGATCGCGGCAACGAGGCCAAAGCCGTGGATCGTCGCCTGATGGTTGGGCTGGTTCAGGTTGCCCCACAGCCGGCGGTTGGTGTCGTAGAAATATTCCGAAACAAGGCCGAACATCTGGTCTTCCATATGGAAGACCTGGATCCACTGGGCCAACGTGCCGAGCAGCCCGGCGACGAGGAAGGTAATGGCGAGGGCATCGACAATCTCGGCCCGTTCCTCGGTGGAAAACCCCTGCCCGAGACGCCACGCGGCGACCATCATGGCCGCGCCGAGGGCGAGGACGATCTGGGTGGTGAAGCGGCTGCCGGTGATGTCGGGCATGCCGGCGGCGGACTGGATGATTGTCGTCAGGATCAGCCAGAGCGGCAGCAGGACGATCCAAGGGACTTGGGGGGTGTCCGCCGAGCGCCGAAAGGCCAGCAGGCAGACCAACGCAACACCGAGCACCCCGGCCATCCATTCGCCGTAGAAGGTGGCGAGCGGAAGCGTGTGCTTCGAAACCAGCAGCGGGAGGGTAAAGGCGGCGATGATCGCCGACCCCGGAAGCAAAGCCCTGGATGGCGGCATGCGGGCGCGAGGGGAAGGAAAGGCGCCATGATAGCTTGGCGGCTTACGGAAGCAGGAAAAGAAAAAGCGCCCGAAGGCGCTTTTTCAGACATCAGCATCAGGCGAGGGAAAGGCTCGCTGTTTGCTTGAGACTTAAGGGGCAGCCGGAGCCGTACAGCCCGCGGGCATATAGCTGGCGCTCCAACCGGCACCAGCGCCGGCGATCGTGCAAGTCCAAGCGCCAGTAGCGGCACGGTTCCAGCTAATTACAGTGCCAGAAATGGAAGTCGAAGCGGAAGCGCCCAGAGTACCCGTCAGCGTATTGGCGACTGCAGTCAGGTCAGCGGTCGGCAGTCCATCGGCGGCGGCCAGCAGGCTCGACTTGGTAGAGCCGAGGTTGCACTCGCCCACGCCCGTGCCTTGGGTCGTGCGGCCTTCCGTAATGCAGACCTCTGCTGCGGTCCGCAGTGCCGAGATTTCACCCACCACACGCGAAACCTGCGACTTCGCGACATAGTTCTGATACTGCGGAATAGCAATCGCAGCCAGGATACCGATGATCGCAACCACGATCATCAGTTCGATCAGCGTGAAACCCTTCTGAGCTTGGCGGCCCAGTTTTTTGATTTGTTGTACCCGTTGCATAAGGATTGACCCCTCGATGAGATTTTCGTTACAGAAAGAAACATCTGCTTGCATGTGATGCATTACCCCTAAAGCAGGGAGCGTGCCAGGCTAGCAAATGCCGATAATCTCATGCGGGAGTGACAAAATTTGGCTGATCTACGATTCCAAGGGACGGCAAATCAACAAAATTTGTCACATTTTGTGTCTGCGGGACTGCCAAAGTTTTGCACTTTGAGGCGGGCGGGAGGGACTACGCCTCTGGGGTGTACCCCCACCGGTACCGACATGCCTTTGGACGCACATTTTCGCGCGCGTTCGAGTAACAGTCCCACGAAGCCGCGCCTCCGCCAGCGTAGCCTTCAGACGGTTTGCCGGTTCCACTCAACTCCAACTCCACGAACTTGCCCCTGAGCAGCGGCGATGCATCCTCCCGGAAGTACGCCCGGAGAAAGCACCCGCCGCCGTCTGAAACCTGGCCCATGGACTGGGCCACCACGCGCTCCACGTACTTTCCGTTAATGGTTTCAGCCGRCGGCAAGGCGGCATCGTTCTCCCCGGTGTTGTCCGGACATTGTGAGGAAAGCACATATGCCTCCAGCACCGAGACCTTCAATCCGCCCAGCAAGTACAGCCCCTCGGCGAACTGGGCGCGCGCCACAAAGGCGCGGTACTGCGGCATGGCGAGGCTGGCCAGGATGCCGATGATCGCCACAACGATCATCAGCTCGATCAGCGAAAACCCCGCCTGCCGTGCATGGCGCTTGCGGCGGTCCATGGCGCACCGCCTCAGGCCGAGGTGGAACTCGATCCCCTCACGCTGCAGGACTTCGGCATCAGCTTGTGGTCCACGTTGGAGAAGCAATCCCAGGTGAACGAGCCCTCGGAGCCCTTCAGTTCCAACTCCACATGCTTGCCGGCCAGCGCCTGCGAGACGTCACTCCGGAACCGGGCCGTGATCACGCAACCGCCGGAGTCGCCCACCACGCCATTGGCCTTGGTTTCCACCGATGCCACATACCGGCCATTGATGGTCGAACTCAGCGGCAGGCCGGAGTTATTGGCCGTCTTGTTGTCCGGGCACGACCCGGAGCTGACGTAGGCCTCCACCAGCGACGTCTTCAGGCCCGATGCCAGCGTCAGCGCCTCGGCGAACTGGGCCCGCGCCACGTAGTCGCGGTACTGCGGAATGGCAAGGCTGGCCAGAATGCCGATGATCGCCACAACGATCATCAGTTCGATCAGCGTGAAGCCGGCGCGCATGGTCCGGCGCACAAGACGGCCAGACCGCCGTGGATAAGTGTTGGTGTGTTGCATAGGACCCCCTTTCTGGTTGTCGTCATCGACGCGATGACTGGGGTCGTATGCTGTGGCGGGCTGCGCGCCATGAATTTGATCGCGCGCAAGCCGCCGGACGTTGATTCACTCTGATGGAAATGCACCATAAATGGCGCATTTCGGCCCGATTTTTTCGATGCTGACCGAGGATGGGAGCGCTCCCACCCCCGATCAGCCGCCGTCATCAGATCAGGCCGGCGCCGCAGCCGCCGCCACGTGGCTGCACGCCTTGGGCAGGTACTTCCGTTCAGCGCCCGATTCGCACTGCCACGCCACGGCACCCTGGTCCGCGCCGGTCATGCGCAGCGTCAAGGACTTGCCGACCAGCCCCTTGGCGATGCCGGCGTCCTTGAAGTTGGCGACGATGGTGCAGCCGCCCGCTGCCGTGGGCGTGCCGCCCGTGACCACGCTCTTGATGTACGTCCCGACAATGCTGGTCGCCAGCGGGATCCCATCCGCCGCCCCGCTGGCGTTGCTGGGGCAGGTGCCGCCGTACGAGAACGTTTCGATCACCGCCGGCTTTTGCCCCGACGCCAGGCTCAGTCCCTCGGCGAACTGCGAGCGCGCCACGTAGTCCTGATACTGTGGAATGGCGACCCCGGCGAGGATGCCGATGATCGCCACCACGATCATCAGTTCGATCAGCGTGAAGCCGCGATGGCGGCGTGCGGAAGGCTTGCGTTGCATATTGACCCTTTTCATGGTGATGGTTGATGTCCGTGCCGCGCGGCATTGCGCACCGGCACGGCACCCATGATCGGGAGGTCAGCCCCCTATTCCGATTGATCTCCGACAATTCCCACAGGCTTGTGGGAATTGCTTGGAAATCCACAGGAATTCGTGGCGCGGGCGCCCACAGCGCCCTGTTGTAGCGGCGCCACCAAAGAAAAACGGGCGGCCAGATCGGCCGCCCGTTTCAGGCAATACGAGACTACGAGTCAGGGGGTCAGGCCACCTGCGCGCTCCGGCGCTTGAGCAGCTTGCCCACCAGCACCACCAGCACGGCCCCGACCAAGCCAAACACCAGATGGGCGTGCGGCACATGCACCTGGAACCACTCTGCATCCACGGGGTCGCTCACCAGCATCTCGCCGGCCAGGTAGCCCAGCAGCGCGGCGCCCAGCACGATGATGAGCGGGAAGCGCTCCATCACCTTCAGCAGGATGGTGCTGCCGAACACAATCAGCGGAATCGACAGGCCCAGGCCCAGCACCAGCAGCATCAGCTGGCTGCCTTCGGGGCCCTTCTGTGCGGCGGCGGCCACGGCCACCACGTTGTCCAGCGACATCACCAGGTCGGCAATCAGGATGGTGCGGATGGCTTGCCAGATGTTGTCCTTGGCGTCGTGGCCTTCCTCGCCGTCATCACCGGTCAGCAGTTGCACGCCGATGTAGACCAGCAGGATGGCGCCGACGATCTTCAGGTACGGCAGCGTCAGCAGCTTCACGGCGGCCACGGTCAGCACCACGCGCATGATGATGGCGGCGGCGCTGCCCCAGAAAATGGCTTTCTTTTGCTGGGCCGGCGGCAGATTGCGCGAGGCGAGCGCGATCACCACGGCGTTGTCGCCGGACAGCACGATATTGGTCAGGATGATGGATCCCAGCGCAATCCAAAATGCGCTGCTCGACAGCAATTCCACGGCAAGACTCCTCGAATTTCTAGGTTTATTCCACGTTCGCCAACCGCCCGGCAGGCGGCGCCACTGCGAACTTTTGGATGTCTGAACTTACAGACATGGAGATGTATCGCACGAACCTTACGATTCGGTTTCAACCTTCCGGCAGGCGGCTCGGGAAATACCCTAGGTCAGCGTCTCGCCAGAATGACATTGCCCCCGGGCGAGCGGGGGCAATGCGATGCAATCACCACACGTCAGGCGCCCGAATCGGCACGCCATGGCGCGGGAAGTGACGCATGATTTACAGCATCGCCTTCAGCAGGCGGGCCATCTCCGACGGGTTCTTGGTCACCGTGATACCGCAGGCTTCCATGATTTCCAGCTTGGCCTGGGCGGTGTCCGCACCACCCGAGATCAGCGCGCCGGCGTGGCCCATGCGCTTGCCCGGGGGCGCCGTCACACCGGCGATGAAGCCAACCACCGGCTTCTTCATGTTGTCCTTGATCCAGTGCGCGGCGTTGGCCTCGTCCGGGCCGCCGATCTCACCGATCATGACCACGGCGTCCGTGTCGGGATCGTCGTTGAACATCTTCATCACGTCGATGTGCTTCAGGCCGTTGATGGGGTCGCCACCAATGCCCACGGCCGACGACTGGCCCAGGCCCAGCGCGGTCAGCTGGCCCACGGCTTCGTACGTCAGCGTGCCCGAGCGCGACACCACGCCGATGCGGCCCTTGCGGTGGATGTGACCCGGCATGATGCCGATCTTGATCTCGTCCGGCGTGATCAGGCCCGGGCAGTTCGGACCCAGCAGCAAGGTCTTCTTGTTCTGCTTACGCATCTTGTCCTTGACTTCCATCATGTCGCGGACGGGAATGCCTTCGGTGATGCAGACCACGAGGTCCAGATCGGCGTCAACGGCTTCCCAGATGGCGGCGGCAGCGCCGGCGGGCGGCACGTAGATCACCGACACGGTCGCGCCGGTCGCCTGCTTGGCGTCCTTCACGCTCGCGTAGATGGGAATGCCCTCGAAGTCCTCACCGGCCTTCTTCGGGTTCACGCCCGCCACATAGGCGTTCTTGCCGTTCGCGTAGTCGCGGCAGCCACGGGTGTGGAACTGGCCGGTCTTGCCGGTAATCCCCTGGGTGATGACCTTGGTATCTTTGTTAATCAGAATCGACATGCTGTAATCCTTTGCTTGGCGTCGCGCGGCGCGGGCAGGGCCTGCGCACCGCGCGCTTGCATTTGTTGGCGTATCGGCTTCGGCTTACTTGCCAGCGGCAGCGGCCACAACCTTCTGGGCGGCTTCTTCCATCGTGTCCGCCGAGATGATCGGCAGGCCCGACTCGGCCAGCATCTTCTTGCCCAGGTCTTCGTTGGTGCCCTTCATGCGGACGACCAGCGGCACGCCCAGCTGCACGGCCTTCGAAGCCGAGATCACGCCTTCGGCGATCACGTCGCAGCGCATGATGCCGCCGAAGATGTTGACCAGGATGGCCTCCACGTTCGGGTTGCTCAGCATCAGCTTGAAGGCTTCGGTCACCTTCTCGGTGGTGGCACCGCCGCCCACGTCCAGGAAGTTGGCCGGCTCGCCGCCGAACAGCTTGATGGTGTCCATGGTGGCCATGGCCAGGCCGGCGCCGTTCACCAGGCAGCCGATGTTGCCGTCCAGCGAGATGTAGGCCAGGTCGAACTTCGAGGCCTCGATTTCGTTGGCGTCTTCTTCGTCCAGGTCACGGTAGGCCACGATTTCCGGGTGACGRAACATCGCGTTGGAGTCGAAGTTGAACTTCGCGTCCAGGGCGATCACCTTGCCGTCGCCGGTCAGGATCAGCGGGTTGATTTCGGCCAGCGAAGCGTCGGTTTCCCAGAACGCCTTGTACAGGCCTTGCAGTGCCTGGCGCGCTTGCGGCACGCTGGCGTCCGGCACGCCGATCTTGCGGGCGATGTCGTCGGCTTCGGCGTCCTGCAGGCCCACGGCCGGGTCCACGATCAGCGTGTGGATCTTTTCCGGGCTGTGCGCAGCCACTTCCTCGATGTCCATGCCGCCTTCGCTGGAGGCCATCAGGGCCACCTTTTGCGAGACACGGTCCACCACCAGCGACACGTACAGTTCCTTCTTGATGTCAGCGCCTTCTTCGACCAGCAGGCGGTTGACCTTCTTGCCTTCCGGACCGGTCTGGTGCGTCACCAGTTGCATGCCCAGAATGTTGGTGGCGTAGGTCTTGACGTCCTCGATGCTCTTGGCCACCTTCACGCCGCCGCCCTTGCCGCGGCCGCCTGCGTGGATCTGTGCCTTGACGACCCACACCGGACCGCCGAGCTGCTCAGCCGCCTTCAGGGCTTCTTCAACCGAGAAAGCCGGGATGCCGCGCGGAACCGGCACATTGTATTTGCGCAGGATTTCCTTGCCTTGATACTCATGGATATTCATGCGTGTTTCCTTTCGGGTAGGCGTAAAGGGATGGGAAAAATGGGGGAGACGATTCGTCTCTCGCTGTTCCTGTGGGCGGACCGTGACGGTCAGCCCGAGGTTCCGTTGGGCCGGTGGGCCAGGGTGTCGTCGCCCGATGCCGGAGCATCGACGCGTGACGCGGTCTGGGACGATGACGCCGCAGCGCCGGCCTTCGGTGCCGGCTGGTAGCCATACCAGCGCGGGTAAAACTGGCGAACCACCTCGCCCTCGAAATGGAGCGCGTGGCATCCATGGAGCTGGTAAGGCGGTTCGGGATTCGGATCGTTGACGGTGGCGCCGTCGCGCACATTGAAGACATCGCCGGCAAACGCCTGGATGGCGGCGGTCGGCAACACGCCGGCCAGCTCCGTCAGGTGGGTGCAGCCGGCCACGCCGGACAGCCGCTCGCGCACCGCCTTGCGGAAGCCCTTTGTCAGGTTCAGGCCGATCAGCTTCCGGTAGGCCGGGCCGATCGTGTCGCAATGCGTCGGATACGGCACCCAGTCGGAGCAGGCTTCAGCATCCACCACGTTCATGCGGAGGTCGATCGTCACGCGCAGCCAGAGGTCGTGCAGCGGCTGGCCGATGGGGCGAATGCCGCCGCCGGCGAGTTCGATGTCACGTGGCTTGGTGTCGGTAAGGCGGGCCTCGATGTCCCACAGACCGTCTTCCCGCGCATACGCTTCCGCCGTGATGGCACGGCGATGACGCAAGGTGCGGTTGGCAGGCGGGGAAAGTGGCATGACAGCTGGGGCTGACGCGGGATGTTGAGGTGTGACCGGGGGCAAACGTCACGGCCGGGGCGGGACGGCCGACAGCCGCACGGCCGCCAAGGCCGGAAAACCGGGAGAGTTTAACATGCCGCGCCGCTTTGACCGGGAACATCCTGCGATACGGAATGTCGGGGGCGAATTGTTGCGCCGGTGACAACGCCGAACCACGGCGCGACAAGGGCTGGCGGGCGGCCATCGTATCCGGCGGCACGGTCGGTGGTGCGGCGCCGCAACATTGGACGCCGGATCACAAAATCCCTGTTGCGCACGCAGGTATACAGCGGTCTACGTGGCGCAATCGACACCTCGTTGCCATCTCACTGGTCATCTTCCGCGCCGCGGATGATCTTGCCGACCATGGCGCGCGAGAAGCCGCGCGCGACCATGAAGCGGATCTGCTTGGCCTTGGCCTCCGGAGAATCCGGGGCGGTGCCGAAGCGCTTGCGCCAGACCTCCCGGGCCCGCTCGACCTCGGTGTCCCGCAGGCGGTCCTGGAGGTCATGCAGTTGTTCATTGCCGAGCTGATGGGTCTTGGCCTCCTGCATCACCCGGGCGGCGCCATAGCGGCTGGCGCGGCGATGGACCAGGCTATCGACGAAGCGGTCGTTGGAGAGCCAGTTCTCGCGCTCGAGGGCGTCCAGCAGGGTGTCCACCTCCTCGGGCGTCTCGGCGTGCGGCGCCAGCTTGCGCCGCAGTTCGGCGCGGCTGTGCTCGCGGCGCGACAGGTAGCCGACGGCGCGGGCCTTCAGCGAGAGCGGGGGGCGGGAGCCAGCCATCAGGGGGTCATCGACAGTGCAGTACCAATAAAAAAAGCCGCCGCACGATCTGCGACGGCTTCCGAGGGGCGGAGAAAGCTCCGCCTCAGCCTTCGATTTCGGCCGGTGCGCTGACGACAGCGGCGTTCATCGCCACCACGCCAAGCGCCGCACGGACCTTGTTCTCGATCTCAGCGGCGATGTCCGGGTTCTCGCGTAGGTATTCGCGCGCGTTGTCCTTGCCCTGGCCGATCTTTTCGCCGTTGTAGCTGTACCACGCGCCCGACTTCTCGACGATCTTGGCATCCACGCCGAGGTCAATGATCTCGCCCTGACGGGAAATGCCCTGGCCGTAGAGGATGTCGAAGAATGCCTCGCGGAACGGCGGCGACACCTTGTTCTTCACCACCTTGACCTTGGTCTCGTTGCCGATGACGTCGTCGCCCTTCTTGATCGAGCCGATGCGGCGGATGTCCAGGCGCACCGAGGCGTAGAACTTCAGCGCATTGCCGCCGGTGGTCGTTTCAGGTGAACCAAACATCACACCGATCTTCATGCGAATCTGGTTGATGAAGATCACCAGGCAGTTGGTGCGCTTGATCGTGCCGGTCAGCTTGCGCAGCGCCTGGCTCATCAGGCGGGCCTGCAGGCCGGGCAGCGAATCGCCCATTTCGCCCTCGATTTCGGCCTTCGGCACCAATGCGGCCACCGAGTCGATCACGATCAGGTCGATCGAGCCCGAGCGCACCAGGGCGTCGGTAATTTCCAGGGCCTGCTCGCCGGTGTCCGGCTGGGAGATCAGCAGTTCACCCACGTTCACGCCCAGCTTGCCGGCGTAGTTCACGTCCAGCGCGTGTTCCGCGTCGATAAAGGCGCAGGTGCCGCCCAGCTTCTGCATCTCGGCCACCACCTGCAGCGTCAGCGTGGTCTTGCCCGACGATTCCGGACCATAGATCTCCACCACGCGGCCGCGCGGCAAGCCGCCGACGCCCAGCGCGATATCGAGCCCCAGCGAGCCGGTCGACACCACTTCGATGTCCTTTTCGATCTCGCCATCGCCCAGACGCATGATCGAGCCCTTGCCGAACTGCTTCTCGATCTGGGAGAGCGCGGCGGCAAGCGCCTTCTGCTTCTCAGCGCTCACGCCGGCGCCGGCCTTCTTGTCGTCCATGGTCGTCCTTCAGTCAATGGTGTATAAATAGGCCGCATGCGGCGCGACGCCTGATTTTTAAGCGATTTCCGACGGAAATCGGCCTGAAAAGTGATCTGGCGTGCGACCCGACCCGGCTGCCCACAAGGCAGCCTGCGGAATGTCGGGTACTGTATAAAAAAACAGTATGCTTGGCAAGCCCCACCGGTTCCGCAACCGCGTGGCGTGCGATGCTGGCAACAGGGTGGAGACAACCATGCGCATTCTGATTGCGGAAGATGACGACGTGCTGGCAGACGGGCTCACGCGCTCGCTGCGGCATTCCGGCTACGCCGTCGACCACGTCGCCAACGGCGTGGAAGCCGATTCGGCCCTGTCGACCCAGCATTTCGACCTGCTGATCCTGGACCTCGGCCTGCCCCGCATGCCCGGCCTGGAGGTGCTCAAGCGCCTGCGCACGCGCGGCGCGATGCTGCCGGTGCTGATCCTGACCGCCGCCGATGGCGTGGACGAGCGGGTCAAGGGCCTGGACCTGGGCGCCGACGACTACATGGCCAAGCCCTTCGCGCTGTCCGAGCTGGAGGCGCGCGTGCGCGCGCTGGTCCGGCGCGGCGCGGGCGGCGGCGCCACGCTGATGCGCCACGGGCCGCTGGCCTTCGACCAGGTCGGCCGCATCGCCTACCTGAACGAGCAGATGCTGGACCTGTCCGCACGCGAAATCGGCCTGCTGGAGATCCTGCTCACGCGCAGCGGGCGGCTGGTTTCCAAGGAACAGCTGGTGGACCACCTCTGCGAGTGGGGCGAGGAAGTCAGCAACAACGCCATCGAGGTCTATGTGCACCGGCTGCGCAAGAAGATCGAAGTGGGTGGCATCCGCATCGCCACGGTGCGCGGCCTGGGTTACTGCCTGGAGAAGTTCCAGCCGGTGATGGCGGCGCATGGCTGATCCGGGGGCGGCATGCGCCTGCTGAGACTGCGCTGGGGCCGCCCGCCGGCCCTGCCCCCCCTGCCCAACTCGCCGCCGCCCCTGCCGACCCTGGCCGACGCCGCGGCGGAGGACGCCGCGCTGGCCGACGCCCTGCCGCACCTGGAAGAATCGTCCGCCCATCCCTCCCCGCGCTCGCTGTTCGGCGAGATCCTCGACTGGATGCTCGCCCCGCTGCTGCTGCTCTGGCCGATGAGCATTGCGGTCACCTACCTCGTCGCCAAATCCATCGCCAACGGTCCGTTCGACCGCGCGCTGGAGGCCAGCGCCATCGTGCTGTCCCAGCAGGTGCGCGAGGTGAACGGCCGCGTGACGCTGCAGCTGCCGCTCTCCGCGCGCGAGATTCTGCGCGCCGACGAAACCGACAATATCTATTACCAGGTGGTGGGCAAGCGCGGCGAGTACGTGGCCGGCGACCACGACCTGCCGCTGCCGTCCGAGGAGGACCAGGGCCATGCCGGGCTGGTGTCCCTGCGCGACGACCGCGTGGCCGGCAACGACGTACGTGTGGCCTATACCTATGTCGACCTGAAAAGCGCCGGCTCCCAGCCGGTGCTGGTGCAGGTGGCCGAGACGCTCGACAAGCGCGCGCGGCTGGCCAACGAAATCATCAAGGGCGTGATCCTGCCGCAGTTCGTGATCCTGCCGCTGGCCGTGGTGCTGGTCTGGTTCGGCCTCACGCGCGGGCTGGCGCCGCTGACCGCGATCCAGCAGCGCATCCGGGCGCGCAACCCCGGCGATACGAGCCCCATCGACGAGACCGCCGCGCCGCAGGAGATCACGCCGCTGGTGGCATCGTTCAATGACCTGCTGGCGCGACTGGACCAGTCCGTGCAGACGCAGAAGCGCTTTATCGCCGATGCCGCGCATCAGATGAAGACGCCGCTGGCCGGGCTGCGCATGCAGGCCGAGCTGGCGCAGCGCGAGCAGTCGCCCGAGGAATTGCGCCGCTCGCTGGCGCAGATCGCCGGCAGTTCCGAACGCACCGCGCACCTGGTGACGCAGCTGCTTTCGCTGGCGCGCATGGAGAACCTGGCCGGCGCGGGCGGCATGGCGCCGCTGGACCTCACCGCGCTGGCGCGTGAGGTGGTCAAGGACTGGCTGCCGCAGGCGTGGGCGCGCCGCATCGACCTGGGGCTGGAAGCCGACGACCACCCGGTGACCATCACCGGCAACCGCCTGATGCTGACCGAGATGCTCAACAACCTGCTGGACAACGCGATCCGCTACACGCCGTCCGGCGGCCATGCCACCGTGCGCGTGGCGGCCGATCCGTTCGAGCCGTTCGCCTATCTCGATGTGGAGGACACCGGGCCGGGTATCGCCCCGTCCGAGCGCGAACGGGTGATGGAGCGCTTCTACCGCGTGCTCGGCACCAATACCGAGGGCAGTGGGCTGGGCCTCGCCATCGTGCGCGAGATCGTGCAGCAACATGGCGGCGAGGTGGCCATCGACGATCACGTTTACCAGCCGTCGCCCCGGCTGGCCGGCACGCGGCTGCGCGTGACGCTGCGCCGCGCCCAGAGCGGCACCGGCACCGGGGAGCCGGCATGAGAAAGCCCCCGCGCGACCGCATGTCGCCGCAGGAGCGCCGCGCGTGGCGCCACAACCGGCGCTGGATCGGCGCGCTGCTGGTAGTGTGGTTCGTGGTGTCGTTCGTGGTGAGCTGGTACGCGCGAGAGCTGCGCTTCGACTTCTTCGGCTGGCCCTTCTCGTTCTGGGTGGGCGCCCAGGGGGCGCTGATCGTCTACGTGGCGATGGCCGCGCTCTACGCCTGGCGCATGAACCGCGCCGACCACGAGTTCGAACCTGACGGCCACCCTGCCCCGCCGGCCGGGGGCGAAGCTGTCCCGCACGTCGCCCCGCCTCCCCCGCAAGCCCCTGCCGGGGCCGATGCTGCATAGCAAGATTCCCGCCCCGCCGTACCGCGTGGCCCGCCCGGTGCCGCGCCCAACCGCAGCGCAACAACCCCGGCGCTTCGGGGGAAGTTCCCCCCGCTAGCGTATACCCCGACGATTTAGGCGCCATTCCCGTCATTTCTGTCAGAACGCAGTAAGTTTCACCTCCCACAATCCTCTTCAACTTCGATGCAGCGGTCCGCACACGCGTGGCCGCTGACAACGGGGAACCTTTCGATGAGACGGAGGAGACAATAATGGCAAACGCGCAAAACGTGGCAGTGCCGGGGGGCGGTGCACAAAACACGCCGATGACGCGCGAAGAGAGGAAGGTCATCCTGGCCTCTTCGCTCGGCACGGTATTCGAGTGGTACGACTTCTACCTGTACGGTTCGCTGGCGGCGGTCATCGCCAAGCAGTTCTTCGCGGGCCTGGACCCGACCTCGGCGTTCATCTTCGCGCTGCTGGCCTTCGCGGCGGGCTTCCTGGTGCGCCCGTTCGGCGCCCTGGTGTTCGGCCGCCTGGGCGACATGATCGGCCGCAAGTACACGTTCCTGGTCACCATCCTGATCATGGGCCTGTCCACCTTCCTGGTGGGCCTGCTGCCCGGCTACGCCACCATCGGCTGGGCGGCCCCGATCATCCTGATCGCGCTGCGCATGCTGCAGGGCCTGGCGCTCGGCGGCGAGTACGGCGGCGCGGCTACGTACGTGGCGGAGCACGCCCCGCACGGCAAGCGCGGCGCGTACACGGCCTGGATCCAGACCACCGCGACGATGGGCCTGTTCCTGTCGCTGATCGTGATCCTGCTGACGCGCGAGCTGACCGGCCCGAACTTCGACGTCTGGGGCTGGCGCATCCCGTTCCTGCTCTCGATCCTGCTGCTCGGCATGTCGGTCTACATCCGCCTGTCGATGAGCGAATCGCCGGCGTTCCAGAAGATGAAGGCCGAGGGCAAGACCTCCAAGGCTCCGCTGACCGAGGCATTCGGCCAGTGGCGCAACATGAAGATCGTGATCCTGGCGCTGCTGGGGCTGACCGCCGGCCAGGCCGTGGTCTGGTACACGGGCCAGTTCTACTCGCTGTTCTTCCTGACGCAGGTGCTGAAGGTGGACGCCAAGACGGCCAACCTGCTGATCGCCGGCGCACTGGTGATCGGTACGCCGTTCTTCATCTTCTTCGGCTCGCTGTCTGACAAGATCGGCCGCAAGTGGATCATCATGATCGGCTGCGCCATCGCCGTGCTGACCTACTTCCCGCTGTTCAAGGCGCTCACGCACTACGCCAACCCGGCGCTGGAGCGTGCCCAGCAGACCGCGCAGATCGTGGTCACGGCCGACCCGAAGACCTGCTCGTTCCAGGGCAGCCCGATCGCCCGCGAAATCGACTTCCGCAGCTCGTGCGACATCGTAAAGCGCACGCTGGCCCAGGCATCGGCCAGCTATGAAGTGATCGACGCCCCGGCCGGCACGCCTGCCTCGGTGAAGATCGGCGACAAGGAGATCAAGGCGTTCGACGCCACGGTCGTGAAGGGCGCGTTCGACGACGAGAGCAAGGGGAAGATCGCCGCGTTCAAGAAGGAAGTGTCCGGCTCGATGGCCTCCCACGGCTATCCGACCAAGGCCGACCCGGCCCAGATGAACACGATCATGGTGCTGGTGATCCTGGTCATCCTGGTGATCTACGTGACGATGGTGTACGGCCCGATCGCGGCGATGCTGGTGGAGATGTTCCCGACGCGGATCCGCTACTCGTCGATGTCGCTGCCGTATCACATCGGCAACGGCTGGTTCGGCGGCCTGCTGCCCACCATCTCGTTCGCGTTGGTGGCCCAGAACGGCAATATCTACTACGGCCTCTGGTACCCGATCATCATCGCCGCCATGACCTTCGTGATCGGCGCGCTGTTTGTCCGCGAAACCAAGGACGTGGATATCTACGCCAACGACTGAGCCAGATTCAGATTCAGGCCAGCGCTGCGCAACCGCGCTCAGGATAGACCGGCACCGCAAAGCTAGTACACGGCCGGTCGCTCCTTCTCAGGCAGATCTTCGGATCTGCCATTTTTTTGGGCAGCCTGCGGAAGCTTGCATAAAACTGTCACGAGGGTGTTGACAGGCTCCAATCCGTGGGTATAATTGCGGTCTTCGTTGGCGAATTAGCTCAGTCGGTTAGAGCGACGGAATCATAATCCGCAGGTCCGGGGTTCGAATCCCTGATTCGCCACCATCTATTAGAAAAGCCGCAGTCCTTCACGGGATTGCGGCTTTTTGCTTTGGGCACCTTCCGGCCTTCCTGCCCCCCGCGTGACCCTCAGCGCGCATTTTCCGACAGATCATTAGAATGGGCCCCCGGCAACCTGCTGCCCTATTCGCTTTCACTCCCATCCAGGAAGGATCTGTCCCCGATGAAATCCCTCGCCTTTGCCCCCCAGGCCACCCGCCGGCTGGTTCGCGCCGCGCTGGCCGGCCTGATGTTTGCCAGTCTTGCCGCCACGGCCGCGCCCGCGCAGGTCAAGGAGCAGGTGCCCGGCTTCTATCGCCAGCAGGTTGGCGACGTGGTCGTCACCCCCCTCTATGACGGTTATGTCGATCTCGGCAGCAAGCTCCTCAAGGGCATGCAGGCCAAGGATCTCCAGTCGCTGATGGCGCGCATGTTCGTGGTCGACAAGAACGGCGTGCAGACTGCCGTCAACGGCTTCCTGGTGCATACGCAGGACAAGCTCGTGCTGGTCGATGCCGGCGCGGCGCAGTGTTTCGGCCCGACCATGGGTGGGCTGGTGAACAACATCCGCGCCGCCGGCTACAAGCCGGAGGACGTGGACGCGGTGCTCCTGACCCACCTGCACCCCGACCACGCCTGCGGCCTGACCCAGGGCACCACGGCGGTCTTCCCCAATGCCACGGTCTGGGCCTCGCAGAAGGATGCCGATTACTGGCTCAGCGACGCCGCCGCGCAGCAGGCCCCCGAGGACAAGAAGCCGTTCTTCAAGATGGCCCAGGACGCCGTGGCGCCCTACAAGGCCAAGGGCGCGCTCCACACCTACGCCGACGGCGCGCAGCCGCTGCCCGGCTTCAGCGTGCTCGGCACGCCGGGCCATACGCCGGGGCACAGCTCCTATCTGGTGACGTCCAAGGGCCAGACGCTGCTGCTGTGGGGCGATATCGTCCACAGCCATTCGGTGCAGATGGCCCACCCCGAGGTGTCGATCGAGTTCGATTCGGACCAGCAGCAGGCCATCAAGACGCGCAAGGCCGTCTTCGCGCAGGCCGCCGCCAAGGGCTGGCTGATTGCCGGCGCGCACATGCCGTTCCCGGGCCTGGGCCACATCCGCAAGGATGCGCGCGGCTACAGCTGGGTGCCGGTGGAGTACGGTCCGGTCCGCGCCGACCGCTGATCGGCAAGGGGGCGAACCGGGTGCCGTCCCCCGCGCTGGCACGGTGCATGCTCGATCCGGGCATGCACATCCACGCCCGCGCCATCAAGTATTTCGACATGATCCGCCGCTGCGGCTCCATCCGCGAAGCTGCGCGGCGGCTGCACGTGGCCTCGTCGGCCATCAACCGCCAGCTGTTGCAGCTCGAGGAAGAGATCGGCAGCCCGCTGTTCGAGCGCCTGGCCACCGGCCTGCGCCTGACCCCGGCCGGCGAGGTGTTCTCGCGCCACGTGATCACCGTGCTGCAGGACGAGCAGCGCCTGGCCACCGAGCTGGAACTGCTGCGCGGCGTGCGACGCGGCTCGCTCAGCGTGGCGGCCGTGGAGGGGCTGAATGCCGACCTGATGCCCGCCATGCTGACGCAGATGCACCGGCGCTACCCCACTATCCAGATCGACGTGCGCATCTGCGGCTCCGAACAGGCCGCCCAGGCCGTGATCGATGGCGAGGCGGACCTTGGCATCGGCTTCTCCATCCGCCGCCACGACGGCCTGCGCCAGTGCATGGTGTCGCGTTTCGCGCTCGGCGCCATCGTGCCGCCCGGCCATCCACTGGCCAGCCTGCCGCACGTGGCCTTTGCCGAATGCGCGGCCTACCCGCTGATCCTGCCCCGGCCGGAACTGTCGATGCATGAACTGCTCCAGCCCGTGCTCGCCCATCACAAGCGCGCCTTGCAGGTGCTGCTGGAAACCTCGTCGATCGAACTGGCGAAGGGCCTCGTCGAGCGCGGCGTGGGCATCTTCTTCCAGAGCCGCCTGGGCCTCGAGCGCGAACTGCGCGACGGGCGGCTGGTGCACGTGCCGCTGGACACCCCCGCGCCGATCTGCTCGGAACTCGGCGTCTATGTGCGCGCCGGCCGCACGCCGCCGCCGGCGCTGGACGCCTTCATCCGGATTGCCGCGGAGGCCATCGAGGCGCGCGAGCGCGACGAAGTCCTCGCGCTGCGCAAGCCCACCGCGCCGCACCGCGACCGTGCCCCGGCGCGCCAAAGCGAGGCATCGGCGGACTCGTTCGCGCACGCCTTGAGTGCATGAGCGGATAGTGGCCCGGGGGGCTCGCCGGGGTGCTCGCATTTCGGCATCACCCCGCGCAAAAATCGGCGCTATCCAGCGCAGTGGCACCTCCCTAGACTGGGTTGCATCCGTCGCCCAGCCTTCGAGGCCCGCCGCTCACCGTGACTGCCACCGCCCCCGCCTCCCTCAGCCTGCCCCTGATCGACATCGCCGGACTGCGCAGCGCCGACCCCGCCGCGCGCCGCGCCGTGGCCACGCAGCTGCACGATGCCTGCGCGCATCGCGGCTTCTTCTACCTGACGAACCACGGCATCGACCCGGCGCTGATCCGCGATGTGTTCGCGGCCAGCCAGCGCTTTTTCGACCTGAGCATGGCCGACAAGCTCGCCGTGGACAAGCGCCTCTCGCCCTGCAACCGGGGCTATGAGCCGCTGCGCGCCCAGACGCTGGAAGCCGGCGCGCCGCCGGACCTGAAGGAGAGCTTCTATATTGGTGCCGAGATTGCCGCCGACGATCCGCGCGTGCTGGCCGGCCGCTTCAATACCGGCCCGAACCAGTGGCCCGCCACCCTGCCGGCTTTCCGCGACGTGATGGAGGCGTACTACCAGCAGGCGTACGCGCTGGGCGCCACGGTCGTGCGCGGGCTGGCGCTGGCGCTGGACCTCCCCGAGGACCATTTCGACGGCTACCTGCACGACGCCTCCGCCACGCTGCGGCTGCTGCACTACCCGCCCCAACCCGCGCAGCCCCAGCCCGGTGAGAAGGGTTGCGGCGAACATACCGACTTCGGCGGCGTGACCCTGCTGCTCCAGGACGAGACCGGCGGCCTGCAGGTCTGGGACGCCCTCCAGGCCAGCTGGATCGATGCCCCGCCCGTGCCCGGCGCCTTCGTGGTCAATATCGGCGACCTGTTCGCGCGCTGGACCAATGACCGCTACGTCTCCACGCTGCACCGCGTGATCAACCGCTCGGGCCGCGAGCGCTATTCGGTGCCGTTCTTCTTCACCGGCAACCCGCTGCACGAGGTGGCGTGCCTGCCGACCTGCCGTGCCGAAGGCGAGGCCACCAAGTACCCGCCCGTAACCGTCGAACAGCATCTGATGGACTGCTACCGGCGCACCTACGGCTGACCCGATCATGTCGATGCAACGCCCCCACATCGTGCTGATCCATGGCGCCTGGCAAGGCAGCTGGGCCTTCGCCGCCTGGCAGCCGATGCTCGAAGCCGCCGGCTGGCAGGTACACGCCGTGGACCTGCCCGGCAACGACCGCAGCCCCGAAAGGCGGGCCGACGCCACCCTCGCCGGCTACACCGCCCACGTGTGCGCACTGCTGGCCGCGCTGGACGCGCCCGCAGTCGTCCTCGGCCACAGCGGCGGCGGCCTGACCGCCTCGCAGGTGGCCGAAACCCTGCCAGACCGCGTGCGCGCGTTGGTCTACCTCGCCGGCATGATGCTGCCCACCGGGGTCAGCTTCGGCGACGTGATCGCCCAATGCCGCGCCGCCGATGCCGATTTCCACTACGCCGGCATCGTGCCGCACCTCGCATGGGATGCCGATGGCACCACCAGCCGCGTGCCGCCCGCCGCCGCGCGCGAGATCTTCCTGCACGACTGCCCGCCCGAGGCCGCGCAGACCGCCGCCGCGCGGCTCTGCCCCCAACCGGACACAGGCCGCGACATGCGCAACACGCTCAGCCCCGCGCGCTTCGGCCGCGTGCCGCGTGTCTATGTCGAATGCCTGCAGGACCGCTCCGTCACGCTGCCGCTCCAGCGGCGCATGCAGGCGCTCACGCCGGGCGCCCACCGGATTTCGCTCGACTGCGGCCACGTGCCGCAACTGGCCTGCCCGCAGGCCCTGACCGACGCCTTGCTGCCCCTCCGAGCCATGCCCTCACGAAGACCTGCGGAGACCATGACCATGTCTATGACCACGCCCGGACCCACTACCCTGCCCGCCCAGGGCCTGCCGCCCACGCCGGAACAGATCCGCCGCCACCTGCGCCGCGCCCAGCAGGTGGCCGAGCGCGCCGTGACGCTGGGCCACCACCCGTTCGGCGCCATCCTGGTCGGTCCGGACCAGGAAACCGTGCTGCTGGAGCAGTGCAACATCGACACGGTGAACCACGCCGAATCCACGCTCGCACGCGTGGCCGCCACCAACTTCCCGCCAGACTACCTGTGGGGCTGCACGCTCTACACCACCGTGGAGCCGTGCTGCATGTGCGCCGGCACGGCCTACTGGGCCAATATCGGCCGGGTGGTGTTCGGCATGACCGAGCATGCGCTGCTGCAGTACACGGGCAGCCACGCGGAGAACCCGACCATGAGCGTGCCGTCGCGCTATGTGTTCGATCATTGCCAGAAGGCCGTGGAGCTGATCGGCCCGGTGCCGGAGATGGAGGCCGAAATCGCCGCGGCGCAGCGCCGCTTCTGGGCCGGCCGATAGCAAGGCCGTGGCGCCCGCCGGCGCGACGGCCATCGCGGTGGCGCTGTACCACGCCACACATTCGCCTCATACCGGCTTCACCGTCGCTGGCGACACTCGCTCCGTCCAACTTCAGGAGCAGTGACATGACGGCAGCCGGTGCGAATTTCGATGCGGACGTGGTGATCGTGGGGGCCAGCTTCGCGGGCGCGGCCTGTGCGCTGGCGGCGGCGCGGGCCGGCCTGCGCGTGGTGGTGCTGGAGCGCAAGGTCGATCCGGGCGAAAAACTCCACACCACCGGCATCATCGTCAAGGAGGCCGCCGAGCAGACCTGGCTGCGCCACGCGCCGGCAGACTGCCTGCACCGCGTGGAACAGGTGCGGCTCTACGCGCCCAGCCTGCGCAACCTGGCGCTGCGCGCCCCCGGCTACTACTTCCTGACGACCGATACCCCGCGCCTGATGCGCTGGCTGGCCGCTGAACTGGTGTGCCATGGCGTGGACCTGCGCCTCGGCACCGCGTTCACGGGCGCCCAGCCCTGCGAGGGCGGCTGGCGCGTGCCCGGGGTGGGCCGCACGCGCTACCTAGTCGGCGCGGACGGGGTGCGCTCGCGCGTGGCGATCACGGCCGGGCTGGGGCGCGTGCACGACTTCCTCTATGGCGTCGAGTACGAGTTTCCCGGCATGACGCTGCCCGAGCCGGGCGCCCTCCACTGCTTCGTCAGCAAGCGCTTCGCGCCGGGCTATATCGGCTGGGTGACGCAGAACCCGACCGGCGTGCAAGCCGGGCTGGCCCTGCGCCAGACGCCGCGCCGCCCGCGTGCGCCTGACATCGACGGCTTTCTGCAGCGCGTGCGCCATCTGCTGCAAATTCCGGACGACGCCATGCCCGGCGCCACGCGGGCTGGGCTGATTCCGTGCGGCGGGCCGGTCGCGCCCATCGCCGGACCCGGGGTAATGCTGACCGGGGATGCAGCCGGGGTGGTCTCGCCGGTGACGGCGGGTGGGATCCACTCGGCGTGGCGCCACGGCGAGACCATCGGCGAGGCCATGGCCGCCCACCTGCTCCACGGCGGGCCGGCGCCGGAGCGGGTGGCGACGGCCAGCGCGCCGCGCTTCCTGACCAAGCGCGCGCTGCGCTGGGTGTTCGACCGCCTGCAGTTCGACTGGCCGTTCGAGGTGCTGCTCCATTCCGCGCCGCTGCGGCTGGCCGCCGAGCGGGTCTACTTCCATCGGCGCGGGGTGCGCGCCTGATAAGATCGCGCCAATCCCTGCATTCCAGCATCCCAGAGCCCCCGGAACCAATGAACCCGCCGACCGTCGTCGTGGTGGAAGACGAAGCCGCCATCGCCGACACCATCCTCTATGCACTGCGCACCGATGGCATGCAGGCCGAGCACCTCGTGCTGGGCGGCGATGCGCTGCAGCGGCTGCGCGCGGCACCGGCCGACCTCGTGATCCTGGACGTCGGCCTGCCGGACATGAGCGGTTTCGAGGTCTGCCGGACGCTGCGCACGTTCTCTGACGTGCCAGTGATTTTCCTGACGGCGCGGCACGAGGAGATCGACCGCATCGTCGGGCTGGAGATCGGCGCGGACGACTACGTGGTCAAGCCCTTCTCGCCGCGCGAACTGGCGGCCCGGGTGCGGGTGATCCTGCGCCGTGCCGGCGGTCGCGCCGGAGCACCCCCTACGGCGCCCGAACCCGCCCGGTTCACCCACGATGCCGCCGGCGCGCGCATCGCCTTCCACGGCCAGTGGCTGGCCCTCACGCGCTACGAGTACCGGCTGCTGGCGCTGCTGGTGGCGCAACCGGGGCGCATCTACTCGCGCGCCCAGCTGATGGACATGGTCTGGCACGACGCCGCCGACACCATCGACCGCACCGTCGACACCCATATCAAGACCGTGCGCGCCAAGCTGCGCGCGGTGGATGCCACGTTCGATGCCATCCGCACCCATCGCGGCATGGGTTACTCGCTCGATCCCTGAGCGCCCGGCCGGCATGCATATCGGACTCCGCATCTTCTTCGGCTTCTTCCTGATCGTCGGGCTGGCCGCGTTCCTCACGCTGCGGGTGTTCGTGCAGGAAGTGAAGCCGGGCGTGCGCCAGGCGATGGAGGACACGCTGGCCGACACCGCCCAGGTGCTGGCGCTGCTGGCTGCCGACGACATGCAGCAGGGCCACATCGGCGATGGCGCGTTCGCGCGGCGCGTGGCCACGCTGGCCAGCGTGCCGGTGGACGCGACGATCTGGGGCGTGCACAAGGACACCATCCACTACCGGGTCACCATCACCGACAGCCGGGGCATCGTGCGCTTCGACTCCGCCGGCACCGCCGCGGGCGCCGACCACTCCCGCTGGAACGATGTGGCGCGCACCCTGCAGGGCAAGTACGGCGCCCGCAGCACGCGCACCGACCCGGACGACGAGGACAGTACCGTGATGCACGTCGCGGCGCCGATCCAGGCCGATGACGCGGGCGGTACGCCCCATAGCGGTCCGATCATCGGCGTGCTGACCGTCTCCAAGCCGAATCGCGTGATGGCGCCGTTCATCGACCGCAGCCGACAGAAAATCCTGCTCCACGGGTTGCTGCTGATGGGCTGCGCCTTCGTGATCGGGCTGGCGTGCACGCTGTGGCTGGTGCACGGGCTGCGCCGGCTGCAACGCTACGCCCGCGCGGTGGCCGCCGGCGAGCGCGCGGAGATGCCGCTGCGCGGCGCCGGCGAACTGGCGGAGCTGGGCCGCGCCGTGGAGACGATGCGGCTGCGGCTGGAGGACAAGCAGTACGTCGAGCACTACATCCACACGCTGACCCACGAGATGAAAAGCCCGCTGGCGGCCATCGGCGGGGCGGCGGAGCTGTTGCAGGAGGAGATGCCTGCCGACGACCGGCGCCGCTTCGCCGCCAATATCCAGGGCCAGACCCGGCGGCTCGAACTGATGATCGGCAAGTTGCTGATGCTGGCGGCGGTGGAGCAGAAGCAGCAGCTCGATGCCAGCGAGCCGGTGGCGCTGCTGCCGCTGCTGGAGGCGATCGTGGAGGCGTGCGAGCCTCGCGCGCGCCAGCGCGGCATCACGCTGCACCGCCAGCCGCGGCCGGAAGGATTCGGGGCGCCCGTGGTCAGCGGCGACCCGTTCCTGCTGCATCAGGCGCTCGCCAACCTGCTCGACAACGCGCTCGACTTCTCCCCGGCGCACGGCACGGTGGAGATCGCCGTGCTGCCCGGCGCGGCCGGGATGATCGACATCCGCATCACCGACAATGGCCCGGGCATCCCCGCCTATGCGCAGGGGCGGCTGTTCGAGCGCTTCTATTCGCTGCCGCGCCCCGATGGCCGCGACAAAAGCACCGGCCTCGGGCTCTGCCTCGTGCGCGAGGTGGCGGCGCTGCACCATGGCCGCATCGCCGTGGAGAACCGCCCCGGCGGTGGCGCGGCCGCCACGCTGTCGCTGCCCGCCTCTGGTATGTGAGCGAGTACGTGAACTAGTACGTAATCGTGACGATGATCGTGTCGCGATAGAGGCCCGGCGCTGCTCCGGCCTGCGGTGGCACCTGGCCGTAGACCGTGTTTTGGTTGGTCAAGCCATTGCCCGTACCCATCAGGAGCGTCGCCCCGCCCGTACCATCCCCCCAGGCGATGTTGTGCGTGGCATCGACATACAAGCCATACGTCAGGGTCTCCGTGCCGCCATCGCGTGTCATCTTGCGCGCGGTTGGGGTGGCCCCGGCTCCCGTGCCGTTGTTGAGCGCGAGGGAATATGCCGTGCCCGCCGTGCACGTCACGCCGATGCTGCCGTTGGCCGACACGGGCCCGCTGATCAGGCCGATCTGCCCAAAATCGATATTGGTCGCCGTGATGTTGCAGTCCGACACCACCGTCGCGCGGACGGTGAAAGTCCAGGACGTGCCTTGCGGCATGCTCGTCGAGCAGGCCGGTGGCGTGGACACATAGCCTTGCACGTTCATGTTCGTGTCCGCGGTGGTGTAGATCGCGGTATAGCTGCCGGCCGGCACCGTCGCCTGCGGCAGCAGCATGTAGCCGTAGTACATCACCGTGGCGGTGGCCATGCCGAATGAATCGGCCTGCAGCGTCACCGACCGGGACTGCGGCGGCGTGAAGTACACGGAGCCCCACGGGGTGGTGTGCGACGCGTTCTGGTAGAGGTTGTACGCCAGCGGCGTCGAGGTCGCGCCGGTCATGGTCCGATTCGCCACCGTACCGCCGCCCGGCGAGCCGAAACTCAGGCAGACACGGGCGAACTTGGTCGTCATGTCGGTGCATTCGACTTTCACCTCGCCGTTGACACTGACCGGCGTGGTGGTCAGCACGTTGACATCGCCAAACTCGATATCGCTCATCGTGACGGTGCAGTCGATGGCGTACGCGCTGCCCGCCCACCCCAGCCAGATGAACAGCCCGCAGGCCAGCAGGTGGCGGACCAGACGGCGAACCAGGCCGGTGTTCATGGGCGCTCCCGGAGGACGCAGGGGAAGGGGCCGATGGTGGTCATCACATCGCGCGGGGCATAGGGCACCTGCGCCGTGCAGGTCCTGTCGCCAATGGTCACTGTCACCCGGTTGTCCGGCTGCAGCGCGGGGAGGAACACGGCGCCGTCGTAGCCGACCACGGCCGTGGCATCGCTCCCTTCCAGCACGACATGCGCCCCCACCGGCAGCGGCTGGCCCTGACCATCGACCAGCAGCACGGTAGCGCCCTCGTAGCGCGTGACCGGGAAGCGCACTGTCACGCCGGCACGCGTGGGCGGCACCACGACCTGGCGGTCCGTCGTCACGCTGGCCTCGGCCGGCAGTCCAAGGGTGCTGATGGCGATCCGGTTGCCGTCGTACGGCAGCAGGTCGGGCACGAGCAGGCGGCCGCCGGCATTGGTCTTGCCGACCAGCCGGTTCTCGCGCAGGACCGGCACATCGGGCAGGCCGTCGGTCGACACCACGGCGAAGGCGTCGTAGATCGACCGTCCGGCCAGCAGCGCGCCATCCGCCACCACCAGCGCCCCCGCCCCGTAGAGCGAGACATGGTTCGACTCGATGCTGCCCGAGTTGATGTGCTCGGCCTGCGCCGTCACGTCGCCATAGCGGCCGCGATAGTCCACCCGGCCCAGGCCACGGCGATAGCTTTCGCTGCCGGCGTCGGCCTGCACGTTCCAGCCGAAACCGCCCTTGTCGTAGTCGACGGGCCGGTTGGCCGACACCGAGACACTCTTGCGGCCATCGTACGAACTGGCATTCGTGCCGACACTCACGCTGTTGCCGAGCGAAATGGTCACGCCGATGAAGGCGCCGACGGTCTGCTGCTGGTCGTAGTCCTTGAACACGTTGGCGAAGATGTTGAAACGCGAGCCGATGGCCGCCGTATAGCCGACCGACACGATGCGCGAGCCGCCGAGGAACGACGCATCCTGGCGCGAGTAGCTGACCGACAGCGTCTGGCGCGCCGTCAGCGGCACGCTGAGCGTGATGTACAGCTGATTCTCCGGCACGGGCACGCCCTCGAGCGTGCCGAGATCGCGATACTGGTTCGCCGCGTGGATGCCCTGCACCGTGAAGCTGAACGCGCGCGAGATGTACTGGTAGCCGCCGCTGAACTGCATGCCGCTGGCATCGCCTGTACTGCCGGAGATGGCCGCGTTCGCCACGCCGAAGTACCCGAGCTGCACCAGCCCGCCGATGCCGGCGTTGCGCAGGCCGCTGGCGGCCTCCGCATGCGCTTCCACGGTCACGGCGTCGGTCATGCCATAGCGTCCTGAGGCCGTGGCGGTGGGCGAGCCGGCGTAGTCGAAGGACAAGCTGCCATAGTTGCGCCGCGCGTAGCCGGCCTGCACCGCGTACTCCGACAACCCCTTCGCGAGCAGCCGCGAATCGACATACAGCGGCCGGTTGACGATCACCTCGCGCCCCAGCTGGTCGCGGTAGACCAGCGTGGCGGTGCCTGCGCCAGTCAGGGCCGGCGGCGTGGCGATCACGAAGGGGCCGCCCGACGACTGCGCCGAGAACTGGCGCAAGCCGTTGAGATAGAGGTCCACCGTGGTCGGGACCACCGCGCTGCCGCCCAGCGACGGCACCGGGTAGGTCACGAGGTCCGGGCGGGTGTTGAAGTTGTGCGCCACGCTGATCCCGCCCATGCGCACCGACCGCGACCACGGCAAGGCGGCGGAGACGAAATCGCCAATCGTGTAGCTCATCAGCCGGCGGGGGTCCTCGTAGGTCCAGTAGGTGTCCTGGCGCAGGTACTCGGTCTGGCCCTCGTGCAGCGTGGTGACGCCCGAGTTCTGGAACACGCCGAACGGCGCGTAGAAGCGCAGCTCGCTCGACAGGGACAAGGTCCGGTTCAGGCGGTCGTAGCTGTCGGCGAAGGCCTGCTCGCCGAGCAGCGGCTGCGGGCCGTGCGTGCCCGAGCCCTGCAGCGGGCTGGGCTTGCGCTGCGCCGCGCGCTGCTCGTCCAGCGAGAGCCGCGTGGTCTGGAGATTGAACGCGTAGTTCACCACCAGGCCGGTGCCGGACTGCACCGGCGGCAGCACGGGCGGCTCGGCGCCGAGCCGCTGGGCCCTGAGCAGCCCCTCGGGCACGCGCAGCGCGATGCGCTGGGCGGCGGCGTCGTAGTCGTAGCCGAGGCCAGGCACGGCGTCCAGGGCGATCTGCTGGTCTGGGCCGAACGGCAGGTCGTCGACGCGGACGCCGAGTTCCTCCAACTCGCCGGCGGCCATGTACAGCACACCGGCCCGCCGGTCGACGCGAACGATCAGCTCCTTCTCGACACCGTTGACAGCCGCCTGCAGGTAGAAGGCGGTGGAGGCACCGTCATCGGCCTCCGGCACCGGTTGCGACCACGCATGCGCGCCGGCCATCAGGTCCATCGCAACGCCGCAGAGCAGCGCGAGCGCCAGCTTGCGGGGTGCGCGGGCGGCGGCACCTCCACGGGGCGGTTTTGACATGGGCGGGCACGGTCGGCATCAGAGGTCGACCAGCATCTCGCGGCCGTTGATCATCATCTTGACGCGCGTGGGCCGGCCCTTGGCCGCGGCGTCGGCGGGCAGTGGCAGCCTCCATTCGATCGACTTGCCTGGCAGCACGTAGCCGAGCAGGCCGGGCACCACAGGGCTGGTGCCGCCGCCACGGTATACCACCGAGACGTCCGTAGCCTGCGCGTGGCTCTCGCCACGGTTCACGGCGCCGAGCTTCACCAGATTGCCGTCGGCGGAGGCCGTCACCGTGACCTGCGCGGGCTTGAGCTTCTCGCGCGGGAGCACGAACACCGGCAGTGAGTAGCGCATCTGCAGCGTCACGCCGGTCGGCCGGGGCTGGCTGCTGTCCAGGACCTCGTCCACCAGCACCCGGTACGCCTCGACCTGCGTGGCCGGCGACTTCTCCGTGCGCACGAGCCGGATCGACTGCGTCTGGCGCGGCGCCAGCGTCAGCATCGGCGGGCTGGCGACGAGCCGGTTGGTGGGCGACAGCGCGTCCTCGCCCCCCACCTGGTCCCAGCCGAACAATCGCACCTGCGCGTTGAGCGGCGTATCGCCCTGGTTGGTCAGCGTGATGACGGCGGCGGACTGGCCGGGTGGAATCAGCGTCATGGTCGGCTTGACGTGAATCGTCGCCGCGTTCGCAAAGGGCATCGCCAGCAGGAGCGCAAAAGTCGCCAGGAGTGTTCTTGTCATGTTGTGTCTCCGACAGGGGGTCGGGTGGAGATGGCGCGGCAGGTGCCGTTAGGCGCGCGGCTCAATACTGGACAGTGACGGTCACCAGCGACTGGTAGGTGCCCGCCGCCGGCATGGTCTGGGGTGGCATGCGGCCGTAGATCGTCCGCTCCTGGTCATTGCCGTTGCCGGTGGCGCCGACGGTGTCCGTGCCGACCGTCTGGCCCCAGACCGCCGTGCGGGCGGCGTCGCTGTACAACTGGTATTTCAGCGAATTCGTGCCGTTGCTCATGCGCCGGTCCGGCACCGTGGAACCGGTGCCGTCACCGGGGTTCAGCGCGATCGTGTAGGCGGTGCCGGTCGTGCACGCCACGATGATGACGGTGGTCACATCCACCGGCTGGCTGATCGCGCCCACTTCGCCGAAGGCGAGGTTCGGCGTGCTACGGATGTCGCAATCGCTGACCACCACGGCGCTCACGAGGAACGTGCCGGTCTTGGTGGCCGCCCCTGCCAGCTGTGGCACCGGCAGTGACAGCACGGCCGCGATGGCCATGACACGTGAAAGACGAGCAGGCATGACATCTCCTTGTCCGGATCTATCGGGTTCGCATTGCAGGTCGTTGAATTGCGCGGGAATCTCGCCGGATTTACTTGGAAATCGCTGAATCGGCATTCACTGATAAATCGGTTTCCAACGCTCGCGGTGAGAAACAGCAAAAAGATATTTCCGCGCACTGCTGATATAGATGCCGGATAAATCGAAGTCAATCGTGCGTCGCGAGACTCAAGAAAGATTCATCACGGAGCGCCCCCATCACGTCGGGACTTACAGCAAGTGATGTCGTCGCGCAAACTCTGCCAGTTCAATCAGCGATTTGAATTTCAGTTTGCTCATGATATTTGCCTTGTGCGAGCTGACGGTTTTATTGCTGATTTCCAGTAATTCGGATATCGCCTTATTGGTATGGCCCGAGGCCAGCATGCGCAATACCGTCAGTTCGCGCCGGCTCAAAATGCGCGCGGGGTCGCCGGCCACGGCCGAGAGGCGCCGCAGCGTGGGCAGCAGGTGCGTGGGAAACACCGCGAAGCCCTGCATGACGGCGCGCAGGGCCGGCGTGAGTGCGTGCAGGCCGTCGCCCTTGTCGACATAGCCATGGGCGCCGCCATGGATGGCGCGCTCGCCGGCGCCGGTCATCGCGGACAGCACCAGCACCCGGGTGGCGGGATGGCGCGACACGAGTTCGGCCAGCAGGGCCTCGCCGGGCACGCCGGGCAGGCTCAGGTCCACGACGATCAGGTCGGCGATGGCGTCGCGCAGCACGCGCAGCGCGTCGGCGCCGTTGGTGACTTCCGTCACGGTGTCGAAATCGAGGTCCTCGGTGAGGCGGCTTCTGACGGCAAGCCGGATCGCGGGGTGATCATCCACGACAAGGGCGGTGGGCATGGGCTCGGGCTCCTACAGTTGAGTGATGCCCGAGCATAGGCCGTCCGTTTCTGTGCAGGATGCGGAAACGTCGGCAATGACACTGCGAAACTTCCGTGTATCGATGCGGAAATTTCAGCTCCTGCGGATTTGTGTCCGCCCGGGGCGCGCGGATGACATAGGCAAATCACATCGCGACGGACATGACAATCGTGAAATCCTGAAAATTTCGTCTGAATTTGACCTAAGTTGAAAGGCGAGCCCCGCACATCTGCCAATCTGATGAGGATGCGTGACACCTGTGTCATGCCACAACCGGAGATCGCCGCCATGCCCCAAATCATCCTTGCCACCGATGGATCGAACTTCAGCGATGCCGCCGCGCACTTCCTGGCCACCGGACGGCTGCTGCAACCGGGCTATACCGTGCACGTGGTGCACGTCTCGCCCGAAGTCACGGGTCAGGTGCGCGCGTTCGTCAACAAGGACACCATCGACGCCTGGCACCACGATGAAAGCGAGAAGGCCATGGCCTCCGTCTGCAAGATCCTTGGCGATGCCGGCGTGCCGTTCGAGCGCCACCCGCTGCGCGGCTTCGCGCCGGACAAGATCCTGGCGCACGCCAGGGCGGTCCATGCCGATGCCATCGTCATGGGCACCCATGGCCGGGGGTCGTTCTTCGATGCGGTGATTGGTTCCGTGGCGGGCCGCGTGCTGGCGCAGGCCGACTGCCCGGTGATGATGGTCAAGGGCGATCGCCGCCCCGCCTGATCGGCTGGCCTACCCCCAGAGCGGGGGTTCGTCCATCAGCGCGATCTGCTCGCGCAATTCGAGGATGCGGTCCTGCCAGTAGCGCGCCGTGCCGAACCACGGGAACGCGGCCGGGAAAGCGGGATCGCGCCAGCGCGCGGCCAGCCAGGCGCTGTAGTGCAGCAGGCGCAGCGTGCGCAGCGCCTCCACCAGCCATAGCTCGCGCGTCTCGAATTCAGCAAAATCCTCGTAGCCGGCCACGATGTCGGCCAGCTGGCCCTGCATCGCCGCGCGGTCGCCTTCGAGCAGCATCCACAGGTCCTGCACCGCCGGCCCCATGCGGCTGTCGTCGAAATCGACGAAATGCGGGCCCGGCGCGCCGCGTCCGCGGGCGTCTTCCGGATCGATCCACAACACATTGCCACGATGGCAGTCGCCATGCAGCCGCAGCAGGCGGATATCGCCGGCGCGGTCGTAGCAGCGGCGCACGGCGTCCAGGGCCAGGTCCACGGCGGCGCGCCACGGCGCGAGCAGGTCGGCGGGAATGCAGTCGTGGGCGAGCAGGTAGTCGCGCGGGACCACGCCGAAGGTCTCCACGTCGAGCGTGGGACGGGCCTGGTACGGCGCCGACGCGCCCACCGCGTGGATGCGCCCGATAAAGCGGCCCAGCCACGTGAGCGTCTCGGCGCGGTCGAGCGCCGGCTCGCGGCCGCCGCAGCGCGGGAAAACGGAAAATCGGAAATCGTCGTGTACGAGCAGCGTGGCAGGCGGCTGTCCGCCGAGCGAGGCAGACAGCGCCGGCACGGCCGGGATCTCGGCATCGGCCAGTTGCTGGACGAACGCGTGTTCCTCGAGGATGGCGGCGTCAGTCCAGCGGCCCGGCCGGTAGAACTTGGCGATGACCGGCGCGGCATCCTCGATGCCGATCTGCCAGACGCGGTTCTCGTAGCTGTTGAGCGCCAGCAGGCGCCCGTCCGGCTGGAAGCCGGCGGCTTCCAGGGCGTCAAGGATGCACTCCGGCGTCAGGCCGGCATAAGGTACATCCTCGTCGACGGGCGCTGTCATGGGGCGCGTGACGCTCAGGGCTTGCGGCCGCCGAGCAGCGCTGCCTGCGACGCCGGACGACGGTTACGCGCGGGCGGCGCGCCGGCAGCGTCCTGCGCCGGGCGCGGGGCGTTGTTGCCGTTGCCGCCGCGGCCATTGCCGCCGCCGTTACCACCCTTACCGCCGTTGCCACCACCGTTGCCGGCAGCCTGTCGGCCACCGCGGTTGCCGCCGTTGGCACCGTTGCCGTTGCCATTTCCGTTCCCGTTGGCGCCGCGCGCCGGCTGGGCCGGGCGGTTGCGCGGTGCGTCCTGGCGCTGGCCTTCCGGGCGCGGTGCGGCGGGCTTCGGGGCGCGTTCCTGACGGCGGTCGCCGCCCTCGCCCCGGGGCTTGGCCTGTGCCGGCGGGCGCTGGCCACGGCCTGCGCCCTGGCCACCACCACCGCCGCCACGTTGCTGGCGCCCCTTCTGGATCGGCTCGGCCACGATGCTCGGGTCCACTTCGAAGCCCGGCAGGACGGTCTGTTCGATCTGGCGCTTGATCAATCGTTCGATATCGCGCAGCAGGCCGTGCTCATCCACGCAGACCAGGGAGATCGCCTCGCCCTCGGCGCCGGCGCGGCCCGTACGGCCGATACGGTGCACATAGTCCTCGGGCACGTTCGGCAGGTCGAAGTTGACCACGTGGGGCAACTGGTCGATGTCGATGCCACGCGCCGCGATGTCTGTCGCCACCAGCAGCCGCAGCGTGCCGGCCTTGAACTCGGACAGCGCGCGCGTACGCGCCGACTGGCTCTTGTTGCCGTGGATCGCCAGCGCGGACAGGCCGTCCTTGGTCAGCTGCTCGGCCAGCCGGTTGGCGCCGTGCTTGGTACGCGTGAAGACCAGCACCTGGTGCCAGTCCTCCTCGCGCACCAGGTGGGCCAGCAGTTCGCGCTTGCGTTCGCGGTCCACCGGGTAGGCGCGCTGCGCCACGGTTTCCGCCGTGGTGTTGCGGCGAGCCACTTCGATCGAGGCGGGGTTGTTCAGCAGGCGGTCGGCCAGCGCGCGGATATCGTCCGAGAACGTGGCCGAGAACAGCAGGTTCTGGCGCTTGGCCGGCAGGATATTCAGGATCTTGCGAATATCGTGGATGAAGCCCATGTCGAGCATGCGGTCGGCTTCGTCCAGCACCAGCAGTTCTACCTGGGAGAGGTCGATGGTCCGCTGCGACACGTGGTCGAGCAGCCGGCCCGGCGTGGCCACGACGATATCGACGCCGCGCTTGAGGGCCTCGATCTGCGGGTTGATGCCCACGCCGCCGAACATCACCATCGAGCGCAGCTTCAGGTATTTGCCATAGTTGCGGACGCTCTCCTCCACCTGGGCGGCAAGCTCACGCGTGGGGGTCAGCACCAGTGCGCGCACTGGCTGGCGTGCCCCGCGCGGGGCCGGATTGTGGGCGGCGGATTCGCCCAGCAGCTGCAGCATCGGCAGCGTGAAGCCCGCGGTCTTGCCGGTGCCGGTCTGGGCGCCGGCGAGCAGGTCGCCACCTTTGAGAATGGCAGGGATAGCCTGCGCCTGAATCGGGGTCGGCGTGGTGTAGCCCTGTTCGGCCACGGCACGCACCAGCTTGTCGGACAAGCCTAGATCGGAAAAAGACATGAAATGACGCTTCAGCCGCCCGTCACGCAAGGGATTGCGCCAATCGCAGGGCGGCATGGGTAGGAAACCGAACCTGAAGCACCCCGAAGGGGGTCAGGTCCCGGTGGGACGGGCCGATTGCCCCCGCCTCCGGTGGGAGAAGGGCCGTAGTGTACCAGCCCGGCGCCCTCCCCATACCCTGCCGGCGATGGGGTGGCGCCGGCTCCACCCCCGCCGCCCCCCCGCCCCGGGCCGCCGGGGGTGTCCGGATCTCGCCACATCAGGCGCCCGGCACCCTCCCAAAGGGGGTGCAAGGCGGGCGATGCGGGTAGAATACCGGGTTGCCCGGCCCGTGCGCATGTCGCGCGGACGGCGCCATTCCCCTCACCAGTCACCCGAAGCCGGAGTCATCATGTCCTTGCGGTTCTCCCTGACGCGTCAGTCCGTGTTCCTGGCGGTGGTTGCCGCCGCCCTGGCCTTGCCCGGCGCGGCCGCGCTGGCCCAGGACATGCCCGTGGCCGGCACCCCGGTCCGCGTGATTCCGGCCGATGCGCCGATGGCGCGCATGGTGATGGCGATGCCCACGGCCTCCACGCCGCTGACCGCCAAGCTCGACAGCAAGACGGTGGCCACGGCGCCCGGCCTGCGGGTCTTCAGCACGGAAACGCAGCTGCTGAACCCGGTGGTCATCGCCGGCAAGAAGCTCCCGGTGCGCTACAAGCTGGACCTCTACGGCCAGCTCCAGACCGCCTGGGTGCTGACCGATGCCGAGGTGAAGGAATGGAAGGCCTCGCATTAAGTTGAAAAACACGTAGCAGGCGGCCCGCCCCCCCCCGGCCGCGTTGTCCCCAGAAGCAGAAGCAAACCCTGATGCCCCCAGGTAAACCACTGAGACCGGCACCATGAAAAAAGTATTCGTAAAGACGTACGGCTGCCAGATGAACGAGTATGACTCGGACAAGATGGTGGACGTACTCAACGCCTCGCAGGGCATGGAGCCCTGCGACAACGTCGAAGACGCCGACGTCATCCTCTTCAACACCTGCTCCGTGCGCGAGAAGGCCCAGGAGAAGGTGTTCTCCGAGCTGGGCCGCATGAAGGCGCTCAAGGCCGCCAAGCCGGACCTCGTGATCGGCGTGGGTGGCTGCGTGGCCAGCCAGGAAGGCGCCAGCATCGTCTCCCGCGCGCCCTACGTGGACGTCGTGTTCGGCCCGCAGACGCTGCACCGCCTGCCGGACCTGATCGATCGCCGCCGCCGCACCGGCCAGTCCCAGGTCGACATTTCCTTCCCCGAGATCGAGAAATTCGACCACCTGCCGCCCGCCAAGGTGGACGGCCCGAGCGCGTTCGTCTCGATCATGGAAGGCTGCTCGAAGTACTGCAGCTACTGCGTGGTGCCCTACACGCGCGGCGAGGAAGTCTCCCGCCCGTTCGAGGACGTGCTGGCCGAAGTGGCCGGCCTGGCCGACCAGGGCGTGCGCGAAGTCACGCTGCTGGGCCAGAACGTCAACGCCTATCGCGGCGCGATGGGCGGTACGACGGAAATCGCCGATTTCGCCCTGCTGATCGAATACGTGGCCGAGATCCCCGGCATCGAGCGCATCCGCTACACCACCAGCCATCCGAAGGAGTTCACCTCGCGGCTGGTGGAGCTGTACGAGCGCTGCGACAAGCTGGTAAACCATCTCCACCTGCCTGTGCAGCACGCCTCGGACCGCATCCTGATGGCGATGAAGCGCGGCTACAGCGTGCTCGAGTACAAGAGCATTATTCGCCGCTTGCGGGCGATCCGGCCGACCATGTCGATGTCGTCCGACTTCATCATCGGCTTCCCCGGCGAGACCGATGCCGACTTCGAGAAGCTGATGTCGATGATCGAGGAAGTCGGCTATGACACCTCGTTCTCGTTCATCTTCAGCCCGCGCCCCGGCACGCCGGCGGCCAACCTGCACGACGACACCCCGCATGACGTGAAGCTGCGCCGCCTCCAGCGGCTGCAGGCCACCATCGAGGAAAACGTGCAGCGCATCAGCCAGGGCATGGTCGGCACGGTCCAGCGCATCCTCGTGGAAGGCCCGGCCCGCAAGGACCCCACCGAGCTGCACGGCCGCACCGAGAACAACCGCGTGGTCAACTTCGCGCTGCCCGGCGTACCGCAGGCGCGGCGCGACCAGATGATCGGCCAGATGGTCGATGTCAGCATCACGCAGGCATTCCCGCACTCGCTGCGCGGCGAGATCGTGGTGCGCCAGTAAGGACCTCCATGAAAATCCAGACGGCGGAATTCGTCGCACCCAAGGACGACAACGCGCGGCTCCAGAACCTGTGCGGGCCGCTCGACGAGAACCTGCGCCAGATCGAGCAGGCGCTCGACGTGACGATCCAGCGCCGCGGCCACCGCATGACGGTGCGCGGCGCGCGCGCCCAGGACGCCGCGCTGGCGCTGGAGCGCTTCTATAACGATTCGCGCGTGTCGCTGTCGATCGACGACATCCAGCTTGGGCTGGTGGAATCGCGCCAGATCTCCGCGCACGGCGCCTACCTGCCCGAGACCACGGCCAGCGGCTACGCCAATGGCGAGGAAGACCCGCGCGGGCTGGATGAATCCCCGGTGCTGCACACGCGCCGCATCGGGCTGCAGGGCCGCACCGCCACGCAGCGCGAGTACCTGCGCCACATCCTCGCGCACGACCTGACGCTGGGCATCGGCCCGGCCGGCACGGGCAAGACCTACCTGGCCGTGGCCTGCGCCGTGGACGCGCTCGAGCGCGATGCCGTCAAGCGCATCGTGCTGACCCGCCCGGCCGTGGAGGCCGGCGAGCGGCTCGGCTTCCTGCCGGGCGACCTCGCCCAGAAGGTGGACCCCTACCTGCGCCCGCTCTACGACGCCCTGTACGACCTGCTCGGTTTCGATCGCACGCAGAAAATGTTCGAGCGCCAGATGATCGAAGTCGCGCCGCTGGCCTACATGCGCGGCCGCACGCTGAACCACGCGTTCATCATCCTCGACGAAGCCCAGAACACCACGCCGGAACAGATGAAGATGTTCCTGACGCGGATCGGCTTCGGCGCCAAGGCCGTGATTACCGGCGACACCACCCAGATCGACCTGCCGCGCGGGCAGAAAAGCGGCCTGGTGGAAGCCCAGCACGTGCTGCGCGATGTACGCGGCGTCGCGTTCACGCGCTTTACCAGCACCGACGTCGTGCGCCATCCCCTGGTGGCGCGCATCGTCGATGCGTATGACGAATTCCACGCCCAGCACAAGGACGCCTGATCTTGACCAAGAAGCCTCCCGCCGCCAGCCTCATCCTGTTCGATGCCGACGGCCGCGCGCGCAAGAGCGCCGCAAACGCGCTGCGCGTGCAACTGCCCGATGGGCGCAGCCTGACCGTGGACCTGTCCCAGGCCGCCGAAGGCGTGGTGGCCCTGCTGGCCGAACACACCGATACCCGCCAGCAGGCCGGCCTGCTGGTGCGGCCGGACAACCACGACGCCGTGTCGGTCGCCGTGACGGCTACGCCACTTGTGACCACCACCGGCACCCCGGCCACGCCGCCTGAGGTCGAACTCGACGTCCAGTATGGCGATGGCGTGCGCAAGCGCACCGGCCTGCCCTCCGCCAAGCAGATCGGCAAATGGGTGCGCTCGGCGCTGTTCGCCGATGCCGCGCTGACCATCCGTTTCGTCGACGAGGAAGAAGGCCGCACGCTGAACCGCACCTATCGCGGCAAGGACTACGCGACCAATGTGCTGACCTTCGCCTATGCGGAGCATGCCGACGACCCGGTGACCGGCGACATCGTGCTGTGCTGCCCCGTGGTGGAGGCCGAGGCCAAGGCGCAGAAGAAGCCGCTCGACGCCCACTACGCGCACCTGATCGTCCATGGCGCGTTGCACGCCCAGGGCTACGAGCACGAGGAAGACGGCGAGGCCGAGGAAATGGAGGCGATCGAGACCGAGACGCTCCAGGCGCTCGGCTACGCCGACCCGTACCTGCCGGTGCGCGAGGATCGCTGAAGCGAAAGATTGTGAAGTGCCGTGTGCGCCACCTGCGTGCGCCACGGCACCCCCTGTCACGGGGCAGGAATCCTTTTAGTGTATGCTTCAGACGATCTCCACCACGCGCTAAGCCGCGACATGAACGACCCCTATCCCAGTTCGAAACCTGCCAATCACAAGCAGGCGGATCGCCCAAGGTCCCTTCTCGAACGCCTCACCGATTTCATTTCCCCTGAGCCGGACACGCGCGCCGAACTACTGGAAGTGCTGCAGGAAGCGCATGAGCGCAACCTGATCGACGCCGATTCGCTCTCGATGATCGAGGGTGTATTCCAGGTCTCCGAGTTGACCGCCCGCGACATCATGGTGCCCCGCGCCCAGATGGACGCCGTCAACATCGCCGACGCGCCCGAGACGTTTATCCCCTATATGCAGCAGACGGCGCACTCGCGCTTTCCGGTCTACGAGGGGAGCCGCGACAACATCATCGGCATCCTCCTGGCCAAGGACCTGCTGCGCTATTACACCGACGACACGTTCGACCTGCGCGAAACGCTGCGCCCGGCCGTGTTCATCCCCGAGTCCAAGCGGCTCAACATCCTGCTGCGCGAGTTCCGGATCAACCGCAACCACATCGCCATCGTCGTGGACGAGTACGGCGGCGTGGCGGGGCTGGTGACGATCGAGGACGTGCTCGAACAGATCGTGGGTGACATCGAGGACGAATTCGACCTCGACGAGGACCACGACAACATCCTGCCGACCGCCGATGGCGCCTGGCGCGTGCACGGGCTGACCGAGATCGAGCAGTTCAACGAGGCCTTCGGTACCGCCTTCCCCGATGACGACGTGGACACCGTGGGTGGCCTGCTGACCAATCATCTGGGGCATGTGCCCCATCGTGGCGAAATCATCACTTTGCCGCCGCTCCGCTTCGAAGTGCTGCGCGCCGACGCGCGGCAGGTGCACCTGCTCCAGGTGCGCCGCGAGGCAACCGACCACCTGGCCGTGGCCGACGCATGACGCGCGAAGTCCAGGCCGGCGCCGCCAGCACGGCGAGCGCCCGGCAAACCGGCCAGCGCGCCGGGTCCGCTACCGCTGTGTTCCGGCTGCTCATGGCGGCGACGCTCGGCGTCGCCCATACGCAGGCGTTCGCGCCCCATGACTGGTGGTGGCTGCAGATCCTGTCGATGGCCGGGCTGGTCGCCCTGCTCGCCGATGCCCCGCGTCCGCGCGCGGCGGCCGCCACGGGCTACGCGTTCGGGCTGGGCTGGTTCCTGTCCGGCATCTGGTGGCTCTATATCAGCATGCATGTCTACGGCGAGATGCCGGCCTGGATGGCCGCGCTGGCCGTGGTGCTGTTTGCCGGCTATCTGTCGATCTGGCCCGCGCTGGCCGGCGGCGTCTGGCACTGGCTGACCCAGCGCGGACGCCACGGCGTGCTGCCGGCGCTGGCGTTCGGCGCCACCTGGGCGCTGGGCGAATGGCTGCGCGGCGTGGTGTTCACGGGCTTCCCGTGGCTGGGCAGCGGCTATCCCCATACCGACGGGCCGCTCGCCGGCTTCGCCCCCCTGATCGGCGTGTACGGCATTACCGCGCTGGCTGCGGCGGTAGCCGCGCTATTGGTGACGGCGGTACGCGCCGCCCTGCGCCGCTCGGCTACGCAGGACGCCACGCCGGACACCGCATCGCGCCGTGGCCTCGTCACCGCGCTGGCCCTCGTCATCGGCCTGCCCGCGCTGGGCTTCGCGCTGACGCCCATCGCCTGGACCACGCCGGTGGGCGAGCCAATCTCGGTGCGGCTGCTGCAGGGCAACGTCGCGCAGGACATCAAGTTCGAGCCGGTGGGCATCCAGCGTTCGCTGGAGCTGTACCGCGACCTGATCACGGCGGAGCCGGCCGACCTCGTGGTCACGCCCGAAACCGCGTTTCCGGTGATCCTCCAGGAACTGCCGGTCGATATCGCCCAGGCAGTGCGCCGGCATATGGAATCCACTGGCACCACGGTGCTGTTCGGCGCGGCCGGGGCCGATTCGCCGGTGGACTTCACCAACAGCGTGTTCGCCATCGGCCCGGAGCAGCCCACGCTCTACCGCTATAACAAGCACCATCTGGTGCCGTTCGGCGAGTTCATCCCGTTCGGGTTCCACTGGTTCGTGGACATGATGAAGATGCCGCTCGGCGACTTCCGACGCGGCGGGCTGGACCAGCCGGCGGTGCCGGTGCGCGGCATCCATGTGGCGCCCAATATCTGCTACGAGGATCTGTTCGGCGAGGAAATCGCCGCCACCCTGCGCCAACAGCCGTCACCGGCCAATATGCTTGCGAATGTGACGAATCTGGCATGGTTCGGCGACACCATCGCCCTGGACCAGCATCTCCAGATCTCGCGGATGCGCGCCCTGGAGACGCGCCGCCCGATGCTGCGCGCGACCAATACCGGCATGACGGCGGTGGTGAAGCCAGATGGCACGGTGCAGGCGCGGCTGCCGACCTTCCAGCTCGGCACGCTCGCGGCCACGGTGCAGGGTACGCAGGGGCTCACCCCCTTTGTGCGATGGGGCAATGTGCCGGCGCTGGCGGCCTGCCTGATCGTGCTCGCGCTGGCGTTCGGCGCGCGGCGGCGGGCACGCCCGTAGCGGCGTGACGCTTCGCCAATGAAAAAAACGGGCCTGAGGGCCCGTTTTCTTTACGGCCCGGAGCGGTTAGCCCAGAACCGAGGTCGCCACCGATACCGCGGCTGCGGCGGCCATCACGGCCAGGGCGACAAGATATGGTTTGCGAGAAAGTAGCGTCATGACCAATCCCCAAAAGTTATTGTTGCCCGGACACCTTTTATGAGCGGTTGTCCCCCTGAGGAGGCTGCCCGGGAGCAGCGCGCTGTGAAGCGGCTGCGTAGTTCCACTGTATACAAAAATAGTATCGGCACCTATCGGCGGGTTCTGAATGGCGTGTCAGGATTTACCCGACCCGTTGCGAAAGCCCGACACCGCCGCCGGGGGCCCGTTTCGTGACACAACGTACGGGATTGCCCCCTGTTCCGGTCGGCTTGTGGCCAAAACCCGATAGAATTCAGGGTTTGGCAATCCTGGCACGAGACCGCTCGTGCACTTGCCGGCGGCTTTCTTTTTCGTCTTCCTATGCTGACCTTCCAACAAATGATTCTTACCCTGCAGGCCTACTGGGACCGGCAGGGTTGCGCGTTGCTGCAACCGATCGATCTGGAGGTCGGCGCCGGGACGTCGCATGTGCACACGTTCCTGCGCGCGATCGGCCCCGAGCCCTGGCGCGCGGCCTACGTGCAGCCGTCGCGGCGCCCCAAGGATGGCCGCTATGGCGAGAACCCGAACCGCCTGCAGCACTACTACCAGTACCAGGTGGTACTCAAGCCCGCGCCCGAGAACATCCTCGACCTGTACCTCGGCTCGCTGGAAGCGCTGGGGCTGGACCTCAAGCAGAACGACATCCGCTTCGTCGAGGACGACTGGGAGAATCCCACGCTCGGCGCCTGGGGCCTGGGCTGGGAAGTCTGGCTCAACGGCATGGAAGTGACCCAGTTCACCTACTTCCAGCAAGTCGGCGGCATCGACTGCAAGCCGATCACGGGCGAGATCACCTACGGCATCGAACGTCTGGCGATGTATCTCCAGCAGGTGGAGAACGTCTATGACCTGGTCTGGACCGAGTGGGTCGAGAACGGCGAGACGCGCCGCCTGACCTATGGCGACGTCTACCACCAGAACGAGGTGGAGCAGTCCACCTACAACTTCGAACACAGCAACACCGAGATCCTGTTCCGCCATTTCTCCGAGCACGAGGGCGAGGCCCGCCGGCTGATGGGCGAGGTGGGTGACAGTCGCGGCGAGACCACCGAAGACGGCCAGAAGAAGGATTCCGGCGTGCGTCTGGCGCTGCCGGCCTACGAACAAGTGCTCAAGGCGGCACACACGTTCAACCTGCTCGATGCCCGGGGCGCGATCTCCGTGACCGAGCGCGCGGCCTACATCGGCCGTATCCGCAATCTGTCGCGCCAGGTGGCGCAGGCCTACTACGACTCGCGCGAAGCGCTCGGCTTCCCGATGTGCGGCAACGGGGCCCGCGCATGACCTCGCGCGTGCGCGGCGCACGCATGCCGAGGCGCCTGACAGCGCTGGCGACCGTGGTGTCGCTGGCAACGCTGGGCGGGCTGCTGGCGGCGTCCGGCGCGGCGCAGGCGGCTGCCCGCGCGGCCACCACCCCGGTGCCGCAGGCGCTGTACCTGCCGGCCGACCTCGCCAATATCTGCGAGGCCGATCCGCAGGCGCTCCAGCAGGCCATCGCCCGGCACTGGAAGCCGTCGCTGGCCAGCATCGACCAGTGGACGCAGCTGGTGCGCTCGTTCTCGTGCGACCTGTCCGGCTCGCGCGACCTCGGCTGGCACCGCGTGCCGCTGCGCACCTACGAGAGCGCCATCCGCTACCCGCTGCAGTGGGCCACGTGGGAAGAGCGCAACGGCCGCTCGCGCCGCACCGTCCGCAACTATTATTCAGCGGCGCAGTTGCCGCAGAAGATCGATTTCTGGGTGGGCGGACGGATCGACGAGATCCGCTATGACCGCCGCCAGCAGCGCATCGACGCCCGCTTCCCGGCCGCCGGCGCCCGTGGCGCCTCCGGCGTGGTGGCGCAGTGCGCCTACACCACGCTGCAATTCCGCCAGCAGAACGGCCTGTGGCTGCTGTCTGGCGTAGAACCCAATCTCGCGCCGCGCTGCTGACAGCGCGCGCCTTTCATACCCGTTGGATACGATTCATGTCGCAACCCATGACCGATTCGCTGCTGATCGAACTGTTCACCGAAGAGCTGCCGCCCAAGGCGCTCGCCCGCCTGGGCGATGCCTTCGCGCAAGGCCTGACTGACGGCCTGCGCGCGCGCGACCTGCTCGAGGCCGGTGCCAGCGTGACCCCGTTCGCCACGCCGCGCCGCCTGGCCGCACTGGTGACCGGCGTGCGCCGCAGCGCCCCTGACCGCGAGCAGCGCGAGAAGGTCCTGCCCGTCTCCGTGGCGCTGGACGCCAACGGCGCCCCCACCGCCCCGCTCGGCAAGAAACTGGCCGCGCTGGCCAAGTCCGTCGGCGTGGCCGAGATCGACTGGCAGACGCTGGAGCGCTCCTCCGACGGCAAGGCCGAGGCGCTGTTCCATCGCTACACCGCCAAGGGGGCCACGCTGGCCGACGGCCTCCAGGCCGCGCTGGACGAGGCAATCGGCAAGCTGCCGATTCCGAAGCTGATGAGCTACCAGCGCCCGGACGGCACCACGGTGCACTTCGTACGCCCCGCGCACAGCCTGATTGCGCTGTTCGGCGCCGAGATCGTGCCGGTGTCCGTGCTCGGCCTGCCGGCCAGCAATGTCACGCTGGGCCATCGCTTCCTGTCCGAAGGCACCCTCGAGATCCCGCACGCGGCGGAATACGCCACGCTGCTGGAGAACAAGGGCCGCGTGGTGGCGAGCTATGCCGACCGCCGTGAGCGCATCCGCACCGCCCTGCTCAAGGAAGCCGGCGCCGACCAGGTGGTCATGCCGGACGCGCTGCTGGACGAAGTGAACTCGCTGGTCGAGTGGCCGGTGGTCTATCCCTGCCACTTCGAGGAAGTCTTCCTGGCCGTGCCGCAGGAATGCCTGATCCTGACCATGCAGACCAACCAGAAGTATTTCGCGCTGACCGACACCGCCGGCCACCTGCGCAACCGCTTCCTGATCGTGTCGAACCTGGCCACCGAGACGCCCGAGTCCATCGTCACCGGCAACGAGCGCGTGGTGCGCCCGCGCCTGGCCGACGCCAAGTTCTTCTTCGACCAGGATCGCAAGAAGACGCTGGCCTCGCGCGTGCCGCAGCTCGGCAACGTGGTCTATCACAACAAGATCGGCAGCCAGCTGGACCGCGTGCAGCGCCTGCAGCAGATTGCCGGCCACATCGCCGACGCGATGAATGCCCACGGCGTGACCGTCGACAAGGCCGCCGCCATGCGCGGCGCCGAACTGGCCAAGGCCGACCTGCTGACCGACATGGTCGGCGAGTTCCCCGAACTCCAGGGCACGATGGGCACCTACTACGCGCGCCATGACGGCGAAGCCGACGAGGTGGCGCTGGCGTGCTCGGAACACTATCGCCCGCGCTTTGCCGGCGACGCGCTGCCCGAGGGGGCCGTCAGCACCGCCGTGGCGCTGGCCGACAAGCTCGAGACACTGGTCGGCATCTGGGGTATCGGCCTCCAGCCCACCGGCGAGAAGGATCCGTTCGCGCTGCGCCGCCACGCGCTGGGCATCCTGCGCATGCTGATCGAGCGCCCGCTGGCGGTGCCGCTGGACACCCTGCTGGCGCTGACCGAGCAGGCGTTCGCGGGGATCGTCGCCGTCAAGCCGTCGCGCGAGGCCATCACCGATTTCCTGTTCGACCGCGTGCGCGGCTACCTCAAGGACAAGGGCTACACCACCAACGAGGTGGAAGCCGTGGTGAGCCTGCGCCCGCAGCAACTGCATGACGTGCTGGGCCGCATGGAGGCCGTGCGCACCTTCGCCGCGCTGCCCGAGGCCGAGGCACTGGCCGCCGCCAACAAGCGCATCACGAACATCCTGCGCAAGACCGACGAAGCCATCGGCACGGTCGACACGGCGCTGTTCCAGGAAGACGCCGAGGGCGCGCTGCACGCCGCCATCGAACGCGTGCGTCCGGGTGTGGAAGCGGCCTTCGCCGGCGGCGACTTCACCGGCGCCCTGCGCGACCTGGCCCAGCTCCGCGACGCCGTGGACCGCTTCTTCAACGACGTGATGGTGATGGCCGAGGACGCGCGCCTGCGCGCGAACCGGCTTGCGCTGCTGGCCACGCTGCACACGCTGGCCAACCGCGTGGCGGACATCTCCAAGCTGGCCGCCTGACCGGAGCCCTGCGATGCCACAGTCCCAGCCCCGCTTTGTGATCCTCGACCGCGACGGCGTGGTCAACCTCGACAGCGACCACTTCATCAAGACGCCCGATGAATGGGTGCCGATCGCCGGCAGCCTCGAGGCCATCGCCACGCTGAACCAGGCCGGCTACCGCGTGGTGATCGCGAGCAACCAGTCCGGCATCGGGCGCGGCCTGTTCGAGATGAGCGCGCTGAATGCGATGCACGAGAAGATGTACAAGGGGCTGGCCAACCTCGGCGGGCGCGTGGAGGCGGTGTTCTTCTGCCCGCACACGGCCGCCGACAACTGCGACTGCCGCAAGCCCAAGTCGGGCCTGTTCGAGCAGATCGGCGAGCGCTTCGGCCTGGAGCTGCGCGGCGTGCCCGTGGTGGGCGACTCCCTGCGCGACCTCGAAGCCGGCGTGGCGGTTGGCTGCATCCCCCATCTGGTCCTGACCGGCAAGGGCGTGAAGACGCGTGACAAGGGCACCCTGCCCGCCGGCACGCGCATCCACGACGACCTGGCCGCGTTCGCCCGCTGGCTGATTGCCGGCGATGCCGCCCACAAGGCGTCTTCGTCACCCGCGCCCAGCGCCCCCTGAATTCCGGCCACACTGATGACCTTTATCCGTTCCCTGCTGTTCGCGCTGTACCTGATCGTGCTCACGCCGCCCTACGCGTGCGCCTGCTTCATCGCCTTCCCGTTCATGAACGCCGACCGGCGCTTCCGCTTCGTGCGCGGCTGGCCCCTGCTCGTGATCTGGGCTGGCCGCCTGATCTGCGGCATGCGCTACCGCATCGAAAACGGCGAGCGCATGGACGCGATGCTCGACAAGCCCGTAGTGCTGCTCTCCAAGCACCAGTCCGCCTGGGAAACCGTGGCCTACGTGGCGCTGATGCCCAAGCCGCTGTGCTTCGTGTTCAAGCGCGAGCTGCTGTTCGTGCCGTTCTTCGGCTGGGCGCTGGGCATGCTCAAGATGGTCCATATCAACCGCAAGGAAGGCACGCGCGCGTTCGCCTCGGCCGCGCGCCAGGGCCGCGACCGGCTCGCCGAGGGCGCCTGGATCATCATGTTCCCCGAAGGCACGCGCACGCGCGCCGGCCAGGAGAACCCGCGCTACAAGAGCGGCGGCGCCCGGCTGGCCGTGGAAACCGGCGCCTGGGTGATCCCGATGGCGGTCAACTCCGGACGCGTCTGGCCGCGCAACTCCTTCCTGAAATACCCCGGCCTGATCACGATCTCGATCGGCATGCCGATTTCGTCGGCCAACAAGACCGCCGACGTGCTGAACCAGGAAGTGGAAGCGTGGATCGAGGCCGAGATGCGCCGGATCGATCCCGAAAGCTATCGCCGCAACGCCAGCGAAGCCGCCGCATGAAGCTGCTGCGTCCCACTCCCGACAACCCCGGCGCGCAGCTCGAACTGCCGCTCGCGGAGGCTGCGCCCAGCGGTGCCTCCGCCGCGGATGCCGCGCTGCTGGCGCCCTCGCTGGACACGCCCCCGGCCGACACCTGGCCACCCGCCCTGCCCAACGGCCGCACGCTGCACGTGGGCGAGCGCATGCTCCACTACGCGCTCAAGCGCTCGTCGCGGCGCACCATCGGCTTCACGGTGGATGACCGCGGGCTGTCGATCACGGCGCCACGCTGGGTTACGCTGACCGATATCGAGTCGGCCATCCTGGAAAAGCAGCGCTGGATCTTCAACAAGCTGGGCGAGTGGCGCCACCGCGAGGCTCGCCGCATACTGCCGACGGTGCAATGGCGCGAGGGCGCGAGCCTGCCGTTCCTGGGCAAGCCGATCACGCTCCAGCTCGATTCGCCGGCCGGCGCGCTGCTGTTCGACGCCGACACGCGCGTGCTGCACCTGGCGCTGCCGACGCACGCCGACGAGCAGCAGATCAAGGACCGCGTGCAGGGCTGGCTCCAGCACCAGGCGCGCCGCCTGCTGGTGGAGCGGCTCGAGATCTACGCCGACAAGCTCGGCGTGCGCCACACCGGCTTCGCGCTGACCTCGGCCGCCACGCGCTGGGGTAGCTGCACCGCCGACGGCAAGATCCGCCTGAACTGGCGGCTCATGCATTTCCCGCTGTCGATGATCGACTACGTGGCCGCGCACGAACTGGCGCACCTCAAGGAAATGAACCACGGCCCGCGCTTCTGGGAAACCGTGGAATCGATCTTTCCCGAGTTCCGCGATGCCCGCGCCCAGCTGCGCGCGCATCCGCCCGAGCTGCTGCCGACGTTCTGACGCCCGGCGAGGCGGGGAGCCGCCGGCGAGGCCCCGCCATCCGGACTAAAATACGGCCTCGCCATCCTACGAATTCCAGAAAAGGGCTCCCCATGCGACTCCTCCACACCATGCTCCGCGTTGGCGACTACCAGCGCTCCATCGACTTCTACACGCGCGTGCTCGGCATGCAGCTGCTGCGCGAGAGCGACAACCCCGAGTACAAGTACCGCCTGGCGTTCGTCGGCTACGGCCCCGAGAGCGAGACGGCCGTGCTCGAGCTGACCTACAACTACGGCGTGGACCAGTACGACCTGGGCACCGCCTACGGCCACATCGCGCTGGAAACCCCGGACGCGGCGGCGGCCTGCGAGCGCATCCGCGCGGCGGGCGGCAAGGTCACGCGCGAGGCCGGTCCGGTCAAGGGCGGCACCACGGTGATCGCCTTCGTCGAGGATCCGGACGGCTACAAGATCGAGCTGATCGAGCGGCATTCGACGCGTGACGCGTCGCGCCCGTAAGCCAGCCCGATGAACACGCAAGCCCTGACGCGGCGCCCGCTGGACGGCACGGCCATCGGCCTGATGGTGTTGCTGTGCGCCGCCTGGGGCCTGCAACAGGTGGTGATCAAGGTGACGGCGCCGCTGATGGGCGCCGTGCTCCAGGCCGGCGTGCGCTCGGCGATTGCGGCGCTGCTGGTGTTCGCCTTCGCCTCCTGGCGCGGCACGCCGCTGTGGCAGCGCGACGGCACGCTGCGCCCCGGGCTGGTGGCCGGGCTGCTGTTCGGCGCCGAGTTCTTCTGCATCTTCGTCGGGCTGGGCCACACCACGGCCTCGCGCATGGCCGTGTTCCTCTACACCGCGCCGATCTTCACGGCGCTGGGCCTGCACCTCTTCGTGCCCGGCGAGCACCTGCGGCGCGGCCAGTGGCTGGGCGTGGTGCTGGCGTTCTGCGGCATGGCGCTGGCCTTTGTCGATGGCATCGCGGCCACCTCGGCGCATGCCAGCACGCTGCTCGGCGACGCGCTGGGCGTGGTCGCCGGCGCGCTCTGGGCGGCCACGACCATCGTCGTGCGCGCCAGCTCGCTCTCAAGCGCCCCGGCCAGCAAGACGCTGCTGTACCAGCTGGCGGTCTCGGCGGTGCTGCTGCTGGCGATGGCGCTAGCGGCGGGTCAGGCCGGGCGGGTGGAAGTCAACGGGATGGTGGTGGCGAGCCTGTTCTACCAGTCGGTGCTGATCGCGTTTGCGAGCTACCTGATCTGGTTCTGGCTGCTCAGGCAGTACCTGGCGTCGCGGCTGTCGGTGTTTTCGTTCCTGACACCGCTGTTCGGCGTAGCCTTCGGGGTGCTGCTGATGCACGACGCCGTCGGCCTGCGCTTCGGCGCGGCGGCGGTGCTGGTGCTGCTGGGGATCGTGCTGGTGAACCGGAAGGGCTGAGGCACAGGCACCGCGATCAAGCTCGCGGCGCCTGTCATCGAACGACTTAGCGTGGGAACGAGAACATTCCGAGCGCGTCGCGTACCTCTTCCAGCGTCTGCTGGGTCAGTTCGCGCGCTTCGGCCGTGCCCTTGCGCAGGATCTCGAACACATAGCCCGGGTCCTTCGCCAGTTCCTCACGGCGCTCGCGGATCGGGCGCAGCATCTCCTGCAGGATGCCTTCCACACGGCGCTTGAGCACCATGTCGCCAAGGCCGCCACGGCGGTAGTGGTCCTTCAGCTCGGTCACTTCCTCCACGTTCGGATCGAACGCATCGAGGTAGGTGAACACGACATTGCCCTCCACCTGGCCCGGATCGGACACCTTCAGGTGGTTCGGGTCGGTGTACATGCGGTGCACCGCTTCCTTGATCTGCTCGGGCGAGGCGCCCAGCGGAATCGCGTTGCCCAACGACTTGCTCATCTTGGCCTTGCCATCGACACCCGGCAGGCGGCCATGCTTGGGGATCAGCGCGGCGGCTTCGGGCAGCACGTCGCGACCCACCTGATGGTTAATCCGGCGCACGATCTCGTTGGTCTGCTCGATCAGCGGCGCCTGGTCCTCGCCCACCGGCACCAGCACGGCCTTGAAGCCGGTGATGTCCGCCGCCTGCGAGGCGGGATAGCACAGGAAGCCCGCCGGGATGTCACGGCCAAACCCGCGCGCCTGGATCTCTTCCTTGATCGTCGGATTGCGCTCGAGGCGCGCCACCGTGACGAAATTGAGATACATCAGCGTCAGTTCGGCCAGCGCGGGCAGGTGCGACTGCACGGTGATCGTGGTCTTGGCCGGGTCGATGCCGACGGCCAGGTAGTCCAGCGCCACCTCCAGCACGTTGCGGCGCACCTTTTCCGGATCGTGGGCGTTGTCGGTCATGGCCTGCGTGTCCGCCAGCAGCACGTACTGCTTGTGCGAGTCCTGCAGGGCGACGCGGCTCTTGAGCGAGCCGACGAAGTGGCCCAGGTGCAGCGGGCCGGTGGGGCGGTCACCGGTCAGGATGACGGGACGCGGGTCGGTTTTCGCGGTTGGCGTGTTGGCGGTCATAAGCGTCGCTGGAACTTCGAAATATTCGAAAAAATTCGGAAAACGGAAAACTATGCGGGATTCAGGCCACGCCGCGCGCGGGGCGGGGCGCGGCGCTGTCGCCGACGGTGCGCGCCAGCTCGACATACTCGGCCACGGGCACTTCCTCGGCGCGGCGGGTAAGGTCGAAGCCGAGCTTGTCGAAGTCGACCTGATCGCGCAGGAAGGACAGCGTGTTGCGCAGCACCTTGCGGCGCTGGGAGAACGCGGCGGTCACCACGTCGCCCAGCACGCCTGCGTCGCAGGCGGGGTACGGTGAGCGCAGCCGGCCATCCTCGCCGCGCGGCCACGGGATCATGCGCACCACGGCAGAATCGACCTTGGGCGGCGGATTGAACGAGCCAGGTGGCACATCGAGCACATGTTCCATGTGATAGCGCACCTGGAGCATGATCGACAGCCGCCCGAAGGCCTTGCTGCCCGGGTCCGCCACCATGCGCTCCACGACTTCCTTCTGGAGCATGAAGTGCTGGTCGCGCACCTGGTCCGCGAAGTCCATCAGGTGGAACAGCAGCGGGCTGGAAATGTTGTACGGCAGGTTGCCGACGATGCGCAGCGGGCGGCCGGTCTCGTGCAGCTTGCCGAAGTCGAACGCCAGCGCGTCGCCGGCATGCACGACCAGCCGGTCGTTGTAGCGGCGGCGCAGGCGGTCCACGAGGTCGCGGTCCAGCTCCACCACCTGCATCTGCGGCAGGCGCTCGAGCAGCGGGTCGGTCAGCGCGCCGAGGCCCGGGCCGATCTCGACCACGATGTCATTCGGTTGCGGATCGATCGCGCCGACGATGCCGTGGATGATGCCGTCATCGACCAGGAAGTTCTGTCCGAATCGTTTGCGGGCCACATGGCCCTGGTGCACGTTTGAACGCATGGTGTCTGCGGCTGGCGGTCAGCGGGTAGCGGGCCACACGCCGGCATTGCCGTCGTGATGGCGCCCGTTGGCGTGGCCAGCCATGGTAATGGCACTGCGGATGGCCTCGATCATGCTGCCGTGCTCGGCGCGGCCGCTGCCGGCCAGGTCGAGCGCGGTGCCGTGGTCCACCGAGGTGCGGATAAAGGGCAGGCCCAGCGTGATGTTCACGCCGTGCCCGAAGGTGCCGTACTTGAGCGGCGCCAGTCCCTGGTCATGGTACATCGCCAGCACGCAGTCCGCGTCGCGCAGGTGGCGCGGCTGGAACAGCGTGTCGGCTGGATAGGGGCCGCGGGCGTCGATGCCGGCATCGCAGGCCAGGGACAGGGCGGGGCCGATCACGTCGATCTCCTCGCGCCCCATGTGGCCGCTCTCGCCGGCGTGCGGGTTCAGGCCGGTCACCAGGATGCGCGGCCGGGCGATGCCGAAATGGCGACGCAGGTCGGTATCGATGATAGTCAGCGTCTCCACCAGCATCGGGATGTCGAGTGCGTCGGGCACCGCGCGCAGCGGCAGGTGCGTGGTGGCCAGCGCCACGCGCAGCATGGCGTTGTCGTGGGCCGGCTGCGGGCCGGCCAGCATCATCACCACACGCGGCACGGCGGCGCGCTCGGCCAGGTATTCGGTGTGGCCGGTGAACGGCACGCCCGCGTCGTTGATCGTGCTCTTTTGCACCGGCGCGGTGATCATCGCCGCGTATTTGCCGGCCTGCAGGCCGTCGATGGCGGCGTCCAGCAGCGCCAGCACGTAGCGGCCGTTGCGGGCGTCGAGCTTGCCCGGCTCACTCTGCACGCCGAGCGGCACATCCTCCACCACCACCCCGCCTTCGCCGATCTGGCGCGTCCAGGCGTGGCCGACGCCCAGCGCCGCGGCCCGGCTGGCCAGCAGACGGGCATCGCCCAGCACATGGAAGCGGTAGTGCCCGTTGCGGTTGCCATTGCTGCCGGCAAGCTGCAGCAGCGCCCCGATCGTGATGTCGGGGCCGATGCCGGCAGGTTCTCCGGTGGTAATGGCTAGCGCGAGCGGGTCGGGCATGGATGGGGTGGGGTCGGGGGCGCCGGCGGATCAGCGCTGGCGGTTGATGCGGTATTCCACGTACGCCGCGCTGCGGAGCTGGCGCACCCAGTCATCATAGGCGGCGCGCAGCTTCTGCTCCCGGACTTCCGAACGGGCGAAGTCGCGCTGCTTCTCCGCCGACACCTCGGTCTCGCGGCGATTCATCACCTGGATCAGGTGCACGCCGAACTGGGTGACCACCGGGTCGGAGATTTCGCCCGGACGCAGCCGGTTCATGGCCTGCTCGAACTCGGGCACCAGTTCGCCCGACGAGACCCAGCCCAGGTCGCCGCCCTGCTGGGCCGAGCCGTCCTGCGAGAAGCGGCGCGCGAAGTCGGCAAAGTCGCCGCCGTGCGTGATGCGGTCGCGCAGCGTCGTCATCTGGCGGCGTGCCTCGGCCTCGGGCATGTTCGGACCGGTGCGCACGAGGATGTGGCGCACCTGGGTCTGCGTGATGCGCTCGCTGGCCTGCGGCTGGTCGGCGGCCGGCGCGGCGCGCTTGGCCATCAGCCGGATCACATGGAAGCCGTTGGCCGACTCCACCACCTCGGGCACCAGTGCGCCGGGCTGGAGGTCCACCACGGCGTTGGCGAACAGCGCCGGCAGGCGGCCGATCTCGCGGAAACCGAGCGCGCCGCCCTGCGCCGCCTCAGGCGCTTCCGAGTTGGCCTTGGCCAGCGCGGCGAAGTCCGCCCCGCCCTGCGCCTGCTTCAGCAGGCCCTCGGCCTTGGTCTTCAGCTCGGCCTTCTGGGCGTCGGACGCGTTTTCGGGCACGCGGATCAGGATCTGGGCGACGTTGTACTCGGTCGGCCCGGCCGGCGCGGCGCCGCCCTTGCGCGCGGCGAGGTAGTTGTCGATCTCGCCGTCGTAGACCTGCACCTTGGAGTCGACCTCGCGCTCGCGCAGGCGAATCACCTGCACCTGCTTGCGGAGTTCGTCACGATACTTGGTCCAGCTCATGCCGCTGGCTTCCACGCGGCTGCGCAGTTCGGTGGCGGTCAGGCGGTTCTGCTGCGCCACGGACTCGATGGCGCGGTCGACTTCCTGGTCGGTCACGCGGATGCCGGCGTCTTGCGCGGCCTGCGTCTGCACGCGCTCCATCACCAGGCGCTCGAGCACTTCGCCGAGCAGGTCGGCGCGCGGCGGCACCTCACGCTGCGCGGCGCGCAGCTGGCTCTCGATCTCGTCGGCGCGGTCCAGCAGCTCGCGCCGCGTGATCACGCTGTTGTTGACCACCGCCACCACTTCATCGACAAGCTGCGAGCGCTTCTGGCCCGGCTGCGGCACGCCCATCTGCGGCTCGCTCGGCGGCACGGCGGTCTGGGCGGGCTGCTGCAGGAAGATGCCCGAGGTGCGGCCGCTGCCGCTGCCGCTACCGGAAAGTGACGGCTTGCCCGAGGGCGCCGACGGGGCCTTGAGCTGCGCCACGGCTGGCGCGGCCAGCGCGGCAAGCACGGCAGCCATCGCCACGTGCCACAGGGGGTTGGATCGGGACAGCGCGTTGGAAGCTCGACGTTTCATCTTGGTCCGTCATTCATAGTGATCGTACTGGGACGTGGGCACCGGACGTGCGGTAACAGGCTCGTAGCCCGGCACGTTCAGACGCAGCATGTCCAGCGGGTTGGAACCGATCTTGGACAACCCGCGGAATTCCACCTGCAGGAAGAACCGGCCGGTATAGCCCTGCGTGGTGTTGCGGAAACGCTGGTATACCACGCGTCCCACCCAGCAGTCGGCGGCGTATTCGATGCCGGCCAGCGCATCGACCAGCTGGTTGGCGGTCTGGTCGAACGCCACCCGGCCAATACCGTAGGTGCGGCGCGTGATCGGCCACTGGCTCGACAGCTCGAACTGGTCGATGGCCGAGTTATCGGTCACCGAGGTCGGCCGGCGATAGCGGTAGCCCACGTTGACCAGCTTGCGCGACTCCGGCCGCCACGCGAACGCCACGTTCGAGTAGTTCACGCGGTTGTCCTCGGGGCTGTACTGGATGCCCGCATCGAGATAGTAGCCGCGGAACAGCTGGATCGTGGTAGCTGCGAGCAAGTCAGAATAGCTCGGCTTGGTATCTGTGGATGTACCGGTCAGCTGCACGCGCTGGCCGGTGAAGTCCACGCGCTGCGCCAGCGTGCCGCGGAAGCGCTCGATGCCGGTATCGGACTCGATCAGGCGCGTGGTCACGCCCGCCGTGAGCTTGTTGTTGTCGGCGATCCGGTCATTACCGGTAAACGCGTTCTCGCTGAAGATCTGCCCGTAGCCAAAGTCTGTCTGGACAGTATCGAACAGCGGGAACTGGCTCTGGTCGCGGAACGGCGTGTAGACGTAGAACAGGCGCGGTTCCAGCGTCTGGGTGTAGTTCACGCCGAACAGTTTGCTCACACCAGGCGCCGCGCGGTCGAACACCATGCCCGAGTCCAGGCTCACCGTGGGAATGGCGCGGCCGAACGAGTTCTGCGCGCCGGTGGTGTTGGTGCCGGTGTCCATGTTGTACTGCGCGGCGTTGAAAATCACCTTCGGCGTCACGAACCAGCCCGGGCGGATGATCGGGTAGCTGATCACCGGCTGGATGAACGCGCGGTTGCCCTCGGGCTGCTGGAAGCCGGTGGACGTCAGCGGGATCCGGAAGCGGGTGTAGTCGGCTTCCACCGAGATATCGAAGCCGCCGAAGTCATAACGCGTGTAGCGGGCGTTCAACTGCGGCTCGCGCTCGTACGACGGCTCGCTCGGGCGCAGCGTCTGGAACTTCTGCACCCGTGCCATGAACGTGAAGTCCTGCCAGTTGTAGATCACGCCGCCTTCCTGCGTGTACTGGCGCAGCGTGGACTGGGAGACCGAGCGCGTCAGGTCGTCCGGGTACTGGTCGTCGGACACCTTGCTGACGCTGGCATACGCCGTCATGCCCGGAATGATCCGCTGGGTGTGCTGGAACGAATACGCCCAGCGGTCACGCTCGGCCTTCCTGTCGTCCGGCAGGAATTCGGCCCGCAGGCGGCCCGAGTAGCCATCGCCGAGGTAGCGGTAGTCGCCGCCCAGTTGCACGCCCCGCGAGGTCAGCAGGCGCGGATAGAGCGTCAGGTCGCGGTTCGGCGCCAGGTTGAAGTAGTACGGCACCGTCAGGTCGAGACCCGACTTGGAGCTGTACCCCATCAGCGGCGCCAGCACCCCGCTGCGGCGCTCGTCGTTCAGCGGGAACGAGAACGCCGGCGCGCCGGCGATCGGCACGTTGAAGAAGCGCAGCACGCCGCCGTAGGCGGTACCCACCTGGCGGTCGCTGTCGATGTCGATGCGGTTCGCGCTGAAGTACCAGTCGGCGTTGTCGGGCGAACAGGTCGTGTACGACGCCTTCTTCATCGTGCTGCGGTCGGGGTCGATGAAGTCGATGCGCTCCGCGCTGCCCGCGCCGCCGGTCTGGTGGAAATAGTAGTCGGGCGAGAGCATGTAGCCCTCGTTGGCCTCCACGCGCAGCTTGGCCTCGGGGCCCACGGCCAGCGTGCCGCTCTTGGACAGGCGCACGTTGCCCGTGGCATGGGCCTCGTCGGTGTCCTGGTCATAGGTCACCTTGTCGCCCTTGACCACGGCGCCGTCGCGGCGCAGCTCGGCATTACCCTCGAGCGCCACGCCCTTTTCGCTGAAGCCGGTCAGGCTGTCGCCCGAGACATAGGCCGGGGCGTTGGGGTTCGACGGGGTCGAGCTCGGCGCGATGTTCATGCTGCTGGCCGTGGCCGCCTTCGGCGGCGCCTCGTCCAGGCGCGGCACCAGCACGCCGGCTTCCGGCGCGGGCGGCGGGGCTTCGGGGGTCTGGGTGACCGCCGGCTCGGCGATGTCGATGTTCGGGATGGCCGAGCCCGCGCCATATTGCGCGTGCACGCTCACCGACAGGCCCGCCATGGCCAGCACGAGCGGACGCAGGGTGCTGGCCGGCAAAGCGGCACGCATGCGCCGCGGCAGGCCGCGCAGCGCGGGCGGTCGGGTGGCCGGATGATGCGGTGATCGTTGTTGTTCGGTCATGCGGACGGTTATCGGTCGGCTCGGCGCCGGGCTGCGGAACGGTCCCGCGAACGGTTCCGTACTTCCCGCCAACCCTTGCCGGAGCAGGCTGCGGGGCAACAAAGGCCCCTCCCGGGGGCCACCCGGCGCCCGGGTCTGGTCGGGTATTATACGGGGCATCGTATCCACCCAATCCGGCATGGCAGCACTTATTCACGACCCAACCTCCGACCCGCGTATCGCCCAGCTCAAGAGTTGGGTCGCCGGGCTCGGCGCCACGTGGTCGATCGACCCCGACTCCTGCGCCCCGGCATCCGCCGACGCCAGCTTCCGCCGCTACTTCCGCGTGCGCACCGGCCATGCCGCCCATCCGACGGCCATCGTCATGGACGCCCCGCCCGCGCACGAGGACTGCCGGCCGTTCATCCACGTGGCCGGGCTGTTCGGCGAGGCCGGCGTGACCGTGCCCACCGTGCTGGCCCAGGACCTGGCGCAGGGTTTCCTGCTGCTGGCCGACCTCGGCAGCCAGACCTACCTGTCGAAGCTGGACGCCTCGTCCGCGCGCGGCCTCTATGACGACGCCGCCGCCGCACTGGTCAGGATCCAGCTGGCCACCCGCCCCGGCACGCTGCCCGCCTACGACCGCGCCCTGCTCCAGCGCGAGCTGGACCTGTTCCCCGAGTGGTACGTGGGCCGCCACCTGGGCGCCACGCTGAACGACGCCCAGCAGGCCGACCTGCGCGAAGTCTTCGACGCGGTGCTGGCCAACAACCTGGCCCAGCCGCAGGTCTACGTGCACCGCGACTATCACTCGCGCAACCTGATGGTCCTGCCCGATGGCGCCAACCCCGGCATCCTGGACTTCCAGGACGCCGTGATCGGCCCGGCCACCTATGACGCGGTCTCGCTCTGGCGCGACGCCTATATAGAGTGGGACGAAGAGCAGCAGCTCGACTGGCTGATCCGCTACTGGGAGCGCGCGCGCAAGGCCGGGCTGCCGCTGAACGCCGATTTCGGCGCCTTCTACCGTGATTTCGAGTGGATGGGCCTGCAGCGCCACCTGAAGGTGCTCGGCATCTTCGCCCGCCTGTACCACCGGGATGGCAAGGACGGCTACCTCGCCAACCTGCCGCTGGTACTCAAGTACACGCGCAACGTGGCCGGCCGCTACACCGAGCTGCGCAAGCTGGTGCGGCTGCTCGATGCCCTGGAAGGCACCGAGCACCCCGCCGGGTTCACGTTTTGAGCGCCGCCCCCGCTGATCCTGCATCGCCCAGCCCCGCGCCGGTCACCCGTGGCGGGGAATGGTGGGCCGGCGTGCGCGCGCTGGCGCCGATGCTGCTCGGCGTGGTGCCGTTCGGCCTGATCTATGGCGTACTGGCGGTCAATGCCGGCATGCCCGCCTGGCTGGCCTGCGCGATGAGCGCCATCGTGTTCGGCGGCGCCTCCCAGATGATCCTGACCCAACTCTGGGCGGCCGGCACGCCGGCGCTGGTGATCGCCTTCACCGTGGCGATGGTCAACCTGCGCCACGCGCTCTATTCGGCCACGATCGCCCCGTCGCTGGCACCGCTGCCGCGCCGCTGGAAGGCGCTGGTGGCCTACCTGCTGACCGACGAGGCCTTCGCCGCCATGACGCGCCGCCTGGGCGATACCGGCGAGCGGGCGCGCTACCGCCACTGGTTCTACTTCGGCGCCGGCTTCTCGCTGTGGTCGAGCTGGCAGCTCTCCACGCTGGCCGGCGTGCTGGTCGGCGCGCAGGTGCCGCAGGACTGGCCGCTCGATTTCTTCCTGCCGCTGACCTTCATCGCCATCATCGTGCCGAACCTCAAGCACCGCGCCCACGTGGCGGCCGCGCTGGTGGCCACGGCGCTGGCGGTGGCCTGCTTCGGCCTGCCGCACAAGCTGGGCCTGATGGTGGCCGCGCTGGGCGGCATCGCGGCGGGCATGCTGCTGCTCGGGCGCGGGCACCCCACGCCGCGCCGCAGCCCGCGCAAGGAGCCGGCGGCATGAATCCGATGACCTTGCTGTGGGTGTTCCTGGGCGCCGGGCTGGCCACCTACCTGATCCGGCTGTCGTTCATCGCCGTGGAAGGCCGCGTGCGGCTGCCGTCCTGGTTCCGCACCGCGCTCCAGTTCGTGCCGGCGGCGATGCTCTCGGCGCTGATCGCCCCGGACCTGCTGATGCACGACGGCGCGCTCTACCTGAGCCCCTATAACACCCGGCTCGTGGCCGGGCTGGTGGCCATCGTCATCGCCGCCTACACGCGCAGCGTGGGCTGGACGATTGCCGGCGGCATGGCCACGCTGATCGCCCTGGAGTATTGGTTGTGAACACCCTGAAAGCGATGATCTTCGCGGCGGGACGCGGCGACCGCATGCGTCCGCTGACCGATACCTGCCCCAAGCCGCTGCTGCGCGTGGGCGGCAAGCCGCTGATCGTCTGGAAGATCGAGGCGCTGGCGCGCGCCGGCCTGACCGACATCGTCATCAACCATGCCTGGCTCGGCGAGCAGCTGGAAGCGGCGCTCGGCGACGGCTCGCGCTTCGGCGTGCGCCTGCACTGGTCGGCGGAAGGCAGCGCGCTGGAGACGGCTGGCGGCATCGCCAAGGCCCTGCCGCTGCTGACGCCAAACCCTGACGCCGGCGAGATCTTCCTGGCCGTGTCGGGCGACATCTTCTGCGACTTCGACTACGCCGCGCTGCTGCCGCGCGCCCGCGCCATGGCCGGTGCGGAGCGACCGATGATGCACCTGGTGATGGTGCCCAATCCGCCCTTCCACCCGCGCGGGGACTTCGCGCTGGGCGCCGACGGCCTGCTGCGGCTGCCCGATGATGCGGGGGATGCCGTGCCGCTGACCTTCGGCAATATCGGCCTGTACGACACGCGCCTGTTCCGCGAGATCGCGCCGGGTCAGAAAGTGGCGATGACGCCCTATTACCGCGCAGCGATTGCCAGCGGCGATGCCACCGGCGAACGTTTCGACGGCCGTTGGGAGAACGTCGGCACGCCGGCGCAGCTGGCCGCGCTGGATACCGAGTTGCGCGCCGAACTGGGCGTGCCCGCCACCGGCACCGGCGGCGCCTGAGGCGCCCGCGCCACCAGCCAGGCTCCCAGCGGGGCCACCCGCACGCCGACGGGTTTAGAATCGGCATCATTCCCCACCTCGCCACCTCGCCACCCACTCCATGTCCGCACCCGACTCCGCCCTGCTTGGCGCCTGCCGCGACCGCCGCGCCCGCGTGCTGCAACATCTGCGCGCCGGCGGCGGCGGCGTGGCCATCGTGCCCACCGCGCCCGAGGCCATGCGCAACCGTGACAGCGACTATCCCTATCGTCACGACAGCTATTTCTATTACCTGACCGGCTTCACCGAGCCCGAGGCGGTGCTGGTGCTGGTGGCCGGCGCGCCCGGGGAAGGCCCCGGCGCGGACCGCAGCATCCTGTTCTGCCGCCCCAAGCACGAGGAGCGCGAGATCTGGGACGGCTTCCGCCATGGCCCGGAAGGCGCGCGCGCCGCGTTCGGCCTGGACGAGGCGCACTCGGTGGAGGAAATCGACGCCCTGCTCCCGCCGCTGCTGGCCAATCGCGCCCAGGTGGCCTACCCGCTGGCCGCCTCGGCCGAGACGGACCTGAAGGTGCGCGGCTGGCTCGACGCCGTGCGCATGCAGGGCCGCGCCGGCGTGGCCGCACCGTCCGCCGCGCTCGACGTGCGCACTATCCTCGACGAAATGCGGCTGTTCAAGGACGCCGGCGAGGTGGCGATCATGCGCCGCGCGGGCGAGATCTCGGCGCAGGCGCACGTGCGGGCCATGCGCGCCTCGCGGGCCGGGTTGCGCGAATATCACCTCGAAGCCGAACTGCTCTACGAATTCCGCCGCCATGGCGCGCAGAGCGTGGCCTACAACTCGATCGTGGCCACCGGCCCGAACGCCTGCGTGCTGCACTACCGCGCCGGCCCGGCCGAATTGCGCGATGGCGACCTGTGCCTGATCGACGCCGGCTGCGAACTCGACGGCTATGCCTCGGACATCACCCGCACCTTCCCGGTCTCGGGCCGCTTCTCGCCCGCCCAGCGCGAGCTGTACGACCTGGTGGTGGCCGCGCAGGACGCCGCCATCGCCGAGACGCGCGCCGGCGTGCCGTACAACGTGCCCCACGACGCCGCCGTGAAGGTGCTGGCGCAGGGCATGCTCGACACCGGCCTGCTCGACCGCAACAAGGAAGGCACGCTCGACGACGTGCTGGCCAGCGGCAGCTATCGCCGCTTCTATATGCACCGCACCGGCCACTGGCTGGGCATGGACGTGCACGACGTGGGCGAGTACCGCGCGCCGGGCCCGCTGCCCGCCGGCCATGAGGGCGAGCGGCCGTGGCGGCCGCTGGAACCCGGCATGGTGCTGACCATCGAACCTGGTATTTACGTGCGCCCGGCTGAAGACGTGCCGGAGCGCTACTGGCATATCGGCATCCGGATCGAGGACGACGCGGTCGTCACCGCCGGCGACTGCGACCTGCTCACGCGCGGCGTGCCGGTCAAGGCCGATGACATCGAAGCGCTGATGCGCGATAACCTGGGAGACATCGCACGATGAAGACCCTGCTCCGCAAGCTGTTCAGCGGTGGCGGCACGCAACACACGCATTCCAGCAAGCCCGCAGCAGCGCGGCAAGTGGTGCCGGGCGAGCCGTTCGTGATCAACCTGTATGACGACCGCCTGGTCGTGCATCGTCCTGACGGCCAGCGCGAGGAACTCGCCTGGGACGCGCTGGAACGCGTGATCGTGCGCGTTTCCGACCGCGCGCCGTGGACCGGCGCCGCCTGGCTGATCCTGGCCGGCGACGCCGAGAGCAAGCAGGGCTGCGTGGCCCCGCTGGACGCCGCCAACGGCGATGCGCTGGTGGCGCACCTCCAGGCCCTGCCCGGCTTCCACCAGCAGAAGCTCGACAACGCGCTGCGCGATGCCGCCGCCGGCAAGTCGCGCACGGATGCCGTGCTGTGGAAGCGTGCCGCGGCGAATGCGGCGAATGCGGCCGATACGGCCCAATCCGGCGAGGAAGCTCCTGATGACAAGCCCCGTGACCCTCAGCACCACTCCCAGTCCCAGCCACAGTCCGGCGCCCAGCCCTGAGCCGTTCGACATCGCCATCGTGGGCGGCGGGCCCGTCGGCCTGGCGCTGGCGGCGCAGTTGCTGCGCACCACGCCGTGGCGGATCGTGCTGATCGATGCGGCCACGCCGGCCCGCGCCGCGCGGGACCCCCGGGCGATTGCGCTGTCGCACGGCAGCCGCCAGCTGCTCGAGCAGATTGGCGCGTGGCCGATGCCGGTGCAACCTATCGAGCACATTCACGTGTCGCAGCGCGGGCGCTTTGGCCACGTGAAACTGCATCACGACGACTACGGCGTGCCGGCGCTCGGCTATGTCGTGCGCTATGGCGACCTGTGCCAGACGCTGGAACGCGCGCTGACCCGTGCCGCGGACGCCGCGCCGGGCCGCCTGGCGCGCCAGTTCGAGACGCGCATCGACGACATCGCGCAGGACACCAAGGCGGATCGGCAGGAAGATGCCGCGCTGGTGCGGCTGACCGGCACCTCGCATGCCGATCAGGTCGGCCTGCCCATGGCGGTCACGGCGCGCCTCGCCGTGCAGGCCGAAGGCGGACTGTTCCACCAGCGCACGCAGCGGCTGGCGCGCAGCGCCGAAACCTCCCGGCGGCGCGACTACCAGCAGACGGCCATCATCGGCCATGTGACGTGTACGCAACCGCGGCGAGGCTGGGCTTGGGAGCGCTTCACCGAGGAAGGGCCGCTCGCGCTGCTGCCGCATGACGAACACGGCACTGCCGGCTATGCGATGGTCTGGTGCTGCCCGCCCGATACGGCCATGCGGCGGCTCGCGCTTTCCGATGCCGAATTCGCCGCGGAACTGGGCGAGGCGTTCGGCTCGCGCATGGGCCGCTTCACGCTGGTGGGCAAGCGTCACGCGTTCCCGCTGGGGCTGAATGCGGCGCCGGTGACCGTCGATGGCCGCATCGCGGCGGTCGGCAACGCCGCCCAGACGCTGCATCCGGTGGCCGGACAAGGGTTGAACCTTGGCCTGCGCGATGCCTTCGCACTGGCCGACTCGCTGCGCGCCGGCTGCACGCCGCAGGCGTTGCAGGCCTTCGCCGGCCGCCACCGCGTGGACCGGGCGATGACCATCGGCGTGACCGACCTGCTGCCGCGTGTCTTCGGCATCGGCGGGCCGCTGGCGGCCCATGCGCGCGGGGCGTCGCTGGCAGCGCTGGCCTGCGTGGCGCCGCTCAAGGACGCGCTGGCGCGCCACATGATGTACGGCGCGCGCCGCTGATCCCTCGTGGGGGGCGGGCACCGTGCCACGCAGGCATGGCCCGCCCCCTCATCCATGATATTTGCTCATTTCTTGGGCAACCCGGTCCGTTTGGCGGTAAAATCCCGCCCTCGCGCCTTCCCCCAGTACCCGTTTACCGAACGCGCCATGTGACGCAAAACCGTCACGTGCGCCTGTTCCATTCGCTATTCCTATCGTGCAGATCGGTCCGCATCGTCTTCGCAACAACCTGTTCGTCGCCCCCATGGCCGGGGTGACGGACCGGCCGTTCCGCCAGCTGTGCAAGCAGCTGGGTGCGGGCTACGCGGTGTCCGAGATGGTGGCGTCCAACGCCCAGCTCTGGAAGAGCGAGAAGACCATGCGCCGCGCCAACCACGCGGGCGAGGTCGAGCCGATCTCGGTGCAGATTGCCGGCGCCGAGCCGGGGATGATGGCCGAGGCGGCCCGCTACAACGTGGACCGGGGCGCGCAGATCATCGACATCAATATGGGCTGCCCGGCCAAGAAGGTCTGCAACGTGGCGGCCGGGTCGGCGCTGCTGCAGAACGAGCCGCTGGTGGTGCGCATCGTCGAGGCCGTGGTGGGTGCCGTGGGCGACCGCGTGCCCGTGACGCTGAAGATCCGCACCGGCTGGGACCGCGAGCACAAGAACGCGCTGCGCGTGGCGCGCCTGGTGGAAGACGCCGGCATCAGCATGCTGACGATCCACGGGCGCACCCGCGCGGACCTGTACCACGGCGAGGCCGAGTACGAGACGATTGCGGCGGTCAAACAGTCGATCCGGATTCCCGTGGTGGCCAACGGCGACATCACGTCGCCGCAGAAGGCGCGCGAGGTGCTGGCCGCCACCGGCGCGGACGCGATCATGATCGGCCGCGCGGCGCAGGGCCGGCCGTGGCTGTTCCGCGAGATCGAACACTTCCTGGCGACGGGCGAGATGCTGCCGTCGCCCGAGGTGGCCGAGATCCGCGCGATCATGAACCATCACCTGGCCGACCACTACGCGTTTTACGGCGAGTTCACCGGCGTGCGCACCGCGCGCAAGCACATTGCCTGGTACACGCGCGGCCTCAAGGGCGCGAACCTGTTCCGGCATCGGATGAACACGCTGGAGTCCACCACGGCGCAGCTGGAGGCCGTGAACGCCTTCTTCGACGAGCAGGCGGCGATTTCCGACCGCCTGGTCTATGTGGAAGACGGCGACGCCACGGCCGAAGGCCAAGATAAGAACGCCGACAACAACAAGAACAAGGAATTGCTTGCCGCATGAGCCGCAACGCCATCGATCAATGCATCCGGGACAGCCTGGATACCTACTTTCGCGACCTGGACGGCGAAGAGCCGTCCAATATGTACAACATGGTGCTGGAGGCCGTGGAACGGCCCCTGCTGGAAGCCGTGATGGCGCGCGCAGAGCGCAACCAGTCGCTGGCGGCCGCCTATCTCGGCATCAATCGCAACACGCTGCGCAAGAAGCTGCAGCAACACGGTTTACTTTGAAGCGTTCCCCCAAGCCATGATCAAGCAAGCCCTTCTCTCCGTTTCCGACAAGACCGGCATCGTCGATTTCGCGCGCGACCTGAACGCGCTCGGCGTGGTGCTGCTTTCCACCGGCGGCACCGCCAAGCTGCTGGCCGACGCCGGCCTGCCCGTGACGGAGGTGGCCGACTACACCGGCTTTCCGGAAATGCTGGACGGCCGCGTGAAGACGCTGCACCCGAAGGTGCACGGCGGCATCCTGGCTCGCCGCGACCTGCCCGAGCACATGGCCGCGCTGGCCGAGCACCAGATTCCCACCATCGACCTGCTGGTGGTGAATCTGTACCCGTTCCAGCAGACCGTGGCCAAGGATGACTGCACGCTGCCGGACGCCATCGAGAACATCGACATCGGCGGCCCGACCATGCTGCGCTCGGCGGCCAAGAACCACCGCGACGTGACCGTGATCGTGGACCCGGCCGACTACGCCGTGGTGCTGGACGAGATGCGCGCCAACGCCAACAGCGTCGGCTACGACACCAACTTCCGCCTGGCCACCAAGGTCTTCGCGCATACCGCCCAATATGACGGCGCGATCACAAACTACCTGACCAGCCTCGGCGCCGACAAGTCGCACCAGGCCCGCAGCGCCTATCCGAAGACGCTGAACCTGGCCTTCGAGAAGGTGCAGGAGATGCGCTACGGCGAGAACCCGCACCAGTCGGCTGCCTTCTACCGCGACCTGAAGGCCGTGGACGGCGCGCTGGCCAACTACGTGCAGCTGCAGGGCAAGGAGCTGTCGTACAACAACATCGCCGACGCGGACGCCGCGTGGGAGTGCGTGAAGTCGTTCGATGCCGCCAACGGCGCCGCCTGCGTGATCATCAAGCACGCCAACCCGTGTGGCGTGGCCGTAGGCGTGAACGCGCTGGAAGCCTACGACAAGGCCTTCAAGACCGACTCGACCTCGGCCTTCGGCGGCATCATCGCCTTCAATGTGGAACTGGACGAAGCCGCCGCGCAGGCCGTGGCGAAGCAGTTCGTGGAAGTGCTGATCGCCCCGTCGTTCAGCACGGCGGCCCGCAACGTGTTCGCGGCCAAGCAGAACGTGCGTCTGCTGGAGATTCCGCTGGGCAAGGGCGTGAACCAATACGACCTCAAGCGCGTGGGCGGCGGCCTGCTGGTGCAGGGCCCCGATGCGCGCAACGTGCAGCCGTCCGAGCTGCGCGTGGTGACGCGCCGCCACCCCACTCCGAAGGAAATGGACGATCTGATGTTCGCCTGGCGCGTGGCCAAGTTCGTGAAGTCGAACGCCATCGTGTTCTGCGGCGGCGGCATGACGCTGGGCGTGGGCGCGGGCCAGATGAGCCGCGTGGATTCCGCCCGCATCGCCAGCATCAAGGCGCAGAACGCCGGCCTGACCCTGGCGGGCTCCGCCGTGGCCAGCGACGCCTTCTTCCCGTTCCGTGACGGCCTGGACGTGGTGGTGGACGCGGGCGCAACCTGCGTGATCCAGCCGGGCGGCTCGATGCGCGACGACGAGGTGATCGCCGCCGCCGACGAGCGCAACATCGCCATGGTGCTGACCGGCACGCGCCACTTCCGGCATTGAGACGCGGCGGCGCATACTGAGGCGCCGGCCCTCTCCCCCGGCCCCTCTCCCGGAGGGAGAGGGGAGAAGGCAGGCCCAAGCGGTATTTCGGTGCCACGAGGTTTGCTCCCTCTCCCCTCAGTGGGAGAGGGTTGGGGAGAGGGGTGGTCTAGCAAAGCACCACGACGAACGAAGCCCAAACAACACCATGCGCATCCTCGGCATCGATCCCGGCCTCCGCACCACCGGCTTTGGCGTGTTGGAAAAACACGGCAACAAGCTGGCCTACGTGGCCTCCGGCACCATCAAGAGCGACGGGAATTCCAGCCTCCCGGAGCGGCTCAAGACCCTTTACGACGGCATCTCCGAAGTCGCCCGCACCTATGCGCCCGACTGCGCGGCCATCGAGAAGGTCTTCGTCAACGTCAATCCGCAGTCCACGCTGATGCTCGGCCAGGCGCGCGGGGCCGCCATCTGCGGCCTTGTCGGCCATGGCCTGCCCGTGTTCGAGTACACCGCGCTCCAGTTGAAGGTGGCCGTGGTCGGCTATGGCCGGGCCAACAAGGAACAGGTGCAGGAGATGGTGATGCGGCTGCTGGCGCTGTCCGGCAGGCCGAGTTCCGATGCGGCCGATGCGCTCGGCGTGGCCATCTGCCATGCCAACGGCGGCGATACCCTCGGCACGCTGGCCGGCATGGCGCCCGACCTGGCCCGCAAGGGGCTGCGCGTACGGCGCGGGCGCCTGGTCGGGTAGTCCGGCGCCGGACAGGCCAACTCCGGCCTCTGCTCGTACAATCGGCGTTCCGCCCCATCCCATGAACGCCGCGCGATGTCCTTCCTTCCCCGCCTGACCCTTGCCTTTGCCACTGCCACGCTGATTGCGGGCTGCGCCACGCCGCCGCACCACGCACATAAGGACAAAGCGGCAGCCTCCACCGCGGCGGTCCCGGCGCCCGCCCCGGCCGCGCCGCCGGCCCCAAAGGCGCTGGTCATCGCCCATCGCGGCGCCAGCGCGCTGCGCCCGGAGCACACGCTGGCGTCCTACGCCAAGGCCATCGAGGACGGCGCCGACGTGATCGAGCCGGACCTCGTCATGACCCGCGACGGCGTGCTGGTCGCCCGCCACGAGAACGACATCACCGGCACCACCAATGTGGCCGAAGTGGCGGAGTTTGCCGACCGCAAGCGCATCAAGGTCATCGACGGGGAACGCCTGACCGGCTGGTTCACCGAGGACTTCACGCTGGCAGAGCTGAAGACGCTGCGCGCCCGCGAGCGCATTCCCAAGCTGCGCCCGCTCAACGCCAAGCTGAACGACCAGTTCGAGATTCCCACTTTCGACGAAATCCTGCGGCTGGCCTCGCAGGCGGCCATCAAGCGCGGCCGCCCGGTGGGGATCTACCCCGAGCTGAAGCACCCGAGCTACTTCCGGGGTATCGGCCTGCCGCTCGAGGAGAAAGTCGCCGCCGCGCTGCAGGCCAACGCCTACGCCCGCAGCGCGCCGGTCTTCGTCCAGTCGTTCGAAGTGGGCCCGTTGCGCACGATGAAGCGGCTGCTGGGCACCTCGATGCCGAACGTGAAGATCGTGCAGTTGATTGGCAGCCCGTCCAGCCGCCCCGCCGACTGGCGCCTGGCCGGCGACACGCGCAACTACGCCGAGATGCTCACGCCGCTGGGCCTGCGCGAAGTGGCGACCTATGCCAACGGCATCGGCCCCGAGAAAAGCAACGTGGTGCCGCGCGACGCCCAGGGCGCCCTGGCCGCCCCTACCGCGCTGGTGACCAACGCCCACGCGGCCGGGCTGACGGTCCACCCGTACACGTTCCGGCCCGAGAACAGCTTCCTGCCGAAGCCGTTCCGGGTGGCCGGCGATGACGCCACGCGCAGCCCCAACGGCCTGGTGCGCGAGATCCAGGCCTTCCTGGCCGCCGGCGTGGATGGCGTCTTCACCGACGACCCGGCGCTGGGCCGCCGCGCCGTGGACAGCGCACCGGAGCGATAACCCGCAGCGATAACCGCCAGCGCGCCACCCGCACGCGCTACACTTGCCGGCAATTTCGTCACCCCACCCTGCCCACCATGATCGGTCGCATTGCCGGCACCCTGCTTGAGAAGAATCCCCCGCACCTGTTGGTCGACTGCCACGGCGTGGGCTATGAGATCGACGTGCCGATGAGCACGTTCTACAACCTGCCCGCCGTGGGCCAGCCGGTGACGCTGCTGACGCAGCAGATCGTGCGCGAGGATGCCAACCTGCTCTACGGCTTCGGCTCGGCGTCCGAGCGCAACACGTTCCGCGAGTTGATCAAGATCACCGGCATCGGCGCACGCATGGCGCTGGCCGTGCTGTCGGGGCTGTCCGTGAGCGAACTGGCGCAGGTCGTCACACTGCAGGAGGCAGGCCGGCTGACGCGGATTCCAGGCATCGGCAAGAAAACCGCCGAGCGGCTGCTGCTGGAACTCAAGGGCAAGCTGGGGGCCGAACTGGGCCACGCGCCGGGCGCCACGCCCGTCGCCGACAGCGCCGTGGACGTGCTCAACGCCCTGCTGGCGCTGGGCTACTCCGAGAAAGAGGCCGCGCTGGCCATCAAGCAGGTGCCGGCCGGTACGGGTGTGTCCGACGGCATCAAGCTGGCGCTGAAGTCGCTCTCGAAGGGCTAGCGAAGGGCTAGCGCGAGAGGCAGCCGGCGTAGAATGACGGCTGTCCCGCATTCCACCGCCATGATCGAAACCGACAAGCTCACCGGCGCCGAGCGCCAGCCCGAACGGGTTATCTCGGCCACCCCCGCCTCCGCCCGCGAGGAGGCCTTCGAGCGCGCCCTGCGGCCCAAGCTGCTGGACGAGTACGTCGGCCAGGAAAAGATCCGTGGCCAGCTCGACATCTTCATGCACGCGGCCCGCAACCGCCGCGAGGCGCTGGACCACGTGCTGCTGTTCGGCCCGCCGGGCCTCGGCAAGACCACGCTGGCCCACATCATCGCGCGCGAGATGGGTGTGAGCCTGCGCCAGACCTCCGGGCCGGTGCTCGAGCGCCCGGGCGACCTGGCCGCGCTGCTGACCAACCTCGAAGCCAACGACGTGCTGTTCATCGACGAAATCCACCGGCTCTCGCCGGTCGTCGAGGAAATCCTGTACCCGGCGCTCGAGGACTACCAGATCGACATCATGATCGGCGAAGGCCCGGCGGCCCGCTCGGTCAAGCTGGATCTGCAGCCGTTCACGCTGGTGGGTGCCACCACGCGCGCCGGCATGCTGACCAACCCGCTGCGCGACCGCTTCGGCATCGTGGCGCGGCTGGAGTTCTATACGGCCGAGGAACTGGCGCGCATCGTCACACGCTCGGCCCAGTTGCTCAACGCGGTGATCGAGCCCCTGGGTGCGCTCGAGATAGCCCGCCGGGCGCGCGGCACGCCCCGTATCGCCAACCGGCTGCTGCGACGCGTGCGCGATTACGCCGAGGTGAAGGGCGACGGCACGATCAGCCGCGAGACCGCCGATGCCGCGCTGGCGATGCTCGACGTGGACCGCGTCGGCTTCGACCTGATGGACCGCAAGCTGCTGGAAGCCGTCCTGCACAAGTTCGGCGGCGGCCCGGTGGGCGTGGACAACCTGGCGGCGGCCATTGGCGAAGAGCGCGACACCATCGAGGACGTGCTGGAGCCCTACCTGATCCAGCAGGGTTATCTGCAGCGCACACCGCGCGGACGGGTGGCGACGGCGGCGGCGTACCGGCATTTCGGGCTCGCCACGCCGCAGGACGACTCCGGCAGCGATCTGCTTGAGACGCCCTGAGCGTCCCCTAAGCGTCCTCTAAGCGTCCCCTAAGCCTCTCCCCAGACAAAATCGGCCGAATCCGGCCTGCTGCAGTGCGCAACGACCGCGCATTGCAGCCCGCCCCCGCCAGTTAAACGTTTTCGCGCACCGCTCCAAATTTTTTCGAAGTGGATTGCCCGCTTATGGCCGGTTGTCCACAATGGCTCCATCAGTTTCCACTTACAGCGCCCATTGCGCCAGAAAGGACTCAGAGCCATGATCCAGCGACCCATCCCGACCCTTGCCTTGCTTGCCAGCCTGCTCCTGGCCGCTGGCGCCGTGCATGCGCAGAAGACGCCTGCGCCGGTCGGCATCGCCGAGGAAGCCGTTATCAGCGGCAAGGTCGTCGATGTCGATGTCAACTCGAAGGCCGTGCTCGTGCAGGGGCCGAAGGGCAATATCGTCGAGATCGTGGGCGGCGACGAGGCCAAGAATATCGGCAACGTGCGCAGGGGTGACATCGTCACGCTGACGCGCGCGGCGGCCGTGGTGGCGGCGCTGGAGCCGCTCGACAGCAAGGACACCCCGCTGGTGGAGCAGGTGGAGCGCACCTCGCGCGCGGCCGAGGGCGGCAAGCCCGGCGTGATGCGCGAGATCACCACCACCATCACGGCGCAGATCACCAAGATCGATACCGCCAATCGCACCGTGACCTTCCGTGGCCCGCGCGAGACGCTGCGCACGGTCAAGGTCCGTGACCCGAACATCGACCTCACCAAGATCAAGCAGGGCCAGATGGCGAAGATCGTCGTGCGTGAGGTGGTCGCCATCACCGTGAAGTCGCCTAACGCCGGCTGAAGTCCGGTCCGAACCACCGGAAAGAGTCGAATGCAGTACTTATCCCCATCAGGAGGTTGCATATGAATCGACGCCATTTCGTGACGCGGGTGACCGGATCGGGCCTGCTCGTGGCCACGGCCTTTGCCGCGGGCTGCACCACCACGGGTCCCAAGACGCCCGAGGACGCCGCCGCCAAGAAACAGGAAATCGACGCCGGCGTGGACGGCGCGCTGAACCGGCTCTACGCCTCGGTGGACGGCTCGCGCGAGCTGGCCAACCGTTCCCAGGGCATTCTGGTGTTCCCGCGCGTGATCGGCGGCGGGCTGGTCGTGGCCGGCGAGTACGGCGACGGCGCGCTGCGCTCGAAGGGCGCCACGGTGGGCTACTACCGCACGATCTCGGCCTCGTTCGGCTTCACCGCCGGCGGCCAGTCGAAAGCGGTGATCTTGATGTTCATGACGCCCGAGGCCTACAACAAGTTCGTGCAGTCCAGCGGCTGGACGGCCGGCGTGGACGGCAGCGTGGCGCTGGCCAAGATCGGCGCGAACGGCAAGCTGGATACCGTCACGGGCCAGCAGCCGGTGATCGGCTTCGTGCAGACCAACGCGGGGCTGATGTTCGATGCCTCGATCGACGGCTCCAAGATCAGCAAGCTGTCGCTCTGATCGACCTGGTTTTCCCATCCTCCAGGGTGTGTTGGCTCCCGGCTCCGGCCGGGAGTTTTCTTTTGCGGGCCCGGCGGGGCCGGCATGCCGACACGGGTGGCGCCGCGCTGGCATAATCGCGCGAACCCCCGCACCGGAAGCGCTCCCGCCCATGCCCCCGCCCCTGTCCTCGCCCGAGTCTCACGCCACGCCCCTCCCTGCCGTCGATGCCGCGCACACCGGTCGCGTCTACCGCTACTACGACTTGGTCATGGTGGCCTTCGTCACGGTGCTGCTCTGCTCCAACCTGATCGGCGCGGCCAAGGCGGCGCAGGTCACGCTACCCGTGATCGGCCCGGTCACCTTCGGCGCCGGCGTGCTGTTCTTCCCGATTTCGTACATTTTTGGCGACGTGCTGACCGAGGTCTACGGCTATGGCCGCGACCGCCGCGTGGTCTGGGCCGGCTTCACCGCGCTGGCCTTCGCCACGTTCATGAGCCTGGTGGTGCTGAAGATGCCGGTGGCGCCGTTCATGGCGGACTACCAGAAGAGCCTGGAGGATGTGTTCGGCAACACGTGGCGGATCGCGCTGGGGTCGCTGATCGCGTTCTGCTGCGGCAGCTTCACCAACAGCTACGTGCTGGCGAAGATGAAGCTGTGGAGCGGCGGGCGCTGGCTGTGGACGCGCACCATCGGCTCCACGCTGGCCGGGGAACTGGTCGATTCCTCGCTGTTCTACGTGATTGCCTTCTATGGCATCTGGCCGCTGGAGAAGGTGATCCAGGTGGCCGTGGCCCAGTACGTGCTGAAGACGGCCTGGGAAGTGGTCATGACGCCGGTCACCTACAAGGTGGTGGGCTTCCTGAAGCGGGCCGAGAACGAGGACTGGTTCGACCGGCACACCAACTTCACGCCGTTCCGGCTCAAGGTCTGAGCCTTCCGGGGTGGGCCCCCGGACGCGCGGCTAGGGCACGCGCTTGTCGACTTCGTCGAGCGCCAGCGCCTCCAGGTGGCTCACATCGCCCCATTGCAGCAGGGTCAGGTGCGCGCTGTCGCTGCGCAGGCGGTTGACGCTGGCGTTCAGCAGTTCGTGCTGGCGCGGCGCCTCGAGCGTCATGCCGGTGGCCTCGCGATACAGGCAGTCGAGCACGCCGCCGTGCGCCACCAGCGCGATGCGCTCGCCCGGATGCCGGCGCGACAGCGCCAGCGCGGCCTCGACCGCGCGCTCGTGGAACTCCAGCAGCGACTCGCCCTCGGGCGGCGCGTAGTCCGGCACGCGGGCCTGCCAGCGCGCGAAGTCCTCGGGGCGCTGCTCGGCCACTTCGGCATAGGTCATGCCTTCCAGGTCGCCGTAGCAGCGCTCGCGCAGGCGGGCGTCGGGCCGCACTTGCAGACCCAGCGTCTCGGCCAGCGGCATGGCGGTTTCCATGGCGCGGCCCAGGTCGCTCGAATAGATGGCGTCGATCGGCTCGCCGGCCAGCGCCTCGGCCAGCGCGGCCGCCTGGGCGCGGCCCACCTCGTTCAGCGGGATATCGAGCTGGCCCTGCAGGCGCCGCGCGCGGTTCCAGGCCGTCTCGCCATGACGGATCACGATCAGGTGGGTGTAGGCCAGCGACTGCGGCCCGGAGCTTTGCGACATGCCGGTTCCTTGGGGGCGACGGTTGCGCGCCGGGTCTGCGCCCGGCGTGCGGATGATTACCGGATCAGTTTCGGATTGAGCGTGTAGGTGCCGGTGAGCGAGGCTTCGGCCAGCACGTGGCCCTGGATGGCCTGGCGCACATCGGCGCCAGTGAAATGGCCTTCCACGGGCAGGCGTTCGATATCGAGCGCGTAGACCGTGAACACGTAGCGGTGCACCAGCGCGTCGTTCCAGGGCGGGCAGGGACCGTCGTAGCCGAAGTAGTGGCCCTTCATGTCCTCGTCGCCGGAAAACCACGCCGTGTAGTCGTTGGTGCCGTGGCGCAGGCCGCCGGCCACGGCCGTGCCGACCAGCGTGTCCGGGCCCGGCTTGCCGCGCGCGATCACGCCGTCGCTGTGCGTGCCGGCCGAGATCGTGTTCAGGCCCGGCGGTATGTCCACCAGCACCCAGTGGAAGAAGTCCGCGCGCGGCAGCGTGGCCGGCACTTCGCGGTCGGCCTGGTTCACGTCGTCGCCCACGCTCGGCACATCGGGATCATGGGCGACCAGCACGAACGAACGCGTCTCGGCGGGGAAACCGTCCCAATGCAGGTCCGGATTGCGATTGCTCGACAGCGCCACATGATTGGCGGCATCGGGCACGCAGAACGCAAACTCGCCCGGAATGGGCGCGTTGTCAGCAAATGCCTTGCTCCAGAGTTTCATGAGGATCTCCTTGGATGTGTCACGCCGTGCCGGCCGGCGGCACGCGCAGCCAGAACGTCACGGGGCCGTCATTGACGAGGCTGACCTGCATCATCGCGCCAAACTCGCCGGTTTCCACCGACGGATGCGCGGCGCGCGCGCGGGCCACGAAATGTTCATACAATCGCCGACCATCCTCGGGCGACGCCGCCGGCGTAAAGCTCGGCCGCGTGCCGCTGTTGGTATCGGCGGCAAGCGTGAACTGCGACACCACCAGCAGCCCGCCCGCCTTGCCCTGCCCGTCCATGTTCTGCACCGGCAGGTTCATCTTCCCCTCGGCGTCTGAAAACACGCGGTAGGCGAGCAGCTTGGCCAGCAGGCGCTCGGCCTGGGCCTCGGTGTCGCCGCGCTCGGCGCAGACCAGCGCCAGCAGCCCGGCGCCGATCTCGCCGGTGGTGCGGCCCGCCACGGTCACGCGGGCCTGCGCCACGCGCTGGATCAGGGCGATCATCGCGCCTTACACCAGGGTCACGCGCGCGAAGCGGCGCTTGCCCACCTGGACCACATAGGTGCCGGCGGCCACCTTTGTGGACTTGTCGCCGACCACGGAGCCGTCGATCTTGACGCCGCCCTGCTCGATATTGCGGTTGGCTTCCGAGGTGGACGGCACCAGGTTGGCCTGCTTCAGCAGTTGGGCGATGCCCAGCGGCGCGCCTTCCAGCGTCACCGCCGGGATGTCGTCCGGCACGCCGCCGCGCGCGCGGTGGTTGAAGTCCTCGAGCGCCTTCTCGGCATCGGCCGCGCTGTGGAAGCGCGTGACGATCTCCTGCGCCAGCGCCACCTTGCATTCGCGCGGGTTGCGGCCCAGCGCGATCTCCTGCTTCATCAGGTCGATCTCGCTCATCGGCCGGAACGACAGCAGCGTGAAGTACTGCCACATCAGGTCGTCCGAGATGCTCATCAGCTTGCCGAACATGTCGTTCGGGGCCTCGGCCACGCCGATGTAGTTGTTTTTCGACTTCGACATCTTCTCGACGCCGTCCAGCCCCACCAGCAGCGGCATGGTCAGGATGCACTGCGGCTCCTGGCCGTATTCCTTCTGCAGCTCACGGCCCACCAGCAGGTTGAACTTCTGGTCGGTGCCGCCCAGCTCGATATCGGCCTTGAGCGCCACGGAATCGTAGCCCTGCATGAGCGGATAAAGGAACTCATGGACCGAAATCGGAATCCCAGACCGGAACCGTTTGGTGAAGTCGTCGCGCTCCATCATCCGGGCGACGGTGTACTTGGCCGCCAGCTGGATCATGCCGCGCGCGCCGAGCGGGTCGCTCCACTCGCTGTTGTAGCGGATTTCGGTCCGGGCGGGGTCGAGCACCAGGCTGGCCTGGCGGTAGTAGGTCTGGGCGTTGGCCTCGATCTGCTCCCGGGTAAGCGGCGGCCGGGTGGCATTGCGGCCGGACGGATCGCCGATCGTGGAGGTGAAATCCCCGATCAGGAAGATCACCTGGTGGCCAAGGTCCTGGAGCTGGCGCAGCTTGTTCAGCACCACGGTGTGACCCAGGTGGATGTCCGGCGCGGTGGGGTCCAGGCCCAGCTTGATGCGGAGTGGCACCCCGGTGGCTTCGCTGCGGGCGAGCTTCTGGAGCCACTCGGCTTCGATCAACAGCTCGTCGCAGCCACGCTTGGTGATCTCCAGGGCCTGCATCACCGACGGCGTAAGTGGATATTTGGCCGCGGCGGCCGGGGTCACTTCAGACATGAGATAAGTCGTTGAAATAATTAAGGAATCGCCGACGGACAGCCGGTGTCGTTCTGGTATAATTCGCGCTTTGCGTCTGCCGGGGCAGCCCGGCGGCAACCGCCATTGTAGGCGGCTGACAAACATTGGCCCGCGCCGCAACCTCGGGGGAGGAAGGCAGACGAAGACACATCGTCGCGGCAGCGGAGCCCGGAATCAAGGTTGAATTTTACGTGATGTGGTCCAGTCTCCGCGAAGTTTTCGCGCGCGAGCTGGTGGTGCTTGTCGACCCGACCAACCCCCAGCATGCCCGGCGCCGGAAGCAACTCACCGTTGCTGTCGGCACCGTTTTCACGCTCGGCATGGCTGCCGCGATGGGCGTCGCCCCGCGCAATGCCTATGACGACCCCCAGGCGCCGAAGGTGCGGGAGGCCATTCGCCTGCCCGACCTGCGCACCCAGCTCGAACAGCTCACCGAGAGCGATCCCGAAAGCCGCTATGTGCGCGAGGACCGCATGCAGCGCAGCGACACCCTGGCCACGCTGCTGCGCCGGCTGGGCGTGGAGGATCCCGACGCCCAGGCGTTCATCCTCAAGAACGCCACCGCGCGTGGGCTGCTCAACCTCGACGCCGGCCAGGCCGTGCAGGCCGAGATCGACGACCACAACCTGCTGGTGTCGCTCCAGGCCAACCTGGGCGGCGACGCCGCCGCCTCGCGCGAACTCGTGATCGAGCGCGTGGCGCCGAAGGCCGAGGGCGGCGACTACACCTACAAGGCGCGCGTCCAGTCCGTGGACAACGACGTGCACTACGAGATGGCTTCCGGCGGGATCGAGGCCGGCGGCTTCTTCAAGTCGATGGACAGCGCCAACGTGCCGGACGACATCGTCCAGAAGATGATCTCGATCTTCTCGGGCGTGATCGACTTCCACCACGACATCGCCAAGGGCGACCGCTTCCGCATCGTCTACGAGGCCGGTTTCCGCGACGGCGCCTTCGTGCGCAACGGCCGCGTGGTGGCCGTGGAGCTGATCAATCGCAACACATTGCATCAGGCGCTCTGGTACGCCCCGGAAGAAGGTGAAGCCGGCGCCTACTACACGTTCGACGGTCGCACCATGAAGCGGCCGTTCCTGCGTTCGCCGGTGGAGTTCTCGCGCGTATCGTCGGGCTTCGGCGGGCGTGACCATCCGCTCCACCACCAGTGGGCGCAGCACAAGGGTGTGGACTTCGCCGCGCCGCAGGGCACCAAGGTCATCGCCACCGGCGATGCCACGGTGGACTTCGTCGGCCAGCAGAACGGCTACGGCAACATCGTGGTGCTCCAGCACGCGGGCGGGTACTCGACGTACTACGCCCACCTGTCCGGCTTTGCCGGGCTGCGCCAGGGCCAGCACGTGAGCCAGGGCCAGGTGATCGGCTATGTCGGCGCCACCGGCTGGGCCACCGGGCCGCACCTGCACTACGAATTCCGCTTCAACGACGTGCCGCAGAACCCGCTCACCATCACGCTGATGGAAGCGCCGGCGCTGACCGGCAAGTCGCGCACGCAGTTCCTGACCTATACCAGCGCGATGTTGAGCCGCATCAACATGCTGCGCACCTACAACGTCCTGACCGCCAGCAACTGACCATGCCCGTGCCCCCGGCAAGCAGCGAGCGATTTATCGGCCTGATGTCGGGCACCAGCATGGATGGCGCGGATGGCGTGCTCGTCGATTTTTCCGGCGCGCACCCCGTCGTGCTGGCGGCGGCGCACACCCCCTTTCCCCAGCCGTTGCGCGAGGCGTTCGGCGCCTTGCAGCAGCCGGGCGACGATGAGATCCATCGCGAGGCGCTGGCCGCCAACGCGCTCGCCAGCGTCTATGCCGAGTGCGTGGCGACGCTGCTGCGGCTCGCCGATGCCCGCCCGGCATCGGTCGCGGCCATCGGCGCGCACGGCCAGACCATCCGCCATCGCCCCGGTCTTTATGACGGCACCGGCTACACGCGGCAGAGTCAGCATCCGGCGCTGCTGGCCGAGTTGACCGGCATCGACGTGATCGCCGACTTCCGCAGCCGCGACGTGGCGGCCGGCGGCCAGGGCGCGCCCCTCGTGCCCGCTGTGCACGCGGCGCTGTTCGGCGCGCCGGACGAGACCCGCGTGGTCTGCAACATCGGCGGCATCTCCAATATCAGCATCCTGCCGGCAACGGCCAGCGGTCGCCCGGTCACCGGGTTCGACTGCGGCCCCGGCAACGCGCTGCTCGACGACTGGATTCACCGCCATCGCGGCCTGCCCTACGACGACAATGGCGCCTGGGCCGCGAGCGGCACGGTGGATGCGGCGCTGCTGGCGCAGTGCCTGACCGAGTCCTATTTCAGCGCGCCGCCGCCCAAGAGCACCGGGCGCGATCTGTTCCACCCGGGCTGGCTGCAGGCGCTGCTGGCCACGCGCGGCGACCGGCAGCCGCCCGCCGCCGACGTGCAGGCCACGCTGGCGACGCTGACGGCCACCGCCATCGCGCGCGACGTGCAGACGCATGCCGCCGATGCGCGCCGGCTCATCGTCTGCGGCGGCGGCGCCCGCAATGGCTATGTGATGGCTGAACTCGCGCGGCTGCTTCCGGGCGTGGCCGTGCAGACGACCGATGATTTCGGCGTGCCGGTCCTGGAGGTGGAGGCACTCGCCTTCGCCTGGCTGGCGCGGCAATGTGTGCGGCGCGCGCCCGGCAACGTGCCCACGGTTACCGGCGCGGCCGGCCCGCGCGTGCTTGGGGCGATCTATCCGCGTTGAGGTCGCCGCGTTGAGGTCGCGCGTTGATTGCCAGGAATCGACAGGCAACAAAAAAGCGCACCGAAGTGCGCTTTTTTATCGACCGAAACCGGGATCAGGCCGAGAACGACGAGCCGCAACCGCAAGTGGTCGAGGCATTCGGGTTCTTGATCACGAACTGCGCGCCGTTGATGTCTTCCTTGTAGTCGATCTCGGCGCCCACCAGGTACTGGTAGCTCATCGAGTCGATCAGCAGCATGACGCCGTTCTTGACCATCGTGGTGTCGTCTTCGTTGACGTCTTCGTCAAACGTGAAGCCGTACTGGAAGCCAGAGCAGCCGCCGCCCTGCACGAACACGCGCAGCTTCAGCTCGGCATTGCCCTCTTCCTCGATCAACTGCTTGACCTTGTCGGCGGCGCTGTCGGTAAAGACGAACGGTGCCGGCACGTCCTCGGTTACGGGTGCCTCAGCGACTGCGTTCATGGGGATTCTCCTATTTAGATACGCCGTATTCTAAGCGCTACTTCGAAATCGTGCCGAACCCATTAAATTTCAAGGGCTTCTAGGCGTTCACGTCACATCCATCGACAAACAATCAGGCCGCGGCGCCTGCGTTCTCGGGTGTGGCCTTGGCCGACACCTCTTCGGCCTCGGTTTCGGACGTGTTCGATTCCACTGGCGTCTCTTGATTGACCTCGGCGGCCGGCACATGGTTCGGCAAGGCGCGCACCTCGCCCTGCCCGATTGGCACGAGACGGCCTTCGACGATGGCGCCCTGGTGCATTTCCAGCGCCGCATAATGCACTTCGCCGTAGACGCGCGCATGGGGCTGCAGTTCGAGCAGTTCGCTGGCGCTCACCGGGCCGGTCACAGTGCCGTTGAGGATCAGGTGCCCGACGCGCACTTCGCCCTCGACTGCGCCCTTCTCGCTGATGACGAGCATGCTGCGCTGCGCGTCCGATGCCAGCACGTTGCCGCGCACGCGGCCATCCAGGCGCAGGCCGCCCGCGAACGTGACATCGCCCTCGATGGTGGCGTCCTGGCCGATCAGGGTGTCGATCGACAGGCCTTTCTTCTTCGAAAACAACATGATCCCTCTCCTTGTTCGGGTCCTACGGCGTTGCCGACTGCGCCGCGCGGACCTGTCCGTTCTGCACGATACGGACCGATACGGCACGTACCTCGGCGCCCTTGGGAATCGCCAGGTCGCCCTCGATACGCTGGTAATGCGTGAGGCGCACCGCCGGTAACGGCGCCTCTTTCGGATTCGGCAGTGTCATGGTTAACGGCTGCCCAGCCCGGACCGCTGAAATTGTGAATTGTAGATCACCCTTGAATTCGGGCTGCTCGACAAATGCCTTCGAACCGCCCTGCATCACGAGCAGGCGATAGTGCACGGCCTGGGGCTGTGCTTCGTCGATGACCACGCGGAAACTGCGCACGTGGATGCCAGACGTATCGCCGGTGGCCGGCAGCAGCGCCTCGAAGAACCCAAGGTCTTCCTTGAGCTGGCTTACCTCGGCCTCTGCCGACTTCAGTTGCTGCACCAGACGCTCGCGCTCGGCGCGGGCCATCTCGAGACAGGCCTCCGGGGTGTTCGCGCTGGTAAGCAGTTGGTCGCGCTCGGCGGTCACCTCGGCCAGTTGCACACGCAACGCGGCATTGGCCGCCACGAGTGCCGTATCCGTAGGCGCGGCAGGTTGACGCATGGCATGGCCGGCATCGATGGCCCAGGCCACGGCGAGTCCCAGCCCGATCGCCAGCACCAGCGCCCAGATCCACACACGCCACGGCCGATGCACACGAATCACGGCCCGCGAAGCGCGCAATCCCCGGCGCGGTCGCAGTGGCCGGTACTTCAGGCCCATGACACCATCGTTCGTCCTCTCATTCGCAGGCCCGTGATTGTATCTCCGAGCCGCCATTGTGCCGATCAATGTATGACATCTGAGACACCTTCGCCAAAAAAGTGGTGATTTCTGCACCACGCAGACGAAAAAAAACCGCACGACAGAGCGTGCGGTTTTTCCGGATTCGACAGATCCGCCAGGGCGGACCTGCGAAAGCGCATCAGCGCTTCGAGAACTGCTTCCGGCGACGTGCCTTGTGCAGACCGACCTTCTTACGTTCCACTTCACGTGCATCGCGCGTGACGAAACCAGCCTTCGACAGCGTCGGCTTCAGCGTGGCGTCGTAGTCGATCAGGGCGCGGGTGATGCCGTGGCGCACTGCGCCAGCCTGGCCCGTTTCGCCACCGCCGGTCACGTTGACCTTGATGTCGAACGTTTCGGCGTGGGTGGTCAGTTCCAGCGGCTGACGCACGATCATCAGCGAGGTTTCGCGAGCGAAGTACTCGTTGATGGGCTTGCCGTTGACGACGATTTCACCCTTGCCCGACTTGATGAAGACACGAGCCACAGCGCTCTTGCGGCGGCCAGTACCGTAATTCCAGTTACCGATCATGGATTGGCCTCCTTAGATGTCGAGCGTCTTGGGTTGCTGTGCCTCATGCGGATGATCGGCTTCGGCGTAAACCTTCAGCTTCTTGATCATTGCATAGCCCAGCGGACCCTTCGGCAGCATGCCCTTGACAGCTTTTTCCAGGGCGCGGCCCGGGAAACGCTGCTGCATCTTGCCGAACGTCGTTTCGTAGATACCGCCCGGGTAACCCGAATGGCGATAGTACTTCTTGTCCGTTTCCTTGGTACCCGTGACACGCAGCTTGGCTGCGTTGACGATGACGATGTAATCGCCCGTGTCGACGTGCGGAGTGAATTCCGGCTTGTGCTTGCCGCGCAGTCGGCGTGCCACTTCGCTGGCAACACGGCCGAGGACCTTGTCCGTCGCGTCAATCACGTACCAGTCGCGCTTTACCTCATGAGGCTTGGCGGAAAAGGTCTTCATGATTTTTCCTGACTATTGAATACTGCCCGATGTGACGGTCGCCGTTTTAGCGTCCTGTCGTTCGGCCGGCCCTTGGGACCTGACCTTCCTGCTTGTGTTTGCAGGCTCTCCCTGATTCCTTTTCCGGGGGCAATGACCGGAAAAGCCTGCGATTATACTCGGGGAATGCGATGGCGCACAAGCAAAGTCGTGGCTTTTCGTCAAGCCCCCTGCATCACATGGAAGCCGGGGACGAAATGTGGACAAAAGTGGACGAAAAAAAACCCAAGTCGGTTTGGACTTGGGTTTGAATCCACCAAAGGAGGAGGGTGGAGGAGACACTGGTAGATCGACGGGGCGGCGGGCGGTGCGGAGGGCTTTCGCTTTCGCACTCTGGCGCGCCAGATGCGCCGTCGTTCAATGAACTGAATTATACATAGCGGCCGTCGCAACGCAAGAAAATTTGCAGTGCGAAATCGAATTGCACATTGCGCAATGCTTTAATAGTCTCTTGCAAATGTTTGTCTTTCTTAAAAATCAAAGACTTAGCCTCAATGTGATGCTGAGTCATCGGCGCCACAATAGAGGATTCCCTCAGATTCCCAAGGGAAATCCCTCGCCTCTGGCACCATCCGCCGATGCCATATACTGACGAAATGCAAGATTCGTGATTGCCCGGACGTGAGCGCGAAAACACATTCGTAAACCCAGGAACGAACAAAATGGAATGCAAAGTGACATGGATGGGCCCGGAAGGCATGAGCTTCGTGGCCCAGACCGGCAGCGGCCATATCGTGGCGATGGACGGCGCGCCCGATGGCGGTGGCAACAACCTGGCGCCGCGTCCCATGGAGATGGTGCTGCTCGGCACCGGCGGCTGCACGGCCTATGACGTGGTGCTGATCCTCAAGCGTGGCCGCCAGGACGTGCGCGGCTGCACGGTAAAGCTCGAAGCCGAGCGCGCCAACGAGGACCCGAAGGTCTTCACGCGCATCAACTTCCACTTCACGGTGACGGGCCGCAACCTGAACCCGACCACGGTGGAGCGCGCGATCACGCTGTCGCACGACAAGTACTGCTCGGCCTCGATCATGCTGGCCAAGACCGCCGAGATCACGCACACGATGGAAATCGTCGAGGGCTGAACGCCCTGACGTCAGGAAGATAGAGCAAAGCAGGCCGATAAGCCGGATTCTGTGCGCGCGGCCCGCCTTGCGGCGCGCTGTGCGTGACAACCATTCCTCTAGGCCGACCGTTACCGGCCGGCTCCAGCTCCCTACCCGCAGACTCAGCGGGCCGCCTCATCGTCTGCCTATTTGGGATTGCTCCGGGTGGAGGTTACCGCGTTTCACCCTTCCCGCCAGGCGAACCCGGCGGCAAGACTCGTCTCTGTGGCCCTATTCCGCACGTTACCGTGGATGGCTGTTAGCCAACACCCTGCCCTGTGGAGTCCGGACTTTCCTCCCCTTGCCCCTTGCGAGACAAGCAGCGATTGTCTGGCCTGCTTTGCGGCCCGCAGTCTACCACCGAACTCAGCGGATCTGCCGCCCGGGGCGGAACACGGCCGTATCGTCGTAGAACGACGGCGCATCGTTCTCATCGCACCAGCCTGGAATGCCCAGCACCGGCAGCGGCGCGAAGCAGCGGCCGCCGCGCAGCGTGCCCTGCCCGGCTGCCTCGGCCAGCGATTCGGCAAGCTTCCGGTCGATGACCGCGCGCGGCGTGCCGGGCGGCATCGGCAGCCACCATGCGTGGGCCGTGATCGACTTGTAGGGCTGCACCAGCTTCTCCAGCAAGGCGTGGCCGAACGGGATGACCGTGCAGGCGCTGCCCCATGCGGCGCGCGCCTCCACGAACAGCGTGTGCCACGCAAACCCTTGCAGCGCCTGGGCCAGCCGGGTGTCCTCGGTCAGGAAAATCACTGCGTTTTCGTCGAATAGCGTCGCGGCATCGCGCAGGCCGCCGCGCACGGGCAGCACGCCATCACGGGCGATGGCCTCGGCCTGGAGCCGGTTCAGCACGGCCTTTGTCACGGGGAAATGGAGCCAGATCAGCGCGTTGAACGCGTCGTGGAGGTTGTCGCGCGTGGGAACGTGGCCGGTGGCGTGGATATGCGCCTCATAGGCCACCCCATCGGGGAGTTCAGACTGGGGGACGAAGCGCAGTGGCTGGTCGTTGGCGTTCGCCAGCCCGGCGGCGGCAGCTTGTTCGTTGAGCGCCGCGCGAGAATCGGCGGCGGAGAGCGCGACCCCGGACGCGGCGAATGGCCGGAACCACGGCCGCGTCCAGTCGATGCCAGGCAAGTCGCTTATTGCGCCTTCCAGCGCAGGGTCTCGCCGGCGCGCAGCGGCACCAGCGTGGTGTCGCCGTACGGCAGTTCAGCCGGCAACTCCCAGTCTTCGCGCGACAGCGTGAGCGTGCCGGTGTTACGCGGCAGGCCGTAGAACGCCGGGCCGTGGAAGCTGGCGAAGCCTTCCAGCTTGTCGAGCGCGCCGGCAGTATCGAACGCTTCGGCGTACAGCTCCATCGCATGCAGTGCCGTGTAGCAGCCCGCGCAGCCGCAGGCGTGTTCCTTCAGGCCGCGTGCATGCGGCGCGCTGTCCGTGCCGAGGAAGAACCGCGCGCTGCCGGACGTGGCCGCCTTGACCAGCGCCTCGCGATGGGTCTCGCGCTTGAGCACCGGCAGGCAGTAGTAATGCGGGCGGATGCCGCCGGTGAAGATCGCATTGCGGTTGTACAGCAGGTGGTGCGCGGTGATCGTCGCCCCGACCGGGCCTTCGGCCTCGGCCACGTACTGGGCCGCGTCCTTGGTGGTGATGTGCTCGAAGACCACCTTCAGCTCCGGGAAGTCCTTGCGCAGCGGCCGCATCACGCGGTCGATGAACACGGCTTCGCGGTCGAAGATGTCGATGTCGCCATCGGTCACTTCGCCGTGCACCAGCAACGGCAGGCCGGCGCGCTGCATGGCTTCCAGCGTGGCGGCGCAGCGGCGGATGTCGGTCACGCCGGCGTCGCTGTTGGTGGTGGCGCCGGCCGGGTACAGCTTCACCGCGTGGATGAAGCCGCTCGCCTTGGCGGCGACGATTTCCTCGGCGGGCAAGTTGTCGGTCAGGTACAGCGTCATCAGCGGCTCGAACGCCATGCCGGACGGCAGCGCGGCCAGGATGCGCGCGCGGTAGGCGGCAGCCTGCTCCACCGTGGTCACGGGCGGCTTCAGGTTCGGCATGATGATCGCGCGGCCGAACTGGCGCGCGGTGTCCGGCAGCACGGCGGCCAGCGCCGCGCCGTCGCGCAGGTGCAGGTGCCAGTCGTCCGGGCGGGTGATGGTGAGCGTCTGGGTCATAGCTGGAAATTCAAAGAATCAGGATGGCGCGGTAATCGTTCACGTTGGTGCGCGTGGGGCCGGTCTGGACCAGGTCGCCAATGGCATCGAAGAAGCCCCAGGCATCGTGCGCATCGAGTTGCTGGCGGGCGGAGACGCCGGCGGCCTCGGCGCGCTTGAGCGAATCGGGGCAGCACACGGCGCCGGCGTTGTCCTCGGAGCCGTCGATGCCGTCCGTATCGGCGGCGATCGCATGGATATTGTCCGCCCCGCCCAGCTCGATCGCCAGCGACAGCAGGAACTCCGAGCAACGGCCGCCCCGGGCCCGCTCGGCACCGCTCGCGGGCAGCGTCACCGTGCATTCGCCACCGGAAATCAGCGCCACCGGCGCGGCGAACGGCGCATTGTACGCGCGAATCTCGCGCACCAGCGCGGCATAGACCCGCGCGACTTCCTGGGCTTCGCCGGTCACGGTGTCACCCAGCACCACGGGCTGGATGCCCTGTTTGCGGAACAGCGCGGCGGCGGCTTCCAGGCTGCCGTGCGCGGTGGCGATCATGTGATTCTCGACCCGGGTGAACAACGGATCACCCGGCTTGGGCGTCTCGTCGATCTCGCCCCGCGCGCCGCGTTCCAGGTGGGATTGCACCGGGGCCGGCACCTTCGCGCCGTAGCGTTGCAGGATGGCCAGCGCATCGGCATACGTACTCGGATCGGCCACGGTGGGGCCGGATGCAATCGCGCTTGGATCATCGCCGGCCACATCCGAGACGATCAGCGTGGTCACGGGCGCCTTGCTCGCCTGCGCCAGCCGGCCGCCCTGGATGCGCGACAGGTGCTTGCGCACGATATTCATTTCTGTGATCGGTGCGCCACATCGGAGCAGTTCGCGCGTGGTGGCCTTGAGGTCTGCCATGGCGATGCCTTCGGCCGGCAGCGACAGCAGGCTCGACCCGCCGCCAGACACCAGGACGATCAGCCGGTCTTCCGGCCCGAGCGCCTGCACGCGGGCGAGGATGTCCGCCGCGGCCTGTTCGCCGGCCTCGTCGGGCACGGGATGGCCGGCCTCGATCACGCGGATATGGTCGGTCGGCAGGCCGTGCGCGTAGCGGGTGACAACGATGCCGTCGAGCGTGGCGCGGCCCGCGTAGGCGCGCTCCACGGCCAGCGCCATCGATGCGGCGGCCTTCCCCGCCCCGACCACGAGCGTGCGGCCGCCGGCATGGGGCGGCGGCAGGTGGGCGGCGACGATCTCGAGCGGGTCAGCTGCGGCCACGGCGGCCCGGAAGCTCTCCAGCAGCAGCGTGCGGGGGTCGATATGGGAGGTCACGGTGTTGGTGGTGTTAGCGGTATTCACAGCGCCTCCGCAATCGCACGACCCAGGTCGGCCGTTCCGGCGGTGCCGCCAATATCCCGCGTCAGCGGCGCGTGGCCCGGCCCGGCGGCCAGCACCTTCTCGATGGCGGCCAGCACGGCGGCGCCCGCATCGGCATGGCCGAGGTGCTCCAGCATCATCGCGCCGCACCAGATCTGGCCGATCGGGTTGGCCACGCCGCGCCCGGCGATGTCCGGCGCCGAGCCGTGCACGGGCTCGAACAGGCTCGGATAGGTCTTGTCCGGGTTGATATTGCCCGACGGCGCCACGCCGATGGTGCCCGTGCAGGCCGGGCCGAGGTCGGACAGGATATCGCCGAACAGGTTGCTGGCCACGACCACATCGAACCAGTCCGGATGCTGCACGAAGTGCGCAGTCAGGATGTCGATGTGGTACTTGTCCACCTTCAGGCCCGGGTAATTGGCCGCCATGGCCTCCACGCGCTCGTCCCAGTACGGCATGGTGATGGAGATGCCGTTCGACTTGGTGGCCGAGGTCAGGTGCTGCTTGGGCCTTTTCTGGGCCAGCTCGAACGCGAATTTCAGGATGCGGTCCACGCCGATGCGGCTCATCACGGTCTCCTGGACCACGATTTCGCGCTCGGTGCCCGGGAACATGCGCCCGCCGATGCTCGAATACTCGCCCTCGGTGTTCTCGCGCACCACGTAGAAGTCGATATCGCCAGGCTGGCGGCCGGCCAGCGGGCTCTTGATGCCGGGCATCAGGCGCACCGGGCGCAGGTTCACGTACTGGTCGAACGAGCGGCGGAACTGGAGCAGCGAGCCCCAAAGGGACACGTGGTCCGGGATTTTCTCGGGCCAGCCCACGGCGCCGAAGTAGATGGCGTCGTACTTGACCAGCGTGTCGAACCAGTCGTCCGGCAGCATCTTGCCGTGGCGGGCGTAGTAGTCGTAGCTGGAGAAGTCGAAGTGGTCCCACTGGAAGTCGATGCCGAAGCGGCGCGCGGCGGCGTCCATGGCACGGATGCCTTCGGGCATCACTTCCGTTCCGATTCCGTCTCCGGGAATGACAGCGATCTTGTATTGACTCATGGCTGGGAAGGGGCTGGGGCTGAACAGCAGGGGGGGGCGCCCGGGCGCCGCGCTTGGCAGCGTCCCGCACGCGCGGGATAATGTCTGCATTCTATTGCAAAGCGGCAGCCCCTTGCCGCACCGGTGCCCCCATGTGCCAGCTGCTAGGCATGAACTGCGCCACGCCAACCGACGTGACGTTCTCCTTCACGGGCTTTGCCGCCCGTGGCGGCGTAACCGACCACCATGCCGATGGTTTCGGCGTGGCATTCTTCGAGGACAAGGCCTGCCGGCTGTTCATCGACAACCAGTCCGCCGGCACCTCGCCGGTGGCGGAGCTGATCAAGCGTTATCCGATCAAGTCGAAAAACGTCATTTCCCATATCCGCAAGGCGACGCAGGGCACGGTGCTGCTCGAGAACTGCCATCCGTTCATGCGCGAACTCTGGGGCCGGCACTGGATCTTCGCGCATAACGGCGACCTGAAGGGCTTCTCGCCGTTCCTGTCCGGCGTGTACCAGCCGGTGGGCGATACCGACAGCGAACTCGCGTTCTGCACGCTGATGCAGGGGCTGCGCAAGCGGTTCCCGGGCTCCCAGCCGCCGCTGAACGAGCTGGGCCACGCGCTGGCGGACATCACGCGCGACATCACGCTGCATGGCGTTTTCAACTTTCTACTATGCAATGGCCAGGCGCTGTTCGCGCACTGCTCGACGCATCTGTACTACATCGTGCGGCAGTGGCCGTTCTCGAAGGCGCATCTGATCGATGCCGACCTGTCGATCGATTTCGCCCAGGTGACCACACCCGACGACCGCGTGGCCGTGATCGCCACCGCGCCGCTGACCGACAACGAGACGTGGACGCGCTTCATGCCGGGCGAGCTGATCATGTTCGAACATGGCCTGCCGACGATGACGCTGACCGTGCCGATCCCGCCCGAGGTGCAGGCGAAGAACGCGGCCAATACGGCGTGTACTTGAGGCTTTAGGCTTTGGGGAGGGTGAAGCGGAAGGGATGCTGCGCCCCTCTCCCGACGGGAGAGGGGGTCCGACGACCTGCTACACCAATTAGTGCTGCAGGATCTTCGACAGGAACTGGCGGGCGCGCTCCGAGCGGGCGGCGATGTCGCCGAAGAACTCTTCCTTCGGGCAGTCCTCGACGATCTTGCCGGCGTCCATGAAGATCACGCGGTTGGCCACCTTGCGTGCGAAGCCCATTTCGTGGGTCACGCACATCATGGTCATGCCTTCCTGAGCCAGCTGCACCATCACGTCCAGCACCTCGTTGACCATTTCCGGGTCAAGCGCCGAGGTCGGCTCGTCGAACAGCATGCAGATCGGGTCCATCGACAGTGCGCGGGCAATCGCCACGCGCTGCTGCTGGCCGCCAGACAGCTGACCGGGGAACTTGGCCGCCTGGTTCTTCAGGCCCACGCGCTCCAGGTACTTCAGGCCCTTGGCCATCGCCTCGTCCTTCGAGCGGCCGAGCACCTTCATCTGGGCGATGGTCAGGTTCTCGGTGATCGACAGGTGCGGGAACAGTTCGAAGTTCTGGAACACCATGCCCACGCGCGAGCGCAGCTTCGGCAGGTTGGTCTTGGCGTTACCCACCGAAGTACCGTCGACCAGGATGTCGCCCTTCTGGAACGGCTCCAGCGCGTTCACGGTCTTGATCAGCGTGGACTTGCCCGAACCGGACGGGCCGCACACCACCACCACTTCGCCCTTGGCAACCTTGGTGGTGCAGTCCGTCAGCACCTGGAACGTGCCGTACCACTTGGAAACGTTATTAATTTCGATCATACAGCCACCTTTTTCTGATAACGCTTGACCAGCAGCGAAGCGGAGAAGCAGATAACGAAGTACACGAAGCCCGCGAACAGCAGCATTTCGACGATGCGCCCGTCGCGCTCGCCAATGCCGTAGGCCTGGCCGAAGAAGTCAGCCAGCGCGCTCACGTAGACCAGCGACGTATCCTGGAACAGGATGATGCCCTGCGTCAGCAGCAGCGGCACCATGTTGCGGAACGCCTGCGGCAGGATCACCAGCCGCATGGTCTGGCCGTAGGTCATGCCCAGCGCCTGCGCGGCGAACATCTGTCCGCGCGACACGCTCTGGATACCGGCCCGGATGATTTCGGAGTAGTACGCGGCCTCGAACAGCGCGAACGCGATGAGCGCCGAGGTCATCCGCAAATCGGCCGCGGGCGACAGGTTGAACACCTTCTGCAGCAGCTGCGGGATGATCAGGAAGAACCACAACAGCACCATCACCAGCGGGATGGAGCGGAAGATGGTCACGTACCCCTGCGCAAACCAGTTCAGCGCCTTGAAGGAAGACAGGCGCATCATCGCAAGGATGGTGCCCCAGACAATGCCCACCACCACCGCGGTCACGGTGATCTTGAGCGACACCGTCATGCCTTCCCACAGCACGTCCAGCGTTTCGTGGTTGATGGAACTAAAGTCGAATTCGTATGCCATGTGCGCCCCTTTACTTGCCGCCGATGAAGCCCGGCACCCGGGTCCGGCGTTCCACCCAGCGCATGATCAGCATGACCGTCAGATTGATCAGCATGTACATCACCGTGACCGCAATGAACGATTCATACGGACGCGCCGTGTAATCCACCAGCTGGCGGCCCTGCGCGGCGAGTTCCAGCAGGCCGATCGTGGACGCCACCGCCGAGTTCTTGAAGATGTTCAGGAATTCGGAGGTGAGCGGCGGCACGATGACACGGAAGGACATCGGCAACAGCACGAAGCGGTAAGTCTGCGCGAGCGTGAAGCCCATCGCCAGGCCGGCGTTGCGCTGACCCGGCGGCAGCGAGTTGATACCCGAGCGCACCTGTTCGCAAACCCGGGCGGCGGTAAACGTGCCCAGGCAGAGCATGGCGGCCAGGAACTGCTGGGTGAACGGGTTCATCTGCTTGATCGCGTCGCCGAACGGCAGCAGCTCGGGAATCACGAAATACCAGATGAACAGCTGAACCAGCAGCGGAATGTTCCGGAAAATCTCGACATACGTCGCGGCAATACCCGACAGCAGCTTGTTCGGCACCGTGCGCAGCACGCCGAGCACCGAGCCGATGACGAGGGCGATGGCCCACGAGGTCAGGCCCAGCGCGATCGTCACCTTGAGACCGGAAATCATCCAGTCCAGGTACGTCTCGTTCTGCGCGGCCTGCTCGAGGAACACTCCCCAGTGAAAAATGTAATCCATAGTGCGTCCTTCAAAAAGAAACGGAAGGACTTCTCCTTCCGTTTCGCACTGCTCCGATCACAGGGATCAGTCGAGTGCCTTGTCGTTCGGGTTCTTGAAGAGCGCCTTCATGTCGTCGGACAGCGGGAAGTCCAGGTTCAGGCCCTTCGGCGGTACCGGTTGCATGAACCACTTGGTGTACATCGTGTTGATCGATCCGTCCTTCATCAGGCCGGCGATCACGGTGTCCGTCACCTTCTTGAACGGGGCATCATCCTTGCGGATCATGCAGCCGTACGACTCGCGCGACTGCGGCTTGCCCACGACGATCCAGTCGGCCGGGTTCTTCGCCTTGGCGCGTTCGCCGAAGAGCAGCGCGTCGTCCATCATGAACGCCACGGCACGGCCCGATTCCAGCGTCAGGAACGACTGGCCATGGTCCTTGGTGCTGATGATGTTGGCGCCCAGCTTCTGGTCGTCGTTCATCTTGCGCAGCAGGCGCTCGGACGTCGTGCCAGCGGTGGTGACCACGTTCTTGCCCTTCAGGTCAGACCAGTCCTTGATGCCGCCATCCTTCTTCACCATGATGCGGGTGCCGATGATGAAGATGCTGTTCGAGAACGAGGCCTGCTTCTGGCGTTCCAGGTTATTGGTCGTGGAACCGCACTCGATGTCGATCGTGCCGTTCTGCAGCAGCGTGATCCGGTTCTGCGAGGTGATCGGGATTTCCTTGACCTGCAGGTTCGGCAGCTTCAGCTGGTCCTTCACGGCTTCCACGATCTTCATATTGATATCGTAGGAATAGCCCACCTGGCGCACGCCGCCAAGGTTGTAGTTGAACGGAATCGAGGAATCCCGCACACCCAGCGTAATGACACCCGTGTCCTTGATCTTCTGCAGCGTGCCCGTCAGCGGCTCTGCAGCCTGCGCGGTACCGCACAGAATACCCGCAGCAACCGCCAGGCTAGCCAGCTTGGCTACATTCATAACATCTCCTTGACCATGAAGAGAAAGGCGGGACTCTAGCAAAAAAACGCCCCACCGGCGAAACAGTATTGCTTAGCTCGTGACCCAAGACAACGGGTTTTTCCCCTAACTGGTGCCAGTTCAGGCATGGTTGCGCGGCATTGCGCCAAAATGCGACACAACTGCAATGATTCAGACAACAAAAAAACGCGGCAGCCGGAAAACTCCGGCCGCCGCGTCCTTTCATGTCCGGGGAAAGGATGGATGCTGCGTCGCAACATCCATCCGCCCCTTTCATTGCCCGTTTCAATCAGGGATACAGGCCGCGCATCTCGCGCGCCTGCAGGATTCGCGTACAAGCAACGATAAACGCAGCCGTCCGCAGCGTGACCTTATTGTCCTGGGCCACCTGCCAGATCGCCCGGAAGGCCTCTTGCATGATTCGTACCAGGCGCTCGTTGATCTCCTCCTCGGTCCAGAAGAAGCTCGAGAAATCCTGCACCCATTCGAAGTAGGACACGGTCACGCCGCCGGCATTGGCGATGACGTCCGGGCAGACCAGGATGTTGCGCTCGCGCAGGATGTCGTCCGCCTGGGGCGTGGTCGGGCCGTTGGCGCCCTCGATCACCAGCTTGGCCGTAATCTTGGGCGCGTTGGCGGCCGTGATCTGGCCTTCCAGTGCGGCCGGGATCAGGATGTCGCACTCGACTTCCCAGAACCGCTCGGTGGTCAGCACTTCGCCCTGGAAGCCTTCGATCGTGCCGCTGTGCGACGCGTATTCCATCATCGCCGGCACATCGAGCCCGGCCGGGTTGTACAGCGTGGTGCGGTGGTCCTGCACGGCCACCACCTTGGCGCCAGCCTCGTGGAACAGCTTGGCCGCCACGGCGCCTACATTGCCGAAGCCCTGCACGGCCACGCGCGCGCCCTTGATGTCCATGCCGAGGTTGCGGGCGGCTTCCTTGCCGACCACGAACACGCCGCGGCCGGTCGCCTCGTGACGGCCCAGCGAGCCGCCCAGCGAGATCGGCTTGCCGGTCACCACGCCCGTGGCCGTGCTGCCCGAGTTCATCGAGTAGGTATCCATCATCCAGGCCATGACCTGGGCGTTGGTGTTCACGTCCGGCGCCGGAATGTCCTTGGTCGGGCCGATGATCAGGTTGATTTCACTGGTGTAGCGGCGCGTCAGGCGTTCCAGTTCGGCCGTGGAGAGCGTGCGCGGATCCACGCGGATGCCGCCCTTTGCACCACCATAGGGCACGTTGACGGCAGCGTTCTTGACCGACATCCACGCGGACAGGGCCATCACCTCGGACAGCGTCACGTCCTGGTGGAAACGCACGCCACCCTTGCCCGGGCCGCGCGAGAGGTTGTGCTGCACGCGATAGCCCTCGTAGTGGGCGATGGTGCCGTTGTCCAGCTCGATGGGCACGTCCACGATCAGCGCGCGCTTGGGGCGCTTCAGCGTTTCCACCCAGCGGGCCAGCGAACCCAGGTAGGGCGTGACACGGTCAACCTGCTGGAGGTAGATGCCCCAGGGCCCGAGCGCGTCGGCGTTCAGGTACGAAGGCAGGATGTGGGAGGCGATGGACGGCTTGGACGGTGCTGCGGAAGACATCGTTGAGTTCCGAGTGAAGGTGACACGCAGAATATCGGCGCCTCCACATCAGAATCCAATGCCGTTTGCTCATCCCGCCCTGCAGCATTATGCAAGACGCGCATAACCTTGCGCCCGACCCCTCAGGCTTGCGTCGTCAACGCAGCCCAGACCTTGTCCACCAGCTGGCGCTTGCGTCGGCTCTGCCCGCTGCGGCGGTCGTTGCCGACATCGGTGGGCCGTTCGCGGTAGAGCCGGATCTCCATGTCGATGGACTGCGGCAGCCCGCGCGCGGCCTCGGCCCGCACCAGCCGGCCTGCGTGCACGTCGTCCCGCACCGCGCTCTCGGGCAGGAAAGCCATGCCGTGGCCGGCCAGCGCCATGACCTTGAGCGCCTCGGCCATATCGGTCTCGTAGCATTTGTCGAGCTTGAGGATGTCCGGCGACTCGGACAGCAGCATGTCCACCATCCGTCCCAGGAACGCATTGGGCGTGTAGCTGAGGAACGGCACCGGCTTCTTGTCGCTGCCGGGCAGCCGGAACACGGGCCGGCCAGTGCTGTCGGGCACGCTGTAGGGCGACAGCCGCTCGGTGCCGAGCACGAGCATGTCGTAGTGGGCCGGATCCAGCTGGATGGCCTGGCGCGGGTGGTGGTAGACCATGACGAGGTCGCAGCCGCCCTCCACCAGCATCAGCACGGCATCGTGGACGTTCAGCGCGCGCAGCCGGCAGGGCAGCGTGCCGACCTTGCGCTCCACGCCCTTGAGCCATTCCGGGAAGAAGGTCAGCGACAGCGTGTGCGGCACCGCGAATTCCAGCACCTGGGCGTTGGCCGAGCGCTGGCCGCGCATCAGCGCCCGGGTTTCGCTGACCTGGGCCAGCATGGCCAGCGCCTGCTCGTAGAACACCTTTCCGGCGTCGGTCAGAGTGGTCGGGTAGCTCGATCGGTCGATCAGTTCGGTGCCCACCCACGCCTCAAGCGACTGGATACGCCGCGAGAACGCCGGTTGCGTGACATGCCGCAGCTCCGCCGAGCGCGAAAAGCTGTGCGTCTCGGCCAGGCTGACGAAGTCTTCAAGCCATTTGATTTCCATGGCGCGGATTATCGCTTGCCGGCCATCGGGCTGCACGATGAGCAAATCTATTCCAATTTCTTGAATATGTTTGGAACAGGATTACAATTAGAGCGAGATTTGGACGACAGATTGGATATTCTTGCTCAGGGGGGCCGACTAAGATGAATGGGATCCCATCCTGCCCCCGCAACCGCCATGCAGCCATCTGTCCTCCCTTCGTCCTTTTCCACGCTCGCCACCGGCATGGAAGCCACGCTCGCCCAGAGCGCGCGGATGGTGGCGGCGCACGTGGCGGCCAGCCTGCCGGACGCCGACACGCTGCTCGCCAGCCTGCCGCCGGGCGCGCTCGAAGGCAGTCCGGACCGCTATACGCGGCACCTGGTCCATGCCGATCCCTTCGAACGGTTCTCGGTCATGGTGCTGGTCTGGCGGCCGGGGCAGTTCAGCCCCGTCCACGGCCATCGCACCTGGTGCGCCTACCGCGTGCTGCGCGGCACGCTGGCCGAGCGCCACTACCGCTGGAACCCGGAGGACCGCACCGCATCTCAGGTCAACGCGGTCACCCGCGAGGCCGGCGACACTTTCAGCGTGCCGGCCGGCCTGCAGCACATCCACGCGCTGGGCAATGCCAGCGACGCCGTGGCCATGTCGCTCCATATCTACGGCGTGGACCAGGACCGCATCGCCACCGGGGTGAACCTGCTGGTGGATACCATCGTCAGTTGAGGATTCATGGACCGCTATGACCGCCAGATCCTGGAGATCCTCCAGGAAGACGCCACCGTGCCCGTCGCCGATATCGGCGAGCAGGTTGGCCTCACGTCCACGCCGTGCTGGCGGCGGGTGCAGAAGCTCGAGGAATCGGGCGTGATCCGCAAGCGCGTGGCGCTGCTGGATGCCGGCAAGCTCAATGTGGGCGTGACCGTCTTCGTGTCGATCCGGACCAACCAGCACAACGTGAAATGGCTGAAGGCCTTCCACGGGCTGGTGGCGTCGATCCCCGAAGTGACCGAGTTCTACCGCATGGCCGGCGACACGGACTACCTGCTGCGCGTGGTGGTGCCCGATATCGCCGCCTACGACGCCGTGTACAAGAAGCTGATCCAGGGCGCGGAACTGGCCGATGTCAGCTCCAGCTTCGCGATGGAACAAATCAAGTACACGACGGCGCTACCGCTGGACTACGCCTGAGCGGCGCCCGAGGGGCGCATCAACCCCGGTGCGCCCAGCCCGTCATGCGCTTTTCCAGCACCGCGAACAGCTCGTACATCCCCATCGCCATCACGGCGATGACGACCAGCCCCGCAAACGCCAGCGGCATCTTCATCGCCGAGCCGGCCGACACCAGCAGGTAGCCGATGCCCTCGTTCGCGGCGCTCATCTCGGACACCGTCGTGCCGACGAAGGCCAGCGTGATGGCCACCTTCAGCGAGGCGAAGAAGAACGGCATCGCGCGCGGCAGACCCACCTTGAGCAGCACGTCGCGCCGCTTGGCGCCGAGCACGCGCAGCACATCCTCAAGCTCCGGCTCCAGCGTGGCCAGCCCGGTGGCGATGTTGACCATGATCGGGAAGAACGAGATCAGGAACGCCGTCAGGATGGCCGGCCCGGCGCCCAGCCCGAACCAGACCACGAGGATCGGCACGAAGGCGGCCTTGGGCAGCGCGTTGAAGGCGGTCATCAGCGGGTAGGTGGCCGCGTAGGCCAGCTTCGACGAGCCCATCAGCAGGCCCAGCACCACACCGACGCCAATTGCCAGCCCAAAACCAACCATCGTGGTCCAGAACGTGCGCCAGGCATGGCCGGCGATCACGCCGCTGTACTCGGTCAGCGAGGCGACGATGGCCGACGGGCTCGGCAGGATGAAATCGGAGATCTGGAAAGCGAGGCACGCGCCCTGCCAGACCATCAGGAAAGCCCCCAGCAGGAGCCACGGCGCCACGCGCTGCACGCGCTTTGCCTGGGTGGAAGTCATGGTTGCCATGGTGTGGATCGCTTCTTATTGCTGGCGGACGTGGCCGATCTTCTCGCGCAGCTCGTGCACGCGTTCGGCGAACGGTTCGGAATAGGTGACGTCGAGCGCGCGCGGACGCGGCAGGTCGATCTCCTTGCGCAACAGGATGCGGCCCGGGCGGGCGCTCATCACGTAGACCGTGTCGGCCAGGAACACGGCCTCGCGCAGGTCGTGCGTGACGAGGATGACGTTGAAGCGCTGGGCCTGCCAGAGGTCACGCAGCACGCACCAGAGTTCCTCGCGCGTGAAGGCGTCGAGCGCGCCGAACGGCTCGTCCAGCAGCAGCATGCGCGGCTGGTGGATCAGCGCGCGGCAGATCGACGCGCGCTGCTGCATCCCGCCGGACAGCTGCCACGGGAACTTGTCCTCATAGCCCGCCAGGCCGACGGTCTTGAGCAGGTCGCGCGCCCGGGCCTCGTACTCCTTGCGCTTGGCGCGCATGGTGGAGCGGTACGGCTCGACGATCTCCAGCGGCAGCATCACGTTGTCGAGCGTGGTGCGCCACGGCAGCAGCGTCGGCGCCTGGAAGGCCATGCCGACCTGCTTGAGCGGGCCGTTCACCTTCTCGCCCGCGATGCTGACCGCGCCGCGCGTGGCCGGCCGCAGCCCGGTGGCCAGCTTCATGAAGGTGGACTTGCCGCAGCCGGACGGCCCGACGATGGCGATGAACTCGCCCTGCGCCGCCTGCAGCGAGATGTCCTCCACGGCGAACTCGCCACGCCGCGCCAGCTCGTCGTCATAGGCGAGCCAGACACGGTTGAAATCGACGAACGGCTTCGGGGGAGCCAGGGTGGCCTCCGTGACCCCGCTGGCCGCCCCGCCCGAGGCGGGGGACAGGCTTTCTCGCGCCATCATCATCGCAGGACGTCCAGTTCGGCGGCGGAAGGCAGGTAGGCGTCGGTCCAGAGCGTGTCCGGGTTGATCCGGCCCTTGGTGCCGAAGGCATCGGCCACCTGCGACGCCATCAGCGAGAGGCGCGGCTTGCTCACGCGGCCGAAGCCCTCGGCCTTGGCATCGGGCGACTTCACCACGCTGTCCAGCGCCAGCTTCAGGCGGCGCACCTCCAGCTTCTCGTCGATGATGCCGTCACGGGCCTTCACGGCCTTGATGCCTTCCTCGGGATGCGCGATCACGTCGCGCGCGGACTTGGAGAACGCGCGCAGGAACGCCTTGACCGTCTCCGGGTTGCTCTTCAGGAACTGCTCCGAGGCGATGATGGCGTTGCCGTACAGCTTCACGCCGAACTGCGGGTAGGGCAGCACGACGATGTCCTCATCCTTCACGCCACGCGCGTTCAGATTCAGGATCGACGTGAACGAGAAGCCGGTGATGGCGTCCAGGTCGCCGCGCGTGAGCATGGTCTCGCGCAGCGTGGGGTCCATCGCCTGCCAGTTGAACGACTGCGCCTGGAGGCCATTGGCCTTGGCGAAGATCGGGAAGGCGCGGCGGCCGGCATCGAACACCGGGGCGCCGAGCTTCTTGCCGGCCAGGTCCTTGGGCGCGCGGATGCCGGACTTCTTCAGCGCCAGCACGGCGGCCGGCGTGTTGTTGTAGACCATCATCACGGCCACCGGCTTGTTCTTGGCGTCCGGGTTATTGCCGTAGAACTCCATCACCGAGGCCAGGTCGGCGAAGCCCATGTCGTAGGTGCCGGAGGCCACGCGGTTGACCACGTTGCCCGAGCCGTTGCCAGCGTCGATGGACACGTCGAGCTTCTCCGCCTTGTAGTAGCCCTTCTGCTCGCCCAGCAGGAACAGCGCGGACGGGCCCTCGAAACGCCAGTCGAGCTGGAAGCGGACCTTGGTGGCGGCTTGCGCCTGAGCGGTGCCTGCACAGAGTGTCGACAGCACCATGGTGGTGCCCAATGCGGTACACAGCTTCAGCAGATGACGGCGCGCGGCGAATTGCGGCATGAACCTTCTCCAGTTGTTGATCTCTCCTGGGAAGGCTTTTCGCAAGGCGCGTGCCAGCTTTTCACATGGGTGTCATGCCCCGATCCGGGGCGCGCGCGCCGTGCATTGACGAACCATGATTGTGCGCGGCGCTCTGTGGGACGGGGTTGCCGACAGCGATTGTCGACAATCCCAAGCCAATCTCAGGCGTCCTGCGTCGCGTCGCCGACGTCGATGGCGAGCACGTCGGACGGCGACGCCGCCTCCACCGCCCCCTCCGCCGCGCTGCGCGCCTGGATCAGCCACATCTCCGCGTAGCGGCCGTTGGCGCGCATCAGCTCGGCATGCGTGCCGCGCTCGACGATGCGGCCGTGATCCATCACCAGGATCTGGTCGGCGTGGACCACGGTGGAGAGCCGGTGGGCGATCAGCAGCGTGGTGCGGTTTTGCGCCAGCCGCATCAGTTCGGCCTGGATGGCCTGCTCGGTGCGCGAATCAAGCGCCGAGGTGGCTTCGTCGAACACCAGTATCGGCGGATTCTTGAGCAGCGTGCGGGCGATGGCCACGCGCTGTTTCTCGCCGCCGGACAGCTTCAGGCCGCGCTCGCCCACCGGGGTGTCGTAGCCCTGCGGCAGTTCGCGGATGAAGGTGTCGATCTGGGCCGCGCGCGCAGCTTCGATGACCTCGTCGCGCGTGGCCTCCGGCCGGCCGTAGGCGATGTTGTAGTAGATGCTGTCGTTGAACAGCACGGTGTCCTGCGGCACGATGCCGATCGACGCCCGCAGGCTCGACTGGCGCACGTTGCGGATGTCCTGGCCATCGACCTCGATCCCGCCGCGGGACACGTCGTAGAAGCGGAACACCAGCCGCGCCAGCGTGGACTTGCCCGAGCCGCTGTGGCCGACCACGGCGGTGGTCGTCCCGGCGGCGATGGTGAAATCGACGTCGTCCAGGATCACCCGGTTGCTCTCGTAGCCGAATCCCACATGGCGGAAGCGCACCTCGGCGCCGCGCACCTGGAGCGGGAGCGCGCCGGGCGTGTCGGCCACCTCCTGGTTCGTGCCGAGCAGGACGAACATACGGTCCATGTCGGTCGTCGACTGCTTGATCTCGCGGTAGATCACGCCGAGGAAGTTCAGCGGAATATAGAGCTGGATCATCAGCGTGTTCACCAGCACGAGGTCGCCCAGCGTCAGCGTGCCGGCCGCCACGCCCACCGTGGCGCGCCACAGGATCAGGATCAGCCCCAGGGCGATGATGGTCTGCTGGCCGAAGTTCAGGAACGACAGCGAGTTCTGCGAGCGGATCGCGGCGGTGCGGTAGGTGCGCAGGTTCTCGTCGTAGCGGTGGGCCTCGTATTCCTCGTTGCCGAAGTACTTCACGGTCTCGAAGTTCAGCAGCGAGTCGATCGCCTTCTGGTTGGCGCGCGAGTCCAGCTCGTTCATCTTGCGCCGGAAGTGCGTGCGCCACTCGGTCACGACGATGGTGAACACGATGTAGCCGACCAGCGCGCAGGTGGTGATCGCCGCGAACCAGATGTCGTAGCGGACCACGAAGAAGCCGATCACCAGCGACATCTCCACCAGCGTGGGCAGGATGCTGTACAGCGAGTACGAGATCAGGGACTGGATGCCGCGCGTGCCGCGCTCGATGTCGCGGCTCATGCCGCCGGTCTGCCGGTCCAGGTGGAAGCGCAGCGACAGCGCGTGCAGATGGCGGAAGACCTGCAGCGCGATCTCGCGCACCGCGCTCTGCRTCACCTTCGAAAAGAGGATCTCCCGCAACTCGGTGAACAGCGTGCCCGAGAGCCGCAGCACCCCGTAGGCGACGATCAGGCCGACCGGCACCACGAGCAGCGCGGCGGTATCGCCGGGGGCGATGTTCATGCTGTCGATCAGCTTCTTCATCAGCACCGGCACGCCGAGGTTGGCCACCTTGGCCGCCACCAGGCAGGTCAGCGCCAGCATCACGCGCCACTTGTAGTGCCAGACGTAGGGCAGCAGGTTACGGACGGTCTGCCAGTCGCTGCGGGGCTTGCCGCCGACGGGGAACAGCGATTTGGGCGATTCGGGGGGGGAATCGGCGGACGTGGAGTAGCGGCGCATACGTTAGAATTCTTGCCAATGCCGCGATTGTCGCAGAGATCGCACATCCCGGCAGGCCATGACATTCCCCCGCACCCCGCCTTACCTTCCTGCCGATATGAACCATCCTGCCCCGCTCTCCGAACTGCCTGCCGGCAAGAACCCCGCCCTCCGCGTGGTGCCGATGCCCGCCGACGCCAATGTGCATGGCGATGTGTTCGGCGGCTGGATCATGTCCCAGGTGGACATCGCCGGCTCGATCCCGGCTGTGGAGCGCGCCCAGGGCCGCGTCGCCACGGTGGCCGTGAACTCGTTCCTGTTCAAGCACCCGGTGATGGTGGGCGATCTGGTGAGCTTCTATGCCGATATCGTCAAGACCGGCCGGACCTCGATCACCGTGTCGGTGGAGGTCTACGCGCAACGCATGCGCCACAGCCACGAATGCGTGAAGGTGACGGAGGCCACGCTGACCTACGTGGCCACCGACGATACGCGGCAGCCGAGAACCCTCCCGACCGCCTGAAGCGCCAACGCTCGCGTCTTAGCTGAACTTCGAGAAATCGGGCTTGCGCTTCTCGAAGAACGCCGAGAACGCCTCTTTCGCTTCCGGCGCCACCAGCATGCGCCGGAACACCTCGCCCTCCTCGCCCATCTTCTTCTCGACGGCTGCCACGTCGTCGCCCTTCATGAGCCGCTTGGTCTCGCGCAGCGACGACGCCGGCAGCGCGGCCAGCTTGGCCGCCTGCTGGCGCACGTAGTCCTGCAATTCGGCCACCGGCAGCACCTTGGTCACCAGACCCATCGCCAGCGCCTCCTGCGCGCTGAACGCCTCGCCCAGCATCAGCTTCTCGGCAGCGCGCTGATAGCCGACCAGACGCGGGAGCAGCAGGCTCGACGCCGCCTCCGGGCACAGGCCGAGCTGCGCGAACGGCAGGGACAGCTTCGCCGTGTCCGAGGCGTAGACGAGATCGCAATGCAGCAGCAGCGTCGTGCCGATGCCCACCGCCGCGCCACTGACCGCCGCCACCACGGGCTTGCTCGCGTGGCTGATCGCATGCAGGAACTGGAACACCGGCGCCGGCGTGCCATCCGCGCCGTGCGACGGCGGGCGCTTCATGAAGTCCTCGAGGTCGTTGCCGGCGGTGAAGATCTCCGGCTTGCCCTCGATCACGATCACACGCACGGCGGCGTCAGTCTCCGCCGCGCGCAGCGCATCGGCCATGGTCTGGTACATCGCGGCCGTGATCGCATTCTTCTTGTCGATGCGGTCGAAGCCGATGGTCAGGATGCCCCGGTCGATTCGTGTGGCAATGCTCATGTCAAACCTCGTCTGTCTCGTCTAGCTCATTGGGATGCCGCTCATACGAACGGTGGCGGCACTTCGGAAAGGTAACCGATGCTGAACGCGCCGGCGCCGATGTTCAGCGCCACGGTCAGGCTCATCGGGGCCAGCATCAGCTCCACGCCGGCGCGCTCGGCCGTGGCGGCCAGCGACTGCCACGCGGGCCACGCGCGCACTTCGTCGATATTGCCGGCATAGGCCACCGAGATGTCCGGCGTCAGCAGGCAGCCGGCCCGCACGCAGCTCTCGGCATGAGCCAGCAGCCGGCGGATGCCGTCCTCCTGTCCGCGCGCCTTGGCAATCGCCTCGGTCTCGCCCTGGTGCATGCGGATGATCGGGCGGATGTTGAACGCATTGCCCAGCATGTAGCGGCCCCAGGTGATGCTGTTCTCGCCCTTCTGCTTGGCGCGCGTATACATATAGAGCAACTCGTTCGGCACCATGATCATGTGGGCGGCGTCGCGCAGGCGGGTCTCCACGGCATGGGAGATCGTCGCGGCGTCGGCGCCGTGGCCCAGCATGCGGGCCACCTCGCGCACGATCAGCGCCTGGCCCGGGCCGATGGCGCCGGTGTCGATCACGGTCAGGTCGAACAGGCCGCTGCGCCCGGCGTCCTTGCGCAGCTTGAAGCTGCGCGCCACGGTGCCGACCACGGCGCCGGTGGCGTTCGCGTAGAACTTGCTGCGCGTGCTGGCAATCGTCAGCAGGATGGCACGGTCGCAGCCGGCCACCACATGCTTGAGCAGATGGTCTTCCAGCTCGCGTTCGAGCAGGGGGATCGATTCGGCGTAGTGGTCCTGCTTGCCGACCAGGTACTGCTGGTACAGGTCGGGCAGCGCGGCTTCGTCGCGGGTGTCGACCACGAAGCGGTCGCCAGCGCGAATCCGGAAAGGGATGGTATGGACGCCCAGCGCGTCCATCATTGCGCGCGGCATGTCGCATGCCGCGTCGGCCAGAATGGCTGTCTCCTGCATATTATTGTGTTCCTCCGTATCAAGCGTTTCAGTGTGTGGCTTCTCCGTTCCATCGCACTACGTTCTTCACCTGATCAGAGGGTTCGGGACAGCCCACCCGCCGGGCTGTCCCGGTGGCGCGCTGCCCCTGGCGCGTTTAAACGCGCTCGAAGATACCGGCGGCGCCCATGCCCGTGCCGACGCACATGGTCACCATGCCGTATTTGAGGTTGTGGCGACGCAGCGCGTGCACCACGGTGGCCGAGCGGATCGCGCCCGTGGCACCGAGCGGGTGGCCCAGCGCAATCGCGCCGCCCATCCGGTTGACCTTGGCCGGGTCCAGCGCCAGGTCACGCATCACCGCCAGCGACTGCGCGGCGAAGGCCTCGTTCAGTTCGATCCAGTCGATCTGGTCCTGCGTCAGCCCCGCAGCCTTCAGCGCGGCCGGAATCGCTTCCTTCGGACCAATCCCCATGATCTCGGGCGGCACGCCGCGCACCGCGAACGACACGAAGCGGGCCAGCGGCACGAGATTGAACTGCTTGAGGATCTTTTCCGAGACCAGGATCAGCGCGCCGGCGCCGTCCGACGTCTGCGAACTGTTGCCGGCCGTCACGCTGCCCTTGTTGGCGAACACCGGACGCAGCTTGGCCAGGCCTTCCAGCGACGTGTCGGGGCGCGGACCCTCGTCCAGCGAGATAGTACGCGTCTTGACGCCGACCTGACCAGTGGCGAGGTCCGGGAACTTCTCGGTTACCTCGATTGGGGTAATTTCGTCGGCGAACTCCCCGGCCTGCTGCGCGGCCATCGCCTTCTGGTGCGACGCCAGCGAGAACGCGTCCTGATCCTCGCGGCTGACCTGCCACTGGGTCGCCACCTTCTCGGCGGTCAGGCCCATGCCGTAGGCGATGCCGACGTTCTCATCGCGCGTGAAGATCGACGGCGACATCGACGGCGTGTTGCCCATCATCGGCACCATGCTCATCGATTCCACGCCGGCGGCGATCATCACGTCCGACTCGCCCACGCGGATGCGGTCCGCGGCCATCGCCACGGCCGACACGCCCGAGGCGCAGAAGCGGTTCACGGTGATGCCGCCCACGGTGTTTGGCAGGCCCGAGAGCAGCGCGCCGATGCGCGCCACGTTCAGGCCCTGCTGGGCTTCGGGGATGGCGCAGCCCACGATGGCGTCTTCGATCAGCGCCGGATCGAGATTGGGCACCTGCGCCACTGCAGCGCGCAGGATCATGGCGAGCAGGTCGTCAGGCCGGGTGTTCCGGAACGCGCCCTTGGGGGCCTTGCCGATGGGCGAACGGGTGGCCGCGACGATGTAGGCGTCTTGCAGTTGTTTCATGATGTCGGTTCCTATTCTGGCCTGTTAGTTGCGCACCGGCTTGCCGGTCTGCAGCATGCCCATGATGCGCTCCTGCGTCTTGCCCGTGCCGAGCAGCTCGATGAACGCGCGGCGCTCCAGCGCCAACAGCCAGTCCTCGCTGACCAGCGAGCCGGCTTCCACGTCGCCGCCGCACACGGCCTCGGCGATACGCGTGGCGATCAGGAAATCGTGGGCCGAGATAAAGTTGCCGTCGCGCATGTTGACCAGCGACGCCTGGATGGTGGCGATGCCCGAGCGGCCCGCCACCGGCACCAGCGCGCCGGGCACCGGGGCGCGGTAGCCGGCGTTGGCCAGCGCGCGCACTTCGCTCTGCGCCACGTACAGCAGTTCGTGGACGTTGAAGACGATGGTGTCAGTCGGTTGCAGATAGCCAATCTGCTGCGCATCGAGCGCCGAGGTGGACACCTTCGCCATCGCCGCCGCCTGGAAGCGGTTGGTCAGGAATTGCAGGTAGTTGGTGCTGCCCGCCGCCTGCGCCGCGCGCGCGGCAGCCAGTGCCGCCTCCTTGAGGCCGCCACCGGCCGGGACCAGGCCCACGCCCACTTCGACGAGGCCGATGTAGGTTTCGAGCGCGGCCACACGCTTGGCCGAATGGAGCATCAGCTCGCAGCCACCGCCGAGCGCGATGCCCGACGCCGCCGCCACCACCGGCACGGCCGAATACTTCACGCGCATCATGCCGTCCTGGAACTTCTTGACGAACGGCTCGATGCCCTTGGCGCCGCCCATCATGAACGCGGGCATAGCAGCTTCGAGGTTGGCGCCGGCCGAGAACGGACCGCCGGGCGCGCCCAGTTGCAGCGAGGTCGGCTGCCACACCACCAGACCCTTGTAGCCGGCTTCGGCCAGGTCGATGGCGCGCGTCAGGCCGTCGATGACATCCGGCCCGATCGTGTTCATCTTGCTCTTGAAGGACACCACCAGCACGTCGTCGGCGCCGGCGCTGGTCCAGATGCGCACGGCATCGTTCTCTTCGACAGTCTTGCCAGCCGTGCGCGGATCGGCCGCGTCGGTGCCGCGCAGCGCTGCGCGGAACACCTGGCGCTGGTACACCGGCAGTTCGGCGCGCTGGACGAACGAACGGGTCGCCGGCGACCACGAACCCTTGGCGCTATGCACGCCCTGGTTCTCGGCCACGGCACCGCTGAACACCCAGGCAGGCAACGCAGCGTTCGACAGCGCCTTGCCCGCATCGACATCTTCCTTGACCCACTCGGCCACCTGCTTCCAGCCGGCGGCCTGCCAGTCTTCGAACGGGCCCGAGTTCCAGCCGAAGCCCCAGCGGATGGCGAGGTCCACGTCCGCCGCCGAACCGGCGATCTGTTCGAGGTAGACGGCGATGTAGTGGAACACGTCGCGGAAGACGCTCCACAGGAACTGCGCCTGCGGGTTGGTCGATTCGCGCAGCAGCTTGATGCGCTCCGCCGGCTCCTTCTTGAGCATGCGGACCACGATCTCGTCGGCCTTCTTGCCCGACTCCACGTACTGGCCGGTCTTGGCGTCCAGCACCTTGATCGCCTTGCCTTCCTTCTTGTAGAAGCCGGCGCCGGTCTTCTGGCCCAGCGCGCCCGCATCGACCAGCCCCTTCAGCACGGTCGGCGTCTGGTAGACCGGTGCGAACGGGTCGTTGGTCAGGTTGTCCTGCATCGTCTTGATCACGTGCGCCATGGTGTCCAGGCCCACCACATCGGCGGTGCGGAACGTGGCGGACTTGGCGCGGCCCAGCTTGGCACCGGTCAGGTCATCGACGACATCGAACGGAATGCCGAACTTCTCGGCCTCGGCGAACACGGCCAGGATCGAGAAGATGCCGACCCGGTTGGCGATGAAGTTCGGCGTGTCCTTGGCGCGCACCACGCCCTTGCCGAGCGTGGTGGTCAGGAAGGCTTCCAGGCGGTCGAGGATCTCGGGCTGCGTGGTGGCCGTCGGAATCAGCTCCACCAGATGCATATAGCGCGGCGGGTTGAAGAAGTGCACGCCACAGAAGCGGGCCTTCAGGCCAGCGTCGAAGCCATCCGACAGCGCGGTGATCGACAGCCCCGAGGTATTGGTCGCGAAGATCGCATGCGGGGCCAGGTGCGGGGCCACCTTCTTGTAGAGGTCGTGCTTCCAGTCCATGCGCTCGGCGATGGCCTCGATCACCACGTCGCACTCGCCCAGCAGGGCGATGTCATCTTCGTAGTTCGCGGCGCGGATCAGGCCGGCCTCATCCTTGATGCCGAGCGGCGCGGGCGAGAGCTTCTTCAGGTTCTCGATGGCGCGCAGGGCGATGCCGTTCTTGGGGCCTTCCTTGGCGGGCAGGTCGAACAGCACCACGGGCACGCGGGCGTTGACCAGGTGGGCGGCAATCTGCGCCCCCATGACGCCGGCACCCAGCACGGCGACTTTCTTGACGATGAAATTGGACATGCGCGCTCCTCAGTCTGTGAGCGTTGAGAGGATGTGAGGTACGGGCAGGCGCGGCGGCGGATGGCCGCGCGCGCCTGCCGGCAAATCAGAACAGGTCGGCGTCCAGCGCCATCAGCGTGGCCGAGCCGGCGCGCGCCTTGCGGATCTCCGCGGCGGTTTCCGGCAGCAGCTTGGCGAAGTAGAACCGCGCCGTGGCCAGCTTGCTGGTGTAGAACTTGTCGCCGCTGCCCTCCTTCTCGAGCGCGAGCTTGGCCATGCGGGCCCAGAAGTACGAGAACACCAGGTGCCCCACCACGCGCAGGTACGGCACGGCGGCCGCGCCCACTTCGTCCGGGTTGCCCATGGCCTTCATGCCGATTTCCATGGTCAGCTTCTGCACCTTGTCGCCGATGTCGGCCAGCGGGTTGACGAACTCCTGCATCGCCTCGTTGGTGCCCTCTTCCTCGACGAAGTCCTGCACGATCTTGCCGAACGCCTTCAGCTTGGCGCCCATGTCGCCCAGGATCTTGCGGCCCAGCAGGTCCAGCGCCTGGATCGTGTTGGTGCCTTCGTAGATCATGTTGATGCGGGCGTCGCGCACGTACTGCTCCATGCCCCATTCGGCGATGTAGCCGTGGCCGCCGAACACCTGCATGCCCTCGTTCGTCGAGGTGAAGGCGTTGTCGGTCAGGAAGGCCTTGATCACCGGCGTCAGCAGCGCCACGAGGTCGCCGGCTTCCTTGCGCACGGCGGCGTCGGGGTGCGACAGCTCGCGGTCGATCTGCAGCGCGGTCCAGTAGCTGAACGCGCGGCCGCCTTCGACGTAGGCCTTCTGCGTCAGCAGCATGCGGCGCACGTCCGGGTGCACGATGATCGGATCGGCCGGCTTCTCCGGCGCCTTCGGGCCGGTCAGCGCGCGCATCTGCAGACGGTCCTTGGCGTAGGCCAGCGAGTTCTGGTACGCCACCTCGGTCAGGCCCAGGCCCTGGGCGCCCACGCCGAGGCGCGCGGCGTTCATCATCACGAACATCGCGTTCAGGCCCTTGTTCGCCTCGCCCACGAGCCAGCCCCGCGCGCCGTCCAGGTTCATCACGCAGGTGGCGTTGCCGTGGATGCCCATCTTGTGTTCGATGGAGCCGCACTTGATGCCGTTGCGCTCGCCCGGGTTGCCGCTGGCATCGGGGATGAACTTCGGTACCACGAACAGCGAGATGCCCTTGGTGCCTTGCGGGGCGTCCGGCAGGCGGGCCAGCACCAGGTGAATGATGTTCTCGGCCAGGTCGTGCTCGCCGGCCGAGATGAAGATCTTCGTGCCCGAGATCAGGTAGGAGCCATCGGCCTGCGGCTCGGCCTTGCTGCGCAGCATGCCGAGGTCGGTGCCGCAATGCGGCTCGGTCAGGCACATCGTGCCGGTCCACACGCCGGACACCAGCTTGGGCACGTAGGTCTGCTTCAGCTCCGGCGTGCCGTGGGCATGCAGCGCCTCATAGGCGCCGTGCGAGAGGCCCGGGTACATCGTCCACGCCTGGCCGGCCGAGTTCAGCATCTCGTACAGCGCGTTGTTGATGATGATGGGCAGGCCCTGGCCGCCGAACTCGGGGTCGCAGGCCAGCGCCGGCCAGCCGGCTTCGACGTACTGCTGGTAGGCCTCCTTGAAGCCCTTGGGCGCGCGGACCACGCCGTCGCCCTCGTAGGTGCAGCCCTCGCGGTCGCCGGGCTGGTTCAGCGGGAAGACCACGTCGGCGCAGAACTTGCCGGCTTCCTCGATAACCTGGTTGATGGTGTCCGCGTCGATGTCGGCGTGCGTCGGCATCGCCTTGAGTTCGGCTTCTGCGCCGAGCAGTTCATGGAGCACGAACTGCATGTCGCGCAACGGTGCGGTGTACTGGCCCATCAAAAACTCCTTGGAGGTTTGCGATGCCGCCACACGCACGCGCCGCGCCGCCTGCAGGGAGGGGGCGAGACCGTTGCCGGGGGCGGCGTCAGGTTCGGTAAGACTGAATCAGTTTGTTGAGCGCGACCATGGCAAGTTCGGCGCTGTCCGGCAGGCGCAGGAAACGGGCGTCGTGATGCAAGCCTAGTTCAAGGCTGTACATCTCGAACAGCATCGTGCGCGGATCGCAGTCCGCGCGCAGGTGCCCCTCTTCCTTGGCCTGGTCGATCGCGCGCATCAGCGCGGCCCGCCAGATCGTGACGCTCTTGACCAGCTCGTCACGCACCGGGCTTTCCGCGCGATCGTCGTACTCGACCGCCCCGCTGATGTAGATGCAGCCCGTGGTCACTTCCTGGATGCGCTTTTCCATCCAGCGCCGCACCATCGACCACAGGCGCGGCAGACCGCGTGGCTCGTGCAGCGAGGGGTAGAACACCTCCTGCTCGAACCGGCGGTGATACTCGCGCACCACTTCCACCTGCAGGTCCTCGCGCGAACCGAAATGCGCGAATACGCCGCTCTTGCTCATCTGCATGCGTTCCGCGAGGAGGCCGATGGTCAGCCCTTCCAGCCCGTCGCGGGACGACAATTCCAGTGCGGCATCGAGAATCGCCACGCGCGTCATCTCACCCTTGCGCAAGGGCGCGGGTGCGGCGGCGGATTCAAGACGGACTGACTGGTGTCGCATGGTTTTCTCTCCGTTCTCGCAGCGCACTTCCCGGGCGCTGCCTATGACCTGACTTTGCTTTGAACCTGGCATTGCGGCTGCCGTAAAGCCGTGGCAAGTCGCGAATGCACGCAGTCTAAGCCAAAAAAGAACGGTCGTTCAGATTATTCTGGCGAGGCCGTTTGGCATCAAGCAATTAATTAGACCGGGGTTTCTAAACAGACGGTGCCGGCCCTGCGTTGACCACGCATTGCAGCAACGGCTTAAAACCGCCCGGCACCAGCGCGCGCGGGATGGCGCGTGCGGCAGGGCAGCATGGTAACGCCACGCGCGCGGCCATGCGTCGAGGCATTCAGTACCGCCCCGTCACCCCGGCGATGACGACGCCGACGCGCAACACATAGTAGGCCGCCCAGTTGGCAAACCGCCGCAGGCGCGGCAGGCCCGCGTGCGCCTCCGGCACCACGCGCGCGCTGCGCTGCGCCATGGCCCGTTCCAGGTGCCCGCGCAGGTCGTTCGCGAAGTGGGTGTCGTAGACGGCCACGTTGGCCTCGCGCGCCAGCAGCAGGCTGAACGGGTCCATATTGCTCGAGCCGACCGTCGCCCAGGTATCGTCGACCACGGCGACCTTCGCGTGCAGGAAGCTCGCCTCGTATTCGTAGATCTCCACGCCCGCCTCGAGCAGCGTGGCGTAGAGCGCGTGCGTGGCGAAATGCTGGAGCCGGTACTCGACCACCCCCTGGAGCAGCAGCCGCACCCGCACGCCGCGCTCGCGGCAGGCCAGCAGCGCGCGGCGCATCTTGTGGCCCGGCAGGAAGTAGGCGTTGGCGAGGATCACGTCGTGCCGCGCCGCGCCCAGCGCGTAGAGGTACTCGCGCTCGATCGTGCGGCGGTTGCGCAGGTTGTCGCGCAGCAGCAACGCGGCCGGCACGCCGCCCGGCTGCACGTTGCGCCGCGCCTGGCGGGCGGCCGTGGTCAGCGTCTCCACCTCGGCGAAGGCCTCGGCGGTCTCGCGCAGGCCGCGGCGCTGGGCGATGCGGAACCAGAGCCGGGCCGACGCCAGCGCGATCTGCGCGACCAGCGGCCCGGATACCCGCACGGCGAAGTCGTAGCGTGGGCCGAGTTCGGGCAGGTCGAGCGGGCCGTGGTTGTGGTCGTCGATGATATTGATGCCGCCGACGAACGCCACGCTGTCGTCGATCACGGCCATCTTGCGGTGGAGCCGGCGCAGGTGCCGGCGCGCCAGCTTGAACCCGCGCAGCGGCCGGTAGATCTCGAGCTTCACCCCGCCGGCCTGGAGGCGCTGTTGCAGGGCTTCGGGCATGTCGCCGGCGCCGAAGCCATCGACCACGAGCCGCACATCCACACCACGCTGCGCCGCAGCGACCAGCGCCTCGGTCACGCGTTGGCCGACCGCATCATCGGCATAGATATAGGTCTCCAGCACGACGTGGCGCGTGGCCGTGCCGATGGCGGCGATCAGGGCGGGGAAGAAGGTTTCGCCATTGCGCAGCAGGTCCACCGCGTTGCCGGGCACCGGGCTGCCGCGCCGGCGGCCCCAGCGCAGCAGGGGCGCGCGGAGGTGGACGTCCGCGGGCGCCGCCTGGGGGATGGGCGGTGCCGGGGACTGGGGCGTCGAGGCGGGTGCGGGGCGGTCGACCCGGTCGTAGATCCGTGACATGGCTTGATTATCGGATAACGGGCGGCTCCTGCACATCGCCCGGGCCAACTCTGCTATTGTCGGGCCATTGTGTGGCGGAAAACGGAAAGTATTGTGAAGGTATTCGGCATCGCCGGTGCGTCGGGCAGCGGCAAGACCACGCTGCTGGACCAGCTGATTCCCCGCTTCGTGGCCGACGGCCTGCGGGTCGCCGGCATCAAGCACACCCACCACGGCTTTGACCCCGACACCCCCGGCAAGGACTCCTGGCGCATGCGCGCCGGCGGCTGCGAGAACGTCGTGCTGGTCGGCGCGCGGCACCTGACGCTGATGCGCCACTACCCGGAGTCGAAGCCATCGCCCGAAATCAGCGAGGCCCTGGCCGTGCTGCCGCCCGAGACCGACCTGGTGCTGGTCGAAGGCTATAAATGGAGCGATTTCCCGAAACTCGAGGTCTATCGGCCCGCCCACGGCAAGCCGCCGCTCTGGCGCGACGTACCCGGCGTGGTCGCCGTGGCGACCGACGCGCCGGCCGAAGTTGCCACGCAAACGGCGCTGCCGGTACTCGACCTCGCCGATCCAGACGCCATCTACCACTGGATCCGCACCGCCCTCAGCCTGTAACCCCGGGGCACTACGCCTCGGGAATCGCCACCCGGCGGGCCAGCTCCGCCACCAGCGGCACATGGTCCGAACGCTCGGCCCATTCGCGGCCGGTCAGCGCCTGGGTGCGCTCGATCTCGAATCCCCGTACGTAGATCCGATCCAGCTGCCACCACGGCATATGGCTCGGAAACGTGTGGATACGCCCGCTCTTGGCGTGCGCCGACTCCACCGCGTTGAGCGTGTTGCAGATCTGGGCGTCCAGCCGATGGTTCCAGTCGTTGAAATCGCCGGCGATGACCAGCGGCGCATCGGCCGGCACCACGGCGCGCACGCGCTCCACCAGCGCGCTCGCCTGCCGCGCCCGGCTGCGCGCGAACAAGCCGAAATGCACGCAGATCAGGTGCGCCTCCACGCCGTTGATGTCCGCCACCGCGTGCAACAGGCCGCGCTGCTCGAAGCGGTGATCGGAGATATCGAGATTTTCCGACATCAGGATCGGATGCCGGGACAGGATCGCGTTGCCGTGATGGCCGTGATCGTAGACCGCGTTGCGGCCGTAGACCGAATGCGGATAGGCGTCGGTGGCCAGATAGTTGAGCTGGGTGTGGTCAGGGTCGAACAACTCGGCGGCGACCAGCCGGTCGTTGCGGTCCTGGACTTCCTGCAGGAAGACGATGTCCGCGTTCATGGTCTGCAGGCCGGTGCGTACATTCTGGATGCGCGGCTTCCCGCTGAACCCCTTCACGCCCTTGTGGATGTTGTACGTGACCACGCGCAGCTTCATCATGCCGCTCCCGAGGTGACGTCGAGCCCCGCCGCCGCCCGCCAGGCCAGCTGGCGCACCGCTTCCGCATTGCTGCTGGAGAAGCAGCGCTCGGCGGCTTCCTGCCAGGGCAGCCACGCGTAGCGCAGGTGTTCACGCGGCGCCAACGTCACATTAAGAGGTGCGGGCACGCACAGCCCGAACCAGTGCTCGGTGTTGCGTGCCACCCCGGGCGCGTAGCGGTGGCGCCACTGGGGGTAGATGTCGTACGTGATGGTGTGTTGCCAGTCGGTCAGGCTATGCGCGCTGGCGATGATGCCGGTTTCCTCGGCCACCTCGCGGGCGGCGGTCACTGGCAGCGGTTCGTCCTCGGCGTCCAGGCTGCCGGTGACCGACTGCCAGAAGCCGGGCCGGTCGGCGCGCTCGATCAGCAGGACTTGCAGGTCTGGCGTGTAGATGACAACCAGCACCGATTCGGGAATCTTGTAGGGCATGGGGCGCGTTGGAAGGACAAACCCAAGGATAGCGCAAACCCCTCCGCTCAGGCCGCCGAGCGATCGGCGGCAGGTGCCGGCATCCCGTCTTCCGGCTTGGCGTGGCGCAGCCAGGTCTCGAAGACGTCCGGCGAATCGCCATGGCCCCACGCAGAACGCAGTTGCTGCATCAGCGGCGCCAGCGCCTGCGTGTAGCGCTGCGAGGCCACGTGGGCATGCTCGGCCAACGCATCGGTGCTCTCGCGCAGTTGCGCGGCCAGCTCGGCACGCTCCTGCCCAATGTCCTTCTCGCGCTGACCCAGCTGGTTGTACTTCTGGATCAGGAAGCGCTGGTAATCGCCCGCTTCCACGCCTTGCGCGGCCTGGGCGTTGACCTGCTCGAAGCGCATCACGATGCTGGCGGTTTCCTGTTCGACATGGGCGGCTTCCGCCACCAGCGCCTGGAGCGCCTCCTGAAGCGTCAGCGCCTCGCGGCGATGGGTCTGGAGCCGGGCGGCTTCATCCTCGAACGTACGCTGAGCGGTCAGGTAGGCCTGCACCACCGGTTGCGGGGCGACGACCAGCAGCGGGTCCGCACCGCCGGCACGCCGGCCTGACAGCAGGGCATCCTCGGCCAGACGCAGGTTGCCGACATCCTCGAGYCATCGCCCACGAGCCATGACGGTCGCCACGGTATCGAGCGACAGGCGGCGCAGCGCATCTGCGCGCTGGGCAGTGACAGGCTCGGCGCCATCGGGATCCACAGCCACGGGATGCGCCGTTTGCGCCGCATGGGCGATGTCGGGCACGCACGCGGCCACCGTGGTCGCCACTGACTCGGACATCGCCTGTGCCGACTTGCGCACCGCGCGGCGCAGCTCGAATTTCGCCAGCAACATCATCACCAGGCCGGCCACCAGCCACGTCAGGATGGTCTCCGCATGCGCCTGCAGGAACTGGCGGATTTGTTCGATATCGAGGTTCACAGATTCGTCCTCCCAGACGGCGCGGTTGATTATGGGTTTTTCAACCTAGGGAGACATTGTTGCGGGAGGCTTCGTTCCTATTCGTAACAAATGGAAACGAGATTGTTGGGGGATTTGGTGCTAATGGGTTCGTTCGGCCGCGGTTGTTTCTGTTGTTGCGATGGTGGCCGTTGCCCACAACCACCACCCCAAAAACAAAAGGGGCACCACCCCAAGGCTGGCACCCCTCATCAATACCCCGGTCAAAAAACTCAAACCGTAGTCTTGGCCTCCTGCGCCCGCAGCCGAATATGCAGTTCCCGCAGCTGCTTCTCGTCCACCGCCGACGGGGCCTGCGTCAGCAGATCCTGTGCACGCTGGGTCTTCGGGAAGGCGATCACGTCGCGGATCGAATCGGCGCCGGCCATCATCGTCACGATACGGTCGAGGCCGAATGCCAGTCCGCCGTGCGGCGGCGCGCCGTATTGCAGCGCATCCAGCAGGTAGCCGAACTTGGCCCGTGCCTCTTCCTCGCCGATCTTCAGCGCGCGGAACACCTTGCTCTGCACGTCCTCGCGGTAGATACGGACCGAACCGCCACCCATTTCCCAGCCGTTCAGCACCATGTCGTACGCCTTGGCGATGCACTTGCCCGGATCGGTTTCCAGGTACTGCAGGTGCTCGTCCTTCGGGCTCGTGAACGGGTGGTGCATGGCCACCCAGCGCGCGTCTTCCTCGTCGTACTCGAACATCGGGAAGTCGATCACCCACAGCGGCTTCCACACGTCCTCGAACAGGCCGCTGGACTTGCCGAATTCGGAATGGCCGATCTTCAGGCGCAGGCCGCCGATGGCGTCGTTCACGACCTTGGCCTTGTCGGCGCCGAAGAAGATGATGTCGCCGTCCTGGGCGCCGGTGCGCTTCAGGATCTCGGCAATCGCGGCGTCGTGCAGGTTCTTGACGATCGGCGATTGCAGGCCGTCGCGGCCCTTGGCCACTTCGTTGACCTTGATCCAGGCCAGGCCCTTGGCGCCGTAGATGCCGACGAACTGGGTGTAGGCGTCGATTTCGCCACGCGAGATCGAACCGCCGCCCGGCACGCGCAGACCCACCACGCGACCGTTGTCGCTGTTGGCCGGGCCCGAGAACACCTTGAAGTCGACGTCCTTCATCACGTCGGTCAGCTCGGTGAATTCGAGCTTCACGCGCAGGTCCGGCTTGTCCGAGCCGAAGCGGGCCATGGCCTCGCGGTACTCCATCACCGGGAACGCGGCGTCCAGGTCCACGTTGATGGCGTTCTTGAACACGGTGCGCATCATGTCCTCGAACAGGTCGCGGATCTCCTGCTCGGTCAGGAACGACGTCTCGCAGTCGATCTGCGTGAATTCGGGCTGGCGATCAGCGCGCAGGTCTTCGTCGCGGAAGCACTTGGTGATCTGGTAGTAGCGGTCGAAGCCCGAGACCATCAGCATCTGCTTGAAGATCTGCGGCGATTGCGGCAGCGCGAAGAAGTGGCCCGGGTTCGTGCGCGACGGCACCAGGTAGTCGCGCGCGCCTTCCGGCGTGCTCTTGCCCAGCATCGGCGTTTCGATGTCGATGAAGCCTTGGGCGTCCAGGTACTTGCGCACTTCCATGGCCACCTTGTAGCGCAGGCGCAGGTTGTACTGCATCTGCGGGCGGCGCAGGTCCAGCACGCGGTGCGTCAGGCGGGTGGTTTCCGACAGGTTGTCGTCGTCCAGCTGGAACGGGGGCGTGACCGACGGGTTCAGCACGCTCAGCTCATGGCACAGCACCTCGATCTTGCCCGAGGTCAGGTTGGCGTTCTCCGTGCCGGCCGGGCGCGGACGCACCTTGCCAGTGATGCGGATGCAGAACTCGTTGCGGATCTCTTCGGCGGCCTTGAACATCTCCGGGCGATCCGGATCGCAAACCACCTGCACCAGGCCCTCGCGGTCTCGCAGATCGACGAAGATCACGCCGCCGTGGTCACGCCGGCGCTGTACCCAGCCGGTCAGGGCCACTTCCTGGCCGATCAGTTGTTCGGTCACCAGACCGCAGTAGTGAGTACGCATGGAGGACATAGGAGAAATTCCCGGTAATGCGCGGCCGCGAGGCGGCCCGCGCGCAATTCAATGAGTAGGGTTCGAGTCGGCGACCGCAACCGCCTCTTCAGCGGTGTCCGCGGCCTCGGCCGCATCCGCCGGACGGCCCGGCGTGCCGGACTTGCGGGGCAGCTCCGTCGGCGCCACGACGCCCATCGAGACGATGTACTTGAGCGCGGCGTCGACGGTCATGTCGAGTTCGATGGTGTCGGCCTTGGGCATCATCAGGAAGAAGCCCGAGGTCGGATTCGGCGTGGTCGGCACGTAGACGCTGACGTATTCGCCCTGGAGGTGATTCTGCACGTCTCCGCCGGGCCGGCCGGTCAGAAACGCGATGGTCCACGACCCCTCGCGCGGATACTGCACCAGCAGCGCCTTGCGGAACGCGTTGCCGGACGACGACAGCAGCGTGTCCGAGACCTGCTTCACGCTGGTGTAGATGGGGCCCACCACGGGAATGCGGCCGAGCAGCATTTCCCACCAGCGCACCAGCCGTTGGCCGATGAAGTTGTGCGCGAGCACGCCCACCAGCAGGATGAACAGCAGCGTCAGGATGGCGCCAAGACCTGGAATGCGGCGCCCGAACAGGTTCTCGGGCTGCCACGCCACCGGCAGCAGGGCCATGCTCTGGTCCATCGTGCCGATGATCAAATTGAGCACCCACAGCGTGATGCCGAGCGGCACCAGCACGAGCAGCCCGGTCAGGAACCAGGTCTTGAGGGCGGAGGTTTTCTTGGCAACCACGGTTTTGGCCATGAGGGTCAGGCGCTGGCGCTGCCGCCCGCCGGGGCGGAAGGCGTCGAAGACGTGGACGTGGACGACGACGAAGCCGACGAACCAGACGAGTCACCGCCCGAGGCCGCCGGGGCCGATGCCGCCGCGCCGCCCGTAGCCGCTGGCGCGCTGGCGCCCTTGTTGCCGCTGTTGCCGCCACGGAAGTCCGTGACGTACCAGCCCGAGCCCTTGAGCTGGAAGCCGGCGGCGGTCAGTTGTTTCTTGAAGGACCCGGCAGCGCCGCAGGATGGGCAGTCCGTGAGCGGGGCATCGCTCATTTTCTGCAGCACATCGCGCCCGTGGCCGCAGGCGTCGCAACGGTAGGCATAGATCGGCATGATGGTTCTTTTCGCGGAAATCTGGATTGGGAACAACAGGTGGCAGCGCCGGAGGCCATTTGCAATGGCAATTCGCGGAAAAACACCCGCACGGCGATGCAAAGCCTCGGATTATAAACTGTCGGCGGCCCGTCCACCGCCGGGAAAAGAGGCCATTCCGGGCGCCTCAGGTCGCCTATGAGGCGCCTGGGGCCCGTTTTACCGGCGCCGCCGGGGTGCCGGACCCGGTTTCAGGCTTGGAAGTTACGCAATATGCACTTCCTTGACGCCCGGTCGCTCGCTGATCCATTGCGGCAGCAGCGAGCCGAACACCATGCCGCTGATCGAGAACATCAGCCCCACCATCTGCGGCGGCACGGCGGCGTCGGCGAAGGCCACCTCGCAGGTCAGCCAGGATGCCAGCCCCATCAGGATGGCGGCCAGCCCGCCCTGTCGCGTGGCCGGCTTCCAGAACAGCCCGAACGCCAGCGGCACGAAGGACGACACCAGCGTCACCTTGTACGCGTTTTCCACCATGTGGAAGATCGACAGGTGCGAATTCAGCGCGAACAGCGTCACCAGCGTCGTGAAGACCAACACCACGGCCTGCATCACGCGCAGGAACTGCTTGTCGGTCAGATGGCGGAAGTACGGCCGCATGATGTTCTCCGCGAACGTCACGGACGGCGCCAGCAGCGTGGCCGACGCGCAGCTCTTGATGGCCGACAGCAGCGCGCCGAAGAACATCACCTGCGCGAACATCGGCGCATGGGTCAGGATCAGTTGCGGCAGGATCAGCTGCGAATCCGAGTTGATGTACTTCTCGACCATGCCGGGATCGATCATCGTGGCCGAATAGGCCAGGAACATCGGGATGAAGGCGAAGAAGAAGTACAGCACGCCGCCCAGCACCGAGGCGCGCCCGGCAATCTTCTCCGTACGCGACGAGGTCACGCGCTGGAACACGTCCTGCTGCGGAATCGAGCCCAGCATCATCGTGAATAGCGCCGCCGCGAAGCCAATGATCTGGATCAGGTCCAGCGACGGCCAGAACTCGAACTTCCCGGCCGCCGCCGCGTGCGACACCACCGCCGCCACGCCGCCGGCCTGCCCGCTGACCTCGTAGCCGATATAGAGCATGCCGATCACGATGATGATCATCTGGATGAAATCGGTCACCGCCACCGACCACATGCCGCCGAACAGCGTGTAGACCAGCACGCTGGCCGCGCCGATCATCATGCCGGCGTCCTGCGACAGCGCGCCGTCGGACACCGTATAGAACACCAGCCCCAGCGCCTTGATCTGCGCCGCCACCCAGCCGAGGTAGGACGCCACGATACATAGCGTGGTCAGCACTTCGGCCACGCGCCCGTAGCGGTTGTGATAGTAGTCGCCGATGGTCAGCAGGTTCATCCGGTACAGCGGCCGGGCGAAGAACAGGCCCACCAGGATCAGGCAGAGCGAGGAGCCGAACGGGTCGGACACCACGCCGGAGAGCCCCTCCTTGAGGAACACGGCCGGGATGCCGAGCACGGTTTCGGAGCCGAACCAGGTGGCGAACACCGTGGCGGTGACGATGTAGAACGGCAGGCTGCGGCCGGCCACGGCGAAGTCGGCGGTGCCCTTGACGCGCAGCGCCGCCCACAGCCCAATGCCGACCGAGATAACCCAATAGACGATGACGAACCAGATCAGCATGCCGCTGCCCTATCCCAGATTTCCGAAGTTGCGGAGAAATGCCGGCGGATTATAGCGATGCAGACCCGACGGGTCGAAAAAAAATCCCCGGGCGCGGCGAATTCCCCACGCCGGTGCGGGAAGCGCCGCATGGACGACTTGGAAACGGCTCGGGGTCGAATCTGGATCGGATCAGGTTCGCTTCAGGCGCGCCGGCGCCAGACCTGCCAGCGCTCCTGGCCGGCCGCGAAGACCGGCAGCGGCGCGGCGGACGGACGGTCCTCCACCAGATCGAAGGCCGGCGCCAGCAGCCCGTCCAGCTCGGTGCGGGGCATGGTGAACGGGGGCCCGCCGCGCGTCTCACCTATATAGAAGTAGCCGGCCAGCAATCCGCCCGGTGGCAGCAGTGCCGCCACGCGGTCGGCATAGGGCTGGCGCAGCGCCGGCGGCAGCGCGCACAGGAAGGCGCGCTCGTAGATCAGCTGGCAGGGCGGCTCGGGCGTGAAGGCGAAGAAATCGGCCTCCCGCACCACCACGGCGGCGGCGCCGAGCGCCCGCCGCGCCGACGCCACCGCCTCGGCGGAGAAGTCGATCGCCGTCACCGGCCAGCCGCGCGCGTGGAGCCAGCCGGCCTCCCAGCCGTTGCCACAGCCCGGCACCAGGGTCGGGCACGGCGTCAATCCGGCAGCGAACGCCTCGAACTCGGCCGGCACGCCCTGAGCGTCCCAAGGCGTGAATTGCCGCGCAAAGCGCTCGTCCCAGAACGCCGCGTCGGCGGCGTTGCGGCTCTCGAATTCGCGTTTCGGGGGATTCGGCATGGCGTGCGTCCGAGGCTTACCAGTAGCCCGCCCAGGCCAGCGCCTGCACCAGCACGATGCCGGCCAGGAAGCCGCCGATCAGCATCAGCGCCGTGGACAGCCGACGGTTGGTGCGCCGCTGCTCCACCACGAGCTGCGCCAGCAACCGCTCCTGCTCGCCATTGTTCTGCAGCGCGCGGCGTTCCAGGAACTGGTGCGCCAGGCGCGGGAAGTCAGGCAGCATCTTGGCCCACTGCGGCGCCTCCACCTTTACCCGCTCCCAGGCGCCCTGCCAGCCCACCTGCTCGTACATCCACTTTTCGAGGAACGGCTTGGCGGTCTTCCAGAGGTCGAGTTCCGGGTCGAGCTGCCGGCCCAGCCCCTCGATATTGAGCAGCGTCTTCTGCAGCAGCACCAGCTGCGGCTGGATCTCGACGTTGAACCGCCGCGAGGTCTGGAACAGCCGCATCAGCACCATGCCGAGCGAGATCTCGCGCAGCGGTTTGTCGAAGTACGGCTCGCAGCAGGCGCGCACGGCGGACTCCAGCTCCTCCACCCGCGTCTCGGCCGGCACCCAGCCCGATTCCACGTGCAGCAGCGCCACACGGTGGTAGTCGCGTCGGAAAAATGCGATGAAGTTCTGCGCGAGGTAGTTCTTGTCGAACTCGGACAGCGCGCCGACGATGCCGAAGTCCAGCGCGATATAGCGCCCGAACGTCTCCGGCTGCACCGAGACGAGGATGTTGCCGGGGTGCATGTCAGCGTGGAAGAAGCCGTCGCGGAACACCTGCGTGAAGAAGATCTCCACGCCCTCCTCGGCCAGCTGGTGCATGTCCACGCCAGCCGCCTTCAGCGACTCCATGCGCGAAATCGGGATGCCGTGCATCCGCTCCATCACGAACACGTTGCTGGTGCACCAGTCCCAGAACACTTCCGGCACCAGCAGCAGCCCGCTCTCGATGAAGTTGCGGCGCAACTGGCTGGCGTTGGCGGCCTCGATCATCAGGTCGAGTTCGTCGTGCAGGTACTTGTCGAACTCGGCCACCACCTCGCGCGGCTTGAGCCGGCGGCCATCCACCCAGACGCGCTCGAGCCAGGTCGCCATATCGCGCATCAGGGCCAGGTCGCTGTCGATCACGGGCAGCATGCCGGGCCGCAGCACCTTCACCGCCACCTCGCGCCCATGGTTCGGGCCGCCGCGCAGCGTGGCGAAGTGCACCTGCGCGATGGACGCGCTGGCCACCGGCGTGTGCTCGAAATTCTCGAACAAGTCCGAAAGCGGCCGGCCGAGCGACTTCTCGATGATCTTGACGGCCAACACCGGGTCGAACGGCGGCACCTGGTCCTGGAGCATCGCCAGTTCGTCGGCGATGTCGGGCGGCATCAGGTCGCGGCGGGTGGACAACACCTGGCCGAACTTGACGAAGATCGGCCCGAGCGTGGTCAGCGCCATCCGCAGGCGCACGCCGCGCGGCTGCTCGAGCTTGCGGCCGATGGTGATGACCTTCACCAGCAGCTTGATGCGCCGGCTCTTGAAGCCGGACAGCACGAGTTCATCGAGCCCGTAATACAGGATGACAAAGACGATCTTGCAGAGACGCAGAAGGCGGGTCATGCGGATTCTTTACGGTGCGGAGGCACGCCGCGCGCGCAGGCGGCGGCGCAGGCAAAAGGGAGGGAGGACGACGGCCGGGCCATCAACGGTGGGCGGACGGCAGCTTGCCCGGCGCGGCTGGCTGGCGTTCCAGCCGTTCCAGCCGCTTTTCCAGCCGTTCGAGGTCGTCGCGCAGCCGCGCCACGTCATCGGCAAAGCCGTCCAGCGCCGCGTGGCGCACGAGGGTCGGTTGTTCGTCGAGTAGGTATTCCGTCACATTGTCGAGCAGGGCGCGGCCCACGCGGGTGGCGTTATCGTGAACCTGGCGCGCACCATCGACCACGCGCTGCGCCACGCTGTCACTGACCGGGCCGCCCATCACGCCGCGCAGCGCGCGCGACAGGTCTTCGGCGGCGTCCCAGCGCAGGCTGCGGGCCAGCGTGGACACGGCGTTGGCCAGTTCCGCGTCGCCTTCGATCCGCACATGGCGCATCGCGGCGGCCTGCCCGCCCTCGGCCACGTCGGCCACCACCAGCGGCCATTGCTGCAACGGCACCAGCAAGGTCACGGCCGGCGCCTCGGCCACCGTGGCCTGCTCGATGCAGCCGTGTTCGGTCACCTTCAGCGCCAGCGCGAAGGCGGCGGCATCGAAGCGGATCACGCGGCCGGCAAAGGGCGACAGCAGCGCGCAGGCCCACGGCTCCTGTTCGATCAGGTGATTGAGCGCGGCAACGATCGGCGCGGCCAGCGGGGAAGGCAAGGCGTTCATGGCGAGCGGTTTGCGGTAGTCGGGCAACAAAAAAGGCCCACGCACGCGTGGGCCTCCATTCTAAGCTACTCGCCCGCCGCATCCGTGGAAGCGGCGGGGAGATTACGCTCAGGACTCCTGCTGAATGCCGGCCAGCAGCCAGCCACCGTTGCCGGCGGTGGCCTTGGCCAGGTTCCAGACCTCGGCGAACGGCTGGGCCGGCTCGCCCGCGCGCTCGCGCATCATGCCGGCGTAACGCACGCTGGCAACGTGCTGCGTCGGGGTGTCCTCGATGCCCAGCAGTTGGGCATCCAGCGTCACGACGTCGGTCTTGTTGACCTCGGCGCCGCGCTCGGCCAGATCCATCTTGATCTCGGCGAACATTTCCGGCGTGGTGAACTCTCGGATGTCGTCGAGATTGCCGGCGTCCCACGCGGCCTGCAGGCGCACGTAGTGAACCTTGGCATTGCGCAGGAAGGCTTCGGTGTCGAAGTCGGCCGGCACGCCCCACGGTTGCTGCGCTGCAGCAGCCACGGCACCGGCAGCAGCGCCACCCATTACTGGGTTGGCCGCCGCGCCGCCGTAGGCGGCAGGTTGCGCGGGTTGGGCCGGCTGCTCGGCCTGACGGAAGGTCGGCTCGGCAGTGCGCGACAGGTCGTTGCCACCGAAACCACCCTGGTTGCCCTGATTGCCCATGCCGGCGTAGGCCGGTTGCTGGCGGCGCGCAGCGCCACCGCCACGGAACTTGCGGATCAGCCAGAAGGCCAGCAGCGCGATACCGCCGATCAGGATCAGATTCGACAGGAAGCTGGCAGCCGCACCGCCCAGACCGAAGTGCGAGAGCAGGTAGCCAAGACCCAGACCAGCCGCCAGGCCGCCGAGCATACCGCCCCAGTTACGCTTGGGTGCAGCCGCCGCCGCACCGCCGGCCGCGCCAGCCGTGGCCGGTGCCGCCTGGTTGGGCTGTTGGGCCGGTTGCTGCGTCGGCGATTGCTGGGCCGGCGCCTGCTGGCGTTGCTGCGTCACGGAGGACGACTGCTTGCCAACACTGCGCGAGCCGCCCAGCCGCTTGGCATTGGCGTCCAGCGCGACCCCCAGCGCCAGCGTCGCGATCAGCGACGCGGCGAGGAATTTTCCACGAAAAGAAGACATTTTCTGCGATCCCCTGTCAGTTTCGGCCATCCAAGGCCGAACATGGCGAATTAGTACTTACGCCCGACGTGGAGCGCCACCACTCCGCCCGTCAGATTGAAGTATTCGACCTTCTCGAGCCCCGCATGTTCCATCAAGCGTACAAGTGAACCCTGGTCTGGATGCATTCTGATCGATTCTGCGAGATAGCGATAGCTCGGGGCATCCCCAGCCACCCGCTCGCCCAGCCACGGCAATACCTTGAACGAGTAAACATCGTAGGCCTTTTCCAGCGGCTTCCAGACTTTGGAGAATTCCAGGACCATGACCTTGCCGCCCGGCTTCACCACGCGGCGCATCTCGGCCAGCGCGCGGTCCTTGTGGGTCATGTTACGCAGCCCGAACGCCACCGTGACGAGGTCGAAGTAGTTGTCCGGAAAGGGAATCCGCTCGGCGTCGCACAGCGCCACCGGGGTCACCACGCCCTTGTCGAGCAGGCGGTCGCGGCCCACGCGCAGCATGGATTCGTTGATGTCTGTCAGCCAGACCTCGCCGGTCGGGCCGGCCCGCTTCGCGAAAGCCTTGGCCAGGTCGCCCGTGCCGCCGGCGATGTCGAGCACCTTCTGGCCCGGGCGCACATTGGCCTGGGCGATGGTGAACATCTTCCAGAGCCGGTGCATGCCGCCGGACATCAGGTCGTTCATCACGTCGTACTTGCTCGCGACCGAATGGAACACGCCAGCTACCTTGCCGGCCTTATCCGTTTCGTCGACTTTCTCGAACCCGAAGTGGGTCTCGCTCATGTCTGGTACTCCAGGTGCGGATATATATAGACGGGGATCAGTGGTGGTGGCCGCAGGCATGGCCGCCGCCGGCCACCATCGGCGCATCGCRGTCGACGCCGGCGGCTTCGAGCCGCTTCAGGTAGTCGTTCCACAGCGCTTCCTGCTGGTCGCCCAGGCGATACAGCAGCTCCCACGAGTAGATGCCGGTGTCGTGGCCGTCGTCGAAGCGGATCAGGATCGCGTAGTTGCCCACGGGCTCCACCGCCGCGATGCCCACCTCGCGCTTGCCGGTCTGGAGCGTTTCCTGGCCCGGGCCATGGCCCTGGACCTCGGCGGACGGCGAATAGACGCGCAGCAGCTCGAACGGCAGGCGCCACGCGCGGCCATTGTCGAAGCCGATTTCCAGCACGCGCGACTGCGTATGCACGGTCAGCGCGGTGGGATGGGGGGTGTCTTTCTCTAGGCCAGCCATAGTAGGGTCACGCGGGGAGCGCGTCCGATGTGTCTTGTACGACCCGATAGCTTACTCCACCCCCCATGCCTTGCCCATCCTGGGGTCCGGCACCGCTTTCGTCGCGCGCGCCGGTCGGCGCCACGGGGAGGTAGCGCAGCCGCCGGTCATGGAAGGCGGCCACGGTGCTGCGGTGGGCGATGCTGACGATGGTGGCGTCCGGCAGGCTATCGACCATCAGCTGGTACATGGCAGCCTCGGTTTCCTCGTCGAGCGCCGCCGTGGCCTCGTCCAGGAACAGGAAATCGGGCTTCTGGAGCAGCGCGCGGGCGAAGGCCAGCCGTTGCTGCTCGCCCGGCGACAGGCGCAGCGACCAGTTGTCGAACACATCGAGCTGGTTCGCCAGCATGGCCAGCCGGGCCTGGCGCAGCACCTGTTGCAGCGTCTCGCACGAGTGCGCCGTGCCGGCGTCCGGGTAGGCCAGCGCATCGGCCAGCGTGCCGATCGGCAGGTAGCTGCGCTGCGGCAGGAACAGCATGCGCTTGCCCGGCACCGCGATGCGGCCGTGGCCGTAAGGCCAGATCCCGGCCAGCGCGCGGAACAGCACGCTCTTGCCGCAGCCGGACGGCCCGCTGACCAGCCACCGCTCGCCCTGCCCGATGGACAGCGAGAACGGCGCCACCAGCGGCCGCTGGCGCGGGTGGGCCGGATGTTGCGGATCCACGCCCTCCTCGTCCGGGCTCTTGCCGCCGCGTACCGGCAGCGCCAGCGCGAGGCCGGTCAGGTCGATGCCGTCCTGGCCCTCCGCCACCACCACCTCGATGTCGCCCGGGCCCTCGTGCGTCAGGTCCTGGCGCTCGGCCACGCGGATGGCGTCCTGGAAGTCGATCAGACGGTTGGCGGCGGCCTTCCAGCCGACCAGCGTGGCGTAGCTGTCCACGAACCAGGACAGCGCGCCCTGCACCTGCCCGAAGGCGGAATTGATCTGCATCAGCCCGCCCAGCGTGAGCTTGCCGGAGAAATAGCGCGGCGCGGCCACCAGCAGCGGGAAGATGATCGCGAACTGGCCGTAGCCCGAGTTCACGAAGGTCAGCCGCCGCGTGTAGCGCATCAGCTGGTTCCAGTTCGCCCGGATCCGTTCGAAGCGGGCCCGCAGGCCGGCCTGCTCGGTCGGTTCGCCGCGGTACAGCGCCACCGGCTCGCTATTCTCGCGCAGGCGCACCAGCATGAAACGGAAGTTAGCTTCGTACTGCTCCTGCTGGAAGGACAGGCCGATCAGCGGCCGGCCCACGAAGTGGGCAATCAGCGAGCCGATCACCGCGTAGCCGGCGGCGAACCAGACCATGTAGCCGGGAATCGTCAGTTCGGTGCCGCCCAGCACGAAGCTGATCGGCCCCGACACCACCCAGAGAATGCCGATGAACGACACCAGCGTGACCACCGAGTTCAGCAGCCCCATGGAGAGCGTCAGCGCTCCGTCGGTGAACTGGCGCAGGTCGTCGGCCAGACGCTGGTCGGGGTTGTCGGTCGAATGGGTCTGTTCGATGCGGTAGTACGCCTGATGGCCGAGCCAGCGCTGCATGAAGACGCCGGTCATCCACGTCCGCCAGCGCATCTGCAACATCATCTGGTAGTACTGGCGCGAGATCGCCAGCACGATGAAACAGGCCGCGATCCACGAGAATCGCAGCAGCAGTTCCTTGAACGAGACGAAGTCGCGCTGTTCCAGGGCGTTGTAGAACACCCGGTTCCACTCGGTCAGCAGCACGTTGATATAGACGATGCCGAGATTGAGCGCGACGACCAGGAGCAGCAGCCCCAGCCCCGTCTTGCGGTCTTCGGATTTCCAGTATGGCTTGATCAGGTCCCAGGTGGCCGCCAGGCGCAGCCGGCTCTGGATCTTGAGAGCCTCGGCCGGGACGGCCGGGCCGGGCACGGTGACGGACGACGGAGTGGAGGACATGGTGGCGCAGGTGTGGCCCGCCGCCGTTCCGGCCAGCGGGCGTGTTGTTGTTCGACGGAGGTCAGACGTCGCCGCCCCGTGGCGGGTTCCGTGCCGCCCTCCGGTCAGTCAGCCATGCTCGGTTGTTATCGCAGTCAGGCAATCAGTCAGCGGACGGCATCACGGCCAGCGCGGTGCGCAGCGTCGGCAGCCGCAGGGCCAACTCGCCGATGCGCGCCGGCTCCGCCGCGCGCTGGGGCGCCGCCCAGATCGCCTCCGGGAAATGCGTGTCCCAGCGGTAGCGCGGAATGATATGCCAGTGCAGGTGCGGCACCATGTTGCCGAACGCGGCCAGGTTGACCTTGTCCGGCGTCATCACCTCGCGCACGGTGCGCTCCACCCGGGCCACCAGCCGCATCAGCCAGGCCTGGTCGGCATCGTCCAGATCGGTCAGCTCGGCGGCGTGGTCGTTCCAGACGATGCGGCAGAAGCCGGGATGCCGGTCATGCTCGACGAGGATCACGCGCGCGCGATCCCCCATCCAGACCAGTTCGCCGCCATCGGCTTCGCACAGGGGGCAGTTGGGGAGTCGCGTCATGGTGTCCGCCGGAGTCCGCTGGCTGCTTTACACCAGCACGCGCTCGATGCCGCCGGCATTGGCGCGGGCCACGTACTCGGGCAGCCAGTTCTCGCCCAGCAGGTGCTTGGCCATCTCGATCACGATGTAGTCGGCCGTCACCGAGGCGTCCTCGTTGTAGCGCGACAGCCCCTGCAGGCACGACGGGCAACTGGTCAGGATCTTCACGTCGCCGGTGAAGCCGTCCGTGCGCAGCTTGTCGGCGCCCTTGCGCATTTCCTCTTCCTTGCGGAAGCGGACCTGCGTGGAGATGTCCGGGCGCGTCACGGCCAAAGTGCCGGATTCGCCACAACAACGCTCGTTCTTCTCGATCTTGCCCGCACCGCTGCCGCCGTTCCCGCCCATCAGGTCATTGACCAGCTTGGTCGGGTCCATCGTCTTGATCGGGGTGTGGCAGGGGTCGTGGTACATGTAGCGCGTACCGGTCACGCCCTCCAGCTTCACGCCCTTCTCGAGCAGGTACTCGTGGATGTCGATGATGCGGCACCCCGGGAAGATCTTGTCGAATTCATACCCGGCGAGCTGGTCGTAGCACGTGCCGCAGCTCACCACCACGGTCTTGATGTCGAGGTAGTTCAGCGTGTTGGCCACGCGGTGGAACAGCACGCGGTTGTCGCTGACCATCTTCTCGGCCTTGTCGTACTGGCCGTTGCCGCGCTGCGGATAGCCGCAGCACAGGTAGCCCGGCGGCAGCACGGTCTGCACGCCCACGTGCCACAGCATGGCCTGCGTGGCCAGCCCCACCTGCGAGAACAGCCGTTCCGAGCCGCAGCCCGGGAAGTAGAACACCGCCTCGCTCTCGGCCGTGGTCAGCTTCGGGTCGCGGATGATCGGCACGATCTCGTTGTCCTCGATGTCCAGCAGCGCGCGGGCCGTCTTCTTGGGCAGGTTGCCCGGCATCTTCTTGTTGATGAAGTGTATCACCTGCTGCTGCACCGGCGGCTTGCCGACCGTGGCCGGCGGGTGCTGGGTCTGCTTGCGGGCGAACTTCTTCAGCACCTCGTTGCCGAGCCGCTGGGCCTTGTAGCCGAGCCCGATCATTGCCGAGCGGGTCAGGTTGATGGTCTGCGGGTTGGTCGCGTTCAGGAAGAACATCGACGCCGCGGTACCCGGGTTGAACTTCTTCTGGCCCATCTTGCGCAGCAGGTTGCGCATGTTCATCGACACATCGCCGAAGTCGATCTTCACCGGGCACGGCGTCACGCACTTGTGGCAGACCGTGCAGTGGTCGGCCACGTCCGAGAACTCGTCCCAGTGCTTGATGGACACGCCCCGGCGCGTCTGTTCCTCGTACAGGAAGGCTTCGATCAGCAGCGAGGTCGCCAGGATCTTGTTGCGCGGGCTGTACAGCAGGTTGGCGCGCGGCACGTGGGTGGCGCACACCGGCTTGCACTTGCCGCAGCGCAGGCAGTCCTTCACGCTTTCGGCAATCGCGCCGATGTCGCTCTGCTGCATGATGATGGACTCGTGCCCCATCAGGCCGAACGACGGCGTGTACGCGTTGCGCAGGTCGGCGCCCGGCAGCAGCTTGCCCTTGTTGAAGCGGCCCTGCGGGTCCACGCGCTGCTTGTAGGCGCGGAACTCGCCGATCTCGTCCTCGGTCAGGAACTCCAGCTTGGTGATGCCGATGCCGTGCTCGCCCGAGATCACGCCATCCAGCGAGCGCGCCAGCGCCATGATGCGGGCCACCGCGCGGTGGGCGTCCTGCAGCATGGCGTAGTCGTCCGAGTTCACCGGGAGGTTGGTGTGGACGTTGCCGTCGCCGGCGTGCATGTGCAGCGCCACGAACACGCGGCCGCGCAGGACCTGCTTGTGGATCTTCTGCGCCTCGTCCAGGATCGGCTTGAATTCGCCGCCGTTGAAGATCTTGCGCAGCTCGGCGCGGACCTCGCTCTTCCAGCTCACGCGGATGGTGCGGTCCTGCAGCAGGTGGAACACGTTCGCGTCCGGCTGCTGGTGCAGGCGCTCCTCGAACGCCGGGCCGAGCAGGCCCAGGCCGTGACCGATCAGCGCGGCACGCGCGGTGGCCAGCGGCACGTCCAGGTGGTCCTGCAGGTAGCGCCAGCGCGCGCGCACCTCGCGCAGCAGCGTCAGCGCGTGTGCAACCCGGTCTTCCAGCAGTTCGGCACTCGGAATCTCGTTGGCGTCGTCGCTGCGGCCCAGTGGCAGGTTGCCGCGCGCGAAGAACGCTTCCAGCTCGTCGGCCAGCTTGAGCTTGTTCTTGATCGACAGTTCGATGTTGATGCGCTCGATGCCGTCGGTGTACTCGCCCATCCGCGGCAGCGGAATCACCACGTCCTCGTTGATCTTGAAGGCGTTGGTGTGGCGGGCGATGGCGGCCGTGCGCGAGCGGTCGAGCCAGAACTTCTTGCGGGCCTCCGGGCTCACCGCGACGAAGCCTTCGCCGCTCTTGCCGTTGGCCATGCGGATCACTTCCGAGGTGGCGCGCGCCACGGCGTCCTCGTCGTCGCCGACGATGTCACCGATCAGCACCATCTTCGGGAAGGCGTTGCGGCGGCTCTTGGTGGCGTAGCCCACGGCGCGCAGGTAGCGCTCGTCCAGGTGCTCCAGGCCGGCCAGGATGGCGCCGCCTTCGCGCTTGGACTCGCCGTCCAGGTAATCCTTGATCTCGACGATGCTCGGAATCGCGTCGCGCGGCTGGCCGAAGAACTCCAGGCAGACCGTGCGCACGTGCTTGGGCATGCGGTGCAGGATCCAGCGCGCGCTGGTGATGATGCCGTCGCAGCCTTCCTTCTGCACGCCGGGCAGGCCGGCCAGGAACTTGTCCGTGACGTCCTTGCCCAGCCCTTCCTTGCGGAACTTGCGGCCCTCGATGGCCAGCGTCTCGGTGCGCAGCACCTTGTCGCCCGGCGCGCGGTTGCCGTCCGACCACTTCAGTTCGAAGGTGGCCACGGGCACGTCGTGAATCTTGCCGAGGTTGTGGTCCAGGCGCGTGATCTCGAGCCAGTTGCCCTCGGGATCGACCATGCGCCACCAGGCCAGGTTGTCGAGCGCGGTGCCCCACAGCACGGCCTTCTTGCCGCCGGCGTTCATCGCCACATTGCCGCCGATGCACGAGGCATCGATCGAGGTCGGGTCCACCGCGAAGACGAGGCCGGCCTTGTCGGCCGCGTCCGCCACGCGGCGCGTGACCACGCCGGCGCCGGAGAAGATCGTCGCCACCTTGTGGTCCACGCCGGGCAGGTCGGTCTGCTCGACCAGGCCCAGCTCCTCGAGCTTCTCGGTGTTGATGACGGCCGAGAACGGCGTCAGCGGCACGGCGCCGCCGGTGTAGCCGGTGCCGCCCCCACGCGGGATGATGGTCAGGCCGAGTTCGAAGCAGCCCTTCACCAGGCCGGCGATCTCTTCCTCGCTGTCCGGAGTCAGCACGACGAACGGGTATTCCACGCGCCAGTCGGTGGCGTCGGTCACGTGCGAGACGCGCGACAGCCCGTCGAACTTGATGTTGTCTTTCTGCGTGACCTTGCCCAGCACGCGCTGCGCGCGCTTGCGCAGGTCGTAGGCGTCGGCGAATTCCTGCTTGAACGACTCGATGGCCTGCTTGGCGAAGGCCACCAGCTGCTCCACCCGGTGCGAGCGATCCTCGGCGGCCGGCTCGGCGTGCTCGGCACGGTCGGCGGCGCGGCGCTTCTCGATCTCGCTCAGGCGGTGATGCAGCGCGCTGACCAGCATCTGGCGGCGCTTGGGGTTCTCGAGCAGGTCGTCCTGGAGGTACGGGTTGCGCCGTACGACCCAGATGTCGCCGAGCACTTCGTACAGCATTCGCGCGGAGCGGCCAGTGCGGCGCTCACCACGCAGTTCATCCAGAATGCGCCAGGCTTCCTCGCCCAGCAGGCGGATAACGATCTCGCGGTCCGAGAAGGACGTGTAGTTATAGGGAATCTCGCGCAGGCGCGCGGGGGCGTCCTGTGCGGCGAGCTTGGCATCGAGCACGAGTGGGGCGTTCATGGCGGGACCGCTTCCTGCTGCGCACGGGGACAGTGCGCGATTGTCGTTCATTGAAGCGCGATTGTACTGCAACGGCCCGCTTCGCTGCACCGCAACAAGGCATAAGAGACGGTTCTGTCAGAACCATTGACGAATCGCTTCCCCCACGCCGTGCCAGAACGAGTCTGGAATCCACATCAGGCTGGCCGTCATCACAAGGTAGCGGAAGAACTTGCCGATCGCCATATAGCCGAGGCTGGGCCAGAACGACAGGCGCAACCATCCCGCTAAAGTGCACAACGGATCACCTATAGCGGGCAGCCAGGACAGCAGCAACGTGGGCGGGCCCAGCCGGCGCATCCAGCGGAAGTATTTGGCGTCCAGCTTGGGCTTGTGTTTCTTCACCGGATGGCCGCGATGCTCGGCGTGCTCCCGCTCGTGCTGGATATGCTGGCGCCGCTGGCGGTAGCGCACCAGCGCCAGCTTGGCGGCGTAGCCGAGCCACCAGTCGATGGCCCCACCGACCGTATTCCCGACCGTGGCCACGAGGATGGCCGGCCAGAACATGTCCGGGTTCAGCTTGATATAGCCGAACACGGCCGGCTCCGAGCCCAGCGGCAGCAGCGTGGCCGAGACCAGGCTGACCACAAAGATGGCCGGCAGGCCCACGCTGGGCAGGGCGACGGTTCCAAACAGCCAGTCGATGAACGCTTGCATGGTCCGGGGCAGATCGATGTGCGCCGGGCCGCCCCATGATGGGGAACCCGCATGGCAGCACCGGGGGTTTTGTGATTAACTGTTAGAGCCGGTTCTGGCCGATCGTTCACGGCCGCGTCGCGGAATTCGCCACGCCAGGCATCTCCGGCAAGGCCGGGCCCCAGGCCCGGCAGCACCAATATCACGAAATAGCCGTAACAACCAAGCGGCAGTACCGCGTCGTGGCCCGTCCCGCGCAGTCGTTCGGGATTCTTGCGGCAGGCCATGCGCGTCCACCCCATATTGGAGACAAGCATGGCGATTCCGATCCGCCTGACGGTCAATGGCAAGCCCCTTGACGCGCAGGTAGAACCCCACACCCTTCTGGTCCAGTTCCTGCGCGAAACCCTGCGCCTCACCGGCACGCACGTCGGTTGCGACACCGCCCAGTGCGGCGCCTGCACCGTCCACCTCGACGGCCGGGCGGTGAAGTCGTGCAACGTGCTGGCGCTCCAGGCGGACGGCGCCAAGGTCACCACCATCGAGGGCCTGGCGCCGGACGGACAACTCCATCCGATGCAGGAAGCGTTCCGCGAGTGCCACGGCCTGCAATGCGGCTTCTGCACGCCCGGCATGGTGATGGCCGCCACCGCGCTGCTGCGCGAGCGTCCCAACGCCGATGCGCAGTCCATCCGCGAGCAGCTGGAAGGCAATATGTGCCGCTGCACCGGCTACCAGAACATCGTCCGCGCCGTGCAGCAGGGCCAATCGAGCATGCGCAGCGGCCAGGCCGTCGCCAGTGCGGAATAGGAGCCGACCATGAACGCACCCGAGAAGTTGATCGGCGCGCCGGTCCGCCGCAAGGAGGACTACCGCTTCCTGACCGGCAACGGCCAGTACACCGACGACGTGACCCTGCCGCGCCAGAGCTACGCCTGTTTCGTCCGCTCGCCGCACGCGCACGCGCGCATCCGCTCCATCGACAAGACCGAGGCCCTGGCCTCGCCCGGCGTGATTGCCGTGCTGACCGGCGAGGAGATGGCCGCCGACAAGGTGGGCGGCCTGCCCTGCGGCTGGCTGATCCACAGCATCGACGGCACGCCGATGAAAGAGCCACCCCACCCCGCGCTGGCGCACGGCAAGGCCCGCCACGTGGGCGACCAGGTGGCGCTGGTCATCGCCGAAACGCTCCAGCAGGCGCGTGACGCCGCCGAGATGGTCGATGTCGACTACGAGGAGTTGCCCGCCGTGGTCAGCCCGGCGGACGCCGCCGCAGCCGCCACGATGGTCCACGACGACGTGCCGGCCAACACCTGCTACACCTGGGGCCATGGCGACAAGGCCGCCACGGACGCCGCCTTCGGCAAGGCCGCGCACGTGACCACGCTCGATATCGTCAACAACCGGCTGATCCCGAACGCGATCGAGCCGCGCGCGGTCAACGCCAGCTACACGCGCCAGGACGACAGCTACACGGTCTACGTCTCGAACCAGAATCCGCACGTGGAGCGCCTGCTGATGGGCGCCTTCGTGCTCGGGCTGCCGGAGTCCCGCCTGCGCATCATCGCGCCGGACGTGGGCGGCGGCTTCGGCTCGAAGATCTTCCTCTATCCCGAGGACGTGGCGCTGACCTGGGCGTCGAAGAAGATCGGCCGGCCGGTGAAGTGGACCGCCGAGCGGTCCGAGTCCTTCCTGACTGACGCGCACGGCCGCGACCACGTAACCAAGGCCGAGCTGGCGCTCGACGCCGACGGCAAGTTCCTGGCCATGCGCGTGCACACGGTGGCGAACATGGGCGCCTACCTGTCCACCTTCGCCAGCAGCGTGCCGACCATCCTCTACGCCACGCTGCTGGCCGGCCAGTACGCCACGCCGGCGATCTACGCCGAGGTCAAGGCGGTGTTCACCAACACCTCGCCCGTCGATGCCTACCGGGGCGCCGGCCGCCCGGAGGCCACCTACGTGGTCGAGCGGCTGGTGGAAACCGCCGCGCGCGAGATGAACATCGCCCCCGCCACGCTGCGGCGCAAGAACTTCATCCACGACTTCCCCTACGCCACGCCGGTGGGCCTGACCTACGACACGGGCGACTACGAGCCCTGCCTGGCGCGTGCCGAGGAACTGGCCGACGTGGCCGGCTTCCCGGCCCGGCGCGAGGCCGCCAAGCAGCGCGGCAAGCTGCGCGGGCTGGGCTACTCCTGCTACATCGAGGCGTGCGGGCTGGCACCATCGAACATCGCCGGGGCACTCGGCGCGCGGGCGGGCCTGTTCGAAGTGGGCGAGATCCGCGTCCATCCCACCGGCACGGTCACCGTGTTCACGGGCTCCCACAGCCATGGGCAGGGCCACGAGACCACCTTCGCGCAGATCGTGGCGGACCGGCTCGGCATCGGGCTGGAGGCGGTGGAGATCGTCCATGGCGATACCGGCCGGGTGCCGTTCGGCATGGGCACCTACGGCTCGCGCTCGCTGGCGGTGGGCGGCTCGGCCATCATGAAGGCGCTGGACAAGATCGAGGCGAAAGCCAAGAAGATCGCCGCGCACCTGCTGGAGGCATCCGACGCCGACATCGAGTTCCAGGACGGCGTGTTCCGCGTGGCCGGCACCGATCGCACCAAGACCTTCGGCGAGGTGGCGCTGACCGCCTACGTGCCGCACAACTACCCGCTCGACAAGCTCGAACCGGGCCTGAACGAGAACGCGTTCTACGATCCGACCAACTTCACCTACCCGTCCGGCGCCTACGTCTGCGAGGTGGAGGTGGACCCCGACACCGGCGAGTCGCAGGTGGTCAAGTTCACCGCCGTGGATGACTTCGGCAACATCATCAATCCGATGATCGTGGAAGGCCAGGTGCATGGCGGCATCGGCCAGGGCCTGGGCCAGGCCATGCTGGAGCAGTGCGTGTACGACCCCGACAGCGGCCAGTTGCTGACCGGCTCCTACATGGACTACGCCATGCCGCGCGCGGCCGACCTGCCCGACTTCACCGTGGAGACCGCCAAGGGCACGCCATGCACGCACAACCCGCTCGGCGTGAAGGGCTGCGGGGAGGCCGGCGCCATCGGCTCGCCACCGGCGTTCATCAACGCGCTGGTCGATGCGCTGGCACCGCTCGGCGTGCGCGACGTACAGATGCCAGCCACGCCGCACCGCGTGTGGCAGGCCATCCAGTCCGCACAATCCACATCGGCCTGAATCGGGAGGAAGACATCATGTACGCATTCCAGTTCGAACGCGCCACGGATGCCAAGGCCGCCGTGGCCAAGCTCCAGGCCGACGCCGACGCCAAGTTCCTGGGCGGCGGCCAGAGCCTGCTCGCGGCGATGAAGCTGCGGCTCGCGGCACCCAGCATGCTGGTGGACGTGTCGCGCATCCCGGGCATGGCGGACATCCGCGTGGAGGGCGACGAGTTGGTGATCGGCGCCGCCGCGCGTCACGCCGACGTGGCCGCCCATGCGGAAGTCATGCGCCGCATCCCGGCGCTGGCGGCCATGGCCAATGGCATCGGCGACCGCCAGGTACGGGCGATGGGCACCATCGGCGGCTCGCTGGCCAACGACGACCCCGGCGCCGACTACCCCGCCGCCGTGCTCGGCCTTAACGCCACCGTGGTCACCGACCGGCGCAACATCGCCGCCGACAGCTTCTTCAAGGGGCTCTATGAAACGGCGCTCGCGCCCGACGAGCTGATCACGGCGGTCCGCTTCCCCACCCCGGACCAGGCCGCCTACATCAAGTTCCGCAACCCGGCCTCGCGCTTCGCGCTGGTCGGCGTGATGGTGGCGCGCACCGGCAAGCTGGTGCGCGTGGCCATCACCGGCGCGGCGGACAGCGTGTACCGCGCCCCCGACCTGGAACAGGCCCTGACCGCCAGCTTCACCCCCGCCGCCGCCCGCGCGGTAAAGGTGGACGCCGCCCGGCTCAACACGGATCTGCACGCGTCAGCGGCATACCGCGCGCATCTGATTCCGGTGCTGACAGCAAGGGCGGTGGAGCAGGCGTTGAAGGGGTGATGCTAGGCTGTGGCCCCCCATCCATCCGGGATGGGGAGCCAACAGCCTGCCCTATCCGGCTATGGCAGGCGCCAGAAGTTGGCGCGGTCGGTCCGATAGGTCGCGGCGGCGCTGTTGAAGTAACACTTGTCGTAGCAGTGGGTGCCGTCCCATAAGGTGGCGTGTCCCTTGGCGTCCGTCCAGCCCGATATTTCGAACACCAGTAACCCTTGTTGTCCGGCCAACGCGCCGCCGTGGGAAGGCGGATGCGACCACTTCCGGCCGGCCCCATCGCACCTTGAGGTAGTCGAGCACCCTCTCGATGCGATAGAAGTACCAGCTGCCATCGGCGCCGGAGACGGTTTCCTTCTTGACAAATGGGATTCGTGCGCCAGTTTGGTTTAGGACATAACTGATGCGCACGGCGCAGGTGTTCTCCCAACGTTGCTTCGGATCCGGGTGCAGGATGTTGCGCTTCACCATACCGCCAATGACGTTCGCCACGCGCACAGAGGAATTGGAGGGATCGTAGATGCGATTGGCCGCAGCCCATGCCGCATGAAAGGAAGGTCTCGTCATCATGGCTCCTGTCGGTGGGTCTGGTTCGGCCTCGGGACGTGGCGCTTGACCTGATCCTGAAGCGCCCTGCTGTGATAGAGGTCCAGGCACTTCAACAGACGAAATTGCTGGCCCATGGAATGGGCCTTCAGCCGTGGATTGCGGTAGTCGCGTGCCAGGAACTGGTCGACGAGGGGCGGGATCGCATCAATACTTGATGCCATGTCGTAGTAGAGGGATGCGCTCAGTTCATCCGCCGTCTGGCCGGCGTCTGCCGATGCGGCTGCGTCGCCCTCGTATGCCCTGGCGATGCAGCGCGCCAGCACCATGTCCTTGTAATTCTGGCCGTACGTTCGACCCTGCGCGTCGGACGCGTGCGTGTCGGGCGCCTTGGCATTCGCGGTTAGGGCCCAGGCCGCGCACGAAGCCAGCATGAGCCAACGGATTCGAAGCATGAGTGTCTCCAGGAAGAGCGGTTGCAGTGCATGACATCACGCACCAGAGGCGCTTCTACCGCCTTCTTCTGCCCATGAAAATCGTAAATCGACTAAATTGAACCCATGCTCCCCGCCTCCATCGACGACACCGCCGCCCTGCTGCACCGCCAGCAGTACTTCGCCGACCGCGAGACGGCGACCGTGCTTTATCTCGCCCTGCGCATGCAGCGCCCGCTGTTCCTGGAGGGCGAGCCCGGCGTGGGCAAGACCGCGCTCGCGCAGGCCATGGCGGCGGCGCTCGGGACGCGGCTGCTGCGGCTGCAGTGCTACGAAGGGCTCGATGCCGCCAGCGCGCTTTACGAATGGGATTACCCGCGCCAGATCATGGCGCTGCGGCTGGCGGAGGCGCGTGGCGAGCGGCCCGAGCAGCAGTCGCTCTATCACGACGATTTCCTGCTCAAGCGCCCGCTGCTCGAAGCTCTGCTGCCGGACCCTGCCGCGCCGGGCGTGCCGCGCGTGCTGCTGATCGATGAGATCGACCGGGCCGACGAGCCGTTCGAAGCCTTCCTGCTCGAAGTGCTGTCCGAATACCAGGTGTCGATTCCGGAGATCGGCGTCGTGCGGGCCGAGCGGCCGCCGCTGATCGTGGTCACTTCCAACCGCACGCGCGAGGTGCACGACGCGCTCAAGCGGCGCTGCCTCTACCAGTGGATGGGCTACCCGGACCGCCAGCGCGAGCTGGAGATCGTGGCCGCCCGCGCGCCCGAGGCGGCCGCGGCGCTGCAGCATCAGGCGATCGACTTCGTCCATCGGTTGCGCGGCATCGACCTGTTCAAGGCGCCCGGCATCGCCGAGGCCATCGACTGGTGCCGCGCGCTGGCCGCGCTGGGCGTGACCGAACTGGACCCGCAGTCGGTACGCGACACGCTGGGCGTGCTGCTGAAATACCAGGACGACCTCGCCCGCGCCGATGGCCCCACGGTGGCCGAACTGCTCGCTGGCGCCCCGCCGGAGCGCTAGCGCCATGCCGCACCCCATGCCGCACCCCACCCCGGCCCTCCCCATGCTCGCGCGCAACGTCACGCATTTCATGCGGCTGCTGCGCGATGCCGGCTTCGGGCTGTCGCCAGCCCACGCCGTGGATGCGCTCGACGCCCTGCGCCATATCGACATTGGCGCGCGCGGCGAGGTGCGTGCCGCGCTGGCCGCGCTGGTGCTGTCCGGCCCCGACCAGCGTCCACTGTTCGATGCCGCCTTCGACCTGTTCTGGCGCGACCCGGACTGGGAAGGCAAGATGCGCGCGATGCTGCTGCCGCGCGTCGATGCCGGCGCGCCGCCGCCCAAGCGCAGCAACCGGCTCGCCGATGCGCTTGCCGCGCGCCAGCCGCCGCCTCCGTCCCCCGGCCAGCCCGCCCGCGAGGAGCGCTTCACCGCCCCGCTGACGTTTTCCGATCAGGAGCGGCTGGCCCAGCGCGATTTCGAGACGCTGACCGCCGAGGAATGGCGCGCGCTCCAGCACCTCGTGCGTACGCGGCGTGCCCACCTGGCGCTCCAGCGCACGCGCCGGCTGCGAGCGGCTACCTGCGGCACCCACGCCGACCTGCGCGCCAGCGCGCGGCTGGCCGTGCGCCAGCATGGCGAATGGCTGCGCTGGAAATACCGCAAGCACGCCGAGCGCAAGCCGCCGGTGGTGCTGCTGCTCGACATCTCGGGCTCGATGAGCCAGTACTCGCGCGCGGTGCTGTACTTCTGCCACGCGCTGATGCAGTCGCGCGAGCGCATGCACGTGTTCCTGTTCGGCACCCGGCTGACCAACGTCACGCGGGCGCTGCGCGAGCGCGATCCCGACGAAGCCGTCGACCTGATCACCGGCCAGGTGCGCGACTGGGCCGGCGGCACGCGCATCGGCGCGGCGCTGGCGCAGTTCAACCGCCAGTGGGCACGCCGCACGCTGTCCGGCCGCGCCACAGTGCTGCTGGTCAGCGACGGCATCGACCTCGAACACATCGACCTGCTCGACGCCGAGATGGCGCGCCTGCGCCGTTTTGCGCACCGCATCATCTGGCTCAATCCGCTGCTGCGCTACGCCGGCTTCTCGCCGCAGGCGCGCGGCATGCAGGCCATCCTGCCGCACGTGGACGCCCTGCGCCCCGCGCACAACCTCGACAGCCTGTTCGCGCTCGAATCCCTGCTCGCGGACGACGCGCGCCGGCCCTTCATCCCAACCCCCAAAGGAAGCCCCCCATGGAGATGACCCAGACCCAGCGCCTGCCCGTGCCCCGCGACGTGGCATGGGGAGCCCTGAACGACACGGACGTCCTCAAGCAATGTATTCCGGGATGTGAGAGCATCGAGCCCGATGGCGAAAACGCCTACCTGCTGGCGATGACCGCCGCGGTGGGGCCGGTCAAGGCGCGCTTCAAGGGCCGCATGGCGCTGACGGACATCCAGGCGCCGGAAAGCTATACGATCCAGTTCGATGGGCAAGGCGGCGCGGCCGGCTTCGGCAAGGGCACCGCCCATGTTTCACTGGTGGATCAAGGCGACGAGACCGACCTGACCTATGTGGTGCACGCCCAGGTGGGCGGCAAGATCGCGCAGATCGGCTCGCGGCTGGTGGATGGCGCCGCGCGCAAGCTGGCCGAGGCCTTCTTCACGCGCTTCACCGAGGCGGTGAGCGGCGGCAAGGAAGCCGAAGGCCAGGACGTCAACGAGGAAGCCGACGCCGCGCAAGCGGACGGCGGCGATGAGCAACAAGGTAGCGAGAAGCGGAAACGATCATGGACAGCGTGGATCTCGAAGTCCTGAAGAGCAGCGTGCGGTGGCAACAGGAAGGCCACGGGGTATTGCTGGTGACGGTGGTCAGAACCTGGGGCTCGTCGCCCCGCCCCGAAGGCGCGATGCTGGCCGTGCGCGATGACGGCCTTGTGGTCGGTTCGGTCTCGGGCGGGTGCATCGAGGACGACATCATCGACCGCGTGCGGCGCGAGGGCATCCACGCCAGCCGCCCGGAGGCGATCAAGTACGGCATCAGCGCCGAGGAAGCCCACCGCTTCGGCCTGCCCTGCGGCGGCACCATCGAACTGGTGGCGGAGCCGCTCAAGGCCGCCAGCGGCATCGCCGACCTGCTCGACGCCGTGGAGAGCGGCCGGCTGGTCGCGCGCACGCTCGACCTGGCCACCGGCGCCGCCACGCTCGGCCCCGCCCAGGCCACGGACGGCCTGGCGTTCGACGGTGACAAGCTGCTGACCATCCACGGGCCGCGCTACCGCATGCTGGTGATCGGCGCCGGGCAGTTATCGAAGTACCTGTGCCAGATCGCCGTGGGGCTGGGCTTCCATGTCACCGTCTGCGACCCGCGCGAGGAATACACCGAGACGTGGGACATCCCCGGCGTGGCGATGGTACGCACGATGCCCGACGACACCGTCATGGACATGAAGCTCGACGAGCGCAGCGCGGTGATCGCGCTCACGCACGACCCCAAGCTCGACGACCTGGCGCTGATGGAGGCGCTGCGCACGCCTGCCTTCTACGTGGGCGCGCTCGGCTCGCGCCGCAACAACCATGCGCGCCGCGAGCGCCTCAAGGAGTTCGACCTGACCGAACTCCAGTTGGCGCGGCTGCACGGCCCGGTCGGCATCTATATCGGCAGCCGCACGCCGCCCGAGATTGCCATCTCGATCCTGGCCGAGGTCATCGCCGCCAAGAACCACGTTTCGCTGCCGGACATCCTCCAGGTGGAAGGTGCCAAGGCCGCACGCGAGATCGCGGCGGGCGAGGCGGAATGTCCTGTGCTGCCCGCCACGGCCACGGCGACGGCCACGCAATCATGAAGAAGCCCGCACGCGCCCCGCTCACGCCGACCGACCTGCCGGTCGGCATCCTGCTCGCCGCTGGTTTCGGCAAGCGTTTCGATGCCACCGGCACGCGCAACAAGTTGCTGGAGGTACTGCCCGATGGCCGCACCGTGGCGTGGCGCAGCGCGCGCACGCTGGCGGCGGCCCTGCCGAATTCGATTGCGGTAGTGCGGCCCGGCAACGCGGCCCTGGCCGAAGAACTGCGGCGCGGCGGCTGCCGCGTGGTGGAGGCGCCCGATGCCGAGGCCGGCATGGGCGTGGCGCTGCGCGCCGGTGTGGCGGCGACTGCCGAGGCACGCGGCTGGGTGGTGGCGCTGGCGGACATGCCGTGGCTGCCGATGGAGCTGGTCCGCGCCGTGGCGCTGACCATCACCACGCCGGAAACCATCGCCGCGCCGTGGCGCGACGGCAAGCGCGGCCACCCGGTCGGCTTCGGCGCCGCCTGGCGCGATGCCCTGCTGAAGCTGGACGGCGACGAAGGCGCACGCGCCTTGCTGACCGACCAGCCGGTCACCCGCATCCTGACCGAGGACGACGGCCCGTTCCGGGACATCGACACACCGGGCGACCTGGCCCCGCGCGGCAAGTAACCAAGCCGGCGGGCGGCGGCTCAACCGCCCTCGGTCTCCATCAGCGTCCGCAGGTATTCCCGGCTCCACCAGTGCACGTCCTGCTGGCGGATGCGCTCGAGCAGCTTTTCATGCCGCGCCCGCCGTTCCGCCAGCGGCATGTGCAGCGCCTGCTGCACCGCCTGCGCCGTGGCGCGCGTGTCGTAGGGGTTCACCAGCAGCGCTTCCTTGAGTTGCTCCGCCGCGCCGGCAAAGCGGGACAGCACCAGCACGCCCGGATCCTCCGGGTCCTGCGCGGCGATGTACTCCTTCGCCACGAGGTTCATCCCGTCGCGCAGCGGCGTGACCAGCGCCACGCTGCTGGCGCGGCACAGCCCCGGCAGCCGGCGGCGCGAGGTGGAGCGGTGGATGTAGCGCACCGGCATCCAGTCCAGTTCCCCATACTCGCTGTTGATCGCCCCGGTGATGCCCTCCATGTCGCGCCGCAGGTCGGCGTAGGCATCGACCGATTCGCGCGAGGGCGCCGCGATCTGGATCAGCGTGGCGCTGGAGCGGTTCTCGGGGTACTCCGCCAGCAAGACCTGGAACGCCTTGAGCCGCTGCGGCAGCCCCTTCGAATAGTCGAGCCGGTCGATGCCGAGCAGCAGCCGGCGCCGCGCGTACTGGTGGCGCATCATCTCGTAGGTCTCGCGCGCCTCGTCGCCGCGGCCCAGGTCGATGAACTCGTCCACGTCGATGCCGATCGGGAACGCCTGCGCGCGCACCGTGCGGTGGAAGGCGCGGAAGCGGTACTCGCCCATCGGCTCGGCGCTGGCCTCGCCCTGCACGTAGCGGGAGAAGTGGTCAAGATCGGCCTGGCTCTGGAAGCCCAGCAGGTCGTAGGCGAACAGCGCCCGCATCAGCCACTCGTGCTGCGGGATGGCCGCGAGGATCAGCGGCGGTGGCAGCGGAATATGGAGGAAGAAGCCGATGCGCTGGCTGCAGCCGATGGCGCGCAGCTCCGCCGCGAGCGGGATCAGGTGGTAGTCGTGGATCCAGATCACGTCGTCCGGCTTGAGCAGCGGCGCCAGCTTGCGCGCGAACAGCTGGTTCACGCGCCGGTAGGCGTTCAGGTTGCCGCCCGCGTCGAAGTCGGCCAGATCGAGCCGGTAGTGGAACACCGGCCAGAGCACGCCGTTGCTGTAGCCCAGGTAGTAGGCGTCGTAGTCTTCCCGGCTCAGGTCCACCGTGGCCAGCGTCACGTTGCCGGCCTGCGAGATGTGCAGCTCGCCCTCGCCCGGTGTGCCGCCGTGGCTGGGTTCCACCGCGCGACCGCTCCAGCCGAACCACAGGCCGCCGGTCTTGCTCAGCGCCTCCGAGAGCGCCACGGCCAGGCCGCCCGCCGCGTGGTTGCGCGGATCGGCGACCCGGTTCGATACCGCTACAAGTCTTCCCATAGATCGCTTCTTGTTGTTGCCAATCCTGTCGTCAGATCACCGAATCCCACGGGGCAGATAGCCGCATGGCGCCGTTGATCAGGCCGACCATCGAATAGGTCTGGGGGAAATTGCCCCACATCTCTCCGGTGACCGGGTGTGTGTCTTCCGAGAGCAGCCCCAGCGGGTTGCGCGAGGCCAGCATGGCCTCGAAGATCTCGCGCGCCTCGTCGCGGCGGCCGATGCGGGCCAGCGCGTCGATGCGCCAGAACGTGCAGATGTTGAACGCGGTCTCGGGCTTGCCGAAGTCGTCGGGCGCCTCGTAGCGGCGCATGTACGGGCCGTCGCAGAGCGAGGCTTCCAGCGCCTTGACCGTGGAGACGAAGCGCGGGTCCTTCGGGTCGATGAAGTTGACCTCGGCCATCAGCAGCACGCTGGCGTCGAGTTCCTTCCCGTCGAAGCTCTCCGCGAAGGCCTGGCGCGACTCGTTCCAGGACTCGTCCAGGATCTGCTTCTTCATGCGGTTGGCGTGGTCGTGCCAGTAGGCGGCGCGCGCCGGCTGCCCGAGCGCCTCGCCCACCTTGGCCAGCCGGTCGCAGGCGGCCCAGCTCATCAGCGCCGACGAGGTGTGCACGCGCGCCCGGGTGCGCAGCTCCCACATACCTGCGTCCGGCGTGCCGAACACGCGCACGGCCTGCTCGCCGACTTCCTCCAGCCGCGCATACTCGGCCGGCCCGCCCCGGTGCAGCAGGCGATGGTCGTGGAAGGCCTGCGCGGCGCCGAGCACCACGTTGCCGTAGACATCGTGCTGGAAATGCTCCTGCGCCTGGTTGCCCACGCGCACGGGCCCCATGCCGCGATAACCGGGCAGGTGATCGAGAATGCTCTCCGGCAGTTCGCGCTCCAGCCCGATGCCGTACAGCGGCTGGATATGGCCGTCCTGCGACTGCATCACGACGTTGGAGAGCCAGCGCAGGTAGTCCTCCATCGTGCCGACTTCGGACAGGCTGTTCAGCGCGCGCACCACGAAGAAGGCGTCGCGCAGCCAGCAGAAGCGGTAATCCCAGTTGCGGCCACTGCCGGGCGCCTCCGGCATGCTGGTGGTCATGGCGGCGACGATGGCGCCGGTTTCCTCGTACAGCGACAGCTTGAGCGTGATGGCGGCGCGGATCACCGCCTCCTGCCACTCGCGCGGGACCGCCAGGCGGCGCGTCCAGAGCCGCCAGTAGGAGGTGGTTTCCTGCTCGAAGTCCCGCGCAGTTTCCTCCACGCCCTGCGCCAGCGTCTCGTCCGGGCCGAGGATGAAGTTGTAGCCGCGCGTGACCAGAAACGGCGTGTTCGAGAGCACGTAGGCCAGCGGCGCGTCCGTGGTCATGCGCAGCGTCATGTCTTCGCCGATAAAGCGCGCATGACTGCTCCCGCGCGTCATCTGCGGCTTGTTGCGGCCCCAGTTGAAGCGCGGCGCCACGGTCACGCGCACGCGCGGCGCGCCGCGCACCGGGCGGATGCGCCGCACCAGCGTCAGCGGCCGGAAATAGCGGCCAAGGCGGAAGAAGCGCGGGCAGAAATCGGTGATTTCGAGGCAGTTGTCGTGCTTGTCGATCAGCTGCGTGCGCAGGATGGCCGTGTTCGGCTCATACCATTGCTTGGCTTCGAGGAAGTCCTCGATCTCGATGGCCCAGTGGCCAGCGTTCTCGCTCGGGTCCAGCAGGGCGTTGAAGACCGGGTCGCCGTCGAAGCGCGGCATGCAGCACCAGACGATGCGGCCCCGGCCGTCGATCAGCGCCGAGAAGCCACAATTGCCGATCATGCCGAGCGAGAGCGACGGGTCGGCGTAGCGGCACGAGGTGTCCGAGTCGGTGTTGATTGCCGGCGCCTCGGGCTGTCGCCCGACGTTGGCGGCATCGGCGGCATCTGTGTGATCAGTGGCAGGCTGGTTCACAACAAATCCTCCCTTAGGGTCGGTGTGATGGGGGGCGCCTGGGGCGCGGCGTCGCGGGTGGCCATCCAGTGCGTCAGCGCATGGGCCGATTCGTGCAGCCAGCCCCGCAGGGCGTCCGGGTTGGGCAGCACCGCCGTGGCGGCGGTGGCGCGCTGGCCCACCAGCAGGCCCACGCCGCCCAGCTCGCGCACGACGACGAAACCGGCCTCGTCGGTCACGTCATCGCCGGCAAACAGTGGCATGCGGCCCGCGAACGGCGGCGAACGCATGAAGGCGGCGATGGCATCGCCCTTGTCCACGCCGGCCGGCTTGATCTCGACGACCATCTTGCCGGGCAGCGCCTCCAGCCCGGTGGCGTCGCGCAGCACGTCGGCCACGGCGGCCCGCACCAGCGGCTCCAGTTCCGGCACCTGCCGGTAGTGGATGGCCACGGCGACCGATTTCCGTTCCAGTTGCAGGCCGGGGTGACGGGCCACCAGCGCTTCCAGCTTCGGCAGCAAGGCACCGATGCCGGGCGCCGGCGGCGTGACGACCCGTTCGCCGCCATTGCGGAACTCCGCGCCGTGAATCCCGGCGGCGGGCAATCGCAACGGTTGCAGGAAGTGGTCGAGCTCGGCCACGGGTCGGCCCGAGACGATGGCCAGCGCGCCGTCCAGGCAGGTATGCAACGCACGCAGCGTGCCAACCAGTTGCGGCTCTACCTGCACCAGGTCAGGGCGCGGCGCAAGGTCGGCCAGCGTGCCGTCGAAGTCCAGGAACAGCGCGGTATGGGGTTCGATTAGGGGTAGCGGGGGCATCGCGTTAAACCGTAACACGTGTGTTTGACGAGCGTCCACCCGATGCTGTCCTACATCGCGGCCCGGCCCGGCTGTGGCGCATTCGGCACCCGCGCCGGCACACCACGCGCCAGCACGGCGCTGCCGGGCACGTTCCGCCCGCGTCACGCCAGCGCCGCCCGGATGGGCGCCATCCATTATCATTGGCGGTTTCCGCCGAATTTTCCGGCTTTTTTTGCCCGCGCCCCTGCCGCGCCCCTGCCCTGCCCATCATGACCGCCAAGACCGCCAAGACTGCAAAACCCGCCAAGCCAGCCCGCGCCGCCAAGGCCCCCCGCGCCGCCGCGCCCGACTACCTGCGCAAGATCCTCACCGCCAAGGTGTACGACGTCGCCCAGGAAACCGAGCTGACCTACGCGCACGCGCTGTCGGCCCGCACCGGCAACGCGGTCTGGTTCAAGCGCGAGGACACCCAGCCGGTGTTCTCGTTCAAGCTGCGCGGCGCATACAACAAGATGGCGTCGCTGACGCCTGACGAGCTGAAGCGTGGCGTGATCGCCGCTTCCGCCGGCAACCACGCGCAGGGCGTGGCGTTGTCGGCAGCGCGGCTCCAGTGCAAGGCGATTATTGCGATGCCGACGACCACCCCCCAGGTGAAGATCGATGCGGTGCGCGAACGCGGCGGCGACTGGGTCAAGATCGTGCTGCACGGCGAGTCCTACAGCGACGCCTACCAGCACGCGGCGGCACTGGGGCTGAAGCAAAAGCTGACCTTCATCCACCCGTTCGACGATCCCGAAGTCATCGCCGGCCAGGGCACCATCGCCATGGAGATCCTGCGCCAGCACCCGGGCCCGATCCACGCCATCTTCGTGGCGATTGGCGGCGGCGGGCTGATCTCGGGCGTGGCGGCCTACGTCAAGGCCGTGCGGCCGGAGATCAAGGTGATCGGCGTGCAGACCTTCGACTCGGACGCGATGAAGCGCTCGGTGGAAGCCGGCAAGCGCATCGAACTGAAGGATGTGGGGCTGTTCGCGGACGGCACCGCCGTGAAGCTGGTGGGCAAGGAAACCTTCCGCATCACGCGCGAACTGGTGGACGAGATCATCCTGGTGGACACCGACGAGATCTGCGCCGGCCTGAAGGACGTGTTCCAGGACACCCGCAGCATCCTCGAGCCATCCGGTGCGCTGGCCGTGGCCGGCCTCAAGCGCTACGCCGAGCGCGAGAAGCTCAAGGGCGAGCAGCTCGTGGCGATTGCCTGCGGCGCCAACATGAACTTCGACCGCCTGCGTTTCGTGGCCGAGCGTGCCGAGGTGGGCGAGGCCCGCGAGGCCGTGTTCGCCGTGACGATTCCCGAGGAGCGCGGCAGCTTCAAGCGCTTCTGCGAGCAGGTAGGCACGCGCAGCGTGACCGAGTTCAACTACCGCATCGCCGACCAGGGCGTGGCGCACATCTTCGTGGGCGTGCAGATCGCCGACCGCGCCGAGAGCGACAAGATCGCCGCCAACTTCCGCCGCCATGGCTTCGACACACTCGACCTCTCCAACAACGAGCTGGCCAAGCAGCATATCCGCTACATGGTGGGCGGCCGCTCGCCGCTGGCGCACGACGAACTGCTGTTCCGCTTCGAATTCCCCGAGCGCCCGGGCGCGCTGATGAAGTTCCTGTCGAGCATGAGCCCGAACTGGAACATCAGCCTGTTCCACTACCGGAACCAGGGCGCCGACGCCTCCAACATCCTGGTGGGTATCCAGGTGCCGAAGAACGAGAAGCGCGCCTTCCGCGACTTCCTTTCCACGCTGGGTTACGTACACTGGGACGAGACCGACAACCCGGTCTACAAGCTGTTCCTGTCCTGAGATCGCGATCATGACGCTCCCCGAACACTCGCCGCTGGGCAAGCCCTCGGCCTACAAGACCGAATACGACCCGACGCTGCTGTTCCCGATTCCCCGGCAGCCCAAGCGCACCGAGATCGGCCTGGCCGAAGGGCGCGCGCTGCCGTTCTTCGGCGTGGATATCTGGAATGCCTACGAGGTGTCCTGGCTGAACCTGAAGGGCAAGCCGCAGGTGGCGCTGGCGACCTTCATCATTCCGGCCGATACGCCGAATATCGTCGAGTCGAAGTCGTTCAAGCTGTACCTGAACTCGTTCAACCAGAGCAAGGTCGCCTCGGCCGAGGCGCTCCAGCAACTGCTGCACCACGACCTCTCCGAGGCCACCGGCGGCACGGTGCAGGTGCGGCTGGTCACCGAAGCGGACCTCGGCACGCAGAAGATGGGCGAGCTGGACGGGCTGCTGCTGGACCGCCTGGACATCGAGACCGACATCTACGAGCCGGACCCGACCCTGCTGTCGGCCGATCAGGACGAGACGCCGGTGGAGGAATCGCTGGTCTCGCACCTGCTCAAGTCGAACTGCCTGGTCACCGGGCAGCCGGACTGGGGCAGCGTGCAAATCCGCTACGTGGGTGCGCCGATCGACCAGGAAGGGCTGCTCAAGTACCTGATCTCGTTCCGCAACCACAACGAGTTCCACGAGCAGTGCGTGGAGCGGATCTTCGCGGACGTGCTGCGCATGTGCAAACCGGTGAAGCTGGCCGTCTATGCGCGCTACACCCGGCGCGGCGGGCTGGACATCAACCCGTTCCGCACCAACTTCAACACGCCGTGGCCGGACAACCGGCGCAACGCGCGCCAGTAAGGCAAGCCGCCAGTCAGAACTCCGCGTGCGCGCGGATGCCGTAGAACTTGGCGGGTCCGCGATCCCGGTTGTAGCCGGGATTGCGGATGTACTGGAAGTCCGGGCTCAGGCTCAGGGTCTTCCAGACCGCGAAACTGTAATAAATCTCGAACACTTGCTCCGGGCCGTAGCGCAGCGCGCCATCGCCCAGGAACGCGCCCAGGCCGCCCGCCGCCAGGTAGTTGCGGTGCGATGAGCCGAGCATGTTCGCCGCCACCGCCACGCCCACCTCGTCATTGGGCCGCCCCCAGGCCTTGCCTTTCAGCGTGCCGCCGCCGGCCACCTGCCGGCCGATCTCGGTGAAGGCGTAGGTCTCGGTCTTGTCGTCCGACATATTGGCGCGGAAGAACACCCCCAACGCATCGGTCACCTCCTGCACCATCGCCACGCCGATGCCGAGCTTGCTGTGCTCGCGCCGCACGGCGGCGAGGTCCGGCGTCACCCCATTGGCCTGCCCATAAGCGATGGCGTCGTTGAACGACCCCATACTGGCCTTGTTCCGCCACAGCAGCAGCCGCGCCTGCCCCGGGCGGCCGGCCAGCGTGTAGCGCTTTTCCAGCTCGAGGACGTCGCCGTAGTGCTCGAACAGCCGCGTGTCCAGCTCGCGCCCGTTCGACTCCAGCGGCAGCAGGAAGTGGCCGAAGCGCGCCGACCAGCCATCGCCAATGTACTCCAGCGCCGCGCCCCAGTTATAGCCGCGCGAATCGGCCGGATAGTCGAACGAGCCGTGCGTCATGAACGACCAGTTCATGAACTGCGTGCGGGGGTCCGAGCCGTAGGGGTTCTGGTCGAATACGTCGATCACGCCGAAGTTGCCGGCGGTCAGCACCACGCGGCGCTTGTCCACGGTGCGGGCGAACTGGTTGAAATCCGATTCGAGTTTTTCGTCCCCGCCGCCCAGGCCCCAGGTCTGGCGGATAAAGGCGCGCGCGCGATAGAACTTCGGGCTGGTGCTGGCCGTCTTGGCCAGCTCCCCGTTGGACAGCCCACCCAGGCCATGCAGGTCCGAGAACGGCACGCCCTGCGCCACTTCCGGGTTGAAATGGAACTCGGCGCCCTGCCACAGCCGCAGGCCAAGGTCGAGCGTGCCCGTGAACGAGTAGCTCTTGGCGCGCTCGGTGGTCAGGCTGTTCTCGCCCGAGTACGCGGCGCCGAAGGACGGCTTGCGCTGCCAGATATAGGTGGTCTGCCCGTGGATGGCGAACGGGCTTTCGGTGTCGGGCTCGGCAGCGGCAACAGGGGCGGCGGCGGCGTCCTGGGCGAACGCGGCCGGCGCAGTGGCCAGCATCGCCCAGGCAAGGCCGGCGCAGGCCATCAGTCGGAAACGCGGCATCGGGAAATTCGGCTGGGACGGATGCGCCACAGCGGCCATCCGAGACTGGCGCGAAGCATAGCCAACCGCTTCTGACGTGTCTACCGCGATTGCTGCAACGCAACAAGAAAGGCACGGTTCCCCCATCCGGCGACTTTGTAACGCGCCTTGAATTAATTAATTCGAAAATTAATATTCAGCCGATACGAAGTGCCACGCCCATGCCGACCAAGCCACCATCCCCAACATCCACACCCAGCCCTGACGCCCGGCGCCCGGGGCGCCCCGCCGCCCGCGCCGATGCCGGCCAGCGCGACCGCCTGATCGAGGCGGCCGTAACCCTGTTCGCCCGGCATGGCGTAGCCGCCACATCGACCAAGGCAATCGCCGCCGAAGCCGGCGTGACCCCGGCGCTGGTCCACTATTACTTCCGCGAGCGCGAGCAACTGCTGGAAGCCGTGTTCGAGGAACGGCTGCTGCCGCTGGTCGATCAGGTCTTCAGCGGCGCCCCGCCCGCCGGCGAGGGGTCGCCACCCGATGTCGGCACGCTGATCCAGGGCCTGGCGGGGCGGCTGATCCGGGTGGCGTCGGCCACGCCGTGGTTCCCGGGGCTGTGGATCCGCGAGATCGTCGGCGCCGAGGGCCAGTTGCGCGAACGGCTGGTGCAGCGCGTGGCCATGCAGCGCGCCACGCTGATCACCGGCCCGTTGATGGCGGCGCAGGCGCGCGGCCAGCTCAATCCTGGCCTGGAGCCGGCGCTGGTCATGGTCTCGCTGATCGGCCTCACGCTGCTGCCGCTGGCCACCACCCATATCTGGCAGCGCCTGCCCGGCGCGGAAGCCATCGACACCGACACGCTGGTGCGCCACGTGACCGCCCTGCTGGCCCACGGGCTGTCCGCACCTGCATCCCCCTCGTCGACCTAACGCCATGGAGCCGCGCATGCCCTCCCGCCTTCCGCAGTGCCTCCTGCAGTGCCTCCTGCAGTGCCTCCTGCTCGCCGCCTGCGCCGCGCTGGCCGCCTGCAGCAACGACAAGCCCGTCACCTGGCAAGGCTATGTCGAGGGCGAATTCGTCGCCGTGGCGTCGCCCTTCGCGGGGCGGCTGGAAAAGCTGACCGTCGATCGCGGCCAGCAGGTCGCCGACGGCGCGCCGTTGTTCGTGCTCGAATCCGACGACGAACGCGCCGCGCGCCAGCAGGCCGCCGAGCAGGTGCGCGTGGCCGAGGCGCAACTGGCCGATATCCAGATCGGCAAGCGGCCCGTGGAAGTGGCCGTGAACCAGGCCCAGCTCGCGCAGGCCCGCGCCCAGGCCACGCGCAGTGCGGCCCAGCGCAAGCGCGACGAGGCGCAGTTCGAGATCGGCGGCATCTCCCGCGCGCAGCTGGACGAGACCCGCGCCACCGCCGATGCGGACGCGGCGCGCGTGCGCGAACTGCAACGGGACATCGACGTGGCCCGCCTGCCCGGCCGCAAGGACCAGCTCGCCGCCCAGCAGGCCCAGGTAGAGGCCGCGCGTGCCGCGCTGGCGCAGGCCGAATGGAAGCTCTCGCGCAAGTCGGTCAACGCCACGGCGGCCGGACTGGTCTACGACGTGCCCTACCGCCCCGGCGAATGGGTGCCTGCCGGCAGCCCCGTGGTGCGCATGCTGCCGCCCGGCAACGTCAAGGTGCGCTTCTACGTGCCCGAGGCGGCGGTGGGCGCGCTGAAGAACGGCCAGTCGGTGCAGATCCGCTGCGACGGCTGCGCGGCGCCTGTCGCAGCGAAGATCACCTATGTGTCGAACGAGGCCGAGTTCACGCCGCCCGTCATCTACAGCAACGAAACGCGCCGCAAGCTGGTCTTCCTGATCGAGGCCCGCCCCACGCCCGAGGACGCCCCCAAGCTGCGCCCCGGCCAGCCCGTGGAGGTGGCGCAGTCATGAACGGCACCGAGGATCGCGCCAACGGCGCGCTGGCGATCGACGTCAAGGGGCTGAACAAGCGCTTCGGCGACAAGCACGTGGTCAACGACCTGACCATGCAGGTGGCGCGCGGCGAGATCTTCGGCTTCCTCGGCCCGAACGGCAGCGGCAAGACCACCTCCATCCGCATGATGTGCGGGCTGCTGACGCCGGACTCGGGCTCGGGCACCTGCCTGGGCTTCGACATCCTGAAGCAGGCCGCCGAGATCAAGCGCAACGTCGGCTATATGACGCAGCGCTTTTCCTACTGGGAAGACCTGTCGATCCGCGAGAACCTCGACTTCGTCGCCCGCGTCTACGCCATGCCCAATCGCCGCGAGGCCGTGGACCGCGCGCTGGAAGACCTCGGCCTGCAATCGCGTGCCGCGCAGCTCGCCGGCTCGCTGTCGGGCGGATGGAAGCAGCGGCTGGCGCTGGCGGCGTGCCTGCTGCACGAACCCCAGCTGCTGCTGCTCGACGAACCCACCGCTGGCGTCGATCCCAAGGCCCGGCGCGACTTCTGGGAGCAGCTCCACCAGCTCGCCGCGCGCGGCATCTCGGTGCTGGTCAGCACGCACTATATGGATGAGGCCGAGCGCTGCCACAAGCTCGCCTATATCGCCTATGGCCGGCTGCTGGCGCAGGGCACGTCGGCGGAGGTGGTGGCCAGCCAGGACCTGGCCACGTGGAGCGTGGAGGGCGATGACCTCGCCGCGCTCTCCGCCCAGCTGCAGGGCCAGCCCGGCGTGGACCAGACCGTGGCCTTCGGCACGGCGCTGCACGTCACCGGCAAGGACGCCGGCCAGCTCGAGCAGACGCTGAAGCGCTACGCCGGCGCGCATCACCGCATCCACCTGACCGAAACCAGCCTGGAGGACGTGTTCATCCACATGATGAGCGGCGCGCAGGACAACATGGCCGCGCAGCCGGGCAAGTCCGCCAAGCCAGCGAAGGGGCAATCGTGAGCGCCAACGCCCGCTTCTCCGTCCAGCGCTGGTGGAGCATCGTGCTGAAGGAGTTCCTGCAGCTGCGGCGCGACCGCATCACCTTCGGCATGATCGTCGGCCTGCCGATCATGCAGCTGCTGCTGTTCGGCTTCGCCATCAACAGCGACCCGCGCCATATGCCGACTGCGGTGATCGTCGCCGAACATAGCGACTTCTCGCGCACCTTCGTCCACGCGCTGGAGAACACCACCTATTTCCGCGTGGTGCGCACCCTGCCGGACGAGGCCGCCGGGCGCGAGGCGCTGCTGCGCGGCGACGTGCAGTTCGTGGTCAGCATCCCCACCGATTTCTCGCGCAAGCTGCTGCGCGGCGAGCGCCCCGAGATCCTGGTCGAGGCCGACGCCACCGACCCCTCGGCCACCGGCCCGGCGATCGGCGCACTGGCGCAGCTGCCGGTCAGCGTGGCGCGCATCGACCTCAAGGGCGCGCTGGCCCCGCTGGCCGGCGGCAAACCCGCCTTCGACGTCAACGTGCAGCGCCTCTACAACCCCGAGGGCATCACCCAGTACAACATCGTCCCGGGCCTGATGGGCGTGATCCTGACCATGACGATGGTGATGATGACCGGCCTGGCGATGACCCGCGAACGCGAGCGCGGCACGATGGAGAACCTGCTCGCCACGCCGGTGCAGCCGCTGGAGGTCATCTCCGGCAAGATCGTGCCGTACATCTTCATCGGCCTGATCCAGTCCACCATCATCCTGCTGGCGGCGCGTTATGTGTTCCAGGTGCCCTTTCTCGGCTCGGTGGTGGGCGTGTACCTGGCGGCGCTGCTGTTCATCGCGGCCAACCTGACGGTGGGCATCACGCTGTCCTCGCTGGCCAAGAACCAGCTCCAGGCGGTGCAGCTCACGTTCTTCTACTTCCTGCCCAACATCCTGCTGTCCGGCTTCATGTTCCCGTTCGCCGGGATGCCGACGTGGGCGCAGTGGATCGGCAACGTGCTGCCGATGACCTACTTCAACCGGATGATCCGCAGCATCCTGCTCAAGGGCAGCGGCTGGCTGGAGTTGTGGCCGAACGTCTGGCCGGTGGCGCTGTTCACGGCCATCGTCATGACCATCGCGGTGCGCTTCTACAAGCGCACGCTCGACTGAGGGGATGCCATGCGAGTCTTCTCGCTTGTCCTGTTGCTCTCGCTGGCCGGCTGCGCGGTCGGCCCCGATTTCAAGTCCCCCGATGCCGTGCCCGACGCGCGCTACACGCCGGGGCCCCAGCCGGTGGCGACCGTGCCGGCCCTGGGCAAGTCCCAGTCCTTCGTGCCCGGCGACCCGCCCCAGCAATGGTGGACCCTGTTCGGCAGCGACAAGCTCGACGCCACCGTGCGCGCCGCGCTGGAAGCCAGCCCCACGCTCACGCAGGCCCGCGCGCGGCTGCGGGAGGCGCAGGAGAACCTCAACGCGCGCACCGGCGCCACGCGGTTTCCCACTGTCGATGCCTCGCTCAACGCCACGCGCCAGCAGGTGGACCTGACCTCGGTCGGCATCACCCAGTTTCCCAGCCCCGGCCCCTTCACGCTCTACAACGCGAGCGTGCAGGTCTCCTACGCGCTGGACCTCTTCGGCGGGCAGCGGCGCGAACTCGAAGGCCTGCAGGCGGCTGTCGATTACCAGCGCTACGAACTCGAGGCCGCGCGGCTCTCGCTGGCCGCCAATGTGGTGACGGCGGCGATCCGCGAAGCCGGGCTGCGCGCCCAGCTGGCCGATACCGTGGCGATGGCCGACGCGCAGCGCCGCCAGCTCGGCATCATGACCGAGCGCCTCAAGGTAGGCGGCGTGGCGCGCGTGGACGTGCAGCGCCAGCAGGCCGAACTGGCGCAGACGCAGGCGCTGATTCCGGGCCTCTCCCAGCAGATCGATGTCACGCGCCACCAGCTGGCTGTCTACATCGGCCAGACCCCGGCCAGCGCGCAGTTGCCCGAATTCGGCCTCGCCGACCTGACCCTGCCCGAGACCCTGCCCGTCAGCCTGCCCGCCGAACTGGCCCGCCGCCGCCCCGACATCCGCGCGGCGGAGGCGCTGCTGCATCAGGCATCGGCCGATATCGGCGTGGCCACGGCCAACCTCTATCCGCAGATCACGCTGACGGCCAGCGGCGGCACGCAGGAGATGCGCGCGCGCGACCTGTTCAGCAGCATGAATGTGTGGAGCCTGGCGGCCGGCGTGGTCCAGCCCGTGTTCCATGGCGGCGAGCTGCGCGCCCGCAAGCGGGCCAAGGAGGCGGCCTACGAGCAGTCGCTCGGCGCCTACCAGCAGGCGGTGCTGCAAGGCCTGCAGAACGTGGCCGATACCCTGCGCGCGCTCGACGCCGACGCCGCCACGCTCCAGGCCCGCGAGGACAATGCCCGCCAGACGCGCGGCACGCTGGCCATCGTCACGGAGCAATACCGGCTCGGCGGCGTCAGCCAGTTCACCCTGCTGGACGCCGAGCGCCAATCCCGCCAGGCCGCCCTCGACCTGTCCCAGGCCACCGCCGCAAGGCTGGCGGACTCGGCGGCACTGATGCAGGCGCTGGGCGGGGGGTGGGAGTGACTGACACGCCTGCCCTCTCCCCCGGCCCCTCTCCCGCAAGCGGGCGAGGGGAGACCCCAGACAGCCTTTGATAGGCCCTCGGTTAGCTCCCCTCTCCCTCTGGGAGAGGGGCCGGGGGAGAGGGCCAGCGCTTCAGCGAAGTCCAGCCGCCAAAAACCCCCTCAACCGCCGAACCCCCTCATCCAGCCGCTCCACGTCACACGCATAGCACCAGCGCACGAAGCCCTCGCCCTCATCCCCGAACGCGCTGCCGGGGGCCAGGCCGAGGTGGGCTTCGCGCACCAGTTGCTTGCAGAGCGCGAGGCTGTCCGTCGCGCCGGCCAGCTTGAAGAAGACGTACATCGCGCCTTCCGGGGCGTGGGCGTCCACGCCCGGGAGCGCCGACAGTGCGCCCACGAGGTGATCGCGCGCGCCGCGCAGGCGCTGCACCAGATCCTGCGTGAACGCCTCGCCTTCGGTCACCGCCACCACGCCGGCCTCCTGCACGAAGGACGGCGCGCAGGAGGTGTTGTATTCCACCAGCTTGCCGAGGTCGTCCATCAGCGCCGCCGGCAGCACCATCCAGCCGAGGCGCCAGCCGGTCATCAGCCATGCCTTGGAGAACGAATTGACGGCAATCACGCGAGCCTCGCGCGGGGCGATGTCGAGGAAGGACGGCGCGATGGTCCCTTCCGGGCCGTAGTAGAGCCGTTCGTAGACCTCGTCGGCGATGATCCAGATGCCGTGCCGCTGGCAGTGGTCGAACACGGCCTGCTGGGCGGCGCGCGGCATGACCCAGCCGGTGGGATTGTTCGGCGAATTGATCATCACCGCGCGCGTGCCCGGCGTCAGCGCGGCGAGCAGCTTGTCCAGGTCGAGCGCCCAGCCGTGTGGGCCGTAGTCCAGCGTCACCGTCTCCACCGTGGCGCCGAGGATGCGCGGGATCTCGACGAGGTTGGGCCAGAGCGGCGTCACGGCCACCACGCGGTCGCCGGGGCCGGTGACGAGTTGGGCGGCCAGCATCAGCGCGTTGACGCCGGCGCTGGTCACGGCCACGTTGCCGACCGGCGTGTCGCCATGCAGGCGGCTCACATAGCCGGCCAGCGCGGCGCGCAGCGGCGGAATGCCGAGGTTGTGGGTGTAGAACGTGGCGCCGGACGCCAGCGCCTGGCTGGCGGCATCCCGGATAAATGCCGGCGTGACCTGATCCGACTCGCCGAACCAGAACGGCAGTACATCGGGCAGGCCGATGCCCGCGTTGGCCACCTCGCGGATGCGCGACGCGCGCAAGCCGCGCACGGTGTCTCGCGCCAGCGGCGCGGTGGCAGGGGAAACAGGCGGCTGGGACATCGGTGCTCCGGGGGTGAGGGACGATGAAGCCGCCAGCGTAGCGGAAACGGCGAAAGTCGTCAGTCTGCGAACCGCTCGCGCAGTTGCGCGGCCGTCATCGCCCCATAGCCCAGCCCGCCCAGCGGCGACGCCACGGCGCGCAGCAGCGCCGCATTGTCCGGCGCCGTAGCGCCATCCGGCAGGGCCATGTTGTTTTCGAAGCCGATGCGCGCGTGGCCGCCGAGCATCACGGCGGTGGCCGCGCAGTCGGCTTCCTGCTTGCCGAACGCGCAGACGGCCCATTCCACGCCGGTGCCTTCCAGGCCGGTCTCGCGCCACGCGGCGAGGAACGGCAGCAGGTCCGCCGGCGTCGACTTCTGTCCCGCCGAATAGCGGCCCAGCACGAACAGCACCCAGTGGCGCCCGGCCGGGATCGCCCCGCTTTCGCGCAGCGCGGCGTAGCGGTGCACGTCGGCGGCGTCGTAGAGGATGTACTGGGCCACCACGTGCTCGCGGTGCATCCAGCCGAAGAACTCGGCGGCGACCGGCAGCGCGGCGGGGTCCGGCACCAGTTCGCGCACGGCCACGGACGCCGCCTCGGGGCGCAGCGCACGGACGGTGGCGATCTGCTGGGCCGGCTGGTAAATGCCGACGGCCTCGGTGGTCAGTTGCAGGACCAGCGCGTCGCCCACGGCCTGCCGCACCGCCGCGATGGCCGGCGCGTAGTCGGCCACCTCCAGGCTGTGCGTGCCATCGGCGCGACGCACGTGCAGGTGGATCATGGCGGCGCCGGCCTCCACGCATTCGCGGGCGCATTGCGCCAGCTCGTCCGGGGTCATGGGCAGCCGCGCGTGATCCGCGTGGGTCTTGCGGGCGCCGTTGGGCGCCACGGCCAGCGCGAAGGGACGGCGCAGGATGTCTTCAGTCATGGGGGTATCTCAATCTCAAGCGGGCAGGACCACGCGCACGGCCTGCGCGAAACGGTCCACGATATTGTCGATGTCCGCCGCCGTGCAGATGAAAGGCGGCGCAAACAGCACATGATCGCCGTGCACGCCATCGACGGTGCCGCCCATCGGATAGACCAGCACGCCGTGCGCCATGCACGTGCGCTTGAGCGCCGCGTGGGTCTTGCGGGCCGGGTCGAGCGTGGCCTGGGTGGCGCGGTCGGCCACGAACTCCACGCCGACGAACAGCCCGCGCCCACGCACATCGCCCAGATTCGGATGATCGCCCAGCGCCTCGCGCAGCCGCGCGCGCAACTGCTCGCCACGCGCCAGCACGTTATCGAGCAGATTGTCCTCGGCGATGGTCTGCTGCACGGCGAGCGCCGCCGCGCAGGCCGTGGCGTGGCCGATATAGGTATGGCCGTGCTGGAAGAAACCGCTGCCGCCGACGATGGCCTCGTAGATGCGGCGCGTGGACATCATCGCGCCAATCGGCTGGTAGCCGGCGCCGAGGCCCTTGGCGATGGTGACGATGTCCGGCACCACGCCGTCTTCCGCGCAGGCGAACAGGTGGCCGGTGCGGCCCATGCCCGACATCACCTCGTCGAGGATCAGCAGCACGCCGTACTTGTCGCACACGGCGCGGATGCGCTTCAGGTAGTCGCCCACCGGCGGCACCGCGCCGGCCGTGGCGCCGACCACGGTTTCGGCGACGAAGGCGGCCACGCTCTCCGGCCCCAGTTCGAGGATCTTGGCTTCGAGTTCGTCCGCCAGCCGTTGCGCATACTGGGCGTCCGTCTCGCCGGCGGCCTGGTCGCGGTACGCATAGCACGGCGACACATGGTGGGCGGGCACCAGCAGCGGCAGGAACGGCTCGCGCCGCCACGCGTTGCCGCCAATCGCCAGCGCGCCGAGCGTGTTGCCGTGGTAGCTCTGGCGGCGCGCGATGAAGTGGCGGCGCGCCGGCTGGCCGGTCTCGACGAAATACTGGCGCGCGAGCTTCAGCGCCGCCTCCACGGCCTCAGAGCCGCCCGAGACGAAGTAGACGTGATCGAGATCCCCCGGCGCGGCCTCGGCCAGCGTGCGCGCCAGTGTCTCGGAGACTTCCGTGGTGAAGAACGAGGTGTGGGCGTAGGCAAGCGTATCCACCTGCGCCTTGATGGCCGCCACCACGCGCGGGTGGCCGTGACCGAGGCACGACACCGCCGCGCCGCCCGAGGCATCCAGGTAACGGCGGCCGGTGCTGTCGATCAGCTCGATCCCCTGGCCGCCAACGGCGACGGGCATGGTTTGCTTGGGATTGCGATGGAATACGTGCGTCATGATGGAAGAAGCTGTCCTGTGCGGGGCGCCGAGATCAGGTGCGAGTATAGGAACAAGCGCACCCTCTTTGCAACATGTGTTTCATTGATCGATGAAAAAGAAACACTCGATCCAGCAATCGACGTGGGGACGGGGCGCCGACCTGTGCAACAATCGTTGCATTCCGCGTTCCGCCATCGCCCATGTCTCCTGACACCACCCCTGCCTCGCCCCTCTCGCTGGATGCCCTGCTGACCCAGCTCCGTGCCGATTTCCCGACGCTGAGCGCGCAGTTCCAGAGCGGCGCGCGCTACCTGCTCGACCATCCGCACGACATCGCGCTCCACTCGATGCGCAAGGTGGCCGCCAACGCCGGGGTGCAGCCAGCGACACTTGTGCGGCTGTCGCAGTCGCTCGGGTTCGAAGGCTGGCAGGGCCTGCGCGAGCTGTTCATGGAGGCGATGCGCGACCAGGGCGCGCAGCCCTACGCCAAGCGGGCGCGCAAGGTGGTGAAGGAGAGCGGCTCCAACCGGATGCTGGCCGAGATGATCGAGGTGCAGCATCACAACCTGGACGCTCTGCTGGCCAACAACGCCGAGACGCTGCCGCAGGCCGCCGACCTGCTCGCGGCGGCGCCCAATGTCTACGTGGCCGGCTTCCGCTCGTGCTTCCCGATCGCGTTCACGTTCCACTATATCTACCGGCTGTTCCGCAGTTCGGTGCATCTGGTGCGCGGCGACGCCGGCACGCTGGAGATGGAGCTGCGCGCGCTGACCGCCAAGGACGTGGTGCTGGTCACCGCCTTCGCGCCGTACTCGCAGGAGAGCCTGCGCGTGGCCTCCGCCGCGCGGGAGGCCGGCTGCAAGGTCGTGGCGCTGACCGACAGCACGGTGGCGCCCATCGCGCTGGAGGCGGACTGCACGCTGCTGTTTGCCATCGACAGCCCATCTTTCTTCCCGTCGATCACGGCTGGCGTGGCGATGGTCGAGGCCTTGGTCGAGCAACTGCTGGCCCGCAAGGGCAAGGGTGCGATCCGCGCGCTGGAGCAGACCGAGGGCCAGCTCCACCGCACCGGCGCCTACCTGCCCGCCCAGCGCGGCTAAGCCGGCCGTCTTTCGGACTTATTCGAACGCCTCGTCGTTGGGGCTGGCGTAGGCCTTCTTCATCGGCTCGCTGAGCGGCAGGTCGAAGCTGATGTTCTTGGGCGGCACCGGCTTGGCGAACCATTTGGCGTACAGCGTGTTGATCTCGCCGCTCTTGATCAGGCCGCTGATGGCGCCGTCCACCACCTGCTTGAAGCCGGGATCGTCCTTGCGCAGCATGAACGCGTAGGCCTCGAACGACTGCGGCGTGCCGACCACGGTCCAGTCGCCGGGGTTCTGCGCCAGCGTGCGGGCGCCGGACAGCAGCACGTCATCCATCATGAACGCGGCCACCCGGCCCGACTGCAGGATCAGGAAGGACTCGCCGTAGTCCTTGGCGCTCTGGATGGTGATATTGGCCTGCTTCTCGTCGTTGAGCTTGCGCAGGATCCGCTCCGAAGTCGTGCCGGCATTGGTCACCACGGCCTTGCCCGACAAATCGCCAAAGTCATGGATCGGGCTGCCCTTCTTCACCAGCAGCCGCGTGCCGGCCACGAAGAACGTGGTCGAGAACGCCACCTGCTGCTGGCGGGACTTGAGGTTCGTGGTGACGCCGCACTCCAGGTCCACCGTGCCGTTCTGCACCAGCGAGATCCGGTTCTGCGAGGTCACCGGCACCATGCGCACCTGCAGGCTGGCCGCGCCCACTTCCTTCTTCACGCTATCGATCACCCGGTCGCAGATGTCCTGCGAGAAGCCGATCACCTTCTGGCTGGCGTCGTAGTACGAGAACGGGATCGACGAGGTCCGGTGCCCGATCGAGATCGTGCCGGACGACTTGATCTTGGTGAGCGTCGGGCTGGCGGCCACGTCGACCGCGAAGGCCGGGGCTGCGGTGGCCAGGACGGCGGCGGCAGCGATCAGGCGCAGCACCGGGCGGACGGAAATCGACTTGGACATGGAAAACACTCCTGTTTGAATGGATGCGTCAGGTGTTGCAATGCTAGGCATTGAGCAACAAGTGTTCCATCATGGATTACCATGAAACAAATGTGTTATTCCCGGGGATGGTGCAACAAAGGAGCGAGAAGGGAGCCACAAGCGGGGCAGCCGGAAAGAAAAACGCCCCGGGTCGGGGCGTTGGTGGCACAGCGTTGGGATGGCCGGGAAATGCTGCGGCGCAGCAGTTCTACGCCCCGCACTTCTCCTTGAACGTCTTCTGCAACTGCCGGCGGCTGCGGTCGCGCTCGACGGACAGCACGTCGTTGCCCTGGCTGTTTTCCACCGGCGCGCCTGACTTGTAGCTGCGCTTGGGTGTCTCGTTCATCTGCGCCATCAGTTGCTGGCATTCGGCGTCGTCGATGGTCTGCTGGGTGGGCGCGGCGGCGCCGGGCGGGCGCGGCATGGGGCGGTAGGGCGACTCGCCTTCCTTCACGGCATCGCCAATCACGTTGTCGATGGCGGCCGTGCCGCCGGGCTGGGGCGGATTCTGGGCATAGGCCGGGAGGCAGGCACCCAGCGCGAGGAGAACGACGGCATGGCACTTCACTGCGGCAAGGCAACGGCTCGGCATGACGAACTCCTTCCCTGTGGTCGGTGCTGCCATGGTAACGCCTAACGCGTCCGGACGGCCCCAAGGGCGACCGGGGGTGCCCTACGGCGCCTCGCGGGCCAGCGCGAGAGCTTCGAGCAGCGTCTGGTGATCGCCGATATGGTTGGCCAGTAGCAGGATCAGCCGGGCGTTGGCGGCCTGGCTGGCGGCGTCGTCGAGGTCGCGATGCATGTCGATCAGCGCCTCGTAGAAATCGTCGGGGCGCGCGAGGTTCGGCGCGGTGTTGAGGGGCATCGGCGGGTCTCCTGATTGTCGCGACGGGCGGCAAGTCACGCCATCGCCATCGGCTTGGGAGCCGGGGCCACCGCTGGCCGGCCCTGCCCCGCCTGACCGATGGCCCGGTCCAGCGCAGCGCCGACGCGCGCCGCATCCACCGTCCGCCAGCGCGCGCAGACGTGCTGGTCCGGGCGGATCAGGTAGCAGGTACCCGCGCGGGCGTCGTAGCGGCGGGCGGCCAGCCCTTCCACGTCACGGACCACGGTGGCGCCGGGCCACGGATCGGCGGAGGCGGCGATGGCCGCGTCGGTCACGAAGACCAGCCGCAGCGGCGCCGCGCCCTGCTGCAAGGCTTGCAGCGCGCGGCGGGTCGCGGCATCGAGCCCGGCCGGCGCGCCGAAGATCAGCGCCACGAACTGGTCGCCCAGCCGGGGCAGCAGCCACGGTTCACCGCTCATGCTGCATACCGGAGCATCGGCGCAGGCCGCGCCCGGCACCATCGCCCCGGCGAAGGCCTCGCCGTCGCCATCGGCCGTATTGAGCGGCGATGCGTGCAGTACCGCCGGCACCGAGAGCCGCCCGCTGTTCACCAGTTGCCGGGCAAACCCATGGTCCCGCGCCAGCGTGAGTACGGCGTCGCGGAAGGTGCGGCTGACGGCGCTCTTGGGGGTGATGAAATCAGTCGAACGCGTGGAATGGCGGATGTTCTCGTCGGCGGCGAACTCGCGCTCGCTGGCGTAGGAGTCCAGCAGGCTGTCCGGCGCGCGGCCCGCCAGCACATAGGCGAGTTTCCAGGCGAGGTTCTCGGCATCCTGCACGCCGCTGTTGGCGCCGCGCGCGCCGAACGGCGAGACGCCATGCGCCGCATCGCCCGCGAACAGCACCCGGCCATGGCGGAAGCGGTCCATGCGCACGCAGGAGAAGGTGTAGACGCTGACCCACTCCAGCTCGAACTTCGCATCCGGGCCGAGCAGCGCCCGCACGCGCGGGATCACGCGCTCGGGCGTTTTCTCCAGCACCGGGTCGGCATCCCAGCCGAGCTGGAAGTCGATGCGCCAGACGTTGTCCGGTTGCCGGTGCAGCAGCACCGACTGGTTCGGATGAAACGGCGGATCGAACCAGAACCAGCGCTCGGGCGGAAACGCGGCCTCCATCTTCACATCGGCAATCAGGAAGCGGTCGCGGAAGGTATGGCCGTGGCTCTCCAGCCCCATCAGCTTGCGCAGGCCGCTGCGCGAGCCGTCGGCAGCCACTACGTAGCGGCCGCACAGCGTGTAGCCGCCGTCGGGCGTCTCCACGGTCAGCGCCACGTGGTCATCGCGCGACTCCAGGTTCACCGCGCGGCTTTTCCAGCGGATGTCGATCAGGGGCAGCGCGCGCGCCAGATCGAGCAGATAGCCCTCGACGTAATACTGCTGGAGGTTGATGAAGGCCGGGCGCTGGTGGCCGGACTCGGGCAGGAGGTCGAACGCGTAGACCAGGCTGTCGCGCAGGAAGACCTTGCCGAGGTGCCAGCGCACGCCCTTCTCGACCATGCGCCCGGCGCAGCCGAGGCGGTCGAAGATATCCAGCGTGCGCTTGGCGAAGCAGATGGCGCGGGAGCCGGTGGAGAGCGTGCAGTCCTCGTCGATCAGCACCACCGGCACGCCATGCCGGGCGAGGTCGATGGCGGTGGCCAGCCCGACCGGGCCGGCCCCGACTACCACCACAGGATGCGGCGCGCCGGCGGCATGGCCCGGGCGCTGCTCCGCGCACGGGGTGTAGGCGTACTGCTGGCGCTGGTAATCCGGGTCGATGGCGTCCGTGGCCATGGCTCAGTCCTGCAGCGCGGCCCACATCTCCTGGTCGCGCTGGGCGGTCCAGATGCGCGGATGGGTGATGCCGGCGGCTTCGTCGAACGCGCGCGAGACATCGAACGGCAGGCAGTGCTCGTAGATGAACACCTGGCCGAACTTCGGGTCCATGGACTTGCGCGTGTGCGCCATGGCGGCCTTCAGGTCCATACGGTCCGCCACGGCCTCCTTGCCGGCCTGCAGCAGCGTGGTGACGAAGTCCTTGGTGTAGGCGATGCCCTTGGCCACATCGGCGGGCGTGGTCAGCGCGGGGCCGCGGCCCGGCACCAGCTTCTGCGGCTGCAGCGCGGCCAGCGCGTCGAGCGTAGCCGGCCATTGGGCGAGCTGGGCGTCGCCGCAGTAACAGGCCGCGTCGTACTCGACCAGATCGCCCGAAAACAGCACCTTCTGCTGCGGCAGCCAGACCACGGTGTCGCCCTTGGTGTGGCCGGCGCCCAGATGGGCAATGCGCACCTCCAGCTTGCCGAGGAACAGCGTGATCTCCTTGTCGAAGACCAGCGTCGGCCAGGTCAGGCCCGGCACGGTCTCCACGCCGGCGAACAGGCGCGGAAAGCGCTCGATCTCGGACTTCATGTCGGCCTCGCCGCGCTCCACGATCATCTCGTAGGTGCCCCGGCTGGCGATGACCTGCTGCGCCCCTTCGGCGAAGTACGCGGACGCGCCCAGCACGCGCACCGCGTGATAGTGCGAGAGCACCACGTACTTGATCGGCTTGTCGGTGATCTGGCGGATGCGGGCGATCAGGTCCTGCGCCATCGCCGGGGTGGCGGTGGTGTCGACGATCAGCACGCCGTCGTCACCGATGATCACGCCCGAGTTGGGGTCGCCCTCGGCCGTGTAGGCGTAGGCGTTCTCGGACAACTGGGTGAAGGTGATCTGCTTGGCTTCCAGGTCGGCCTGGGATGCGAATGCTTTTGCCATGTCGGTCTCGATACGGGGGATAGGCCAAGCTTAGGAAGCCGACCAATCTTAGTCAATGGCAAATCGAATTGTCATTTGCTAAATCACCCGCCAGACCGCATGCCGCTGTGGCGGCGTCCGGGAAACTCCCTACCCGCCGTTACTCCCCTCCCCGGCCAGCGCCGGCAGCGTCTCCTGGCTGGCCGCCATCACGAAGTCGATGAACCGGCGCACCCGCGCGGGCACGTGGGTGCGGTGCGGGTAATACATATAGAGGCCGACGTTGTTGCTGCGGTAGGCGGGCAGGATCGACACCAGCCGACCGGCCGCCAGATCGGCCTGCACCATGTAGGCCTGTAGCTGCCCGATGCCGATGCCGGCGCGCACCGCCTCGATCTCGGTCTCCACATCGCTGAAGGTGGCCACGGCCGGCACCTCCAGGTAGACGAGATCGCCATCGACCATCAGCTCCCACGGCAGCAGCCGGCCCGTGACCGCCCGGCGGAAGCCGGTGCAGGCGTGGCTGCGCAGGGCGTCGAGCGAGTCCGGCGTGCCATGGCGAGCCAGGTATTCGGGGGCGGCGCAGATCAGCAGCGGCAGGTCGCACAGCTTGCGGGCGACGAGGTTCTGGCCGGGGCTGGTGCCGGCGCGGAAGCCGATGTCGATCTTCGCCTCGACCAGATCGGTGAACAGGTCAGTGAGCACCACATCGAAGGTGATGCCCGGGTATTCCTCCCGGAAGGCCCGGATCAGCGGCACCAGCACGCGGGCGCCCACCGAGTGCGGCGCGGTCACGCGGACCATGCCGTCGTCCTCGCTGCGGCTGCTGCGCACCTGCTCGAGCGCCTCGTCAAGCTGGCGCATGCCCGGCTCGGCCAGCTCGAACAGCCGGGCGCCCTCGGTGGTCAGGCTCAGCTTGCGCGTGGTGCGATGGAACAGCCGCACGCCGAGGTATTCCTCGAGCGTGCGCACTGCCTTGCTGACCGCCTGCGGCGTGACCTCGGCCTCCACGGCCGCCCGCGCGAAGCTCTTGGCGCGCACCACGCCCAGGAACAGCGTCAACACCCTGGCCTTGTCCATGCGTTGCCAACCTCTGGTTGTCAATGAAGCAGGCATGGTACGCCGGGCGGCATGATCTGCGGATGGTTTCCCGGAGGGATTCCATTACTATCTGGGCTTCCCCAGCATGGACCCCGGGCAGACGCCGCATGGCCCCACCCATCGACAGCATCGACAGCATCGACAGTACCGATAGCGCCGACAGCACCGAGCGCACGCAGCGCGGCATCCAGAGCGTGGAGGTGGGCGGCCGCGTGCTGCGGGCGCTGGCCGACGCGCGCCGGCCGATGTCGCTGGCCGACCTCGCCGCCGCCGCCCAACTGGCGCCGGCGCAGGCGCACACCTATCTGGTCAGCCTGACGCGGCTCGGGCTGATCAAGCGCGACCATATCGACGGTTACTACGAGCCCGGCCCGCTGGCGCTGCGGCTCGGCATGCTCCACCTCGACCACGATCCGGCCTATCGCGCCGCCGTGCCGCGCGTGCAGGCGCTGGCCGCGCGCATCGGCTTCAGCGTGGCGATCAGCCTGCCTACGCCACAGGGGCCGACCATCGTCCATTACGCCCACGCCGGCACGCCGCTGCATGTGAACCTGCACGTCGGCACGGTCATGGCGCTCGCCGCCACGGCCACCGGCCGCACCTACTGCGCGTTCCAGCCGCCCGGGCACTGGCAGGACATCTGGGCGCGGCAGCATCCGCAGGGCGCCGACCTGCCCGCCTTCCTGCATCAGCTAGAGGACATCCGCGCGCGCGGCATGGAGCGCAGCATCGACTCGCCCAGCCCCGCCGTGAGCAGCCTCGCCGTGCCGTTGCGGGATGGCGATGGCGCGCTACGGCTGGTGCTGACGGTGATCGGCTCCACGGGCGGCATCGACGTGGACTGGACCGGCCCGGTGGCCGCCGCCCTGCGCGACGCCGCGGAGGACATCGCCTCCGCCATCGCCGTCAACATCGACAAGGCGCCCGCATGAACGACGACACGCTCCCCGGCGGCGCCAAGCCGCAGCGCGGCATCCAGTCGCTCGACAACACGGGGCAGCTGCTGATGGCACTGGTCGCGGCCGGACGGCCCCTGCCGCTGGGCGAACTGGCGCGCGCGGCCGGCATGGTGCCGGCCAAGGCGTTTCCGCATCTGGTCAGCCTGCAGAAGATCGGGCTGCTGTCGCGCAATGCATCGGGGGATTTCGTGGCCGGGGCGTTGAGCCTGGATTTGGGGCTGGTGGCGCTGCAGCGGCTGTCGCCCACCCGGGAGGCCGAGCCGGAGATCATCGCCCTGGCCCATGCCACCGGGTTGTCTGTGGCGATGGCGGTGCTTGGCCCGCTGGGGCCCACCGTGATCCGGCTGGAGGAAGCGGCGCGACCCCAGCATGTGAGCCTGCGGGTTGGCACGGTGTTGTCGATGGTCAACACGGCGATCGGGCGGACCTTCGCCGCCCATCTGCCGGCCGATGTACTGGCCGGCGCGCTGGCGCAGGACGCCATCCGCATGGCCGGCACCCCGGGCGGGACGCCGGCGGGTTATGCCAACCGGCTGAAGGCAGTGAAAGCGACAGGGATCGACAACGCCGTCAGCAAGCCGGTGCCCGGCATCGACACGCTGGCCGCGCCGGTCTTCGACCATACCGGGGCGCTGGCCATCGTCATTGCGGTGATGGGCAGCAGCGGCAGCTTCGACAGCGCCACGGACAGCGACACCGCCGCACTGGTCCGCCAGGCCGCGCAGCGGCTGTCCTGGCGGTTCGGGGCGCCCGGGATGGGGCCGACGATCAGCGCTCGATGACCGGCGCATGCACCGGGGCGATCGACGCGTGCGGCGTCTGCGTGCGCTGCGCAGCCTTGTGGACCATCGTGTAGGCGTAGTCGATGCCCATGCCGTAGGCGCCCGAGTGTTGCTTGGCCAGGCCGGTCACGGCGTCGTAGGTTTCCTTGTTCTTCCAGTCGCGCTGCCATTCCAGCAGCACCTGCTGCCACGTCACCGGCACCACACCGGCCTGGATCATGCGCTGCATGGCGTAGTCGTGCGCTTCCTTGGTCGTGCCGCCCGAGGCGTCGGCCACCATGTAGATCTCGTAGTCACCTTCCAGCATCGCGCTCAGGGCGAAGGTCGTGTTGCA
>NZ_JBFTSH010000009.1:0-241343 GCF_056399925.1 Cupriavidus sp. 01L43
CTGGTCCGACTCGGCATCGGCTCCGACCCGCGCATCGGCTACAGCTTCCTGTACGCCGGCGCCGGCTACGGCGGCTCGTGCTTCCCGAAGGACGTGCAGGCGCTGATGCGCACGGCCACCTCGTACGGCAAGCCGATGCGGGTGCTGGAAGCCGTGGAGGCCGTCAACGACGCCCAGAAGCAGGTCTTGGCCAACAAGGTCATCAAGCGCTTCGGCGAAGACCTGACCGGCAAGACCTTCGCAATCTGGGGCCTCGCCTTCAAGCCGAATACCGATGACATGCGGGAAGCGCCGTCGCGGGTGCTGGCGCGCGAGCTGGTGTCGCGCGGCGCCGCGCTGCGCGTGCACGACCCGGTGGCGATGGCCGAGGCGCGCCGTGTGATCGAGACGGATCTTGCGGACATCCCCGGCGGCTTCGCCCGGGTGCATTTCTGCGATGCCCAGATGGACGCCCTGCAGGGCGCCGACGCGCTGGTGATCGCCACCGAGTGGAAGGTCTTCCGCAGCCCGGACTTCCGCGCCATCCGCGCCAGCCTGAAGGCGCCGGTCATCGTCGACGGCCGGAATCTGTACGACCCGGAAGCCATGACGGCCGCCGGCATCGAGTACCACGCCATCGGGCGCGGCACGATAAGTGCCGCTTAAGTCACAGATCGTCCGGGCTATTTGTCCCGTACCGCCGGATTTCGGCCTCCAGCCACGGGACATTTGTGCCTGAAGGCCCCGCGGCCGCCCCGAGCGTGCGGCGGTTCTTATTAGCATTCTCGATCTGGTCGCGTTCCCACGCGGCCGCCCTGACATGCCACGTAGCCCGAGGATGAAAGTTTCTGCCGCGCGAAGAACCGAACTCCAGCACGAGGTGACGCCGTCCACCCCGACCGAGGACGGTCGCGCCCTCCCTGTCACCTGCTCGCGGGAAGATGCGGCGTGGATCCACGAGACACTGCGGCGCGCCGGCCTGCCTGCGACGATCTCCCGCCGGCTGGTCCTGCTGTTGCTGCGCAAGCATCCCGTCCGGCATATGAGCCCGGAGCAGCTCTGCGCCGCGATGACGCGGCTGCCGGATGCCACCGGCATCTCGACCTTCCGGCGCGCCATCCATGAACTGGCCCACCTGAACCTGCTGGCCCGGATCTTCGTGCCCAGCTCGGGCAGCGGCATCAACTTCTACGAGCTGCCCGACCATCCCGCGCACGCCCACTTCTATTGCACCGAATGCCGGCGGATCGAGGAAATCCACGACGACCCGCTGATCTCGCTGCAAAACCGGCGCCTGCTGCGCCACGGGCTGACGCCCAACGCGCTGGTCCAGACCGCCTGGGTCGGCCTTTGCGCGGCGTGCCAGGCTGATGGCGCCATCGATATCAGCGCCCGCTAAGGTAGTTGGCTGGCGGCTGGCTCAGTCCACCGTGACTGGCGCCATCAAGTCTTCCAGGAAGTAAGCCGCCAGCTGATGGCGCCCTTCCAGCTTGGCCTTCGCATAGATGTTCGCGGCATGCTGGCGCACCGTCTTGGCGCCGCTCTCCCGCAGCCCCGCAATCGCTTCCAGCGACAGCCCCTTCACCAGCAGCAGCGCCACCTCCTTCTCGGCTGGCGTCAGCCGCCATGCCTCGAACTGGGCCTGCATCTGCTTCAGGAAGTCCCGGGTCGACTGGCGCGCCGTGGCATCGCGCTCCTGCGCCGCGCGCTCCCCGGCCAGCCGCGAGGTCTTCAGCTCGGCCAGTTCCCGCGCGGTCCGGCGACGCTCGCGCCAGACGACGGTGAGGATCCACAGGAACACGACGGTAGCTGCCGTCTCGGCCAAGAGGTGGTAGTTGACGCCGACCGCGCCATGCAGTTGCCAGATGTCCCAGATCTGATAGGCAGGAAACACAGCAAGCAGGAACAGAAACTTCGGCGGCATGGAGGGCAGATGTCGGGCTCGCGGCATGGCGCCGGAGCCGGGGTGGGAACGGGTGAATTGAAATGTAACTGTTCCTCGTTTTGAAGAAAAGACGAGACGAACCCCATGCGCGAAGCGGGCCTCCAAGTGGATGAAAAGGCGCACGCCGACGTCCTGGCAGGCTTCCATGCCGCACTGAAGCACCGAGGGCACTGACAGTACCTCCGACACGCGCAACCGGGCCCGGGCGGCAACGCCCCGGCCCGGTTTGCCGCTGTCGTCGCTGTCGTCGCTAGCGTCCTCAGAAGTCCATCGAGACCGACACCTGCACGGTCCGTGGGTCTGCGATAGCCAGGCCACCGTAGGCATCCACCGCCGCCCAGCCGCGCGTGTTCAGCACATTGCGGACATTGAGCCGCAGCACCACCGGCTTGCGCTGCGCCGTGGTCCGATAGCGCAGGCCGAGGTCGAGGCGGGTCCAGTGCGGAATGCGCTGGGTGTTTTCCGCATCCACATACTGGTGGCCCGTGTAGGCCACCGCGCCGGTCAGCGTCAGCCCCGGCAGCATGCCGGTATCCCATTCCGCCCCGAAATTGGCCTGTAGCGGCGCCACGCCGATCGGCGCCTTGCCTTGCGTGCCGGGCGCGGTGCTGCCCGTGACCGTGGCATCCAGCACCATGGCGCTGGCCAGCAGGCGCAGCCCCGTCACCGGGGTGCCGTACAGGGCGAACTCCAGCCCCCGGTTGCGCTGCGCCCCATCGGCCGTGAACACCGCCCCCGTTATCTGGCCGCCCGGCTTGGTGATCTGGAACGCGCTGATCGTGCCGATGATCTGCCGCCCCTCGACCTTGACCCCCACCTCGTACTGGCGCGACTTGTAGGGCGCGAAGACCTCGCCGGCGTTGCTGGCGCTGTTGGGGGCGGTGTCGCCCCGGCTCAGCCCTTCGATCCGGTTCGCGTACAGCGACACGTGATCCGCCGGCTTCACCACCAGCCCCACCATCGGCGTCAGCGCGGTCTGGTCATAGCTGGACGCCGTGCCGCCGGTCGGCAGAAAGTTTTCCGACCGCACACGCTGGTGGCGCAGGCCGAGCGTCAGCTGCGCGCGCTCATCCCACATGGACAGCGTATCGGCCAGCGCCACGCCCGAGAGCCAGTTCTCCGAGACCTTCGGTACGTTCGCCGGGGCGTCGATGGCCTGGGCCGGCAGCGGCACCGGGTTGTACATGTTCGTCTGCGAGATCGTGGCGCTGCTCACCAGATTGCGGTCGAGCTGATCCCGGTAGGCATTCACCACCACGCTGAGCCGGTGGCGCACCGGGCCGGTATCGAAGCGGGCGCGCAGCCCGGTCTCCGCGCTGGATCGGGCCACGTTGAAGCGATAGTTCGAGTCCGACGCCAGCACGTCGCCGGCTGCGTTGACGATGGTCGGCGTGATGGCGAACAGCCGGGCCACGCGGGTCCGCCCGCCCCCCGCGCCGGCGAACCACGTGACGTGGTCGGCCACGTCATATTCCACCCGGGCCAGCAGCGACTGGTCGTGGATACGCGAGTTTTCCCACGATTGCGTGATGTTGCGCCGGCCATTGGGCGCCTCGGGCACCTCGATGCCCGGCACGATATGCAGCAGCCGCGACGGCGCGCGGATCTTCTCGTACTGGTCGATGACATCGAGCGTCGCGCGCAGGCGCTGGCCGCGATAGTCCAGCGCCAGTGCGCCGGCGCCGGCATTGCGCGACTGGTTGTCCAGCCCCGTCTCGCCCGCCCGGTAGTTGCCGTTCACCCGCACGCCGAAGGCGCCGCCCGGGCCGAAGCGCCGGCCCAGATCGAGATTGCCGCCCAGCTGCGCGGCCGTGGCGTAGTCCAGCGTCACGCGGGTCAGGTCGGCGTCCGTGGCCCGTTTGGGAACGATGTTGAGACTGCCCCCGACGCTGCCACCCGGCGCCATGCCCGTCAGCAGGCCGGTCGGCCCCTTGATCAGTTCGACGCGTTCGATATAGCCGGTGGAAACGCGGTAGTTGGACGCCACGCCATACATGCCGTCCAGCGCCACCTCGCCGAAGTTGCCGCTGTTCACGGGGAAGCCGCGGATCGTGAAGGCGTCAAGGATGCCACCGGGCTGGCTGGCGAAGCGCACGGAGGCGTCGTTCGCCACCATGTCGCCCACGGTTTGCGCCTGCTGGTCGCGGATGGCAGTGTCGGTGTAGCTGAGGACCTGCACGGGCGCGTCCATCACATCCGTATCGCCCAGCATGCCGAGGCGCGCCGTCCGCGCGATCTGGTCGCCGGCAAACCCGGGCGCCGGCTGTCCCGGGTGCAGGGCCGCGTCCGTCACGGTCACGGTCGGCAGCGTCGGCACGCGTCGCACGGCAAATCCGCCGCCGGGCAGCGCCACGGCCTGCAGGCCGCTGCCTTCGAGCAGCGCACGCAGGCCATCGGGAATCGTGTAGGTGCCGTGCAGGCCCGGGCTCGTCAAATCGCCGAGCAGGGCCGTGTCGTAGGAAAGATCGATGCCGGTCTCGCGCGCGAACCGCAGCAGCGTGGCGTGCAGCGGGCCCGGCGCGATGGAGAAGGTTCCGGCCTGGCCAGCCAGCGCGACCACCTGCGCCACCTCGGCATACGCCGACAGTGACATCGCGGAGGAGACGGCCAGGCCGAGGGCGGTCAGCGACCACCCCGGCGATGCGTCAGAAGTCCACGGAAACCGAAGCCAGGAAGGTACGCGGCGCACCGAGGGAAATGGTTCCATAAGATGCAACACCGGACCAGTAGTTGCGATTGAAGGCGTTGAACAGGCCGGCCCGGAAGGTCGTGTGCTTGCCATACACCGAGGTGCGGTAGCGCGCCCCGAAGTCCACCGTGGTCCAGGACGGCACGCGCTGCGTATTGGCCTGGTTGACGTACTCGCCGCCGGTGTAGTTGACCGCGCTGGTCAGCGTCAGGCCGGGCACCGAGGGCAGGTCCCATTCCGCGCCGACATTGGCCATCACGGTAGGCACGCCCACTGGACGGTTGCCGAGCGTGGCGGCGCTGTTGGTGCGGGTCAGCTCGGCATCGAGCCAGGTCACGCCGCCCAGCAGGCGCACGTGCTTGACCACCTCGCCGGACAGGGTCAGCTCCAGGCCCTGGTTGCGCTGCTCGCTGTCGACGTTGTAGATCGTGCCGGTGAGCTGGCCGCTGGGCTTGTTCATGCGGAACGCGGCCAGCGTGGCCATCATCTTGCCGGTGTCGACCTTGACACCCACCTCCTTCTGCTTGGTCTTGTAGGGCGAGAACACCTGCCCGGCGTTGGCGGCCGTGGCCGGGGCGATGTCGCCCTTGCTCAGCCCTTCCACGTAGTTCGCGTAGAAGGACACCTGCTGCCACGGGCGGAACACAATGCCGGCCAGCGGGGTGACCGCGCTCTCGTCGTAGTCAGCGGTCTTCACGCCGCTGGCGTTGTAGTTGCCCGACTTCACCTGCTGGTAGCGCAGGCCGAGGGTCAGGGAGACGCGGTCATCGAGCGCGCTCAGCGTGTCAGCCAGCGCCACGCCGGAGAGCGTGGAGTCCGACACCTTCGGCACCCGTTGCGGCGTGGCGATGTGCTGCTCGGGGCGGTCGACCGGCGCGTAGATATTGGACAGCACCGGCGTGCCGGCCACGTTGGCGTTGGCAATCCGGTCCATATAGAGGTTGGCCTGCAGCGCCAGCGCGTGGCGGACCGGGCCGGTGTCGAACTTGGTGCGCACGCCGGTATCGAAGGTCGACCGGTTGACCTGGAACTTCCAGTTCTGCGGCACGGCCGAGGTCGCGCCGCTGCTGTTCAGGATGGTCGGCGTCTGGTCGGACAGGCGCGCCACGTCGGAACGGGTGCCGCCGGCGTCGGCAAAGATCGTCACGTTGTCGGTCACGTCGTACTCGGCGTGCAGCAACGTGGAGATGTCGTTGGACTTCCACCATCCCCAGGGCTGCGTCACGTTGCGGCGGCCGTCCGGGGCGTCGGGCACCTGAATGCCGGCGGCGACCAGGAAAGGACGCGTCGGCGCGTCGATCCACTGGTACTGCTCGATCACGTCGAGCGAGGCGCGCAGGCGGTCGCTCTTGTAGTCGAGCGAGAGCGCGGCCACCTCGGCACGGGACTTCTGGTTGTCCAGCGCGGTCGGGCCCTGGCGGTGCAGGCCGTTGAAGCGGATGCCCCACTGCTTCTCTTCGCCAAAGCGGCGGCTAAGGTCCACCGCGCCGCCCACCTGGGCGTCGGAGGCGTAGTCGAGCGTGAAGCGCGTCAGGTCGGTGGCCAGCGGGCGCTTGGGCACGATGTTCACCACGCCGCCCACACCGCTGTTCGGCGACATGCCATACAGCAGCGCGCCGGGGCCCTTCAGCACTTCCACGCGCTCGATATATTCAGTGAACAGGTGGTAGTTCGGCGACACGCCATAGACGCCATCGAACGCAATCTCGGACAGATTGCCCTCGTTGATCGGGAATCCGCGGATGAAGAACGAGTCCGTGACGCCACCAGTCTGCCCGGTGAAGCGGACCGAAGGGTCGCTGTTCAGCACGTCAGCCAGCGTCACGGCCTGTTGGTCCTCGATGCGCTGCGACGTGTAGTTGGTGGTGGCGAACGGCGTGTCCAGCACGTCCTTGTTGCCCAGCATGCCCATGCGCCCGCCGCGCGCCACCTGACCGCCCGCGTAGGCCGGCGGCAGGTCGCCCTCGGTGCTGGCGGAGACCGTGACGGCCGGCAGCGTCGGCGCGTCCGGGGCGGCGGTCGGTGCGGTGGTCGGGGCGGTTGTTGGAGCGGCGGCCGGCGATTGAGCCTGCGCGGCCCCCGTGATCAGGCCAAGACACAGGACGGCGCTGTGCACGGCCAGTGTCAGCGGCGTAAGCTGCGGCGCGCTGGCAAGGCGGGGGGTACGGACGATGGTGGCAAGACGGTTGACGAGCATGATTCCCTGTTCCGGTATGAATGGAGTTCCTGAAGAACAGGCCGGACGAGAATCCAGATCCCCTCAACATTTCTTGATTTTTTTAGCGAGACGGCCGCGGCTAGCCGCCACTGCCATCTTGCGGCCCCACCACGACCCAGAAGCGGGTGCGATAGGACACCCTGACCGGCAAGGTCTGGGACAGGAAGGCCAGCGCCCTATCGGTATCGTCGACGTGATAGGCGCCGGACACCCGCAGGTTGGCCACCCGTGGATCGCAGACGAGGCGCCCGGTCCGGTAGCGCGCGAGTTCGGCGAGCACATCGGCAAGGCGCATGTCGTTGCCGGCGATCACCCCTTCCGCCCACCCATCGGCCGCGAACGGCTGGGCCGGGGCCAGCGCGACGGCGTCCTCGGCCAGCCACCACGTGGTGCCCGGCCGGGCGATGTCGCCGGCCCCGCCGCCACCCGGATGCAGCGCCACGGCGCCCTCCTGCACGCTGACGCGGGAGCGGTCGCCGTCCAGCCGGACCATGAACCGCGTGCCCAGCGCACGCATGCTGCCGGATGGCGTGCGGACCCAGAATGGCCGGTCGTCGTGCCCCGTCGTGACGAGGATTTCGCCCCGGCGCAGCGTGATCACGCGGCGGTCCGTCTCCAGCGCGATGCCGACGGCGGTATCTGTGTTCAAGACCAGCGTGGTGCCGTCCGCCAGCCGCAGCGTTCGTTGCTCACCCGTGGCGGTACTCGCGTCCGCCACCCAGCGCTCCCAGGGCGCCAGCTCGCGCACGCCGGACGCGGCAACAACGCTCACGCCTGCCAGTGCCATCACGCGGAGTACCTGACGGCGCTTGCGGGCGCGCGCGGCCCGGAGGGCATCGGCGGACTGGAGGGTATCGAGGGCCAGCCGGGACGGCACGCCGGAAAACTCCGCCCGCATCGACTGGATGCGCCGCCATGCCGCGCCGTGGAGCGGGTCCGCCTGCAGCCATTGCTCGAACGCCCGCTGCGCGGCGGGGTCGGGCTCGCCAAAGTTGAGCTTGACCGCCCAGTCGATCGCGCGATCGACGATAGGCAGGGGAATGGATGGCGCGTCGGCCTCAGACATCGAAACGCATGGCGTAGCACTGCCGCAGCGCCGCCGCGACGTAGCGCTCGGCGGTGGCCAGCGAGACGTCCATGCGCTCCCCGATCTGCCGGCAAGTCAGCCCTTCGAGCTGCGCCCACAGGAACGCGGTGCGCACCTTGGGCTTCAGCGAATCGAGCATGCGGTCGATGGCGATCAGGGCTTCGAGGAACTGGAGCCGGCTTTCCGGGGATGGCGCGTGGGCCTCCGGCAGTTGGGCGAGGGTCTCGAGCCAGGCGGTCTCGAGTTCCCGGCGCCGCCACAGGTCGATCACCAGACCGTTGGCGATGGCGCTCAGGTAGGTGCGCGGCTCCTGCACCTCGCAGGGCTGCCGGCACAGCAGGCGCACGAAGACGTCCTGCGCGAGGTCGGCCGCATCGCAGGCATTGCCAAGCTTGCGACCGAGCCATCCCTGCAGCCACCGGTGGTGGCCCTGGTAGAGCGCGTCGACGTGTTCCTGGATTGCGGGTTCAGCGGCGGCAGCCATGCGCCCTCTGGAGTGAAATGCCTGGCGCAGCCAAACACAAATGAGAATTGTTCCAATCTTAAAAGATGGGCAAGCCCCCGGCAAGCGCGCCGCCGCCGCTTCGCGCACAAACAACAGCTTTGGCGTAGACGATTCCGGGAACGCTAGCGGCTTTGCGGTAAAATAGAATGATTCTTATTTAGTACTGCCCTGCCATGGATGTACGCCCCAGCATCCTCCTGGTCGACGACCACAAGAACATACGTGACCCATTAGCCACCTATATGCGCCGCTTCGACTTTGAAGTCGAGGCAGTGGAGGATGGGCGGGCCATGCGCGAACGGCTGGAGGAGCGCAGTTTCAGTCTCATCGTGCTCGATGTGATGCTGCCCGGCGAGAACGGCCTGTCGCTGTGCCGTTATGTGTCCGAACATCTGCGCACCCCGGTGATCCTGCTGACCGCCGTGACCGATCAGGCGGATCGCATCGCCGGGCTGGAAATTGGCGCGGACGACTACGTGGTCAAGCCGTTCGACCCCCGCGAACTGGTGGCCCGGATCCGCAGCGTGCTGCGCCGTAACCAGGCCCCCGTACCGCCCGCCGATGCCTGGCGCGCGCCGGCGCCTTCCGAAGTCCGTTTCCTCTTCAGCGGCTGGACCCTCGACACCCGCGCCCGCGAACTGCGCAATCCCTCCGACGAGGAAGTGCCGCTCAGCACCGCCGAATATCACCTGCTGCGCGCCCTGCTGGAGCACCCCAACCGCGTGCTGAGCCGCAGCCAGATCCTGGACCTGACCCAGCGCACCGACACGGTGGCGTTCGATCGCAGCATCGACAGCCAGATCAGCCGGCTGCGCAAGAAGCTGGAATGCGACCCCCGGCGCCCGGCCATGCTGAAAACCGTGCGCGGCGACGGCTACCTGCTCGCCACCCGGGTCACGGTCGAAAAATCATGAAGTGGTTGCCGCGCAGCCTGTCCGGGCAACTCGTGGCGTTGTGGTTGCTGGCGATGCTGGCCGCCCATGTCATCGCCGTGCTGGTGCTGTCCTGGTGGCGTGCCGACAACGAGACCATCCACCCCTTGTACGTCCGCTCGATCGAGACGCGGATCCAGTCCGCCTACCGCGCGGTGGGCCGTTCGGCCGATCCGGACATGCTGCTGGAGGACATCAGCCTGCCGGATTCCACGTTCCGGCTGGCCACCGCGCCGCGCCCCGATCATGCCGATCCCGCCGATATCGCCGAGCCGAGCGACCAGGAACGCGCGCTGGCGCAGCGGCTGCGCACCCTGCTCAAGCTGCCGGCCGATGGGTCGGTCAAGGTGCATCTGCGGCAGGTGGAATCCGCCCAGCGTGTGGCCGGCAACAGCAACTGGCTGGAGCGGGAATTCCGCGGCACACACGCGTGGGCGCTCGATGTCGATCTCAAACTCGCCGATGGGCAATGGCTGGAGAGCCGGCACTGGCCCACCATGCTGCCCGCCCACTGGAGCCGGGTGCTGACCTTCTCGCTGCTGGTGGGCATGCTGCCCACGGCGCTCATTGCGCTGCTGTTCGGGCGGCGCATCATGCGGCCGCTCCGGCTGCTCACGGAAGCCTCCCGGCGCGTCAGCCGGGGCGAACAGGTGGTGCTGCCCCGGCCGGACGGGCTGAGCGGCGTGCGCGAGATCACCCAGGCATTCAACGACATGCAGGAGAACCTGGTGCGCTTCGTCAACGGGCGCACGCAGATGATTGCCGCCATCGGCCATGACCTGCGGACGCCGCTGACCTCGCTGCGCATCCGGGTAGAGCTGATCGACGATGCCGAACTGCGCGAGGCCATGATCCAGACGCTCGAGGAAATGAGCGTAATGGTGGAGGAAACGTTGCAGTTTGCCCGCGACGATGCCCTGCAGGAGGCCACGCAGGACGTGCCGATCGGGGAACTGGTTGGCGACGTGGTGGACAGCCACCGCATCCAGGGCCGCGACGTCGCCTGGAGCGCGCACGTGGATACGGCGGCGTTCTACCGCTGCCGCCCCGTGCATCTGAAGCGCGCGCTGAACAACCTGATCGACAACGCCGCGCGCTACGGCGCCGTGTGCGTCACGGTCCTGGCGGACACGCTGGGCCAGACCTTGCGGATCGAGGTCGACGACAGCGGCCCCGGCATTGCGCCGGAACATCTGGGCCGGGTCTTCGAGCCGTTTGCCCGGCTGGACTCCGCACGCAGCATGGACACGGGTGGAATGGGGGGCGGCCTGGGCCTCGGGCTGGCCATCGCCCGCTCCTGCATTCGCGCACATGGCGGAGACGTCACATTGCAAAATCGCCGGGAAGGCGGCCTGCGTGCGGTGATCGAACTGCCGAACTAGGCGCCGGCCCGCCGCCGTCGCTTTTCACAGCGCTGCAACATTTCGCCACAATCGAACAAACCCGGACAACATTAAATGCTAATCATTCTCATTTTGACGTGATGACTAGTGCCCGCCTTATCGGCGGCGATGTGCATTCCACCTTCTGACGGGGAAGGTCTCTGGTCCAGTTTGGGCACGGCAGAACGTCAAGTCCGTTGTCAATCAAGCTGGAGTCACAGTGCAACAAAAAGCAATATCGGGCGCGATCCGCCTGCTGGTCTCGGGCGCCTCCGCAGGCCTGGTCATGACCGCCACCACCCTGCCGCTGGCCGTCCACGCCCAGACGGCAGGCAAGGAAGACGCGCCCGCCGGCACGGCCAAGCCCAGCAACGTCCTGCCCCCGGTAACCGTGGTCGGCCAGTCCTCGCGCAACACCAACGAGGCGACGCTGGGCATCTCCCGCCTGCAGGACACGGTCAAGGAAACGCCGAAGACCATCAACGTGGTGCCGCAGGAGATCATCGAGCAGCAGCACGCCACGTCGCTGGAGCAGATCCTGAAGAACGTGCCGGGCATCACCATCTCCACCGGGGAAGGCAACGGCGGCCAGAACGGCGACCAGTTCCGCATTCGCGGCCTGTCGGCCAAGGGCGATATCTACGTCGACGGCCTGCGCGACTTCGGCGCCTACAAGCGCGACGCGTTCAATACCGAGAGCGTGGAAGTCATCAAGGGCCCGTCCGGCGAGAGCTTCGGCGTGGGCAACATCGGTGGCCTGATCAACCAGACCACCAAGAAAGCCAACCTGAACACCAGCACCAGCATCGACCAGGGCTTCGCCACGGACGCGACCTATCGCACCACGCTGGACAGCAACTTCCGACTGAACGATACGACGGCGCTGCGCGTGAACGGCGTGTTCCAGAACGGCCGCGTGGCCGATCGCGATCACGTGGACGACGACCGTCGCGGCGTGGCCATCGACTTCGGCACGGGTCTGGGCACCAGCACCGAATGGCACCTGAACTACTCCTACCTGCACCGCAGCGGCGCGCCGGACTACGGCGTGCCCGTCGCGGCCGGTGCCGACGGCATCTATCGCCCGCTGACGCAGTACGGCGTGCCGGGCATCTCGTCGTCCACCTCGTATATCCGCAACACCGACCGCGACACCACCGACGCGCACATCGTCTCGTCGAACTTCTTCACGCGCCTCGACAACGGCATCACCATCAGCAACGACACGCGCTTCAGCTTCTACGAGCGCGACTTCTCGTCGACCGCCCCGGCCGCCCTGTCCTACGCCAACCTCCAGTCTTTGATGGCGGGCCGCAACGTGGCCCTGTCCTACGGTGCCGGCGGCGGCTCGAGCTACCTGCAGCGCGGCTGGGGCATCCAGAATGTGCTCAGCGCCAAGGGCGAGTTCCATACCGGCAGCTTCCGCCACAAGGCGATGGTCGGCCTGGACACCATGTACCAGCGCGATCACCGCGACCAGGGCACGTGGACCGGCCGCATGAACAACCAGACGGTGGTGAACCCGGTCTTCTACAACAGCCCGAACGCCACGGTGGCCTACAACAGCACGCGCGATGCCAACGCCATCGACGTCGGCGTGTTCATGAACGATCGCGTCTGGCTGACCGAACAGATCTCGGTGCTCGGCAGCCTGCGCTGGGATTACTTCCGCAGCGAGTACGCCACGAGCGCCTCGTCGCTGGGCGGCGCCGCCGACTCGAAGAAGCTGAGCCCGGCCATCAGCGCGATCTGGGAGCCGACCAAGGACTACATGTTCTACACGTCGTTCTCGCGCACGTATCGCCCGGTGGGCACGGACATCGCCGTGGCGGTAGGCGGCGTGGCCTCGGAAGTGCCGCAGAACGGCGTCAACAGCGAGCCGGAACGCGCGGACACCATCGAAGTGGGCGCCAAGCTCGACTTCCTGGACAAGCGCCTGGGCGTGACCGGTGCCCTCTTCCAGACCAAGAAGACCAACGCCTACACGGTGGACCCGACCACCGGCGACATCACCAACGGCTTCTCCGATACAGGCGAAGGCCGCCGCATCCGTGGCCTGGAACTGGGCCTGAGCGGGCGCATCGTCGGCGGCTGGACCGCCAACGTGGCCTACGCCTACCTGAACGGCGAGGTCACGTCGGCCTCCACCGCTTCCACGGTGGGCAATGTGGCACCGGGCGTGGCACGTCACAACGTCACGCTGTGGACCGCGTACGACATCCCCCACTCGATCCTGCCGGTGCCGGGCCAACTGACCATCGGCGGCGGCCTGCAGTACGCGACCGGCTACTGGGCGGATTCGGCGAATACCACCAAGATGCCGGACAACTTCTCGCTGGATGCCATGATCGGCTACAAGCAGGGCAAGTACCGCATCTCCCTGAACGGCTACAATCTCACGAACCACCTGAACTACCAGTCGTCGTTCGGTGCCGTGCGTGCCGTGCCGACCTCGCGCCGCACGTTCCTGCTGAACGTCGGCATGACGTTCTAAGCTGAAGTACCCCGGGCCGGCCGGACAGCCGGCCCTCACCGCCTTTCCGTCTCACCGTCTCATCGTCTCAAACGCCATGCTTGTCCAGATTCCCGATGTGCTGACCCCTGCCGAGATCCAGTATTGCCGAGGTCGCCTCGAGCAATCGCAATGGATCGACGGGCGCGTGTCGGCCGGTGACCTCGCCGCCAGGGCCAAGCGCAACCTGCAGATTCCCGTCGAGAGCGCCGAGGCGCAGGAACTCGGCGAACTCGTTCTCAATGCCCTGGGCCGCAGCGAGCGCTATCACTCCGCCGCGCTGCCGCTGCGAGTGCTGCCGCCGATGTTCAATCGCTACGAAAGCGACATGACGTTCGGCAACCACGTCGACAACGCCATCCGCACCGTGCCCGGCACGGGCGGCATGCGGATTCGCGCCGATGTGTCCAGCACGCTGTTCCTGTCCGATCCGGACGAATACGATGGCGGCGAACTGGTGATCCAGGATCTCTACGGCTCCCACTCGGTGAAGCTGCCGGCGGGGCATCTGGTGGTCTATCCGGCGTCCTCGCTGCATGCCGTGACGCCCGTCACGCGCGGCGCGCGCTGGGCGTCGTTCTTCTGGGCCCAGTCGCTGGTCAAGGACGAGGGCCAGCGCAGCATGCTCTACGAACTGGACCTGGCGATCATCGAGATCCGCAAGGAACTGGGCGATGACAAGCCCGCCGTGCTGTCCCTCGTCAACCACTATCACAACCTGCTCAGGCGCTGGTCCGAGCTGTGAGCGCGATGCAGATTCCGCCGGACACCGTGTCGCTGGGCGACTATGAGCGCCACTTCCACGCGCGGGTGGAGCCGTCGATCCGGGCCTACATCGCCGGGGCGGCGGCGGATGGCATCACGCAGCGCGAGAACGGCGCCGCATTCCAGCGCTTGCGGCTGATGCCACGGGCGCTTGTCGAACTGTCGGGAGCGTCCGCGCAGCAGACCCTGTTCGGTGAAGCCCTCGCCTATCCGATCCTGATAGCCCCCACCGCGTACCACAAGCTGGTGCACCCGGACGGCGAACTGGCCACGGTGCAGGCGGCTTCGCTGACGCGCACGTGGATGACGGTCAGCACGCAGGCCAGTGTGACGCTGGAGGAAGTCGCGCGTGCCGCGACGGTGCCGCTCTGGTTCCAGCTCTATTTCCAGACCCGGCCGCAGGACACGCAGGCGCTGGTGCGCCGGGCCGAACAGGCCGGCTACAAGGCGATCGTCCTGACCATCGACGCCGCTGTCAGCGGCATCCGCAATATCGAGCAGCGTGCAGGATTCCGCCTGCCGGACGATGTCCGGCCGGTGAACCTGGACGCCTTTCCGCCGAATCCGCCCGCCCGGGCCACGCACGGCAGCCCGGTCTTCCAGGGCATGCTGGACCACGCGCCCACCTGGGCCGATGTCGAGGCGCTGTGCCGGCAGACGGCGTTGCCGGTGCTGGTAAAAGGGCTGCTCAATCCGGCCGATGTGAGCCCGGCGTTGGACGCAGGCGTCTCGGGCATCATCGTCTCCAACCATGGGGGTCGAACGCTCGACACCGTTCCCGCGACCATCGACTGCCTGCCCGCCGTCGCCACGGCGGTGGCCGGCCGCGTGCCGGTGCTGCTCGACGGCGGCGTGCGGCGTGGGACGGATATCGTCAAGGCCATCGCACTCGGGGCTTCGGCCGTCCTGGTCGGACAGCCCGTACTGCATGCGCTGGCCGTGGGCGGCATGCCCGGCGTGGCCCATATGCTGACGTTGCTACAAGCCGAACTGGAAGTGGCCATGGCGCTGGCGGGTTGCCCCACGCTCGCGGCCATCGGCCCCTCCAGCGTGCTCTAACGGCCCTCTGCCAGCAGCCGCTCCAGCGCCGGTGGCAAGCCCGTGTTGGGCTTCTGCGGGGGCCGCGCGAAGCTGCCCTCCCGCGCGCTGCCGGCCTGCAGGGCCACCAGCGACTCGCAGTGCCGCACGGCGCTGCTCACGCCATCCACCACGGGCACCGGAATCTTCCCCTTGAGCGAGCGCGCCAGCCCGGCCAGCGGCGCACCGGCCACGATGATCACATCGGCGCCGTCCTCGCGCACCGCTTGCAGGCTCATCGCCTCCAGCCGTTCCGCGTGGTCCTCCTGCACGCTGCCGATATCGCGCAGCGGCGACTGCAAGGAGCGGATGCTGGCCAGGCGCGACGTCAGGCCATTGGCGGCCACGCACTCCCGATACCACGCTTCAATGCGATGCGAAATCGCGATGATCGAGAAGCGCTGTCCCAGCAGGCAGGCGCTGGCCAGCGCGGCTTCGGTCATGCCGACGACCGGCACATCGAACAGCTCCTTCAGGCCGGCCAGACCGGGATCGCCGAAGGCGGCGACCACCAGCCCGTCGAACTGGCCGGCATGCTCGGCCGCCGCGCACGCGGTGGCATAGCCGCCCACCAGCGCCTCGAAGCGGGTTTCGATATAGGCCACGCCGAACGCCGCCGTGGCCATCGTGATACGGGTGTCCGGCGCGGCGGTACGCTGCGCCTCCGCGTGGATCAGGTCGGTCACCGACGCGCTGATATTGGGATTGACGATCAACAGGTTCATGGTTTGCGCCATCAGATCTCGGGTTGGCCCGCTTCGAGGAACCGGCCGCGGCCGGCCGTCGGCTCCAGATATTCGCCATTGCGCACGATCATCTCGCCCCGCGAGAACGTGGTCATCGGCCAGCCGGTCACCTCGATGCCCTCGTACGGCGTGTAGTCCACGGCGTGGTGCAGGTTGCTGTTGGCAATGCGCACCTGGCGCGCCGGGTCCCACAGCACGATGTCGGCATCGGCGCCAATCGCGATGGTGCCCTTGCGCGGATAGAGCCCGTACAGCTTGGCTGGCCGGTACGCCGTCAGTTCGACGAACTGGTGCAGGGACAGCTTGCCGCGCGCCACGCCATCGAACAGCAGCGGCAGGCGGGTCTCGATGCCGGGCACGCCGTTGGGGATGTGGTCGAACGGTTGCGCCGTGCCGCCGAGCTTCTTGCCCTCGGGATCGTCGTAGTTGAACGGGGCGTGGTCGGACGAGAACACGCTGAACACGCCGTTGGCCAGCGCGCGCCACACGGCGGCCTGGTTCTCCGGGTCGCGCGGCGGCGGGCTGCACACGCACTTGGCGCCTTCGTAGCCGTCGTCGCCGGGCAGGCCCATGTCTTCGGCGGTCAGGTACAGGTATTGCGGGCAGGTCTCGGCGAGGATCTTCATGCCACGGCCCTGCGCCCAGCGGATCTGCTCGATGGCTTCCTTGCCGGACACGTGCACGATCAGGATCGGCACATCGACCAGTTCCGCGAACGAGATCGCGCGATGCGTGGCTTCCCGCTCCACCACGGCGGGGCGCGCCAGCCCGTGGAAGCGCGGCGCGATGCGGCCTTCTCCCACCAGCTTGTCGGTCAGCCACGAGATGCAATCGGCATTCTCGGCATGCACCATCACCAGCGCCTTGTTCTGGCGGGCCACGTCCAGCACTTCCAGCATTTCGCGGTCCGACAGCTTCAGGTCGTCGTAGGTCATGTAGACCTTGAACGAGCTGTAGCCCTGGCGGATCAGCGCCGGCAGTTCGTCCTGCAGCACGGCGGGCGTCGGGTCCGCCACGATCAGGTGGAAAGCGTAGTCGATCACCGCGCGGCCCTCGGCGCGGCGATGGTAGTCGGCCACCGCCGCATGCAGCGAATGGCCCTTCTCCTGCGCGGCGAACGGGATCACCGTGGTGGTGCCGCCGCACACCGCCGCGCGCGTGCCGGTGAAGAAATCGTCGGCCATGCGCATGCCTTCCGGCATGGGCTGGTCCAGGTGGCAATGGCCGTCGACGCCGCCGGGCAAGGCCAGCAGGCCCGTGGCGTCGACTTCCGTTGCGGCGGCGGGCAGGTCGTGCCCGAGCGCCACGATGCGGCCGTGGCGCACGCCGATGTCACAGCGGAAGCGGTCCGAAGCGGTGACCACGTCGGCATTGCGGATCACGAGGTCAAGAATGTTGTCTGCAGGCATGGTCATCCCTCCGTTACGCGTCCTTCATTACTCGACTTCGCGGAACAGCCGGCCCCAGCCCTTGAGGGCGCGGGTGTCCACGCCGGCCAGGCGCAGCGACTTCCACACGACCGTGGAGATCGTGTCGTAGAGCGGGATGCCCGTCTCGGCTTCCAGTTCCTCCGCCAGATGGGCGGCGTGCAGGTTGGTGCAGAACGTGGAGATGGCCTGCACGTTCTCCTTCGCCAGCGCGCGCACCATCGTGCGGATGGTGTCTTCCTCGACCTCGGCGAAGCTGTAGTTCACGTGGAGGTCCAGGTGGCGCTCCGCCGAGCAGTCGATGCCGCTGCGCTGGTAGTTGGCGATGATGCGCTGCTGCACGTCATCGAGATAGGGCGTGGCCAGGCCGAAGCGACGCGCGCCGGTCTTCTCGAGGATCTCGTTCAGGGCCAGGACCGAAGTGGTGGCGGGAATGCCGGTAGCTTCGGTGATCTGCTTGCACAGCGCCTGGTCACGGTCGAAGCCGAGCCAGCCGGACGACGTGCCGTTCCACGCAATCACGTCGACACGGGCATCGGCCAGCAGGCGGGCCGCCGCGAGGATCTTCTCCAGGTCGAACTGACCCAGCGCCTGGTCACGCAACGAAATCTCGGTGACCGTGAAGCGCGAGAAATGCGCGCTGACGTTGGGCAAGCCGCTGACCATCGCGCTGGTAATAGGCTCCAGCGCGGTGTTGGAAGACGGCGTCAGCATGCCAAGGCGAATCTGTTTGCTCATGGTTGGTTCTCAGGAGTTTGCGGGCACCGTCTGGGAGCGGCGCCTCTGCGGGTTGTATTGGTTTTATTGTTCGGGCTTGTCGTTGAAGGCGAGCTGCGTGCCGGGCACGCCCTGGCTGGTACGCGCCAGCTCCAGTTCCCGCTTCAACGCGGCTTGTCGCGCGGCGTCCGGCTTGACGGTGTTGCCGGCCTGCAGCGCGGGAAGCACGTAGTCGTTAATCATCTGGCGATAGAGGTCCAGGTACTTCGCATCGCGCAGGCCGCCCTGCGTCGACATGATGCTGTTCATGACGATCACCGCGTTCTGCTTGGGCAGCACCGTGATGAACTGGCCCTTGTAGCCCATCGCGCTGAACTCGCGCTCGCTCTTGACGATGTTGTTGACCCAGCAGTAGTAGCCATAGTCCCCGGCGGGGCCGGACGGCGTGGTCATCTGGGCCACCCACGATGCGGGCACGATCTGCTGGCCGTTCCAGCGGCCCTGGTTCAGCATCAGCATGCCGAGCCGTGCCATGTCGAGCGAGCGCAGGCGCAGCCCCCAGCCACCGGACACCGCGCCTTTGCCGTCGGCACCGTCCCAGCGGTAGTGCGACATCCCCAGCGGCTTGAACAGGCGCTGCGCGGCGTACTGCTGCTCCGGCATGCCCGTGACCTGGCTGATCGTGGCGCCGACCAGCACCGGGTTGACGTCGATGTAGTCGAACTCCGTGCCGGGCCTGGCGCGCACACTGGCCGAGGCGGCCACCTTGAGGCGGTCCGGCACGCCGTAGTACAGCGTGTCGGTGCCCTCCACCAGCTTGTACGACAGCCCGCTCGACATCGACATCAGGTGCCGGAGCTGGATCTGCTGCTTGTCCGCCAGTGACGGGGCCAGGTCGGGGCGCGCGGCGGCCAGCCTGGGGGCCGGCGCGTCGCTCGCGCTGAGCTTGCCGTCGCCGACCAGCGTGCCCACCAGCAGCGCGCTGATGAACTTGGTGACGGAGTAAAGCTCGTGGTTGTAGTCCCGCGAGAGGCCGTCGCCGTAGCGCTCGAACACAATCTTGCCGTCCTTGATGACGAGCAGGCTGCGCACGTCGAGCTTGTCGCGCCGGATCCATTCGGACAAGGCGACGAGCCGCGTGGAATCCACGCCGACCGACTCGGGCTGTGCCGTGGGAATGCCTTCGACGGTGGCAGTGGCGGTGCCGGCCATGGCCGGCTGGGCCAGCAAGGCGCCAGCGGCCAGCAGCGCCGCCACGACAGGGTGGAATCGTTGCATGATGGTCTCCTCCAGCCGATGCCCGTCAGACCGGGATCTTCTTTTCGTAGTCGATAGCCGTGGACGACAGCAGCAGGCCCACGCCGGCGGCGGCAAAGAACATCAGCGCCAGGAAGTACGAGCCGGTGAACTGCACGATCATGCCGACGATGATCGGCACGCAGATGCCGCCGATATTGCCACCGAGATTCATCACGCCGCCCAGGAAGCCGATCTTGTCACGGGTACCCAGGATCGACGGGATGCACCAGAACAGGCCGCACCAGCGCAGGAAGAACAGCGTGGAGGACAGCAACGCCACGACCACGGTGGCGTTGGTGACATAGGCCACGGAGAAAATCGACGCGGTGGCGACCACGGCGGCGATGCCGAACAGCGTACGCATCACCACGTTGGGGCGGCCGCCGGCCTCCTTCCACTTGTCCGCGATCCAGCCGCCGATCAGTTCGCCGACGAAGCCGCTGAAGAAAATGATGAAGCTGGCACCGCCCATCGCCTTGATGTCGAACCCGTGCACCTTGTTCAGGTAGTTGGGCATCCACGTCAGCAGACCGTAGAACACGGTGTTGAAGCACATCCAGCCGATGGCCATGCACCAGACCGAGCGGTACTTGAAGAAATCGAGCGAGCGGCCCGACAGGTTGGCCGGCTCGGCGCGGTGCTCGCTGGCCTGGGCTTCCTCGATATAGCGGGCCTCGAGTTCGTTGACGCCCGGGTGCTGGCGCGGGGAATTGCGGATGTACCACCAGGCCACGGCACCGGCGATGACGGTGCCCACGCCGGCGACGACGAAGGCCAGGCGCCAGGAGTCGAGCGCGGCAATCAGCCAGGTAATGATGATGGCGCCCAGTGCCGCGCCAAGCGGCGCGCCGCCGTCAAGCAGGGTGGCGCCACGGCCGCGTTCGTTCTGCGTCATCCAGATGGCGTTGAGCTTGCCGCCGGCCGGATAGATCGGCGCCTCGGCGGCACCGAGGCCCAGGCGGGTCAGCAGCAACGTCGTGGCGCTGGTGCACACGGCGGCCATGGCCTGGAACGCGCCCCAGAACACGGTGGCGCAGGCAATCACGATGCGCGGCTTGTACTTGTCCGCCAGCATGCCGCCCGGCACCTGCATCAGGGCGTAAGTCCAGAAGAACGAACTGAGGATCAGGCCCTGCATGGTGGGGCTGAGGTCAAACTCCTTCGCGATCAGCGGCATGGCCACGGACAACGACGCGCGGTCGATGTAGTTGATAGCGATCAGGAACAGCATCATCAGGAAGATCTTCCAGCGGACGGTGCTGCGCGGGGCCGGCATGGTGGCGGCGGCCTGGCTCGTGGATGGCATGACGGGGGTCTCCTTGCTCCTTGGTGCTGCGTTGTCGAGGCGTTTCTAATCCGGGTGTCGCGCAACTGTGACGGAGTATAGGATACGTAATCTGTAATTACAACGCGTGTAAGTCATTGATTTATATGCATAGGGTAAGCACCAATTCCGGGTGTGATACGCTTCGCTTCAGTGCAATTTCCCCATTCTGGTGATGTCCGTGACACAAGCGCTGCCCAAAACTGCCCGACTCCGCACACTTGGCATGTCCGCCGAAATCGCGGCGCGGCTGCGCACGATGATTCAGGAGGGCGAGCTGCCGCCCGGGGTCCGCATGGACGAGAAAGCGTTCTGCGAAGCGTTCGACGTGTCGAAGACGCCCCTGCGTGAGGCGCTGAAGGTGCTGGTGTCCGAAGGGCTGGTGCTGCATCGCCAATACATCGGCTATCGCGTGGCGCCGCTGGACCTCGAGGAACTGCGCGAAACCTTTGAAACCCTGCACGGGCTGGAAGCCCACGCCGGGGGACTGGTGGCGCGGCGCATGAGCGATGCGGCGCTGGCGAAGATCGAGCGCAAGCACCAGTCCATGATCGACGCGCATGCGGCCGGCCGGCGCACGGATTACTTCCGCATCAACCAGGAAATCCACCAGCTGATCGTCGATAGCGCGGACAACGCCGTGCTGTCCGGCATCTACGCCACGCTGATGAGCAAGGTGCATCGCGCCCGGGGCGCGGCCAACACCGAAATGCTGCGCTGGCAGGAATCGCACGAGGAACACGAGGCCATCATGGCCGCCCTGCGCGAAGCGGGCCGCCCACGACTGCCGCAGATCCTGCGCGAGCATTCCGAAAATACCGCGAAGGAAGTCCTGCGGGTACTCGAGCAGACCCTGGCCGAACCTGCCGCGCGGGTGGCCGGCGCCTCGCGCTAGCGCCTCGACGATCCAGTGCTACTACGGCAACGGCCGCACGGTGATTGCCACGGTGAGCACGCGCTGGTAAGCCGGCGCGGCAGGCTTCACCGCACCTGCAGGCGGTCCAGCCGCAGCCGGTGCCGGGGGTCGGTCAGCCGCCACGCGGCCAGCCAGGCGGCCAGCACCACCGCCAGCAGGCTGCCGCCGGCCAGCAGGAACATCAGCAGGATCTGGTAGCGTGCGGCGTCGATCGGGTCCATCCCCGCGAGGATCTGGCCGGTCATGATGCCGGGCAGCGTGATGATGCCGGCCGCCGCCATGGTGTTCACGGTCGGCAGCAACCCGCTGCGCACGGCCTGGCGAAGGATGGGACGCAGGGCCGTGTGGCGGTCGTCGCCCAGTGCCAGCCGCGCGTCGATGGCCTGGCGCTGGTGCCAGGCGGCCGTGAAGGTGGCCTGCAGCGTCAGGCTGGCGGCATTCATCGCATTCCCGAGGATGATGCCGGCCAGCGGGATGGCGTGGCGGGCGTCGTACCACGGTGAAGGCCGCAGCGCCGCGACCAGCGCCAGTACGGTGATGACCAGCGTGGGCACGCTCACCGTGGCCAGCCCGATGATGAACTGCCAGCGCGCATCGAAGCGGCGCTCCTGCCGGCTGCCGGCCTCGCGCGCGGCGGCCAGGATCATGGCCAGCACCACCAGCAGCGTCACCCACGGCGACGACAGCTCAAATACCGCCCGCAGGATCAACCCCACCAGCATCAGCTGCACCACCATGCGCACCGCCGCCCACAGCAGGGTGCGATGGATGTGCAGGGACATCGCCAGCGACAGCGCGGCGCCCGCCACGATCAGCAGGCTGGCGAGCACCAGATCGCCCGTGGTCAACAGGATCGGACTCATGGGGACACGGCCTCCAGCCCGTTCTGGCACAGCCGGAACTGCGCATTGCGCAGCCGGGCCGCCTGTTCCTCGTTATGGGAGACCACCAGCAGGCCGATGCCTTCGGTCATCACCCGCTTCAGCACCGCTTCCACGGCGAGCGTGGTATCGCGGTCCAGCGCGGACGTGGGCTCATCGAGCAGCAGGAAGCGCGGCCGGCGCATGACAGCCCGCAGCAACGCCAGGCGTTGCCGCTCGCCGGTGGAGAGATGGCTGACGGGGGCCGCGAGGATGTCCGCGCGCAGGCAAAGATGCCGGGCCAGTTGGTCGAGCCGGGGGTCGATCGCGTCGTCTTCGCCGAAATGGGCGCGCACATCGTCGGCCCACCAGCCCGACTCGGCGGCCACATAGATGACCTCGCGCCGCCAGGCCGGCCCGCTCAGGTCCTCGCGCGACAGGTTGCCGAGCCGCACGTCGCCGTCATTGGGGTCGAGGTCGGCAATCATGCGCAGCAAAAGGCTCTTGCCGCTGCCGGACGCGCCAGACAGCACCGTGCACTTGCCCGGCGGCACGTCGAAGGTATAGGGACCCCGGCCATGGCCGGTCAGGTTGTGGATATGAAGATGACCGTCCATCGGGCGCACGGGTGAGCGTCGGCACAGTTGTGGGGACCACAGCCTACCGCGATTTCCTTAAGCGCAGATTATCTGTCCGCGCGGTCTTGCTCTCATCGCCCACCCGCCCTTTTTGTTGGTCAGTCGACGGTGATGTGGTTGGTGCGGATCACGTTGCCCCAGACCGAGACATCGTCGCGCACGGTCTGCGCGAACTGCTCCGGCGTCTTGACCGGCGGCATCGCCATATTCAGCAGCAGGAAGCGCTCGCGCATGTCCGGGCTGGTCAGAATCCGGTTCACCTCCGCGTTCAGCCGCTGCACGATGGCGGCGCTGGTGCCCGCCGGCGCGAACATGCCGTACCAGCTATTCGTCTCGAATGGATAGCCCTGCTCGGTCATGGTCCGCACCTCGGGCGTGGCCGGCCCGCGCCGGGTGCCGCTGATGGCCAGCGCGCGCAGCTTGCCGGCACGGATCAGCGGCACCGACGAGGAGGTATCGACAAAGGCCACCCGCACGATGCCACCCTGCATGTCGTTCAGGATCTGCGGCACGGTCTTGTACGGCACATGCCGGATGCGGATGCCCGTCTGCATCTTCAGGGCCTCCATGGTCAGGTGGCCGCCGGAGCCGATGCCCCACGACGCGTAGTCGTAGGCGTCCGGCCGCGACCGCACATGCTCGACAAAGGACTTCAGGTCGCGCGCGGGGAAGTCCGGCGTTACCGCCAGGAAGTTGCCGCCGCCGCCGACCTGCACCACGGGGATCAGGTCGCGCAGCCCGTCATACGGCATCTTCGGCTGCAGGGTCTGGTTGATGACCACCGTCGCCGCGTAGGTGAACAGCAGCGTATGGCCGTCCGGCGCGGCCTTGGCCACGATGTCATTGCCGATGATGCCGGTGGCGCCGGGCTTGTTGTCGATCACGAAGGACTGGCCGAGGACCTTGCCAAGCTGGTCCGCGATAGGCCGGGCGAACAGGTCCGGACCGCTGCCGGCGGACCCCGGCACCACCAGCCGCACCGGGCGGGACGGCCACGGGCTGGCGGCGCGGGCCGGCGTGACAGCGGCGGCCAACCCCAGCATCGCTATCGACTTCAGCAGCGCGCGGCGTCGGGCATCTGCCTCGTCGTCATCGGGAAGGGAGAGGAGTCGTGTCATCGCCATCCCTCAATGCATGCCGAAGTTGTCATCGGCGCCCGCCTCCAGCACCGTGGCCGCAGCCACGTACAGGCTGCGCGACACATAGCTCTGCACCTGTTTGGCCCGTGCGCGCAGCCATTCCGCCTTGAGCTGGCGCGCCTCGACCACGTGCGGCGCATCGCCGGGCGCCTGCGCCAGCAGGTCGATCACATGCAGCGCCAGTTGCAGGTCGCCACGCGCGGCCAGGGCCTGGGCGTGGCGCACCACCGCGGCGTGGTTGTCGATAGCCGCCGCGATCTCGCTGGCCACCTGCTGCGGCGGGGCTGGATGCAGCGTAGTGGCGTTGCGGTCCCACCAGCCGTTTTCGGAGCGATAGATATCGCGGGCGATATAGCTCGGGTCGCCGTAGGTCGGCCGCATCCACGGCTGCTCGAACAGGTCCGGCGGCGGCCGCAGCGCGGCCAGCATCTCCCGCTCGTTGCAGCCAGCGTTCATCAGGCGGACCACTTCCTGGCGCATCCAGCGCAAGGCCCGCGCCGTGTGCAGCAGCACGTGCTGGCAGATGTCCTCCCCTTCCAGCGTGGCGCCGAACTCGCGCACCACGGTCTGCGGGCGCAGGCCGGCCAGCCGTTCCAGCGTCTCGGCCCAGCGCACGGTGTCGCGCATGGTGCGGAACGGGGTGCCGATATTGGGAATGGAATCGATGATGGCCGGGCCGCCATAGAGCAGCCGCCGGCCGGGCAGCCAGACCGCCACGGCGTCGTCGGTCTCGGAGGGTGCCCAGAGAATCTCTGCGCGCTGTTCGCCATGACCCACGGTCATGCCGTCCCGGAACGTCTCGGACGGCGTGGTATGCCGCAGCTTGCCGGCCAGCGCCCCGGCGCGATGCCGGAACTGGATCTCGGCCATGCGCTCCTGCAGCCGCTGCGTTTCGCGGTAGCGGCTCTGGCGCGCCAGCACGTTCACATGGGCCAGCACACGCGGGGCCGGTTCGCCGCGCTGCGTGGCATGGTCGATCCACTGCTGCACGCCGGCGTTGTAGCCGAGGTGGCCGTGGCTGTAGCAGAGCGCGATCACCGGCAGTTCGGTCTGCATGCGCAGCGCCTCGATCATGCCGGCCGTCACGGAGCCGCCGGGGCCGCTGTCCACCACCAGCAGGCCGTCGCCGACGTCAGCGACGAAGGTCTGGCCCTGTCCATGCAGCAGCCAGACACCCTCGGCAATGCGGTCGATCCCCTTGCCGGTGATCAGTGCGGCCGGACGATCCTCGATCTCGTTCATGGCATCCCTTCCAGTTTGGCGAAGGGATATTCACGCGCAGACGGCGCACTATCGTCAGTGGGGAAAGTCCCCGGCCGGCACGGCGCGCAGCCTGCGGCGCCAGCGCCGGGGCGCCCTGGCGATGGATCGGAAATTTTCGCTGTGAACCGCCGGTTATCACCTGCGTGGCGCAGGGAGTTCCCGGCGCGCGGTGGCTGCGCTAGCCAGCCGCCATCGGGGCGATCGGGGCGATCGGGGCCGGGGTGGCGCGGGCCGCAGGTGCCGGGTGCGGCACCTGTCGCCGCAGCGGGCTGTCCGGCATCTTGCTCATGTAATGCACCTCGCGGCGCAGCAGGGTGGCGAACTGCTCCGCCACCGGCGTCATCGGCGAATCGGCGCGGTAGATCAGGCTGACCGCATGGCTCGGCAGCGGGTCTTCGATCGGCAACGCCACCAGACCGGCCGTGGCCAGGCGCCCCGGCACCAGTTGGCGCGGCAGCAGGCACAGCAGCGAGCGGTCCTGCAGCAGCGTCTGGATCATGCCGATGGTGTCACAGCGCACCGCCACGCGGGGCAGCGGCAGGTCGAGCGCGCGGAAGGCGTCCAGGATCGCCGCGCCCGGGCCCTGCATGCGCCGACCGGTCAGCACCCAGTCGGAATTGACCAGCTCGCGCAACGTCCGCGCATGGCGCAGCGGATGCTCCTGATGCGCCACCACCACCGAATCGTTGTGGTACAGCGTCTCGCAGACAAATTCGCGTTCGATGCCTTCATCGGGAATCGGGCTCACCGCCATGTCCATCACGCCGGCGCGCAGGTCGGCCAGGTGCTCGGGATAAACGCCGCTGTCGATGCAGACCTGCACGTCCGGATGCTGGGTGCGGAAGCGCTTCAGCACCGCCGGCAGCAGCAGGTTGGCCGGCCCGCCCGTGGCGCCGATGCGCACCGTGCCGTTGCGCGTGCCCAGCATCTGGGTCATCTCGTCCGTGGCCTTGCGCGCCTCGGTGGCGATCAGGCGCGCCCGGCGCAGGAACGCATCGCCAAAGCGGGACAGCACCACGCCGCGCGTGGTGCGCGTCAGAAGTGGCACGTGCAGCTCTTCCTCGAGCTGCCGGATGCTCTTGGTGATGGCCGGCGCCGACACGTCGCGCACCTTGGCGCCGGCGCGAATGCTGCCGCTCTCCGCCACGGCAATGAAATCCTGCAACTGGCTCAGACGCATGACTCGCCTCCTCCCGAAAGACCGTGTGATAACGCCCTGCTCCGCGAGCATAGCGGGATTTGCGGGCATCAGTGATAACCCGAGGTGCTAACCGTGGGTTCACACACCGCGTGTTGCGGAGGCTATTGGCATTGCAATGCGTGGCCCATCATCCCCTTCCATCGATGCCCCGCATCGTCATGAAACGAGAGATCGATGGCAATTCCAGAAGACCTGCCCCTGGCAGGCATCCGCGTGGCCGAGTTCGGCCAGTTCATTGCCGCCCCCGGCGCCGCGATGATGCTGGCCGACCTGGGCGCCGATGTGATCAAGGTGGAACCGCTGCGCGGGGACAGCGCGCGGCGCTTCGACGGTACCAGCTCGCAAAGCCCGATGTTCCTGGCCTACAACCGTGGCAAGCGCGGCATGGCGCTGGACCTGCGCCAGCCGGCCGGCGCGGAAGCCGCCCGCCGGCTCGCCTTGTCTTGCGACGTGGTGCTTCACAACGCGCGGCCGGGGACGATGGAATCGATGGGCCTCGACGCCGCCACGCTGCGCACCGCGAAACCGGCGCTGATCCATGCCTCCGTCACCGGCTTTGGCACGCGCGGTCCGTCGCGCCTGCGGCCCGGGCTCGACATCGCGGCCCAAGCCGAAAGCGGCATGATGTCGGTGACAGGCGAAGCGGGCGGCCAGCCCCTGAAGGCCGGCTTCGCCCTGATCGACGCAGCCACGGCGCTCGCCACCTCGAACGCCATCCTCGCCGCGCTGTTCCGGCGCCTGCGCACCGGCCAGGGCGAAACCATCGAGACCTCGCTGCTGACCGTGGGCATCCAGCTCCAGGCGCAACTCTGGTCCGAATACCAGTGCTCGGGCGCCCTGCCGGTGCGCAGCGGCAACAGCCAGCCGAAGGCGGCGCCGGCGGCGGATGTTATCGCCGTGGCCGATGGCCATATCGTGCTGTCGGCCTATCTCGACGAACACTGGGCGCGGCTGTGCGATGCCATCGGACAACCCGCGCTGGCCCAGGATCCGCGTTTCGCGAGCAACCCGCTGCGGGTGAAAAACCGCCCTGCCCTGCTGGACGTGCTGCACGCCGCCCTGCGCGGCTACACCGGTGAACAAGCGCGCGCGCTGCTGGAACGCCATCAGGTGGTGGTGGGCGTGGTGCGCGACTACCAGCAGGTGGAACGCAGCGCCGATGTGCTGGCGAGCGGCCTGCTGATGCGCGTCGGCGACGGCCTCGGCGGCGAGATCGCCCTCCCGGGCCTGCCCTTCACGATGGCCAGCCTGCCTCCCGCCGCCACGCCCGCCGTGCCGCGGCTGGGCGAGCACACCGCAGCGGTGCTGCGCGAACTCGGCTATGACGACGTCGCGATCCGCACGATGGCGCAGGCACGCGCCATCGCCATTGAATCGCTCGACACCACGGAGGCCAGCGCATGACAGCCGACACCCCCATCCTGATCGACCGGCACGAGGGCTGGGCCAAGATCACGCTGAACCGGCCGGAAACCCGCAACGCCATCGACATGGCCACCGCCGAAGCGCTCGGCGAGGCCATCGAAACGCTCGAACGCGAGCCCGGCTTGCGGGCGGTGGTGCTGCGCGGCGCCAATGGCGCGTTCTGCTCCGGCCTCGACTTGAAAGCGTTGCAGGCCCATCCGGCCGGCATGAACGGCTTCGCAGCACGCTGGGATCGCGTGCATGGCGGCCTGATGCGCAGCCGCAAGGCGTGGATCGTGGCGCTCGAACGGCACGCGGTGAACGGCGGCGCCGCGCTGGCGCTGGCTGGCGATCTGCTCGTCTGCGGGGAGCGCGCATTCCTGCAAATCGCGGAGGTGCGCATCGGCATGAATGCGCCGCGCAATATCGCGTGGCTGGCCCTGCGGCACAGCGAGGCCGTGGCGGCCCGGCTGTGCCTGCTGGGCGAGCGCGTGCCGGCCAGCGACCTGCTGCGGCTGGGCATCGCGACGGAAGTCATTGCCGACGCGGACGTCGTCGCTCGCGCCCAGACCTTGGCCACCACGATTGCCGGCTTCCCCGCCGAAGCGGTGGCCGCCATCAAGGGCAGCCTGCGCGCCGCCAGCACGCGCCGACCGCCGGCCGAATGGTTCGATGCCTGCGCCGACAAGGAGATCCGTCATGGCTGAGTTCGATGCACTGCGTCACGAGGTCCGCGCCTTCGTGGCGGAAGCCCTGCCCCCGCCCGTGCGCGAGAAAGTGCGCCTCGGGCTGGAAGTCAGCAAGGACGAGATGATCGACTGGCAGCGCCGGCTGGCCGCGCGCGGCTGGCTCGCGCCCCACTGGCCCCAAGCCTGGCAAGGGGCCGACTGGAGCGCCGCGCAGCGCGCCGTGCTGCAGGAAGAGCTGGTGCTGGCCCACGCGCCGGAGACCGGTGGCATCTCGATCGAAATGATCGGCCCGATCCTGATCCGCTACGGCACGCCCGCGCAGCAGCAGCATTTCCTGCCGCGCATCCTCAATCTCGAACACTGGTGGTGCCAGGGCTACTCGGAGCCGAATGCCGGCTCGGATCTCGCGTCGCTGGGCACCCGCGCGGTGCGCCGCACCCGCCCGGACGGCACCGAGGTCTACGTGGTCAACGGCAGCAAGATCTGGACGTCCTACGCCCAGTACGCGGACTGGATGTTCTGCCTCGTGCGCACCGACACCGAGGCGCGCGCCCAGCAGGGCATCAGCTTCCTGCTGATCGACATGCGCAGCCCCGGCGTCAGCGTGCGACCGCTGATCGGCATTCACGGCTGGCACCTGTTCAATCAGGTGTTTCTCGATGACGTGGAAGTGCCGGTGGACATGCGCGTCGGCGAGGAGAACGCGGGCTGGTCGATCGCCAAGTCCCTGCTGGAACATGAGCGGCTGAACCTCGCCCGCGTGGCCGAGAATCGCCGGCGGCTGGCCAAGGTGCGGGCGATTGGCGCCGAGGTGGAGGAAGCCGGCGAACCGCTGCTGCGCCGCCCGTGGTTCGCGCGGCGGCTGCGGGAACTCGAAGTGCGGCTGGAAACGCTGGCCGCCACGGTGCTGCGCTTCCGGCGGCTCGAACGGGCCGGCGGCGCACTCGGCCCGGAGACCGGCATGCTCAAGCTGATCGGCAGCCGGCTGATCCAGGACATCGAGAACCTTGCCGTGGATGCGCTCGGCCCGGACACGCTGGCCTATGACCGCGCCGCGCACTTCGAGCCGCCCGCCACGCAGGCCGATCGCTCGCAGTACGCGCCCGCTGCCTCGGCGCGCCGCTTCGTGACGCGTGGCTACACCATCGCCGGCGGATCGAGCGAGATCCAGCACGAATTGCTCGCCAAGCAGGTACTCGGACTCTGAGGGACGGCACCTCCACACGACATGACAGGACACTCAAGCATGGAAGACCGCGACGACGCGCGCATCGAAGAGCGCCGCATGCTGCAGGAAAGCGTGGAGCGCTTTGTGGCGCGCGGCTATGACTTCGCCCAGCGCCGGGCCGCGCTGGCGGAGCCCGATGGCTTCTCGCGCAAGCATTGGCGCACCTTCGCCGAGATGGGCTGGCTGGCGCTCGGCCTGCCCGAAGCCTGCGGCGGACTCGGTGACGACATGGATCAGGCCCTGCTGGCCGAGGCGCTGGGGCAGGCCATGCCGGCCGAGCCGTGGCTGGCCAACGTCGCCCTGTGCGCGCCGCTGCTGGCAAACGCGGGCAGCGCGGCACATCTCGCCATGGCCGAGGCCATCGCCGCCGGGGAAAGCCTCGCCGCGCTGGCCGCCTTCGAGGTGCAGGGCCGCCACGACGCCTTCGACGTCACCACGCAGGCCGAACCGCGCGGCGCGGCCCAGTGGGTGCTCGACGGCAGCAAGACGCTCGTGCTCGGCGGCGGGTGCGCCGATGTGCTGCTGGTGCTGGCCCGTACCGAAGGCACGCGCCGCGACCGCCAGGGGCTGACCCTGTTCGCCGTGCCGGCCAGCGCGCGCGGCGTCAGCGTGCAGGGATTACCCACCTACGACGGCCGCCAGACCGCCACCGTGACGCTGCGACGCGTGCTGGTGGCGGACGACACGCGCATCGGCCCGGTCGGCGCGGCCTGGCCGATGGTGCAGGCCGCCATCGACCGCGCCACGGTCATGGCCTGCGCCGAAGCGGTGGGCGCGATGACGCGGGCCTTCGCCCTGACACGGGAGTACGTGATGACGCGCCAGCAGTTCGGCCGCCCGCTCAGCGCCAATCAGGTGATCCGGCACCGGCTGGTCGACCTGTTCGTCAGCATCGAGCAGGCCCGCGCCATCACGGAAGCCGCCGCCGCCACCTTGCAGGCCGATGACGCCACGCGCATGCGCGCGGTGTCTTGCGCGAAGGCGTTCGTTTCCACGGCCGGGCGCGCGCTCGGTGAAGACGCCGTGCAGCTCCATGGCGCTGTGGGCATGACCGACGAGATGGAGGTCGGCCACTGCTACAAGCGGCTGGCCGCGCAGGCGAACCTGTTCGGCGATGCCGACTGGCACCTCGCCCGGCTGGACGCACTCGAATCCGCCGCCCCGGCATCCGCCTGAGCGGCATTCACCCGGGCCCACTGCATGTGGGCCCAACCACGACATGCCGGCAACGTACCGGCTTGCGCGGCCAATGCGCCGCGACGGAGACAGCATGATGAAAAGCCAGCACACTGGCACGCGCGGGGTGTTACCGACCCTTGCCTCAACGTTCGCCACGCTGGCCACGTTGTCCGCCCTGGGCCCCGCGCTGGGCCATGCCGAAACGGCGCCCTACCCCAATCGGCCCATTCGCATGATCCTGCCGTCTGCGGCCGGCAGTGTGACGGACCAGACCGCACGCCTCGTGGCCGAGCGGCTGTCGATTGCGCTGAAGAAACCCGTGGTGGTGGACAATCGGCCGGGCGCCAACGGCATCATCGCCAGCGAGATGGTTTCCCGCGCCGAGCCCGACGGCTACACGCTGCTCTTCACCTACTCGGCCACGCTGACCGTGAACCCGTGGATCACGGCCAACCTGCCCTACGATCCGCTCAAGGACTTCACGCCGATCGCCCGGCCCAGCGCCCCCGGCGGCAACCTGCTCGTCGTCACGTCCACCCTGCCCGTGCACAACCTCAAGGAGCTGATCGCCTACGTCAAGGCCAGCCCCACGGAGCTGGCGTACTGCTCCTGGGGCGTGGGCTCGGGCGGCCACCTCACCATGGAGTACCTGAAAGCCAAGACCGGCATGCGCCTGCGGCACGTGCCCTACAAGAGCGCCGTCCAGTGCACCAACGACCTGGCGGCCGGGCACGTGACGATTGCCTTCACCGATTCGCTCTCTGCCGTGCCGCACCTGAAATCGGGCCGCATCCGGGCCGTGGCCGCCTCCGGCCCGGAGCGGGGGCTGACCACGCCGGACGTGCCCACCATGGGCGAACAGGGCACGCCCTTCAATCAGGCCAGCTGGCTCGCGCTGTTCGGCCCGAAGAACCTGCCGGCGCCGATCGTCAATCGGCTCAATGCCGAGGTGAACCGCATCCTCCAGTCCCCCGAGGAACAGCAGCGCTTTGCCGCGATGTACCTGAAGCCGGGCAAGCCCTCCACGCCCGGCGAACTCGGTGAGCTGGTGCGCGCCGACCTTGGCGCTTGGGGCGAGGTGGTGAAGGTGTCCGGCGTAACGCCTCAGTAACCGAACGTCAAAGCACAACATCCAAAACAAAGAACGGGAGACAGCAATGAGAGAGAAGTCGAGCCGCTGGCGAAGCGTGCAACGTGCCATCGGCATGGGGCTGGCCGTGGGATGCGGCAGCGCATCTGCGGTGACCGTGCAGTTGTTCGGTGTGGTCGATGCGTCGATCGAGTACGCCAAGGGGTCGGAGAGCGTGGTGCGCATGCGCGAGGGCCAGCAGGCCGCGTCGCGCTGGGGCCTGCGCGGCATCGAGGATCTGGGCGGCGGCACCAAGGCCAACTTCCTGGTCGAATCGGGCTTCAATATCGACACCGGCGTCGAGTTCTTCGGCAATGGCCGCCTGTTCGGCCGCCAGTCGTGGATGGGCCTGTCCAACGAGACATGGGGCGAGTTCCGCCTCGGCCGCCAGTACACGCCATCGTTCTACGCGCTGCTGCGGCTGGACCCGTTCCTGCTCAACGGCATGGTGTCGCCGTTCAACCTGCTCAGCGCCACGGCGTCGCAGGGCACGGGCCAGGTGGCCTACGGCGCGCGCTTCGACAATGCCGTGCAGTACTTCTCGCCCACCTGGGGCGGGTTCTCGTTCGGCGCCGCGGTGGCGCCGGGGGAAGTGCCCGGGGCGCCGCGCTCCGGGACGAACTTCGGCATGAACGTGGCCTATGAAGCCGGCAACGCCTACGCGTTCTACAGCTATCAGGGGATGTACACCGGCGCGGCCACGCCGCAGGTGGAGACGGCGCTGACGTCCAACCACTTCGTCGGCGGCTCCTACCGCTTCAAGCCGGTGGAAGTGGGCCTGCTGTTCAGCACCGCCAACAGCCGCCTGCCCAATACACGCGTGGCACGCCACTATGGCGTCACGTTCAACTGGAACGTCACCGCGAGCGACACCTTCAAGGCCGCCGCGCTCAAGCGGCAGGTGCTCGGCGGCGGCGAGCGGCCATGGTCGATGACCATCGGCTGGGACCACGACCTGAGCAAGCGCACCACCGCCTACCTGCGCGCGGTCTACGTCCACAACAGCCCGGGCGGCAGCGTCTCCAACAACAGCATCGCGATCGATCCGGGCAGCGGCGATGACGCGCGCTCGATCAGCGTGGGCCTGCGGCACCGCTTCTGACGCCAGCGGCAGGCACGTCGGCGGGCCGGTATCGGAACGCCGGCGATCGGTCTATATTTCTGCAAAAGCGGTGCCCCACGCCGCGCCATACGGAGACAACATGCTGGATCTGGAACCCTTGCTGCGTCCACGCTCGATTGCGGTCATCGGCGCCTCCACACAACCCGAGAAGGTGGGCGGCATGCCCATCCGCCTGCTCGGCGAACTCGGCTATGCCGGCCGCGTCTATCCGGTGAATCCCGGCGCGGACACGGTGCAGGGGCTGCGCGCCTATCCCACCATCGACGCCATCGGCGAGCCGGTGGACCTCGCCATCGTGGCCGTGCCCGCCGCCAGCGCGGCGGACGTGATGACGCAGCTTGGCCGCGCCGGCACCCGCGCTGCCGTGGTGTTCACCTCCGGCTTCGCGGAAGTCGCCGGCGGCGCGGCGCTGCAAGAAACGCTGGCGGCGAACGCCCGGGCGCACGGCGTGCAACTGCTCGGCCCCAACTGCCTCGGGGCGATGAACCTGCGCGCGCGCATGTTCGCCACGTTCTCGCCCATCCCGCTGACCGGCGTGCCGCCCGTGGGCGAAGTCGGTCTGGTCAGCCAGAGCGGCGCGTTCGGCGCGTATGCGTTTGCGCTGGCGCGCGAGGCGGGGCTCGGCCTGAGCCACTGGGTCACCACCGGCAACGAAGCCGGCGTGCAGGTAGCCGATGTGATCGAATGGCTGACGCACGACCCCGACACCCGGGTGATCCTGACCTATATGGAAGGCGCCCGCGACGGCGCACGGCTGCGCCGCGCGCTGGCAGCCGCGCGTGACGCCGGCAAGCCGGTGGTGATGACCAAGGTCGGCACCACAGCTGCCGGCGCCAGCGCCGCGCAATCTCACACCGCCAGTCTGGCGGGAGAGGATGCGGTCTATCAGGCCGTGTTCGACGAATACGGCGTGCACCGCGCGCCAACGCTGGAAGCGTTCTTCCGCCTCGGCTACACGCTGGCGCGTGGGCGCCGGCCTGCGCGCTGGCACGCGCGCGGCGGCTTGCCGGCCGATGCCGTGGCGCCGGTGGCCATCGTCACGGTCTCCGGTGGCGTCGGCATCATGATGGCGGACAGCGCCGAGTCGCTGGGGCTACCGCTGCCGCCCATGCCCGACGCAGCCGCCCATGCGTTGCGCACCGCGATTCCGTTCGCCAGTACCGCCAATCCGATCGACGTGACCGGACAGGTCGTGTCGCAACCGAAGATCTTTCTCGATGCGCTGGCCGGCGTGGCGCGCTGCGGCGAGTACGGCAGCGTGGCGGCGTTCCTGGCCGGCGGCGCCAACGCGCCCCGCCTGTGGACCGAATTGCAGCAGACCGTGGCCACGCTGGCCACGGAACCGGAGTCCGCCCCGCTGCTGGTATCGGGCGTGATGGACGACGAGAAGCGCGCCTGGCTCGAATCCCGTGGATGTTTGGTGTTCCGCGAACCGGCTCACACGATGGAAGCGGTGGCTGCGCTCGCAAAGGCGGCGGCAATGGAAGCGTTGGCTGGCGTCCCGGCTGAGGACAGCTCGAAGCCCGCCGCCATCGCCCCGCCCGATTTCCCCGATGACGCTACCGCGCTGTCAGAAGCCGAAGCGATGGCGTGGCTGGCCGAAGCCGGCGTACCGGTGGCCGCGCACGGCGTGGCGCAGGACGCCGACGAAGCCGTGCGCATCGCGGAATCGCTCGGCTATCCGGTGGCGGTGAAGCTGTGCTCGCGCACCATCCTGCACAAGAGCGACATTGGCGGCGTGGTGCTCAACCTCAAGGACGCAGCCGCCGTGCGCGACGCCTTCGCGCGCGTGCAAGCCGCCGTGCTGCAGTCGCGCGATCCCGATGGCCAGCCCGCGCACTTCGAAGGCGCCATCATCGCCTGCATGGTGCGCGGCTGGGGCGAGATCATGGTCGGCGTGCGGCGCGATCCCGTGTTCGGCCTCGTCGCACTGGCCGGCATCGGCGGCACGGCCGTCGAGATTTTCCGGCAGATGGCGTTCGGACTCGCCCCGCTGAGCCGCGCCCGCGCGCGCGCCATGCTCGCACAGAGCCGGGCGGAGGCGCTCTGCACCGGGCATCGGGGCCACCCGCCCCTCGATCTCGACGTGGTGGCGGAGGTGCTCGTCAAGGTCTCCCGCGCCGCTGCCGCCCTCGGGGACCGGCTCGATACGCTGGAGATCAACCCATTCATCGTCGGCGCCGATGGCCTCTGCGCCGCCGACGCCGTCATCACGCTCCGCCAACCCGGCTGACTCCATTCCCCCTTGCCCAACGACATGAACCATCCCGCACCGCCCGTCTTCGCCGCGCCCGTCCATGCCAGCCCGCAGGAGGCCCTGGTCGCCGCCGCCGCGCTGCCGCTCGTGATCTACGGCTATCCGCTGATCGAAACGCTGCGCACCTGCCGCCTGCAAACTTCTGTCGATGCGCCCACGCGCTATGGCCGCGCGCCGATGAACACGCTCTCCGCCAGCGCGCGGCAGTGGACGCACGAAGACCGCGACATCGTGACGCCCGCCAATGACCTGCTCTACTTCTGCGGCTGGCTGAATCTGGCCGATGGTCCCGTCACGCTGCGCGTGCCGCCGCTCCCTGATGCCGACCGCTACTACGTCATCGAACTGCTCGACGCCCACACCAACAACTTCACGAACCTCGGGCCGCGCAACGTGCCGCTCACCGGTGCGGACGTGGAACTGCTCGGGCCCGGACAGCAGCCTTCGGGCGCGCACGCGCAGGTCGTACACGCGCCGACCTCGCTGGTCTGGCTGATCGGCCGCGTGCTGGTGCAGGGCCCCGACGACCTCCCGCGCGCCTATGCGTTCGAACAGGGCTTCGAGATCCTGCGCAGCGCGGGGCCGGCGCGCCCCGCAAGCGTTCAGCAATGGCAGGACAGCGGCGACGCGGCCATCGACTTCTTCCAGAACCTGTACCGCGCGATGGGCGATTTCCCGCCCGCGCCGGCCGAACAGGGACTGTTCACGCTGCTGCGCAAGGCGGGGCTGCGGCTCGGGGAGGATGTCGACTTCGCCTCGCTGCGGGCGTCGGTCGTCGCCGGCCTGCGCAGCGCCTACCAGCAGGGCCTGGCCATGATCGAGGCACACACGCGCAGCCAGGGCCACAAGGCCTGGGGCTACAGCATGCGGCTCGGCACCTATGGCGACGACTGGCTGTTGCGCGCCTGCACGGCCATGAAGGGGCTGGGCGCGCTGCGCGCGGACGAAGCGGTCTATGCCATGGCAGACTTCGACGCCGATGGCGAGCGGCTCGATGGCCGCAACGCCTACGAGCTGCGCTTTGCGCCGGGCATGCTGCCGCCGGCCGATGCGTTCTGGTCGGTGTCCCTCTATGGCGAGGACCGTTTCTTCACCGCCAACGCCATCGGCCGCTATGCCGTGGGCGACCGCACGCCGGGCCTGCGCATGGAGGCCGATGGCACGCTGGTGATACCGGTGGGCCACGCGCGGCCCACGCAGGATGACAACTGGCTGCCGGCGCCGGCAGGCCCGTTCTACCTGATCCTGCGGCTCTATCATCCGGCTCAGGCATTCATGGAAGGCCAGTACACGATTCCCGCCGTGCGCCGCGCCGGCTGAGCAGTCCATCAGAACAAGACAGGAGACACCATGCCCCAAGAGGTAACCGGCACACCCGCGCTGGCGCGCGATGCCGTGATCTACACGCTGCCGCTGTACGAGATGGCGCGCATGCGTGCGGCCACGTGTCCGCGACGCAACCGCGCCGGCAAGTTCGCTGGCGACGGCCCCGAATCCACGCTGCGCTGGATCAACCACGTGATCCACACGCGCGAGCTGCTCGGCCCGCAGCACCGGCAAGTCGTCACGCCGAACAACGACACGCTCTACACCAACGCGTGGCTCGATCTCTCGCAGGGGCCCGTTGTGCTGCATGTGCCGGACTTCAACGGGCGCTACTACGTGCTTGGCCTGCTCGACTTCTACACGAATCCGTTCGGCTATATCGGCAGCCGCACCACGGGCACGGCGGCGGGACGCTTCCTGCTGCACGGGCCGTCGTGGCGTGGCGAGGTGCCGGCGGACATGCAGGCCGTGCCCTGCCCGACCGATGGCGTCTGGATGATCGGCCGCCTGTTGGTGGATGGCGATGCGGACCTGCCGGTGGTGCACGCGCTGCAGGACGCCATCCACCTGACCACGCTCGATGGCGCCGACGCCGCGCAGCCGTTCGATACGGGCATGCATTCGGCCGAGCAGCTCGGGGATCCGCAACGCTTCGCCGAAGTCGTCGCGCGGGCGCTGCGCGAGAATCCTCCCCCGGCTGCCGAGGCGGGGCTGGTGGCAAGCTTCGCCAGCGTCGGCCTCGGTCCGGATGTCGTGCCCAATGCCAGCCAGCGCGATGGGCTGGGCGCGGCGCTGCACAACGTGCTTGAGGCGCTGGCCGTGCCCCAGTCTTCGGACATGGGCGGCGGCTGGGCGATGTCGGTCGAAGTCCGCGACTCGTATGGCGACAACTTCGCACAGCGTGCGCACGTGGCGCGCAACTATATCGGCGCATTGGGCGTGCAGGAGGCGATGTACGTGATTGCGGACCGCAGCGGCGATGGCGAGCCGCTCGACGGCCGGCACGGATACCGGCTCGACTTCCCCGCCGACAATCCGCCGCAGGTCGGCGCCTTCTGGTCGCTGACGATGTACGACAAACAGGACTGCATGCTGGTGCCGAACGCAATCGGCCGCTATTCGCTCGGGGACCGTTCGGCATCGCTCCAGCGCGGTGCCGATGGGGGCCTCACGCTGTGGCTCTCCGCGCAGCCGCCGGCCGATCCGGCGCGGCACGGCAACTGGCTGCCGGCACCGCCGGGGCCGTTCTACGTGGCGCTGCGGCTCTACGTGCCGCAGGCCGCCCACCTCGACAAGACCTACCGGTATCCGGTCATCCAGCGCACGGGAGGTGCCGCGTGACGCCACGACAACTGACGCGCCGCCGCCTGCTCGGCGCCATGGCCCTGGCGGGCGTGGCGCCCGCTGCGTTCGGGGAGACCTACCCCGCCAAGCCGGTGCGGCTGATTTCCCCCTACGGGGCCGGCGGGTCCAACGACACCTCGGCGCGCGTGCTGGCCGAGGCGTTGAGCCGCAAGTATGGCCAGCAGGTGGTCGTGGAGAACAAGCCCGGCGCCGGCACGCGGCTGGCCAGCGAGACGGTGGCCCATGCCGCGCCTGACGGCTACACCCTGCTCTGGGCCGCCGCGCCGTTCGCGATCAACACGGGCGCGGGGCTGTCGCAGCGGTTCGACATCCACAAGGACTTCGTCGCCGTGGGGCCGCGTGTGCTCGGGCCGATCTTCCTGATCGTCAACGCCAGCTCGCCGGTCAAGACGGTGGCGGACTTCGTGAAACTGGCCCAGAAGAAGCCCGATGGCGTGACGTTCGCCTCGCCCGGTATCGGCTCCGGCCCGCACCTGACGGCGGAACTGTTCGCGCAGCAGGCCAGGTTCAAGGCGCTGAACGTGCACTATCGGGGCGACGCCACCGCGTACACGGAGCTGCTGGCCGGCCGCGTCGATGCCACCCTGACCGCGATCACCACGGCACTGCCGTTCATCCAGGCCGGCAAGCTGCGCGTGATTGCCGTGGCGGCGGAGGCGCGCACGCCGGTCTATCGGGATGCGCCGACATTCGCCGAGCAGGGCGTGCCCGGCGTGGTGGGGCACGGCTGGTTCGGAATCGTCGCCCCGGCGCGCACGCCGGCGGCCATTGTCCAGCAGGTGAACCGGGATGCGACGCAGGCGCTGGGCGACCCGGAGGTCACCAAGCGGCTGCTGGCGCTCGGGCTGCAGCCGGCGCCCGGCACCAGCGCCGACTTTGCCGGATTCATCGACAGCGAAGTGGCCAAGTGGGGCGCGCTGGTGAAGGCGCGGGGGATTGTGCTGGAGTAAGGGGCGCTGTCGGGGCTACTTAGGCTGGTCCACGCGTCGCGTGGCCAGCCAGCAGAGGATGGACCCGCCACAGACCATCGACGCGCCCTTCCAGAACGCGAGGGACAGCGGCGTCTGCAACAGCACGGCAGCCAGCGCCGCCGAGAGCACCGGAATGAAGTACGAGGCGCCGGCCAGCACAGTCACATTGCCATGCAGGATGCCGACGTTCCACGCCGCATAGCCGAAGCCCATCGCGCAGGCCGCCAGCGCCAGGTAGATCAGGCCGGCATAGCTGAACACCATCGTCTCCCCATGCGTGAACAGGTACTTGCCCCACAGGGCGAGCGCCGTGAGCATGAAGAACAGCGTGATGGCGTTCTTGCCTTGCGCGATGCGGCTGGTCACCGTGCAATAGCCGGCCCAGATCACGGCGCCGACGAACGCCAGGCCGTAGCTGAGCGGGTTGTCCTGCACGTTGCGCGCCATCTCGCCCGGATCCCAGCCCTGCTCGCCGCCGAGCACCCATGCAATCCCCAGGATCGCCATCAGGAAGCCCGGTACGATCAGCCAGTTGGCGCGCTGCCCGTTGAAGACGATGGCGGCCAGCATCGTGAAGCTTGGCCAAAGGTAGTTGACCATGCCGACCTCGATGGCCTGCCTGCCGCTGTTGGCGTAGCCGATGGACAGCGACAGGCACAGTTCGTAGGACACGAACAGCAGGCTGCCCCAGATCAGGTAGGCGCGCGGCAGCGTCCGGATTTTGACGGCGCCGACGGACAGCCAGAGCAGGGCCGAGGCCACGGTGTAGATCAGCGCCGCCCCGCCGGTGGCGCCAAAGCTCTGACTGACGCCCCGGATCAGGCCAACGATCGAACTCCAGAGGAGGATCGCGAGCAGCCCGATCAGCGTGGCCTGCTTTCTGCTATGCGTGACTGCCATGTGTTCGGATACAACGATGTGGACGGTTGGAGCGGCATTCTAATCGTCCCGGGCAGTGGCTTCCCGAAATTGGGTCGACTGGTAGCGGGCACGGAGCGGGCACGGGAGCGTAGAATCTCGCCCGTAGACGCCACCGAGAGACGTCACGTCATTGCCCATCATTTGAGGAGATTCCGTTGAAGCCGTCGCGCACTACCCCGCACACTACCCTTCTCGCCTTGCTGCTCAGCATCGCCAGCACCGCCCACGCCGCCTACCCGGACCGTCCCATCAAGCTGATCGTGCCCTTCCCGCCCGGACAGGCCACCGACATCTTCGCGCGTGCCCTGGCCGAGAAACTCGGCAAGCAGCTCGGCCAGTCCATCGTGGTGGAAAACCGCGCCGGCGCCGGCGGCAATATCGGCATGGAAGTGGCCGCGAAAGCCCCGGCCGATGGCTACACGCTGGTCATGGGCGGCAGTGCGATGGCCATCAACCAGACGCTCTACAAGAAGATCAACTACGATCCGCGCCAGGATTTCGCGCCGATTTCCGGGGTGTTCTCGGTGCCGCTGGTCTTCCTGGCCACGCCGCAGTCGGGCTTCCAGTCCTTGCATGAACTGATCGCCAAGGCCAAGGCGGCACCGGGCAAGTACAGCTATGCCAGCGCCGGTATCGGCGGCACGCAGCATCTGTCCGCCGAGATGCTCAAGGCGCAGACCGGCGTGTTCATCGTGCATATTCCCTACAAAGGCAGCGGCCCGGCGCAGGCGGATTTCCTGGGCAACCAGATCCCGCTGATGGTCGATTCCGTGACCGCCGCCATGCCGCTGATCCAGTCCGGCAAGGCCGTGCCGCTGGCCGTGACCACAGCGAAACGCGTGCCCCAGTTGCAGCAGGTGCCGACCGTGCGAGAAGAAGGCGTGCCGGGCTTCGAGGCGCTGGGCTGGGCGGTGATGATGGCGCCGGCAGCCACGCCGCCGGCCATCGTCAACCAGCTCAACGCGGAGACGGTGAAAGCGCTGCAATCGCCAGAACTGCGCAAATTCATCACCGACCGCGGCTCCGAGCCGATGCCGATGACCCCGGCCGAGACCGGCAAGTTCGTGGACAGCGAGATCCGCAAGTGGTCGACGGTGGTGAAGCGGTCGGGGGCGACGGCGGACTGACAGACCTGGCCGCCCCATGCGGCCACCCCCCAAAAGCCCGGCCAAAAGCCCGGCAGCCCATCAGGCTGCCGGGCTTTTCTCATTGTGGCGGCCCGGGCACCACCGCAGGAACCGGCCCCACGGATTTCTAGGGAATAACCCTTGTCTTCATCAAAATACATCACAACATGATGTATCTTTCGGAACTCCAAAAACAGAGTCGGTTGTGTCGGCGCGTTGCGCGTCGTCCGATCCGCGCGCCCCCAAGGAGACCTCGCATGCGCATACGCAGGCAGACAGACCTACTTTCCGGGCTGATGTTCGTCATCGTCGGACTCAGCTTTTCCTTCGTTGCCCGTGGCTACTCCATGGGCACAGCCGCCAAGATGGGGCCGGGCTACTTCCCGTTCTGGCTCGGCATCGTGCTGGCCTTGCTCGGCGCCGTGGTGGCGGCCGGGTCCATGTCCCGCGAAGGTGAAGCGGATCGCATGGCGCGCTGGGACATCAAGACGCTGCTGTGGATCCTTGGCTCCGTGGTCCTGTTCGGCCTGCTGCTGAAGCCGCTCGGCATGGTGCTGTCGGTGCTGGCGCTGGTGCTCGTCTCGTCGATGGCCAGCCATGAATTCACGTGGAAGGGTGCCGCGCTCAATGCCGTGGTGCTCGTGGTGATCAGTACCGTGGCATTCGTCTACGGCATCAACCTGCAGATGCCGGTGTGGCCGGCGTTCCTGACCAACTAGGAGTAATGGAATGGAGTTGCTCAGTCATCTCGCGCTCGGCTTTTCCACGGCGCTCTCGCTACAGAACGTGGCCTATGCCTTCCTGGGCTGCGTGCTGGGCACGCTGATCGGCGTGCTGCCGGGTCTGGGGCCGCTGGCGACCATCGCCATGCTGTTGCCCATCACGTACACGCTCCCCCCGGTGGCCGCGCTGATCATGCTGGCCGGCATCTACTACGGCGCGCAGTACGGCGGTTCCACCACGGCCATCCTGGTCAACCTGCCGGGCGAGTCGTCCGCCGTGGTGACCACGCTGGACGGCTACCAGATGGCGCGCCGCGGCCGTGCCGGCGTGGCGCTGGCCACCGCCGGGCTGGGTTCGTTCTTCGCGGGCAGCGTCGCCACGCTGATCCTGGCCGCGTTTGCCACGCCGCTCTCGGAGCTGGCGTTCAAGTTCGGGCCGGCGGAGTACTTCTCGCTGATGGTGCTCGGTTTGATCGGCGCGGTGGTGTTGGCGTCGGGCTCGCTCGTCAAGGCAGTGGCCATGATCGTCCTTGGCCTGCTGCTCGGCCTCGTGGGCACCGACGTGAACTCCGGCGCCGCGCGGTTTTCGTTCGATGTGCCCGAGCTGACCGATGGCATCAGCATCACCGCGCTGGCGATGGGACTGTTCGGCTTTGCCGAGATCATCGCCAACCTGGAGCAGAAGGAACACCGCGAGACCTTCACGGACCGCGTCACCGGACTCTTCCCGAGCAGGGAGGATTTCCGGCGCATGATCCCGGCGGTGCTGCGCGGCACCCTGCTGGGCTCGGCGCTGGGCATCCTGCCGGGCGGCGGTGCTTCGCTGGCCTCGTTTGCGGCGTACTCGCTGGAGAAGAAGACATCGAAGTACGCCCATGAGTTCGGCAAGGGCGCGATCGAAGGCGTGGCGGGTCCGGAATCGGCTAACAACGCTGCGGCGCAGACGTCCTTCATCCCGCTGCTGACGCTGGGTATTCCGCCCAACGCCGTGATGGCGCTGATGGTGGGCGCGATGACGATCCACAACATCCAGCCCGGCCCGCAGGTGATGACCAGCAACCCGGCGCTGTTCTGGGGCCTGATTGCTTCCATGTGGATCGGCAACCTGATGCTGGTGGTGCTGAACCTGCCGCTGATCGGCGTCTGGGTCAAGCTCCTGACGGTGCCGTATCGCTTCCTTTATCCGGCCATCCTCGTGTTCTGCAGCATCGGCGTGTACTCGGTCAACAACACGGTGTTCGATGTCTTCGCCGCAGCGGCTTGCGGCCTCATCGGCTATGTGTTCCATAAGCTGAAGTGCGAGCCAGCGCCGCTGCTGCTCGGCTTTGTGCTCGGGCCGATGATGGAGGAGAATTTCCGGCGCACCTTGCTGCTGTCGCGCGGCGACTACACGGTGTTCACGACGCGTCCGTTGTCGCTCGGGCTGTTGATAGCGGCCGCGGCGCTGGTGGCAGTCGTGGCGCTTCCCGCGATCAAGGCCAAGCGCGAGGAGGCATTCCAGGAGGAGTAAACGCGAACGCGGACAGGCCGTCAGGCGCTGTCCGCGATTGTCATTTCTGGGGGGGCTGGCTTTCCAGCAGCTCCACCAATGCCACGATGATCTGGTTGACCGGTGTCGGCACGCCCCGCGCGTTGCCGCGCCGGACGATGGCGCCGTTCAGGGCCGCGATCTCGCTGGCGCGGCCCCGGGCGAAGTCCTGCGCCATCGACGAGTACTGGCCAAGAGGAATGGTGCGGCGAATCCGTTCAAGCTGGCCATCCGCATCGAGGTCGATGTCGACGCCTTCGGCGTGCGCCACAGCGAGGCATTCCGCGATGAGGTTGCGCATCGCTTCCTCGGCGGATGCCACGCCGCGAATCTTGCCGTAAGGCAGATTGACGATTGCGGAGAGCGCGTTGTAGGCGCAGTTCAGGATCAGCTTCTCCCAGAGTGCGCGCGCCACATTGGCCGAGACCACCGTGGGCACACCGGCGTCGTGGAACAGGCGCGCCACCAGCTCGCTGCCCTGCTCCTGCCCGATCACCAGATCGCCCCGGCCGTGATGCCTGAGGTGCCCATCGCCGGCCATCTCGCTGGCGACGTAGACGGCGGCGGGTATCACTGGGCGTGCCAGCGCCTGCTCCAACTGCCCTGCGTTGTCGATGCCATTCTGCAGGGACACGACCAGCGCTTCGCGCTTCAGGTGGCTGCGGATCTCGTCGGCAACCTGCTCGGTGTCGACGGATTTCACGCAGACGAGCACGATATCGGCGTCCTCCACGGCCGCCGCGTTGGCGCTTGCCGCGATGGTCACCTGTTCATCGAACAGCCTGGATTCGAATCGCAGGCCACGCGCCCGGATGGCATCGACATGCCGCGGCCTGCCAATCAGCACCACATCCTGACCGGCCCGCGCCAGCATCCCGCCATAGAAGCAGCCCACCGCACCTGCGCCAATCACCGCGATTTTCATGTGTCGTTCCTCGCATGGTTTGGGAATGCCTGCGCAGCGGACTGCCCTGCCGCCTGCCTTACTGCCACCTGCCTTACTGCTTCTGCACCGTCTGCACGGCGTCGAGAATGACCTTCGCCACATCGGCCGGCCGGGACTGCTGCGGCACGTGGCTGGTCGGCAGCGTCGTCACCTTCGCGCCGATCTTCTTGGCCATTTCACGTTCCAGCGCGGGCGGGATCATCCGGTCGTTCTGGCTGACGATGTACCAGGAAGGCCGCGTGGTCCATGCGGCGACGGTGGTCTTCTCGCCAAACGCCTTCGCCTGGATCGGGCCCTGCGTGGCGGCCATGACGCGCGCCTGGGCGGCCGGCACGTCCTGCGCGAAATCGCTGGCCAGCGCCTCGGGCGGCAGCGAGAGGTAGCCCTCCGCATCGGCGACGATCTTGCCGATACCCGGCGCGGGCGGGTGAGCCTTGCCCGCTTCCTCCGTGGACTGGCCCGCATCCGGTGCGAAGGCGGCCACGTAGACGAGCGCGGACACCTTGTCGACGGCGCCCGCCTCGGTAATCACCGTGCCGCCCCACGAATGGCCGACCAGCACGACCTTGCCGGGCTGGTTGTTGATCGCGCGGCGCGTGGCCGCCACGTCGTCCGCCAGCGAGTTGAGCCCGTTCTGCACGGCCTGCACCCTGACACCCTTGGCCTGCAGCAGCGGAATGACCTTGGCCCAGTCGGAGCCATCGGCAAACGCGCCGTGCACGATCACGACCGAGGTGGGGGCCTTCTCTGCTGCGTAGGCGGCCGAACCGGCCGAGAAAGCGAGGGCCGCGACGGCCAGCGATGCAAGCGTGCGAGTCAACATGTCGATCCTTTCAATGGGTGATGGGACACAGGCGGCGGGCGTTGCGTGGCTGCCGTCTGCCATGCATGCATTGAATCGCGCCCATGTATCGCCCCCGTGTGATGAATGCGTGGATGGGTATGCGGATGTATCGGCGGACCGCCCGGATACATGCCGATACAAAGGCTCGGCTCTCCGCATCCGCAGTGCCCGATCCACAGCGAGCCGGATGCTACCGGAATCCGCCGCGCGATGCGCTGAAGCGCCTTTTGCAGCAGGCGCCTCCGCGAAAGGTGCCTGATTCGCTACAAAGGTTGCGGGGGCTCGGCGCGACATACTGCAAGGCAGAACAGGCATTCCGCGCCTTTGCATTGGGCGGGATGCAAGCGCAAAATCCCCCCACTTCATATTTCGATCCTGGACGCGGCCCCGCCGCCAGGGACCCGCTCGTGCGCTTTGATCTCGTTGACCTGAAGCTTTTCACCCATATCGCGGAGGCCAGCAGCCTCACTCGCGGCGCCGAACGCTCCCACCTCTCGCTCGCGGCGGCCAGTACCCGGATCAAGAATCTGGAGGAACACGTGGGCGTGAAGCTGCTGAGCCGGAGCAGCCATGGGGTGAAGGTCACCGGCGCCGGGGAGACGCTGCTGGCGCATGCGCGGCGCGTGATTCGCCAGCTTGAGCAGCTCAGTGGCGACCTTCAGGAGTACGCGTCCGGCGTGAAGGGCCATGTGCGCGTGTTCGCCAATACCACGGCGATGAGCGAGTACCTGCCCGCCGTGCTGCGGACCTATCTGGTGAATCATCCTGATGTGACGATCGACATGCAGGAGCGCCTCAGTCCGCACATTCTGCGCGCGGTGCAGGAAGGCGCCGTCGATATCGGCATCGTCGCGGGGAATCTCCGTGCCGAAGGGGTGGAGATGATGCCCTACCGGAATGACCGCCTGGTGCTGGCGGTGGCACTCAGCCACCCGCTGGCGCAGCGCAAGCGCGTGGGCTTCATCGAGGCGCTGAAGTACGACATCATCGGCCTGCCCGAGGCCAGCGCCATCCATACCTTCCTGCAAGGCGCCGCCGCTGACCTCCAGCGCTCGCTGCGCTGGCGGGTGCAGGTCAGCAATTTCGAGACGGCCTGCCGGATGATCGAGGCGAACGTGGGCATTGGCGTGCTGCCGGAGAGCACGGCCGTCCGGCACGCCAAGTCGATGGCGCTGAGCATCGTCCAGCTTGAGGACGACTGGGCGGAGCGCCGGCTCCAGATCTGCGTGGCGGATCTGGCCGCGCTGCCGCTGTTCGCCCGCAAGCTGGTCGATCTGCTGGTCGAGGACGGCCAGGGCCGCCAGGACTAACGTGGCGGCGGGCGCCTACCCCTGCACGGCCAGCATTTCCCTTAGCTGGTGCTTGAGCAGCTTGCCGCTGGCTGTCTTCGGAATCGCGCCCAGGCGCAGGTAGCGCTCCGGCCGCTTGTAGGGCGACAGCCGATCCATCACGAAGGCACGCAGCGCGTCCGCGTCGAAGCTCTCCCCCTCCTTGATCTCGACGAAGGCCACCACTTCCTCGTTGCCGTCCGACGTCGGCACGCCGACCACCGCCGACACCAGCACCGCCGGATGGGCGTTCAGCACCGACTCCACCTCGATCGGATAGACGTTGAAGCCCGAGCGGATGATCAGGTCCTTGGTCCGGCCGACGATGGTCAGCGCGCCGTCCGCCCCTAACCGGCCGATATCGCCGGTATTGAGCCACCCGTCCGCGTCGATGACCTGCCTGGTCAGTTCCGGCGCCAGGTAGTAGCCAAGCATGACGCCCGGCCCCCGGACCCAGATTTCGCCCGGCGTGCCCGTCTCCACCGGCTGGCCATCCGCGCCGATCAACCGCACTTCGGCCCCTTCCACGATCTCCCCCGCCGCGCAATCGGTGCGCGGGCGATCCATATGGGTGACGAACAGCGAGCCGGCGTACTCGGTCATGCCGTAGCCATGATGCAGCGGCTGGCCGAACATGCCCTCCACTTCCTGCTTGAGCGTGGGGTCGAGCGGTCCGCCGCCGGTATACAGATAGCGCAGCCGGGTGGAGGCCAGCCGTTGCACCCCGGCCGCCCGCAGATGGGCGAGGATGCGCTGGAACATCGTCGGCACGCCTTGCAGGATCGAAATCGCCCCGGCTTCGATGGCCTGCGTCACATCGGCCGCATTGAAGCGGGACGACAGGTACAGGCTGGCGCCCGCCTGGAAGGTGGCGAGCAGCACCGTGCCCATGCCGAAGATGTGCGACATCGGCATGACCGCGTAGGCGCAGTCGTCCGGCACCATGCGCCGCGACGCCACGGTGACCCGCGCGAAGTGCAGCAGGCCGCGATGCGACACCATCACCCCCTTCGGCTGGCCGGTGGTGCCCGAGGTGTAGATCAGCGCCGCCACTTCCTGCGCCAGTGCCTCAGGCACGCGCTCGCTGGTCGGGTCCACCGCGCCGGCCATCAGCGGGCCCAGGCCCGGCGGCGCAGTTTCCCGGGTGCGGTAGGTCACGCCGTGCCGCAGGGCATCGGGCGAGGCGCCATGGGTGAACAGCATCAGCCGGGGCCGGCAATGCGCGCGGATGACCTCCACTTCCCGCTCGGACAGCCGCGCATTGACCACCACCGGCCACGCGCCGATCTCGGACAGCGCGAACAGCAGCGTCACCACGGACAGCGAGTTCTCGGCGACGATCATCACCCGGTCGCCGCCGGCCACGCCCTGTGTGCGCAGATACTGCTGCGCGGCCTCGATATCGGCCCAGAGTTCGCCATAAGACACGGCGCGCCCTTCCCCCACCACCGCCGGGCGGTCAGGCGTGGCGAGCGCCCAGTGACGGGGGATGTCGCTGATGCGTTGGGCGGGGGTTCGGTCCGAACACATGTCTGGGTCTTCCTCGATCAATGAAGGCTGGCTTTGGCTTGAGTGCCGCCAGTGTAGGGGCGGTGCATCTGGCGTGCAACGGACAAGGTCGATTGCCGCTCAGAACGAGCGCGGCAGGCCCAGGATGTGCTCCGCCACATAGGAGTAGATCAGGTTCGTGGAGATCGGCGCCACCTGATAGAGGCGCGTCTCGCGGAACTTGCGCTCGATGTCGTACTCGCAGGCGAAGCCGAAGCCGCCGTGGAACTGCAGGCACACGTTGGCCGCCTCCCAGCTCGCCTTGGCGGCCAGGTACTTGGCCATATTGGCCTGCGCGCCCATCGCCGCGTGCGCGTCGTACAGTTCGCAGGCCTTCCAGCGCATCAGGTTGGCGGCTTCCAGTTCGATGAACGACTCGGCAATCGGGAACTGCACGCCCTGATTCCGCCCGATGGGCCGGTCGAAGACCTGGCGCTCGGTCACGTACTTGGTCACGCGGTCCATGAACCAGTAGCCGTCGCCGATGCACTCGGCGGCGATCAGCGTACGCTCGGCGTTCAGGCCGTCGAGGATGTACTTGAAGCCCTTGCCTTCCTCGCCGATCAGGTTCTCCTCGGGGATCTCCAGGTCCTCGAAGAACAGCTCGTTGGTCTCGTGGTTGACCATGTTCGGGATCGGACGCACCACCATGCCCTTCTTCTGGGCCTCGTGCAGGTCCACCAGGAAGATCGACATGCCCTCGCTCTTCTTCTTCACCTCGTCCAGCGGCGTGGTGCGCGCCAGCAGGATCATGAAGTCGCTGTGCTGCACGCGGCTGATCCACACCTTCTGGCCATTGACCACGTAGCGGCCGTCCTTCTTGATGGCCCGGGTCTTGATCTTGGTGGTGTCGGTGCCGGTAGTCGGCTCGGTCACGCCCATGGACTGCAGGCGCCACTCGCCCGAGGCGATCTTCGGCAGGTACTTCTGCTTCTGCGCGTCCGAGCCGTGGCGCAGCAGCGTGCCCATGTTGTACATCTGGCCGTGGCAGGCGCCCGAGTTGCCGCCGCAGCGGTTGATCTCCTCCATGATCACCGACGCTTCCGTCAGGCCAAGCCCCGAGCCGCCGTACTCCTGCGGAATCAGCGCCGCCAGCCAGCCGGCATCGGTCAGCGCGTTGACGAAGGCTTCCGGATAGGCCCGCTGCTCGTCGATCTTGCGGAAGTACTCGTCGGGGAACTCCGCGCAGAGGCTGCGCACGGCGTCCCGGATTTCCTGGAAGTTATTCGATTGGGTCTGTTCGATCATGGCGCGTCTCCCGCTTTTGTTGGCGTTGCCATGCTCGCGAGGTTTGGCGTGTGGCGCAATCAACGTTTGCGGAACCGGGCCTTTGCCGGAGCAGAAGGCAGCCCGCCAGGCAGCCTGCCAACCCGCGCCGGCACGCTGATTTCGCAACAGGCGAAGTCCGCCATTGGCATTCTCAAATAGCGCCGGCGCGCAAATGCCAACATGCTCCAGCCCATACCAAAAAATGACAAACAGGAGACACGCCGGACATGGATGCCCACTCGGATGCCCACTCGCTGGCCGCCGCGCTGCGCGCCCTGATCCGCCCCGGCGACCGCATCTGGTGGGGCCAGGCCACCGCCGAGCCGCTGACGCTCACGCGGGCGCTGGTGGCCCATCGGCACGCCATCGCCCAGGGTGGGCGGCTGGGTGTCTTCGTCGGCATCGGCCAGTCAGACACGCTCCGGCCGGACCAGTCCGATGTGATCGACTTCTTCGGCTACGCCGCCCGCGGCCCGCACCGCCAACTGGCCCGCGCCGGCCTGCTGGACATCGTGCCGAGCCATTACTCCCACCTGCCCGGGCTGATCCGGTCCGGCACGCTGCCGGTGGACGTGGCGCTGGTGCAGGTCTCCCCCGCCGACACGGAGGGCCGCCATAGCCTCGGGCTGGTGCACGAATACCTCCCCGCCGTGCTGGACCGGGCGCGCGTGATCATCGCCGAGGTCAACCCGGACATCCCGTGGACCCATGGCAGCCGCTACCTGACCGCCGACGACATCGCCCTGACCGTCGATGCGCAATATGCGCCGATCGACCTCGAACGCGGCGCGCCCTCCGAGGTGGAACTGGCGATTGCCCGCCACATCGCCGGCCGGATCGAGGACGGCGCCACGCTGCAGATGGGCATCGGCAACCTGCCCGAAGCGGTGCTGGCGGCGCTGCACGGCCACCGTGACCTGGGCCTGCACAGCGGCGCCGTGGGCGATGGCGTGGTGGCGCTGGCCGAGTCCGGGGCGCTGACGCACGCGCGCAAGACTGTCGATACCGGCGTCGGCATCGGCGGCATCCTGATGGGCAGCGAGCGCCTGCGCCGCTGGGCACATCGCAACCCGCTGCTGCAGCTGCGCGAAACCACCTACACCCACGATCCCGAGGTACTGGCGCGCCAGTACAAGCTGGCGGCCATCAACGGCGCCATCGAGGTGGACCTGACCGGCCAGATCAATGCCGAGGTAGCCGGCGGCGTCTACATGGGCGCCGTGGGCGGCGCCGCGGACTTCCTGCGCGGTGCCGCGCGCAGCCACGGCGGCCTGCCGATCATCGCGCTGCCGGCGACCGCGAAGGGCGCCAGCCGCATCGTCGCCCAGTTGTCCGGCCCGGTCAGCACGGCCCGATCGGACGCCGGGCTCATCGTCACCGAATACGGCGTGGCCGACCTGCGCGGGCTGCCGCTGTCGCAGCGCGTGCGCCGCATGATCGACATCGCCGCGCCGGAACACCGCGAGGCGCTGGACCGCCAGGCCCACGCACTGCTGCGCCAGTGCGGCGCCGCGTTCGTCACCGTGCCGGCCGCCGCCTGATTGCTATCGATTCCTATCGATTCCTATCGATTTCCATCCCAGACCAGATCCACAGGAGACCCACCATGCGCAGAGCCGCAATCGTTACCCCCGTCCGCACCCCGGTTGGCACCTTCGGCGGCAGCCTGCGCCCGGTGCCCGTCGAGGAACTGGCCGCCACCACCGTGCGTGCCGTGGTGGAGCGCAGCGGCATCGACCCCGCGCGCATCGACGATGTGGTGTTCGCCCAGTCCTACGCCAACAGCGAAGTCCCCTGCGTGGGCCGCTGGGCCGCGCTGCAGGCCGGCCTGCCGGTGGAGGTGCCAGGCATGCAGCTCGACCGCCGCTGCGGGGGCGGCTTGCAGGCCGTGGTCACGGCGTCGATGATGGTGCAGAGCGGCGCCGCCGACGTGGTCATCGCGGGCGGCGTGGAGAGCATGAGCAATATCGAGTACTACACCACCGACATGCGCTGGGGCGCGCGCTCGGGCAACGTCCGCTTCTACGACCGGCTCGACCGGGGCCGCGAGCGCTCCCAGCCGGTGTCCCGCTTCGGCGAGATCTCCGGGATGATCGAAACCGCCGAGAACCTGGCGCGCGACTACGGCATCAGCCGCGAAGCCGCGGACGCCTTCGCGCTGCGCAGCCACCAGCGCGCCGCCGCCGCGTGGGAAGCCGGCCGCTTCGACGCCGAGATCGTTCCCGTCTCCGTACCGCAGCGCAAGGGCGAGCCCCTGCGCTTCGCGCGTGACGAGGGCTATCGCCCGGAATCCACCACCGAATCCCTCGGCAAGCTGCGCGCGCTGATGCCGGGCGGCACCGTGACCGCTGGCAATGCCAGCCAGCAGAACGACGCCTCCGCCGCCTGCCTGATCGTGGCCGAAGACAAGCTGGCCGAACTCGGCCTGACGCCGATGGCCACGCTGGTGGGCTGGGCCGCCGCCGGCTGCGAGCCCTCGCACATGGGCATCGGCCCGGTGCCGGCGGTGAAGAAGCTGCTGGCCCGCCTGAACCTGCGGCTGGACCAGATGGATCTGGTCGAACTCAACGAAGCCTTCGCCTGCCAGGTGCTGGCCGTGCTGAAGGGCTGGAACTGGCAGGACCAGGGCGAGATCGACAGCAAGCTCAACGTCAACGGCTCGGGCATTTCGCTCGGCCATCCGATTGGCGCCACGGGCGTGCGCATCCTGACCACGCTGCTGCACGAACTGCAACGCCGGGGCGGCCGCTACGGCCTGGAAACCATGTGCATCGGCGGCGGCCAGGGCATTGCGGCCGTTTTCGAGCGCTACTGACAACAAGAAGGATGAAGGAGACAACCATGCAAACATCATTTCGACGGACCTTGCTTTCGGCCCTGATCCTTGGCGCCGCCGTGCTGGGCGCGGGCACCGCCATGGCCCAGTCCAACCCGCCGGTCCGCCTCGTGGTGGGCTACGCGGCCGGCGGCCCGGCTGACCAGGGCGCGCGGCTGTTCGCCGCCGCGCTCGGCAAGGCCCTCAACGCCACGGTGGTGGTGGACAACAAGCCCGGCGCTAACGCCACGCTGGCCGGCCACGAGGTCGTGCGCGCCAAGGCGGACGGCACCACGCTGTGGTTCGCGGCCAGCGCCGGCATCACGGTCGCCCCCAACATCATGAAGCGCATGCCGTTCGATCCGGCCAAGGACCTCACGCCGATCGCCCCGGTGGCGCGCTACTACAACATGCTGGTGGTCAACAACAGCGAGCCGTTCACCTCCACCAAGGAACTGGTCAGCTACGCCAAGGCCCATCCGGGCAAGCTCAGCTACGGATCGTCGGGCGTGGGCAGCTCCAACCACGTGGCCGCCGCGCTGTTCGCCCGGCAGGCCAATGTCGAGCTGAACCACATCCCGTACAAGGGCAACGCGCCGGCCATGACGGACACCATCGGCGGCCAGATCGACATGCTGTTCGACATCATCAGCACCGCCAGCGGCTACGTGAACGGCGGCAAGGTCCGCGCCATCGCCGTGGGCTCGCCCAACCGCAGCCCGGCGCTGCCCAACGTGCCCACCTTCCGCGAATCCGGCATTGCCGGCCTGAAGGACTACGAGGCCGGCGGCTGGTACGCCGTCTACGCGCCCAAGGGCCTGACGCCCGAGGTCACCCAGAAGCTGACCGCCGCCGTGAAGCACGCCGTGGCCGACCCGGACCTGCGCAAGCGCTACGCCGAACTGGGCTACGAGCAGTGGAACGGCACCACCGAGGATCTCGTCAACACCGCCGCACGCGAACGCACCCAATGGGCCAGCGTGCTGCAGGGCGTGACACTTGACTGACCGAGACGAAGCAAAGGACGACCAACCATGATCCGCGATAACGACACCCTCGAAGCCCTGCTCGACAGCGTGCGCCGCTTTGTGCGCGAGCGGCTGGTCCCGGCCGAGGCACTCGTGGCCGAGACCGACGAAATCCCCCAGGACATCGTGCAGGACATGCGCGAGATGGGCCTGTTCGGCATGACCATTCCCGAGCGCTTCGGCGGCCTGGAACTGACCATGGAGGAAGAGGCCCGCGTGGTGATGGAGCTGTGCCAGACCGCGCCGGCCTTCCGCTCGCTGCTGGGCACCACGGTCGGCATCGGCTCGCAGGGCATTCTGATGGATGGCACGCCCGAGCAGCAGGCCGCCTGGCTGCCCCGGCTGGCCACGGGCGAGATCCTCGCCTCGTTCGCGTTGACCGAGCCGGACGCCGGCTCGGACGCCGGCTCGCTGCGCACCACCGCCGTGCGGGATGGCGACGACTACGTCGTCAACGGCACGAAGCGCTTCATCACCAACGCGCCGCAGGCCGGCATGTTCACGCTGATGGCGCGCACCGATCCGTCGATCAAGGGCTCGGCCGGCGTCTCGGCCTTTATCGTCGATGCGAAGTCGGCGGGCATCAGCTTCGGCAAGCGCGACGTGAAGATGGGCCAGAAAGGCGCCCACACCTGCGACGTGATCTTCGAGAACGTGCGCGTGCCGGCTGCCAACCTGATCGGGCTCAAGGAAGGCCAGGGCTTCAAGACCGCCATGAAGGTGCTGGACAAGGGCCGCCTGCATATCTCGGCCGTCAGCGTGGGCGTGGCAAAGCGCGTGCTGCGGGATGCGCTCAACTACGCCGTCGAGCGCCAGCAGTTCGGCCAGCCGATCTGCGACTTCCAGCTGATCCAGGCCATGCTGGCAGACAGCCAGGCCGAACTCTACGCCGCCGAGTGCATGGTGATCGACGCCGCACGCCGCCGCGACGAAGGCCGCAACGTCTCCACCGAAGCCTCCTGCTGCAAGCTGTTCGCCACCGAAATGGTCGGCCGCGTGGCGGACCGCGCGGTGCAGATTCTGGGCGGCGCGGGCTATATCGCCGAATACGGCATCGAGCGCTTCTATCGCGACGTGCGCCTGTTCCGCCTCTACGAAGGCACCACGCAGATCCAGCAGGTCATCATCGCCCGCAACATGATCCGCGACGCGCGCAACGGCTGAGCCCCATGACCACACCCCAAGCCCAGACCCACCCCGACCTGCCCCGCCCGTCCCCGCAGACCGGCGCCCTCAGCCACCTGCGCGTGCTGGACCTCTCGCGCGTGCTCGCCGGCCCCTGGTGCACCCAGAACCTGGCCGACATGGGCGCCGATGTCATCAAGATCGAGAAGCCGGCCGAAGGCGACGACACCCGCCTCTGGGGCCCGCCCTACCTTGCCGGCGATGACGGCCCGACCGCGCAGGCCAGCTACTTCGCGGCGTGCAACCGCAACAAGCGCTCGGTGACCGTGGACATGTCCACACCCGAGGGCCAGGCCATGATCCGCGAGCTGGCCAAGCAGAGCGACGTGGTGGTCGAGAACTTCAAGACCGGCGGCCTCAAGCGCTACGGGCTCGACTACGAGACGCTCAGCGCGCTGAATCCGCGCCTGATCTACTGCTCGATCACCGGCTTCGGCCAGACCGGCCCGTACGCGGCCCGCCCCGGCTACGACCTGCTGGTGCAGGCCATGAGCGGGCTGATGAGCATCACCGGCCATGCGGACGGCGAGCCCGGCGGCGGCCCGATGAAGGTGGGCGTGGCCGTGATCGACCTGTTCACGGGCATGTACGCCACCACGGCCATCCTCGGCGCGCTGGAAGCCCGCCGCCACACCGGGCGCGGCCAGTGCATCGACGTGGCGCTGCTGGACGTCGCCATGGCGGTGCTGGCCAACCAGGGCGCCGGCTTCCTGAACGCCGGCAACGTGCCCACGCGGCAGGGCAATGTGCATCCGAGCGTGGTGCCCTATCAGGACTTCCCGACGGCCGATGGCAACATGCTGCTCGCCATCGGCAACGACGGCCAGTTCGCCCGCTTCTGCGAGGCCGCCGAGGTCGACTGGGCGACGGACGCGCGCTTCGCCACCAACAGCGCCCGCGTGACCCACCGCAAGACGCTGATCCCGATGATGGTCGCCGTCACGCGCGGCAAGCCCACGAACGACTGGATCCGCCTGCTGGAAGCCAAGTCCGTGCCGTGCGGCCCCATCAACAACGTCGAGCAGGCGTTCGCCGATCCGCACGTGCAGCACCGTGGCCTGCAGATCGAGCAGGAACGCTATCGGGCCGACGAACCGCGTGCCGGCGACCCGGTCAGCCGCGTGCGCACCACCGCCAGCCCGCTGCGGCTCTCGGACACGCCCACCACGCTGCGCTACGCGCCGCCGGCGCTCGGCCAGCATACGGAAGAGGTCCTGCGCGACTACCTGCAACTCGCCCCGCAGGACGTGGCCGCGCTGCGGGCCAAGGGCGTGGTGTAGCGGCACGCCGACAAAATCCCCGGTCAGGCGCCCTTGACCTGCGCGATCACCACCAGGATCACCGCCGCATTCCCCGGCTGCTGGGTCTGGGAATAGGCGGCGCGGGCATGGCCGGCGCGTTCGCCCAGCACCTCGGCGAAGAGGTCGGACGCGCCGTCGAGCACCGCCGGCTGGTCGAACGACCCCGGCGCGCTCGTCACATGCCCTTCCAGCCGGACGATGTGATCGAGCCGGTCGAACCCGCCCAGATGGGCGTGGATCTGCGCCAGCACGTTCAGGGCGGCCAGCTCGGCCGCCTGCCGGCCCTGCGCCACGGTCAGGTCCTTGCCGACCTGGCCCTGCCAGACCACCTTGCCGTCCTGCAACGGCAGCTGGCCGGAAATGAACAGCAGGTCGCCGGCACGGCTGACAGCGGTATAGCTGCCAAGCGGCTGCGGGGGCGGCGGCAGCGTCAGGCCGCGCGCGGCGAGTCTGGATTCAACGGTCATGATCAAGCTCCTATATCGATACAGCGGTTCCTTGGAAGCCACTATAGGAGCGCGCCATGTGCCGATAAACCCGCTGGGCAGAACTTGAATTGATACACGGCGGAACAAGTCCGCCGGCCGCTACTTCTCCTGCCAGGGCATGTCCTTCCAGAGCTGGCGGAAGGATGCCTCGCCGCGCTCCAGTTCGGCCGCGTAGGCGGCTGGCGCCAGGTAGCGTAGCGGGGCGTACATCGCATCCGCTTGCTGGCGGAACTGCGGATCGGCGGCCACCTTCGCCATGGCTTCCACCAGCTTCTTCTTCACCGGCTCAGGCAGCCCCTTGGGCGCGGCCAGCCCGCGCAGCGACGCCAGCTCGATATCGAACCCCTGCTCACGGAACGTGGGCACGTTCGGCGCCAGCACCGCGCGCGCCGCGCCCATCTGGCCCAGGAAGCGCAGCGGCGTGCCGCCCTTCTGGAACGCCAGCGCCTCGCCCACGTTGATCGCCCCCACAGTGATCTGCTGGCCCGCCAGCGCCCCCCGCACCTCCCCGGCGCCCTTGTAGCCCACGTGGGTCAGCTTGGTGCCCGATGCCTTCTCGAACAGCAGCATGGCCAGGTGGTCATCGGATCCCACGCCTGTAGTGCCCACGGTCACGGCGCCAGGGTTCGCCTTGGCGTACTTCACCAGTGCCGCCAGCGAATCGATGGCATTGCCGTTGTTCACGGTGAAGCCACCCGGATCATCCACGAGGTTGCCGATCAGGTCATAGCTCTTCCACGTGAAGGTGGTCTTCCGCTCGATGGGAATCGTCAGCAGGTTCGGCGTGTTGATGAAGCCGATGGTGTAGCCGTCAGGCGCGGCGCGCGCCAGTTCCGCGAAGCCGATGGCGCCGCCGGCGCCGGGCTTGTTCTGCACCACGATGGTGGCGCCAAGCTGCTTCTCCAGATGCCGGGCGAGCAGGCGTGCCACGAGGTCGGTGCCGCCGCCAGGCGCGTAGGCCACGATCATCTCGATCGGGCGGTTCGGCCACGGGGCAGCTTCGGCCCGGGCAGCACCCGGCAGCGAGGCGCCCAGCGTGCCAAGGACCAGGGCGAATGAAGCGGCGGCGCGCAGCGCCAGGCGTCGACCCGAAAGGTCTGCAATGCGATACATGGTCTGTCTCCTTGCCTGCCCTCCTTGGGAACGGGGGCGGCATAGTTTTTGGTAAAGCTTCCAGTAAGCGGTCGGGCTAGCCCAGCGCCGCTTGCAGCGCGGAGTCGATACGCTGGCGCGCGCGTGGCCAGACTTCCGGGTTCACCATCCGCTCGGGCGGCGCCCCGGTCGCCAGCAGTTCCACAATTTGGGTGGCGGCCAGCGTGGCGTTGCGGCGGCGCGCCTCGTGGGTGACGCCGGCCGTGTGGAACGTGGCGACCACGTTGTCCAGCCCGAGCAGCGGATGGCCGGCTGGCGGGGGCTCCTGGTCCCACACATCGAGCCCGGCGCCTGCCAGGTGGCCACTGGCCAGGGCGGCGTGCAGCGCATGCTCGTCATGGATGCCTCCGCGCGCCGTGCTGACGAAGAGGCTGCCGGGCCGCATCGCGGCGAAGGCGGCGGCGTTCATCATCCCCAGCGTGCTCGCATCGCGCGGGCAATGCAGCGAGACCACATCGGCGGTGCGCAGCAGTTCCTCGAACGACACCTTCCGGGCCCCGCGCGCCGCCATTTCCGCCGCGTCCAGCGCCGGATCGCAACCGATCACCTGCATGCCGAAGGCCTGTCCCAGCGCGGCCGCCCGCCGCCCGGCATGCCCTACCCCTACCAGCCCGAGCGTGCGGCCGCGCAGTTCGTGCCCCATCAGGTCCTCGCGGCTGCCGGTGGTGTGGGTGCGCATGCGCCGGTCGGACTCTGGAATGCGGCGCAGCACGGCCAGCATCAGGCCCAGCGCCATCTCGGCCACCGAGTCGGCGTTGCCACCGGCCTGGTTCATCACCACCACGCCTGCGGCGGTGCAGGCGTCGATGTCGATGGTGTCACACCCGGAGCCGCTGGAGGACACCGCCAGCAGCGCGGGGCAGCGCGCCAGCAGCTCCGCCGTGACGAACCACCGGCGCGGCAGCTCGTCCTTGGCCGCCGTGATCTGGTACACCTGCGCGCCGGCCAGTTGCTGCCACGCCGCGTCATCGGCGCCCTCGCGGGCGCAGGTGTGCAGCGTCAGGCCGGGGGCCTCGGTGACGATACGATCGAACGCCGGGTCGAGCCAGTAGTCGAAGCGGACCACGCGCTGACTGGCATGCGGCGGACGCGCCGGCGCGCTCACAGCACCCCCTTGTCGCGCAGCGAGCGCTCCACCCAGGCGCGGTCGGCGCGACCGGCGGCGATGGATTCGAGCACGGCGGCCTCGGTGCGCTGCACATCGTCCACGCGCGCGGCGATGGCCTCGGCCTCTTCGGCGGGCACCACCAACAGGCCGTCGCCATCGCCCACGATCAGGTCGCCGGGACGCACCACCATGCCATCGATACAGACCGGCACGTGCAGTTCGCCGGGGCCGTCCTTGTACGGGCCGCGATGCGACACGCCACGCGCATACACCGGCAGCGGTTCCTGGCCGATGGTGTCGCTATCACGGATCAGGCCGTCGATGACGAAGCCCGCCGCACCACGCGCCATGGCCAGCGCCAGCATGATCTCGCCGATGATGGCGTTGGGCCCGACACCACCTGCCTCCACCACGATCACATCGCCGGGCCCGGAGATGTCGATGGCCTTGTGGACCATGAGGTTGTCACCGGGGCGCGTGCGCACGGTCAGTGCGCGGCCCACCAGCGGGCCCGCCCGGCGGTGGAACGGGCGCAGCTGGGTGGTGCCGACGGTCCGGCTCATGGCGTCGCTGATATTCGCCACCGGATAGCCCTTGAAGCGCGCGAGCAGCGCGTCGCCGACGGTCGGCGCCGACCGGGCATGGATGCGGAAGCCGTGAAGCGTGGTCATTGGGTTGTCTCCTGCGTTGTTATGGGTCTGGGTGTGGATCTGGGTGTGGCGCGTTCAGGGCGATGGCCGCCGGATGCAGTCCGGACCGATATCGGCCACACGGGTGCGGCCGAGCATGGCCATGTCGCGCGAAATCTCGGCATGCATCAGCGCAATGCCGTGCGCCACGCCGGCGCTGGCAGCCACCGTGGCTGCATAGGCAAACGGGCGCCCGACGAACACGCACCGGGCGCCCAGCGCGAGGGCCTTGAGTACGTCCGTGCCCCGGCGCACGCCGCTGTCGAGCATCACCGGGAGGTCCGGCACGGCCGCGACGATCTCCGGCAGCACGCGGATCGGCGCAATCGCCCCGTCGAGCTGGCGCCCGCCGTGGTTGGACACGATCACGCCGTCAACGCCGTGCTGCTGGGCCAGCCGCGCATCTTCCGCGGTCAGGATGCCTTTCACGACCAGGCGCCCCTTCCACCGGCGCCGGATTGACGCCAGGTGCGCCCACGTGAAATGCGCCCGGTCGGAAAAGTCCCGCTCCACATTGGGCGACAGGATCGGCGTGCCCCGGTGGGCATAGGCATTCTCGAAGTGAGGCACGCCGTGCCGCACCAGCGTGCGCGCGAAGGTGGCAATCAGCCAGCGCGGATGCGTGAGGCCCTGCCACGCCAGCGCCAGGCTGGGCCGCAGCGGCGTGGAGAAGCCTGCGCGCAGGTTGTTCTCGCGGTTGCCGGCCACCGGCGTGTCGACGGTGATGACCAGCGTCTCCACGCCCGCCGCTTCCACGCGCGCCAGCAGGCCCTCGATCTGCACCGCATCGCCCGGCAGGTAGGCCTGGAACCACGTGCCCGGCGCGGCTGCCATCACGGCTTCCAGCCGGATCAGCGAGGAACCGCTCATGATCGCCGGCACGGCGGCCTGCCGGGCCGCCTGCGCGAGTACGATGTCGCCGCGATAGGCGAACAGCGCCGAAATGCCCATCGGGGCCAGGCCGAACGGTGCGGCATACGTCCGCCCGAACAGTTCGATGCGCAGGTCTCGGCTCGCCACGCCGGCCAGCACGCGCGGGCGCAGGGCAATGTCCTCGAACCCGCGCCGGTTCCACGCCAGCGACACGTTGTCTTCCACCGCCCCGCTCACATAGGCGTAGAGGGGCCGGGGCAGCCGGCGCCGCGCCAACGCTTCGAAATCGTTCAGCGCCAGCACCCGCCGCCCCAGCCACGCGGCGCCAGCCGGCGATGCGCCACTCACGGTGGCGCCCGGCCGGGAAGCAACGGTGGATGGGGCGTGGTCGGCGGGGGCAACGGTCATGGGGGCGGCGGGTCGGTGGCGGGTGATGTCGCCCTCAATCTAGCAACCGCGACGCAACTACAAAAGCGAAAAATAACGAAGATATAATTTCGCTTTATTGAAACAGTCGAGGCCGCCCGCCGGTTCCCGCCATGACTCTCAAGCAACTGGAAGCGTTCTACTGGGCCGCCACCTGCGTCAATTTCTCGGTGGCGGCCGAACGGTGCCACCTCTCGGTGTCGTCCCTGTCGAAACGGGTGGCCGAGCTGGAGGCGTCCCTGGGCGTGCAACTGTTCGACCGCAGCGGCAGAAGCGCTGAGTTGACCGCCCAGGGCGAGCAGATGCTGCCCCAGATCCGCGACCTGCTGCGCGCGGCCTCCGAACTGGAGCAATCAGCCGGCCAGCATCACGGCCTGGTGGGGCGCTGCCGGGTGGGGCTGGGCGAACTGAGCGGCCTCACCTGGCTGCCCAAGCTGGTGCGCGCGGTATCCGCCGCCCATCCCGGGCTGCTGCTGGAGCCGTATGTCGATATCGGCCAGGTGCTCGAACAGCGGCTTCACGATGGCGAACTGGACGTGGCGGTGCTGGCCGGACCCTCCACGCGCAGCAGTCTCGCCGCCGAGCGCATCAGCCAGGTCAATTTCACGTGGGTGGCGAGCCAGGCGTTTCTCGATGAGGCCGGCACGGACGATCCCGAAGCGCTGATGCGCGAGCGCCTGCTGCTGACGCTGCCGGTAGGCGCTGGCGGCACGCGCGTGCTCGACCAATGGCTGGCCAGCCGGGGCCTGATGGTGAACCGACGCCTGATGTGCAATAGCTGGGGCGCCGTCGTCGGCATGGTGGCGGAAGGGCTGGGCTTTGCCTTCATGCCCGACCGCTGGGCCGAAGCGCTGGCCACACGCGGCAAGCTCCGCATCCTGCCGGGGCGCCATGCGCTGGAGCCGCTCCACTATGCCGTGCAATGGCGCCGGGACGACTCGCGCGTGCTGATTACGGCCATGCGGGACATCGTCAAGGATGTGATCGACTTTCAGGCGCCGCGCGGCCTGGCCTAGCAAAGCGCACACGCCGATTTGCTTCCGTTCGCCACCGAACACAGAAATGTTTCCTTTGGCATTTTTATCATCTATCCCTGATGAGATTCCCGGCCAAAGGAGCCAGCATGCGCAGATCCACGCCGCTTGGCATGCTGGCCGCCTGCCTGTGCGCCGGCCTCGCCGCCTGCTCGCCCTATCTCTACAAGTCCGAAGTCGAGAGCTTCCGCGCCGGGGTCAATGACCTCGCCACGGCCTACCAGTCCGGCACGAAGGGCGTGGCGGCGGAGCGGGCTGTCATCCAGCAGACACAACTGACGCCAACGCGCACGCGCGTGGCGCTGAGCCCCGGCTGCGCGCTGCCTGCCACGGTCTCGGCCGCCCCAGCGGCGGATAACGCGCTGCCCTGTGCCCTGCATCCGGCCGACCCGGCAATGGCGCCGCGCCAGTCGGCCCCGGGCGAGTCCACCTCCGCCGCGCCGCTGATCCACGCGCTGCGCGACTACGCCGATGCCCTCGCCGCCATCACCAACGCCCAGGACCAGGAAGCGCTGGAGGCGGCGAATTCCAAGCTGACCGGCTCGCTCGCCGGGCTGGCCAACACGGCCAAGGTGGGCCTGCCGAACGAGTTCGGCGCGATTGCCGGGCTGGCGTTCAGCGTGGGCGTGGCCACGCTGAACCAGCGGCGCTTCGACATGCTCAAGCGCGGCGTGACCGCCGCCAACGAGCCGGTTGCCGTGCTGGGCGATGCCATGGGGCAGGCGCTGGACACCCTGCGCAAGGCGCGTGCCGACGGGCTGCTGCTGGCGGGCACGACCATGGCCGGCCAGATCAACGCCAAGATGAGCCCGGACGACTACACGGCCGCCCTCACGACCTTGCAGGCGAAGACGGATGCCATCGAAACGCTCCGGCGCACCAACGCGCGCGCGGCGGCTGACGACATGGTCAAGGCGCACGCCGCGCTGGCGCAGGCGCTCAACGACGACACCCGGCAGGTGGCCGCCGTGGTCACCGCCCTGAAGACGTTCCGCGAGAAAGCCCGCGCGGTTCAGGAAGCCTTTGCGAGCTGATCGGAGACAGACATGGCCGAATGTGGAGCCTTCGCGTTTGGGGTGGTGCTGGGCTGGTTCGTGTACTTCACCAACCGCTACCGCAAGGGGGACGTGCAGTTCAGCGACCTCATCGCACTGCTGGGCGTGATTGGCGGCGCAGCCGTGACGGCGCTGTTCGGCGGCGCCAGCGGCACGCTGTTCGGCTACTACGGCGTGGGCCTCGCGGTGGGCTTCTTCGCCTACTTTCTGGTGCTGGTGTTGATGGTGGCGCGCTCGGACCAGTTCGACGCCACCTGGTTCCTCGACGGGCGCCGCAAGGCGCTGCCCGATGGCTGGGTCATCCCGGGCGACGTGCGCGCGACGACCGCCCCCATGGCGCCCCAGCGCCCCGGGCCGAGTGCCGCCGCCCCGATGGCCTTCGGCGCGCCCGAGCCGGTCGGCCCATCGACCGAATCCCCCCGCGCGCGCCTGAACGCCGCCCGCGACCAGACCCTGACCGCGTTGACCGTGGCGCAGCGCGAGCTGCTGCGCCGCATCGGCCTCGCGCCCACGGACGCCGAGCGCAACAGCCTCCAGGCCAGTCTGGTCGACATCACCGATCAGCTCGACACGCTGGCGCAACTGCGGCTGAAAGACATCCTGGAATCGGACGAAGTGCGCGCCAGCCTGAAAACGCTGGAAGGCATCACCAGCGACCTCACGCGCACGGCGGGCGAAATGCGCCAGGCCACGGACGTCCTGACCAAGGCGTCGCAACTGATCGACCGTGCCACCAAGGCGGTAGGGGTTATCACAAACCTTGTGGGTGGGGTTTTGTAGTCAAAAATGGAGCATGCACCATGAGCAACGACAAGCGTTTCTGCGCCGGCTTCCCGATGACGAACGGCGTGCCCGGCAAGATTGCCATGTTGACCGGCAAACGGTGGCAGCCTGGTACGGTACTCACCATCAGCTTCCTGTCCGGCTCCCGCGCGCTCCAGGACCGCGTGATGAACGCCGCCAATATCTGGCTGCAATTCGCCAACCTCCAGTTCGATGTCCGGGACAGCGGCCCGACCGACATCCGCATCGACTTCCTGGAGGGCAAGGGCTCGTGGTCGTTCATCGGCACCGACGCCCGGCTGATCCAGGCGCCGCAGCCAACCATGAACTACGGCTGGTTCACCGACGACACCGAGGAAGACGAGATCCTGCGCGTGACCCTGCACGAGTTCGGCCACGCCATCGGGCTGATCCACGAGCACCAGAACCCGCTCAATGCCATCCAGTGGAACCGCGAGCAGGTGATCAAGGATCTGTCCGGCCCCCCGAACAACTGGGACAAGGCCACCATCGAAAACAATATGTTCGCGGCGTTCAATGCCGCTGACGTGGCCGGCACGGCGGTGGACCCGAGCTCGATCATGATGTATCCGATCCCCCCCGCCTGGACGCTGAACGGCGTGACGGCCGGCATGAACTCGGCGTTGTCCGAGTCGGACAAGGACTTCATCCGCCAGGCCTATCCGCAGTAGGGCCTGCCCGCCGCGCCATGAATGCCGACGACCAAGCCATCCTGATCGGGATCAATCATTACCCGCAGCTCGGCGAGCCGGGCGCGGACGCGAACCTCCACGGGCCCGCGAACGATGTCGATGCGGTGAAGGCGTGGCTGATGGACCCCAACGGCGGCGCCTTCGCCAGCGAGGACCAGATCCAGGTGATCAAGTCCCGCCTGACCGAGGCGGGCGACACCGCGCTGCCGACCACCGACGAGATCGAAACCGCCTTTGGCCGGCTCAACGCCATCGCCCGGGAGAACCAGGCCAAACGGCGCGGGCTGCGGGTGGGCCGCCGGCTGTATATCTTCGTCTCCGGCCACGGCTTCTCGCCGGGGCGCGAGCGCGGCTGCCTGTTCGCGGCCAACGCCAGCGCCACGCTCGGCACCTTCAACGTACACGCCACGGGCTGGCTGAGCTGGCTGCAGGACGCCGGCTACTTCCGCGAGTTCGTGCTGTGGATGGATTGCTGCATGAACCGGGTCTCCTTCCTGCAGCCGCGCGACCCGCAGCTCTCCCCGGTACAGGCCACGGACCCGCCGGCGGCCACGTTCGTCGCCTTCGCCGCGCAGCGCCCGCTCAAGGCCATCGAGATCGGCATTCCCGAAGATGGCGACAAGATCCACGGCGCCTTTACCTGGGCGCTGCTGCAAGGGCTGCGCGGGGCGGCGTCCGACGCCAACGGACGCGTCACCGGGCGCAGCCTGGCGGACTGGCTGCGCAACGCCCTCTGCGCCCGCATGACGCCGGCGCATCTGCGCGATGGCGACGTGGCCAAGGAGCCCGAGATCGTGCAGGAGGATGCCGGCCTGATCTTCGCGCGCGGCGTGGCGCCGCCGCGCTACACGGTCACGCTCACCCTGCCGCCCGAGGCCGCCGGCAAGCCGCTGCGGCTGTGGTCCGGCATCCCGCCCCGCGCGGAGGCGATGACCGCGCAGCCCGTCATGACCTTGCCCCTGTCGCCGGGCCTGTACGTGGTGGAGGTGGCCGAAGCCGGCCTGCGGCAGGGATTCGACGTGACCAACGATGTGTCGATTGCCATCACGGCATCCGGCCCGCCCGTCACGCAGGCCGCCGACGGCACGATGTTCCCGCTCGACATCGACCCGGCCGACCCCGCCGCCGAGATCTTCGTGATCGACAGCCGCTTCTCGCTGGTCGACAACGGCATGTCGAAGCTCTCCACGCCGCTGCCGTTCGGGCTGTTCAAGATCAAGACGCGGATCGGGCGCAGCCTGGCGCAGCACGTGATCCTGCTCGACAGTGACCGCCCGCCGCTGGCCGTCGCGCAGATCGCCAAGCCCGCCTCGTCGGTGCTGCCGCCGGTGGGCCTGCCCGAGGACGGCGCCCAGGAACGCGACCGGCAGGTAGCGCTGGCCACCACCCTGCGCCTGCAGAGCGAGGGCGACGGCAAGCAGGCCACGCTGATGGTGATGGTGCGCGCGGCGAGCAGCGCCGAGGTGCCCCAGCAGAACATCGCCCCCTGGCGGGACGTGCAGGTGGTGGACGCCGACGACAACATCGTCATCAGCATGGAGCGCGGCAGCGCGCGCAACACCGATGCGGACTCCCACGCCTGCGCCGTGCAGGCGGTGACGCCCGGCGCCTACTACCTGCGGCAGAAGGTGGACAACGGCCCGGTCATCGAACAGAGCCTGATCGCCTGCGAAGCCTGGGGGCTGGAAGCCTACGTCCTGCGCCGCACGCAGCCCGGCGAGCACGCGCCCAGCGCGCGGCCCCGGGTGTCGCTGATGATGCGGCGGCCAGACCAGCAGCCCGATGCCGCGCTGGAGAAGATCATCGAGACCGCCCGGCTGGCGCTGGCCGATGAGCGGCGCATCCTGAGCCCCGAGCTGGAGGACATCCTGCTGCGCAACTGCACCAACCCGATTGCCGGGATGATCGGCGGCCATCTGCTGCTGGTGGAGCGGGAGCGCGACCCGGGCCGTGACATGTCCGGGCTCGATGTGGTGGTGACGCGCCTGCGCAAGCTGGTGGGCGATCACCATCCCGATGTCGCCGCGCTCGGCCAGCAATGCGCGACAGCGAGCCTGCGGCGCTTCGGCCCGCTAACCGGCCCGCCGATGTTCCAGCGGAGCTGGAAGCTGCTGGTGACGGCGGCGCAGCGGCGCGAGGACTGGATTCCCGAGGCGATGTGGCGGCGCGTGGTGGCGCAGACCGCCCTGCCACCGCTGATGGTCTGGGCTGCCGACGACAGCGTGCGCCAGACCGCCACCGATAGCCTGCGCTCCGTGCCGGCCCGGGCACTCCGCGCGAGCGTGCCGCCTGCGGGCCTGCGGGTGCTGACGGCCTGAAGGGAAAGAGGAAGGGAAACAGGAAGGGAAAGAGGAAGGGAGAGAGGAAGGAAGAGAAGGACGGCGAAGATCAAAACCACGGGCAGACCCTGCCCCCCCGCCTCGGGGAGGTCTGAAGCTGGCCTCCGGCGCCATGATCGCGCATCGCTCGACTGCACTGACACGGAGACCGGAATGCTACGCAATACCTTCCCGACGCGGTGGCTGGCCGCCGCCATCCTGCTGGGTGCCCTACCCGCCACGGCACCCACCCCCGCCCATGCCGAGGCTTACCCCGAGCGGCCGGTCAAGATCGTCTCGGTGACCAGCGCCGGCACCGGCATCGACGACTACACCCGCCTGCTCGCCAAATACCTGCACAAGAAGGCCGGGCGCAGCTTTATCGTCGAGAACAAGCCCGGCGCCAACACCATGATCGCGGCGGACTACGTCGCCAAGTCCGCACCGGACGGCTACACGCTGCTGTTCGCGTCGGCCTCCACCATGGCGGCCAACCCCTACCTGTTCAAGTCGATGCCGTACAGCCCGCGCGACTTCGTGCCCGTGGCGCGCCTCTCCACCGTGCCCGTGGCGCTGGTGGTATCGGCAAACTCGCCCTACCGCACCGTGGCCGACCTGACCGCCGCCGCGCGCGCCAAGCCGGGCACGCTCAACTACGGCACCAGCAGCGCCGGTTATCGCGTGATGCTGGCCGCCTTCAACGATGCCGCCGGCATCCGCACCCAGGACGTGCCCTACAAGGGCATGGCCAACCTGCTGCCCGACCTGCTCGGCGGCACGCTGGACTTCACCGTGCTGGAGATCTCCGCCGCCGTGCCGATGATCGAATCACGCAAGATGCGCGCGCTGGCCGTGATGAGCGACCGCCGCGTGCCGATCATGGGCGATGTGCCGACCATGGCCGAAGCGGGCCTGCCGGCCATCACCGTGGTGAGCTGGACCGGCCTGTTCGCGCCCAAGGGCACGCCGCCCGAGGTGCTGGACAAGCTGCAGGCCTGGACGCTCGAATTCGTCAATTCGCCGGAAGCCGCCGCCCACCACGCCCAGCGCGGCACCAATGCCTACCCGGCGCCAGGCGCGCAGCTGGCCCGCGCCATCGTCGAGGATCAAGGCAACTGGCAGCGCATGATCAAGCTGGCGGGGATTCAGCCCGAGTAGGCGGCGCCGCGTTCGGCGAATCGGGCGTACTCGTCCGGCGGCACGAACAGGCCGCCGGTCGTCCACACCAGATGGGTGGCCTGCGGCATCACCGTGTCCAGGCCGTGCCGGGCGAGGTAGGCGCGGCCGGCTGCGCTGTCCGTCAGCATGCGCGGCCCGCTGAAGCCGGCGGCGGCGGATGGCTCGATCCGCAGCCCTTCCGTCTCGCGCACCCGGTGCAGGTCCAGGAACAGCCGTTCGTCCGGCACCGTGCACACCCCGGCCAGCAGCGGGCCCATGGCCTCGGCGGCCAGCTCGGAGGCGCGCGGCACGGCCAGCCCATCGGCCTCGGTGCGATTGGTCAGGCCCACGTCATAGACCGAGGCGCCGGGCGCCAGCATCTCCACGAGGAAACACGGCGACTGGGTCGGCTCGACAAAGCACGCATGCACGTGCGGGCCATACAACTGCCAGAGCCCGAAGGCGATGCCAGCCGGCGCGCCGCCCACGCCGCACGGCAGGTAGACGAACAGCGGATGGTCCGCGTCCACGCGCAGGCCGGCCGCTTCGAGCTGATCGTGCAGATGCAGCGCCGCAGCGCTGTAGCCGAGCAGCAGCGAGAGCGAGCGCTCGTCATCGACGAAGTAGCAGTGCGGATCGCCCTCCGCCTCGCGCCGGCCAGCGGCCACCGCCGCCGCGTAGTCGCCCGTGTGCTCGACCACCTCCACGCCCCGCGCGCGCAGGCGCGCTTTTTTCCATGCCTTGGCGTCGGCGGACATATGCACCGCCGCCCGGAAACCCAGCGAGGAGGCCATCACGCCGATGCTCAGGCCCAGGTTGCCGGTGGAGCCCACCGCCACCTGATAGCGGCCGAACAGCGCGCGCGCCGGGGCGTCGGCCAGCACGCCGTAGTCGCCATCGACATCGACCAGCCCGTGGCGCAGCGCCAGCGACTCGGCGAATTCGAGCACCTCATGGATGCCGCCGCGCGCCTTGATCGACCCGGCGATAGGCAGGCTGTGGTCGGCCTTGATCCACAGCGAGCCGTGGCGGGTGGGCAGGCCGAGCGCCTGTTGCATGTCCGGCGCGCCCAGCAGATCGGATTCGATCCGCCCCGCGCTGGCCTCCAGCTCCGGGAACAGCCGCGCCAGCAGCGGGGCGAAGCGGGTGAACCGCGCCTGTGCCGCCTGCATATCAGCTAGACTAATGCGCCGCCCATCCACCACGGTCTGGACGTCGGCCTCCGCGCTGCGGTGCGGATTCGTCCACATCAGCGGTCGGGCGGCTTGCAGGTCGGCCAGCAATGCAGCCGAAATCGAGGACAGATGGAGCGTCATGGCAGGCGGACGGGGAAGAGGGATGGGGAAGAAGACCGCTCATTGTTGACGCCCCCACCCCGCCTGACAAACGATTTGTACTGATCGATCCATTAGTTTTACTGATGACAAACACCCTCAACGCCTCCGTCCTGAGCTGGCTGCGCTGCTTCGAGGCGGCGGCCCGCCATGGCAGCTTCACGCTGGCCGCCCGGGAGCTGTGCGTGACGCAGGGCGCGGTCAGCCAGCAGGTGAACAAGCTGGAACAGTGGCTCGAACGGCCGCTGTTCGTGCGCACGCCGCGCGCGCTGGTGCTGACGCCCGAGGGCGAGCGGCTGCGCGGTGTGGCGCGCGAGTCGTTCCAGGCGCTGGAGAGCACGCTGGCGCAACTGCGCAAACCCGGCCATCGCCCGCCGGTGGCGCTGTCCTGCTCGCCCTCGTTCGCCATGGTCTGGCTCACGCCGCGCCTGGGCGACTTCTTCCGCCAGCACCCGGAGATCGGCCTGCGCGTGCATGGCGAGTTCCACGCGCTGGATCGTTCGCGGATGCTGCGCGAGGGCATCGACGCCGCCGTGCGCTTCGACCCCGGCCGCTACCCCGACCTCCGCGCCACGCCCTTCCTCGACGAATGGCTGCTGCCGGTGGCCAGCCCGGCCTATTTGGCGGCCCACCCGGCACTCCGTTCGCCGGACGGCCTGCGCGCCTCGATGCTGCTGCACGACGCCAGCCCGTGGGAAGGCGCCGGCGAGAGCCACGAATGGCAGGTCTGGCTGCGGCACGCGGGCGTGACGCTGCCCGACATGGCGGGCGGCCAGCACTTCAACCTGTCCCAACTGGCCATCGGCGCGGCACTGGCCGGCCAGGGCGTGGCCATGGGCCGCACGGCGCTGGTCCTCGACGAACTGGCCTCGGGCCGGCTGGTGGACCTGTGGGGCCTGCATGTGCGCAGCGAGGCCGCCTACCACCTGGTGCGCGCCCCGACACCCTCGCCGCAGGTGGCGGAGGTCGAAGCCTGGCTGCTGGCCGAAGGTGCCGCCTTCGACACGGCACGACGGCGCCTGCTGGCGCTGGACGGTTCAGCCCCAAAATATCCGTAACTTGGATGCTGGCGTTTAATCGGTTACATTGGATCGGCACAGGAGAACGCCATGCCCGCCTCGAACACCCCTCCCCCCAAACCTGCCAATCCTGCGGCCACCCCGGAAACCGGCCCCCGCCTGCTGGCCGATCACGTTGCGCTGGACCTGCTCAATACCATCGAACGGGCCGACACCACGCCGCGCGACCACTGGCAGACCGATGCCGATGTGCTCGCCTGGCTGAAACAGGTGGCGCTCTGGCCCGGCGACGATCGCGCCGCGCCGCCCAAGGGGCTGGCCACAGCAGCACGCGCGCTGCGCGAGGCCATCCGGCTGATCGTGGCCTGCAAGGCTGACGGCAAGGCCGGCGGCAAGCCGGATCTGGCGCCGCTGAATGACGCGCTGGCGGCCGGCGGCAGCCATCTGGCCGTGCATCCGCTGCCCGACGGCGGCGTCCGCATCGCCCGCATCCACGCCGCCGGTAACGCCGCGCAATGCCTGGTGCCGCTGGCGGAAGCCGCCGCCGACCTGCTCGCCCACGGCGACTTCGGGCGGGTCCGCCAATGCGAGAGCGACGAATGCACGCTCTGGTTCTATGACCGCACCAAGTCGCACCGGCGCCGCTGGTGCAGCATGGCGGTCTGCGGCAATCGCCACAAGGTCGCCGCCTTTCGCAAGCGCGAGGCGGCTGCCGATGAAGACGCTGCATGAGGCCATGCCATCGGGCATTCGTTGGTAACCGTTAAAATTAAGTTTTACAGGTTACCAAATTGGCATACACTTCGGAACCAAGCCGATGACGGCCCTCGTTCCCGCTTCCGCTTTCGCTTTCGCTTTCGCTTCCGGAGAATTGCCATGACTGCCAGCCCCCAGGTTTTCACCCGCTATGCCGACGCCGACGGCGTGCGCGTCTTCTACCGTGAAGCCGGCGATCCGCAGGCCCCCGTGATGCTGCTGCTACACGGCTTTCCGACCTCGTCCCACCAGTTCCGCCACCTGATTCCGCAACTGGCGAGCCATTTCCGGGTGATCGCCCCAGACCTGCCCGGCTTCGGCTTTACCGAGGTGCCGGCCGCGCGCCAGTACCGCTACACCTTCGACAACCTCGCCACCACGCTCGGTGCCTTTGTCGATGCCCTCGGGCTGGAGCGCTATGCGATGTACGTGTTCGACTACGGCGCGCCCACCGGCTTCCGGCTGGCCGTGGCCCACCCCGAGCGCGTGACGGGCATCGTCGCGCAGAACGGCAACGCCTATCTCGATGGGCTGGGCGATGCGTGGGCGCCGGTCCGCCAGTACTGGGCCGAGCCCAGCGCGGCCAACCGGCAGGTGCTGCACGACGCCATGCTCCATCTGGAAGGCACGAAGTGGCAGTACGTGCACGGCGTGGCCGACCCGGACAGCGTGGCCCCCGAGTCGTACACGCTGGACGCGGCGCTGCTGGAACGGCCCGGCAACAAGGACATCCAGCTCGACCTGTTCCTCGACTACGCCAACAACCTGAAGCGCTACCCCGATTTCCAGGCGTTCTTCCGCCAGGCGCAGGTGCCTACACTGGTAATCTGGGGCCGCAACGATCCGTTCTTCATCCCGCCCGGCGCCGAGGCGTTCCGCCGCGACAACCCGGCCGCCGTGGTGGAGTTGCTGGACACCGGCCACTTCGCGCTGGAGACGCATGGCCCTTACATCGGCCAACGCATTCTCGACGTGCTGGCTCGCTAATTCGCCGCTAACCCCCACCCTATTTGCTTATGACGCGCCAATTCGACGATCTCCAGCTCGGCAGCATCGAACTGTTCTGCCTGGCCGCGGAACTGAGCAGTTTTACCGCGGCGGCGGTGGCGGCGGGGGTCACGCCGGCGGCGGTGAGCCGCAGTGTGTCCCGGCTGGAGGAGCGCCTGGGCGTGCGGCTGTTCGTGCGGACCACGCGGCAGATCCGGCTCACGGACGAGGGGCGGGTCTATTTCGAGCAGAGCCGGCCGGCGCTGGCGCAGCTGGTGGACGCCGAGCGCCAGATCAGCGGCCAGCACGGCACGCCCGCCGGGCGGCTGCGCATCAGCCTGCCCACGCCCTACGCCCACTACCGCGTGCTGCCGGTGCTGCCGGCCTTCCGCGAGCGCTATCCCGAGGTGGACGTCGAGATCCATATCAGCAACCGCAACGTGGACTTTGCCGACGATACCTTCGACCTCTCCGTGCGCGGCCGGGCGCCCGATGACTCCACGCTGATCGCCCGCAAGCTCGAAGACGCCGAGATGGTGGTGGTGGCCACGCCCGCCTACCTGCGCAAGCACGGCACGCCGGCCACGCCGGACGACCTGCCGGCGCACGAATGCATCCAGTTCGATGTCCCGAGCAGCGGCCGGCGCCTGCCGTGGATCTTCCAGCAGGAGGGCGAGACCCTGGAGATGGTGACCGCCGGCGCCTATGGCACGGCCGAGGACGCACTGGGCGGCGCCACGCTGGCCCGCGCCGGCGCCGGCCTGTTCCAGACCTACCGCTTCGTGGTGGAGCAGGACCTGCGCGACGGCACGCTGGTGGAAGTGCTGCAGCCCTACGGCGGCTGCACGCGGCCCTTCATGCTGCTCTACCCGCACGCGCGCCATGTCTCGCGCCGGGTGCGGGCTTTCGTCGATTTTCTGGTGGACAAGTTCGCGGCTTGATCCAGGGTAAACCCCTAGCAACGCTCGCCGCGTCGGCGACATGTCTGTCTCGCGTCTCTCCTAGACTGAAGGTCTTTGTCACTCCATCTAGAAAAGGAAGACCATGGCCGCGATCGAAGTGAAGGTGCCGCAGCTCTCCGAATCCGTTTCCGAAGCCACGCTGATCCAATGGAAAAAGCAGGCCGGCGAGGCCGTGACCCGCGACGAGATCCTGGTGGAACTGGAGACGGACAAGGTCACGCTGGAGGTGCCTGCGCCCGCCAGCGGCGTGCTGGCCAGCATCGTCCACCCGGACGGCGCGACCGTGCACGCCGACGAGGTGATTGCGACCATCGATACGGAAGGCAAGCCGGGGGTGACTTCGGCCCCGGCTACCGCCGCAGCGCCGCCCAAGGCCGCACCCGCTCCCGCTGCGGCCTCCGCCCCGGCCGTGCAGGGCGGCGGCGCCGGTGCTGCCGCTTCCGCCACCGCTGACTTCGACGTGATCGTGATCGGCTCCGGCCCCGGCGGCTACATCGCCGCCATCCGCGCCGCGCAGCTCGGCAAGACCGTGGCCTGCATCGAGGAATGGAAGGACCCGGCCGGCAAGCCCCGGCTGGGCGGCACCTGCCTGAACGTGGGCTGCATTCCGTCGAAGGCGCTGCTGGCCTCGTCCGAGCACTTCGAGCAGGCCCAGCACGGGCTGGCCGAGCACGGCGTGCAGGTCAAGGGCGTGACGCTGGACCTCGGCACGATGATCGCGCGCAAGGCCGCCATTGTCGACAAGTTCACGGGCGGCGTGGAGTTCCTGTTCCGCAAGAACAAGGTCACCTGGATCAAGGGCCACGGAAAGTTGCAGAGCCGCGCAGACAACGGCGTGGTCACCGTGGAAGCCAGTGAAGATGGGGGCGGGGGCGAGGGCGGGGGCGAGGGGGCGGCCAAGGCCAAGACCTACACGGCCCGCAACGTGATCATCGCCACCGGCTCCCGGGCGCGCCACCTGCCTAACGTGCCGGTGGACAACGTCATCGTCTCCGACAACGAGGGGGCCCTGTCCTTCGATTCGGTGCCCAAGAAGCTCGCCGTGATCGGCGCGGGCGTGATCGGGCTGGAACTGGGCTCGGTCTGGCGCCGGCTGGGTTCGGAAGTGACCATTCTTGAGGCGCTGCCGACCTTCCTCGGCACCGTGGACGAAGCCATCGCCCGGGAGGCCGCCAAGCAGTTCAAGAAGCAGGGGCTCGCCATCCACCTCGGCGTGCAGATCGGCGAGATCAAGCGCAGCGGCAAGGGCGTGAGCATCGCCTACACCGACCAGGACGGCAAAGCGCAGACGCTGGACGCGGACCGGCTGATCGTCTCCATCGGCCGGGTGCCGAACACGGACAACCTCGGGCTGGAGGCCGTGGGGCTGGCCGCCGACGCGCGCGGCTTCGTCCCCGTGGACGATCTTTGCCGCACGCCGGTGGCCGGCATCTACGCGATTGGCGACGTGGTGCGCGGCCCGATGCTGGCCCACAAGGCCGAGGACGAAGGCGTGATGGTGGCCGAGGTGATCGACGGCCAGAAGCCGCATATCGACTACAACTGCATTCCGTGGGTGATCTACACCGAGCCGGAGATTGCCTGGGTGGGCAAGTCGGAGGCGCAGTTGAAGGCCGAGGGCCGCGAGATCCGCACCGGCCAGTTCCCGATGTCGGCTAACGGGCGGGCGCTGGGCATGGGCCGGCCGGACGGCTTTATCAAGATGATTGCCGACGCGAAGACGGACGAGCTGCTGGGGGTGCATATCATCGCCGCCAATGCGTCCGACCTGATCGCGGAGGGCGTGGTGGCGATGGAGTTCAAGGCGGCGTCCGAGGACATCGGCATGATCAGCCATCCGCATCCGTCGCTGTCCGAGGTGATGCGCGAGGCCGCGCTGGCGGTGCAGAAGCGTGCGCTGAACATGTAGCGGCCCGGTGATAAGCTGCGGGGCATGGACGCCAAGACCGCTCCGCCGCCCCCAGCCACCCACCTCGACGACCTGCTGCTGTTCCTCCACGTAGTGGAGGCCGGCGGCTTCAGCGCGGCCGAGCGCCAGACCGGCATCGCCAAATCCCGCCTCTCGCGCCGCGTGGCCGAGCTGGAGCGCGCGCTGGGCGTGCGGCTGCTGCACCGCTCCACACAGGCGTTCGGGCTGACGCCCGTGGGCGAGGCCGTGGCCGGCCATGCGCGCCAGGCGGCGGCCCATGTGGCCGAGATTGGCGCGCTGACGCGCCAGTCGCTGGCCGAGCCGTCCGGCGTGATCCACCTCCACACCTCCGTACTGATTGCCGAGACCACGCTCGCGCCGATCCTGGCCGCGTTCGCGCGGGCGCATCCGCAGGTGCGCGTGCAGTTGACGCTGTCCAACCGCTTCGTGGACCTGACCGAGGAGCGGCTCGACCTCGTGATCCGCGCGGCGGTGGTGCCGCTGGCCTCGGAGGACGTGGTGGCGACGCCCATCGCCACGTCGCGCTCGCTGGTGGTCGGCCATCCTGACCTGTTCCGCGACGCCGGCCTGCCCGCCTCGCTCGACGCCCTGGCCGGCTACCCCTGCCTGGCGCAAGGCACGCTGGCGCAGCCGCGCCCGTGGCAGTTCGTCGACGATGCCGGCGAGCCGTTCGACTGGCCGATCACGCCTGCGATTGCCGTGGACAACCTGATGGCAATGCGCGAACTGGCGATGCGCGGCGCCGGGCTGGCGCAGTTGCCGATGACGATGTGCCGGGACGCCATCGAAGCCGGCACGCTGGTGCCGGTGCTCGGCGCGGTACGCTCGCGCGATGCCACGATCTACGCGATGTACCCGAGCCGGCGCGGCATGACCTCCGCCGTGCGCGCCCTGCTGGCCCTACTCCGGGAGCAGTGGCCCGACGAGGGCTGACTCCCTCGCCCACCCGTTCCAGAATCGGAACGCGACGTTCCAGTCTTCCGGCTTCCCGCCCCGGGGGCGCCCCGCTACCTTGTCCGTCATCGACAACCTGGTAACGGAGCAACAATCATGTCCCTGCAAGACAAGGTAGCGGTGGTCACGGGCGCCTCGCGCGGCATCGGCAAGGCCACGGCGCTGGCGCTGGCGGCGCGCGGCGCCCACGTGGCGGTGGTCTACAAGGCGCAGCGCGCGGCGGCGGAGGCCGTGGTGGCCGCGATCCGGGCCGCCGGTGGGCAGGCGGACGCCTTCCAGGCCGATGTGGCCGATCCGGCCTCGGTGCGCGCGCTGGCGCAGGCGGTGGGGCAACAGCACGGGCGCATCGACGTGCTGGTCAACAACGCCGGCGTGTTCGGCGCCCGCCCGCTGGCGGAACTCGACGCGGCATTCTTTGCCGAACAGTTCGACAACAACGCGCTCAGCGTGATGCTGACGACGCAAGCCTTCGCCCCGCTGTTTGGGGATCATGGCGGCAGCATCGTCAACGTGTCGAGCAACCTCGCGCAAGCGCCCACCGCGCCGACCAGCGTCTACTCGGCCAGCAAGGCCGCCGTGGACGCCCTCACCCGCGCCTTCGCCATGGAGCTTGGCGCGCGCCGCATCCGCGTCAATGCCGTCGCCCCGTTTATCACGCGCACGGACATGACCGCGGGCATTCCCGACGACGAACGGCGGCACCTTGCCGCCGAAACCCCGCTGGGCCGACTGGCCGAGCCGGAGGACGTTGCCCGCGTGATCGTGGCGCTGGCGTCTCCGGACATGGCCTGGGTCACCGGGCGGTCGATCCTTACCGATGGCGGCTTCACCGACTGACGCCGCCATCCCCCCTCAGGAGTTTCCTCCCCCATGTTGTTGCCGATTCTGCTGCTGGCTGCGGCCGGCTTTACCGTGCTGACCACGGAATTCCTGATCGTGGGCCTGCTGCCCGGGCTTGCGCGCGACCTCCACGTCAGCGTGGCGCAGGCCGGGCTGCTGGTCTCGCTGTTCGCCTTCACGGTGGCCGTCACCGGCCCGCTGCTGACCGCGCGCGTGGCGGCGCACATCGGCCCACACACCGGCCCACACACCGGCCCGCACGCGCGGCGGCGCGTGTTCGTGGTCATCCTCGTGCTGACCGCGCTCTCGAACGCGCTGGCGGCGATGGCGCCGAACCTCGGCGTGCTGGCCATCGCGCGGCTGGTGCCGGCGCTCGGCGTGGCCGTGTTCTGGTCGCTCGCCTGCGAGACCGCCGTGGCGGCGCTCGGCGCGGCCCGGGCCGGGCGGGCGTTGTCGATCATGGCCTATGGCATGGTCGGTGCCACCGTGTTCGGCATTCCGCTCGGCACGCTGATCGGCGATGCCTTCGGCTGGCGCACCGCCTTCGGCGTGCTGGCCGCGCTGGCGCTGGTCAAGGCGCTGCTGCTGACGCGCCTGCCGCCCACCGCCGCCCCCACCCCGCCGCTGCCGTTCGCGGCGCAGCTACGGCTGGCGCGGCAGCCGGCCATCCTCGGGCACGTGGCGCTGTCGGTGCTGTCGTTCACGGGGATGTTCATCGCCTACACCTATCTGGCCGATTTCCTGGAGCGGCTGGGCGGGCTGTCCGGGCCGACGGTGGGCTGGACGCTGATGGCGTTCGGCGCGATGGGGCTGGTCGGCAACCATTTCGGCGGCCGGCTGGTGGACCGCAGCGCCCTGCGCGCGACGCTGGTGTTCAGCGGCTGGCTGGCACTCAGCCTGGCGCTGGTGGCGTGGGCGGCGCCGTGGACGCCCGCCCTGTTCGCGGTGCTGGCGGTCTGGGGCATCGCGCAGTCGGCGCTGTTTATCGTCAATAACGTCCGGCTGATGCAGGCGGCACCCTCGGCGCAGGCGCTGGGCTCCGCGCTCAATATCTCGGGCGCGAACGCGGGCATCGGCATCGGGGCCATCCTGGGCGGGCGCGTGATCGACGGGCCCGGCATCGCGTGGATCGGCGTGGCGGCGGCAGTCGTGGTGGCGGGGTCGGCGGTGCTGGCGTGGCGGTTGCTGGGGCGACCGACCGCGCTGCCGTCAATCGGCGGTCGAGGCGTGACGCTTGCGATAGTCCGCAGGCGTCACCCCCACCACGCGCATGAACGCGCGGCGCAGCGTATCGACACTCGAAAAGCCGCATTCGCCTGCTACCTGCTTGGGCGCGAGGTGGCCGGCCTCCAGCAGTTGCCGCGCGGCAGTCACGCGCGCTGCTTCCACCCAGCTGGCTGGCGTGATGCCGACTTCCTCGCGGAACAGCCGCGTCAGGTGGCGCGGACTCACGCCGACGCGCGCGGCGAGGCTGGGCACATCGTGGGAATCCGCCGGATGCGCGGCCACCCAGCGCTGGAGTTCCTGCAAGGCCGAGCGGTTGGCCAGCGCCGGCGCCGCACTGCGACTGAACTGCGCCTGCCCGCCGGGCCGCTTGAAGAACATCACCAACTGGCTGGCCACGCGCATGGCGAGTTCGCGCCCGAGATCCTCTTCGACCAGCGCCAGCGCAAGGTCCAGCCCCGCCGTCACGCCGGCCGCCGTGCGCAGCTTGCCGTCGCGCACGTGGATGGCGTCGGCATCCACGGTCACGCCCGGGAAACGCGCCGCCAGCCGGTCCGCGCCCGCCCAGTGCGTGGTTACGCGCCGCCCCTCCAGCAGGCCGGCATCGGCCAGCAGAAAGGCGCCGCTGCACACCGAGCCATAGCGGCGCGCGCGCGGCGCCACGGCGCGAATCCAGTCCAGCACGATCGGTTCGGTCGGGGTCTCGCCCGCATGTGGCGCACCCGCCACCAGCACGGTATGGGGACGGGGCAGCGCCGCCCCGAGCGGGTCTTCCTCGACCAGCAGATCCGCCAGCAGCCGGACGCCTGACGAGGCCCGGATCGGCCCGCGCCGCACGCCAACCACCTGGAGTGCATAGACCTGCCGGCCGGCCTGGGCATTGGCTTCCGCGAAGACGTCGAGGGGCCCGGAGACATCCAGCAACTGCACGCCTTCGATGGCCAGCAGCACGATGGGGCGGGGGGTGGTCATGGTGAAAAATCCCTGAGCATTGCTGTCGCGTCGCGATCCGTCCGGTTTGGCCCAAAACGTCGCACTACGACGATTGAAGACATGGTACTCCCGCTCCTACACTCGTTTCAACCCCAAACGAAAGGAGCCAGCCATGCAATTCACCCTGGGCGACATCGCCATCCCTGACAGCCAATTGGCCCGCGACATCACGCAACTGGTCCGCGACACCGAATCCACGCTGCTGTTCAACCACTCGAGCCGCGTGTACTACTTCGCGGCGCTGGCCGGCAAGCAGCGCGGTCTGCCATACGACCCGGAACTGCTCTACGCGGGCACGATGTTCCACGACATGGGCCTGACGCCGGCGCACAGCAGCCCGGACAAGCGCTTCGAGGTGGATGGTGCCAACGCGGCGGCGGACTTCCTGCGCAGCCGTGGCATCGCGCAGGCGGACATCGACAAAGTCTGGACAGGTATCGCGCTGCACACCACGCCCGGCATTCCCGAGTTCATGGACCCGGTGGTGGCGCTGGTGACGGCTGGCGTGGAGATGGACGTGCTGGGCATCCGCTACGAGACGTTTGCCGATGAAGACCGCGAGCGCGTGGTGCAGGCGTATCCGCGCACCCCGCGCTTCAAGGAAGACATTATTCAAGCGTTTTACGATGGCATTCGCCACAAGCCGGACACCACGTTCGGCAACGTGAAGGCGGATGTGCTGGCCGACAAGGACCCGCACTTCCATCGCGGCAATTTCTGCAGCGTGATCCGCTGCTCGCACTGGCACGGCTGAGGCCCGCGCGCCCCGCTCTCTATATCTATATAGAGAGATAGCGGCTCACCACGGCGCGGAGGGTCTGGAAGCTGACCGGCTTGGACAGCACCGTATCGATGCCGGCCCGGAGGCAGGCCAGCCGCGCCTCCGGGCCGGCCGTGGCCGTGATGGCGACGATGGGCAGCCGCCCGGCGCGCTTGCCGCCCTCCGCCGCCCGGATCCGGCGGGCCAGCGCCAGTCCGTCCAGCCCCGGCAGGCCCAGGTCCGTCAGCAGCAAGGCGGGCCGTGGGTCCTGCTGCACGGCGGCCCACGCTTCCTCGCCGGAGCGGCAGGGCTGGGCCACGCAGCCGCCGATGCCGGCGAGCTGGTCCTCCAGCACCAGCAGGCTGACCGGATGGTCCTCGGCCACGACGATGCGGGGAACGGGTAGCTGGGAAGACTGGGAGGGGGCAGGCACGGCGGCGGCAGGCAGGTGGCAGAACATGCTGTCATCCTGCCTGCGGAAGTCGCCGCAGAGGTGCGGAAATTTCTGCAAATGGCTGCGGAAATTTCCGAAGATGGTGTCCGATTTGTTACGACACGGCGTTGCGGAGCGGCGTCTGCGTGATCCAGCGGCCCAGGTTGTCGAGGAAGACCTCGACCACGCGCGCCGCGTTGCCATCGGAAAAGCCGGCGCTGTGCGGCGTGGCGATGACGTTGGGCAGCGTCCAGAGCGGCGAATCCGCGGGCAGCGGCTCATGGGCGAAGACATCGAGATAGGCACCCGCCAGCCTGCCGCCTTGCAGCGCGGCGATCAACGCCGGCTCGTCCACCACCTCGCCACGCGACACGTTGACCAGCCGCGCGCCCTTCGGCAGGCTGTCCAGCGCGGCGGCGCTCAGCAGCCCGCGCGTTTCATCCGTCAGCGGGCAGGCCAGCACCAGCCAGTCCGTGCGCGGCAGCACTGCCGGCACATCGGCGAAGGTCACGGTCTCGAAGCCCTCCCCCGCCGGCGTGGCGCGCTGGCGCACCACCACCACCGACATCCCGAACAGGCGCAGCACCGCGCCGATCTGCTGGCCGATCGGCCCCCAGCCGACGATGGTCGCCGTCTGGCCGTGCAGGTCGCGCGGCATGTCGGCGCCCATCAGCGGGGCCCAGCGGCGTTCACGCTGGGTGGCCAGCATCTGCGGCAGGTGCCGCGCCAGCGCCAGCAGCCCGGCCAGCGCCGTCTGCGCCACCACGCTGGCATTGGCACCCGACGAAGTCGTCACCGTCACCCCCTGCTGGCGCAGTTCGCCGAACACCGGGCGGTCGGCGCCGGCCGAGTGCGTGTGGGTCCAGCGCAGCGAGGGCGCCTCCAGCATCGCGGTGTAGAAGCGCCGCGTGGCCGGTTGCACCTCGTGCTTGGTCGAGCGCCCCGTCACATCGCGCGAGACGAAGGCGATGTCGGCGTCGATGGGCCGGGCGTCGTCCACGGCCGGCGGGGCCACGGGCACCCAGTCCCGGCCTGCCATGGCGGCGGCGATGGTGGCGGTGATCGCGTCGCCATGGGCGCGCAGCGCCGCTTCGGAGAGCAGGATGCGCACGGGCGCAGCGGAGGCGGAGGCGGAGGAGGCAGCGGATGCAGTCATGGCGTCAGTCTACCGTCGCTCCCGAGGCTTTGACGACCACCTTCCACTTGTCATACTCCTTGCGCGTGAACTTGCCGAACTGCTCGGGCGTGCCGCCCACCGGGTCGGCGCCCTCGCGGATCATCTGCGCCTGCAGCGACGGCAGCACCTCGTTCACGGCCTGATTCACCTGCGTGATGACGGTCTTCGGCGTGCCCTTGGGCGCGAAGATGCCGAACCACGAGCCGGCCTCGAAGCCCGGGAAGCCCTTCTCGGCCACTGCCGGCACCTCCGGCAGCGAGCGCGAGCGCTTGGCGCTGGTCACCGCCAGCGCGCGCAGCTTGCCGGCCTGGATATGCGAGATCACCGACGGAATCGTCGCGAACATGAACTGGATGCGGCCGGACAGCAGGTCGTTCAGGGCATCGGCGCCCTTGTAGGGCACGTGCGTGGCCGGCGCGCCGATGCGCTCCGACAGCATGAAGCCGGACAGGTGCGACGAGGTACCCACGCCCGTCGAGCCATAGTTCAGCTTGCCCGGGTTGGCCTTGATGTAGGCGACGAACTCCTCGAAGGTCTTGGCCGGCACCGAGGGATGCACCACCAGCACGTTCGGCACGTCGGCGATCTGCACCACCGGCACGAGGTCCGCCAGCGGGTCGTAGTTCAGCTTCTTGTAGAGCGTCTGGTTGATCGAGATCGGGCCGACCGAGTCCACCAGCAGCGTGTAGCCGTCCGCCGGGGCGCGCACCACGTACTCGGTGCCGATGTTGCCGCCCGCGCCGGGGCGGTTTTCCACCACGAACGATTGCTTGAAGCGCTGGCCCAGGTGCTGGCTCACGCTGCGGGCCAGCATGTCGGTGGTACCGCCGGCGGTGAAGGCCACCACCACGCGCACGGGCTTGGTCGGGTATTCGTCGGCGGCCTGGGCGGGGGCGGCCAGGGTGACCAGCGCGGCGCCGGCAGCCAGTGCCGCGCTCAGGTAGGGGGTCAACCATCGACCGGGGGCGAATCGAGGCATGTTGGTTCTCCTGTTGATGCGGCAGCCGTCTTCGCGGCCGCCGTCGTGGTGATAAGACGCAAAAATCAATGCTTAGCCGAAGTCGTACAGCCGTGCCGGGTTGTGCACCAGCACGCGCTCGCGGCTGGCGGCGTCCGGCAGCCAGCGCGCCAGCAGGTTGAACAGCACGCCGTCGTCAGGCATCTGGGCGGACTCGAAGTAGTTGATGTGCGGCCAGTCGGAGCCCCACACCACCTGCTCCGGGTTGGCCTGCATCAGCGCCGCGACGAAGGGATCGACCTGCTCGTACGGCGCGCCGGCCGGCTGGAGCCGGTCAGCGCCCGAGATCTTGGTCCAGGCCACCCCTTCCGCCAGCAGCGCGCAGAGCGCCTGGAAGCCGGGGTCCGCCACGCCGCGCGAGGTGGCCATGCGGCCCATGTGGTCGATCACCAGCGGCAGGCCCAGCGCCTTGAGGCGCGGGCCCAGCGTGACGAGGTCCGGCGCATGGATCCAGATCTGCGCGTGCCAGCCGCGCGCGGCGAGGCGCGGGGCCAGCGCTTCGAGCACCTCGATGCCCACGCCGTTGCGATACACGGCGTGGCCATCCACCTGATACAGGTTGATGCGCACGCCGCGCACGCCGGCGGCGTGCCAGGCGTCCAGCTCGGCGTCCGTGGTGTCCGGCGACGGCACCACGATGCCGCGCAGGCGCGTGGGGTACTGGCGCAGGGCGTCGGTCACCACGCTGTTGTCGGTGCCGCTGGCGCTGGCCGTGACGAGCACGCCGCGCGTGAGCCCGAGTTCATCGAGATGGGCGATAAAGGCGTCGGCGGGATGCTCGGCCGGCGTGTAGCTGCGGTCCATCGCGAGCGGATAGCGCGCGAACGGGCCGAACACGTGGGCATGGCTGTCACAGGCGCCGGCGGGCGCGCGGAACACCGGTGCGGTGAGGGTCTGGAGCGGGGGCAGGCAGGGGCGGGTCATGGTCGATGGCGTCCGGTCGATACGTTCGGCGTTATTCCGGGGCCTTCAGGCGACCGGCGGCGGCCAGCGTCTGCGCGCGGGCATCCTCGCGTTGCAGCGAGGCCAGCAGTTCCTGCGGCGACGAGGCCTGCGCCACGCTGCCCACGGTCAGCAGCCGGCTCTTGACGGCGCCTTCGGCCAGCACCTTGCGCAGCGCGCTGTTCAGCGTCTCGATGACCGCTGCCGGCGTGCCGGCCGGGGCCAGCAGGCCCGTAGCCGTGGTCGCCTCGAAGTTGGCCAGGCCGGATTCGCGCAGCGTGGGCACCTTCGGCAGCGCGGCATCGCGCTCGCGCGACATCACGGCCAGCGCACGCAGGGCGCCGGACTGGATATGCGGTGCCGAGCTGGTGAGCTGGTCCACCACCATGTCGATCTGGCCGCCCATGAGGTCGATCAGCGCCGGCGCGGAGCCCTTGTAGGGCACCTCGTTCAACTGGATCCTGGCGGCGTCCTCGAGCTGGAGCGTGGCCATGTGGTTGGTGGTGCCGGGGCCGGCGTGGCCGGTGGTGGTCTTGCCGGGGTTGGCACGCGCGTGGGCCAGCAGCGCGCCGATGTCCTTGAAACGCGTGTCGTTGCCCTTCACCACGATCACCAGCGCCGTGGTGGACACCAGCCCCACCGGGCTGAAGCTGGCCAGCTTGAAGCTGGTGCGCGTCATCTTCGGCAGCACCACGATGGCGTTGGGCGTGGTCACCAGCAGCGTGCTGCCGTCCGGCTCGGCGCGGGAGACCGCCGTCGCGCCGATCACGCCGCCAGCGCCGGGCCGGTTATCGACGATGACGTTGCGGCCGAGGCTCTGCTCCAGCGCCGGGGCGATGGCGCGGGCCACCACGTCCAGGTTGCCGCCCGGGGCGAACGGCACGACCAGCGTGATCGGCTTGTTGGGCAGGCCGCCTTGCGCGCGGGCCGACATGACATAGGGGGCGACGCCGAGCGCAAGCATTTGCGCCAGCAGGGTTCTGCGTTTCATACATCTCACTCCGTTCAGGGCTTTCTTCTGACCTGATTCATCGTTCAAGGCGAGGCCGCCCTGCAATCCCGTTCCATGCGGCCCCTGGGGGACTCCGCCGCCGTCTGATTTACGTCTTAGTCGCGGTAGCTGGGGTCCAGGCGATCGAGCTTGCGCAGCAGCGCCGGCCATTCCATCACGCCGTACGGACGGCGCGTGCCGGGCTGGTAGTTGTTCCAGGTTTCCTGCAGCACGTCTGCCGGCACATCGCGCAGCGGCGTGCTGCACGACATCGCGGCCACCTGCGAGCGGCAGGCCAGCTCCAGGCGGTGCATCCAGTTGAAGGCTTCGCCCACGGTGTTGCCCACGGTCATCGCGCCGTGGTTGCGCAGGATCAGCGCCTCACCCGTGCCCAGGTCGGCAATCAGCGATTCCTGCTCGGCGGTGTCGAGCACCACGCCCTGGTACTCGTGATAGCCGATCTTCAGGAAGCGCATGGCGGTCTGGGTGATCGGCAGCAGCCCGCAGTCGAGCGAGGAAATGGCCATCGATGCCCAGCTGTGGGTGTGGATGACGCACGCCACTTCCGGGCGCGCGTGGTGGACGGCGCTGTGGATCACGTAGCCGGCCTTGTTAATGCCGTAGCCGAGGTCGCCGAAGTCCGGCTTGGCGAGGATCTTGCCGTCGTGGTCCACCTTGATCAGGCTGGACGCGGTGATCTCCTCGTACATCATGCCGTAGGCGTTGATCAGGAAGGCGTTCTCCTCGTCCGGCACGCGGACGGAGATATGGTTGGCCATCATGTCTGCCATGCCATACAACTCCACGAGGCGGTAGCAGGCGGCCAGGTCCACGCGGGCCTGCCACTCCGCCTCGCTGCACTGGCCGCGCATCGACGGAATGTTCAGCACACCGGGCTTTGTCATGATGAGTCTCCTTTGGGGATGGTTGGATTCTGTGCGAGCTTGTCAGTCTGCGCCGAGCGCGAGATCGCTAGGCCGACGCTTCTCGATATTCCACTTCAGCAATGCCGCGCTGCGGAAGATGCCGTGGGCGAACTTGCCGTACGGCAGCGTCAGGAACAGCGCCATCACGATGCCCAGGTGCACGGCCAGCAGCGCGGCCATGGCGGACGTGTCGCGCCAGGCCAGCAGCGCCAGGCCGCTGGCGCTGGTCAGGAACAGCAGCGCGATGAAGCCACGGTCCATCGGGCGCTGGCTGGCATCGCCCGTGTTGGGGTCGCGGCGCAGGTTCAGCCACAGCAGGCCGGCCGGGCCGACCAGCAGCCCGATGCCGCCCGCGATGCCCAGCAGCACCGGCAGGCTCGTCACCGGGTACGGCGCGTGGTAGTCCAGCAGGTAGTGGTACAGCGTGGCCACCGTGGTGGCGGCGAAGCACAGCATGAAGCCGTAGAACGTGAAATGGTGGAAGCGGCGGCGCGCCAGCGTGAAGGCATCGTCGGCATTGTTGCAGCCCTGGCCATGACCGCCGTCGAGGTACTTGAGCCGCAGCGCGTCGTGCGCGGCGCCGCCCACGGCCGAACCGCGTGACTCGCCCGGCCGCGCGCCCGGCGAGACCTGCCGCCAGAAGCGCGTGACACCCACGCCCAGCGCGCCGATCGCGAACAGGAACACCACGCCGAACATCGCCGCCAGCAGGTTGTGCGGGAAGATCGCGTAGAAATTGCCGGCCAGCGGTGCATGCAGCAGGCTGCCGCGCATGGCGAGCACCATCAGCAGGAACAGCGCCAGCCCGCCGGACAGCGCCAGCGCCGTGGTCAGGCCGGCGCGGCGGTACAGCCCGCCCAGCGCAGCCGGGAACGCGTAGTCGCCATAGGTCTGCACGCGCACCTTGGCCATCGCCTGGGGGATGTTCACCGCGAACTCGTGCGGCGGCGCGTACTGGCAGGCGTGGTAGCAGGCGCCGCAGTTGTGGCAGAGGTTGGCCAGGTAGTGGATGTCCGCCTTCGGGAATTCCAGCCGGCGCGTCATGGCCGGGAACACGGCGCAGAAGCCCTCGCAATAGCGGCAGGCGTTGCAGATCTGCAGGGTCCGGGCGACTTCGCCCTCGTCGGCGGTCAGCGGCAGCACGCCCTGTGCCAGCGCCGCCGCCTCGCGCGTCAGCGCTTCAAGATGTTGCATGGTCGAATTCCTGTGATGCACGGGCGCGTTGGCCCTTTGCCGGGGCGAGTGCCGCCTTGGCTGCCTGCGTGCCGGCGATGCGGCCGAACGCCGTGCCGATGGCCATCCCCACGCCGGCCGTATAGCCCTTGCCGAGCACGTTGCCGGCCATCATCTCGCCGGCCACGAACAGGTTGTCGCTGGGCTGGCCGCCGAAATGCACGGCCGAATCCTCGTTCACCTTCAAACCCAGGTAGGTGAAGGTGATGCCGGGGCGCAGCGCGTAGCCGTAGAACGGCGCGGTATCCAGCGGGCGGGCCCAGTGGGTCTTGGACGGGGTCACGCCCTCGGTGTGGCAGTCGTCGAGCACGGTGTGGTCGAACTTGCCCACGCGGCAGGCGGCGTTGTAGTCGTTGATCGTGCGCATGAAGGTGGCTTCGTCGAGGCCGAGCTTGCGCGCGAGTTCCGGCAGCGTGTCGGCCTTCACGCCCGGGAACACTGGCGGCATGAAGCGGCCCACGGCCTTGGCGTCGATGATCGAGTAGCCGATCTGCTGCGGCTGCTGGGCCACCAGCCGGCCCCAGATCGCATAGCGCTTGGGCCAGAAGTCCTCGCCTTCGTCGTAGAAGCGCTCGGCATTGGCGTTCAGCACCACGCCCAGGGACACGCAGTCGATCCGCGTGCAGATGCCGCCGTCGTAGAGCGGCGCGCGGGCGTCGATGGCCACGCAGTGCGACTGGGACGGATCGCCGATGGCATCCGCGCCCGCCTCGATCATGTATTTCAGCAGCACACCCATGTTGAAGCGCGTACCACGGATCAGGAAGTTGTCCGCCGGCCATTCGCCGCGCTCGTTCTGGCCCCAGGCCTCGCGCAGCCATTCGCGGTTCGACTCGAAGCCGCCGGCGGCCAGCACGCAGGCGCGGGCCTCGATCCGCTCGGCGCCGATGCGCGCCGCCACGAAGCGGCCGCCATCCAGCTCGATGGCATCGACCGGCGCGTTGTAGCGGATCTGCACGCCGAGCTGCTCGGCGCTGCGGTAGTAGGCGTTGACAAGGGCCTTGCCCCCGCCCATGAAGAAGGCATTGGTGCGCGCCACGTGCAGCGCGCCCGAGAGCGGCGGCTGGAAGTGGACGCCATGGCTGCGCATCCAGTCACGGCAGTTCGACGAGGCCCGGATGGCCATCCGGGCCAGCCGCTCGTCGGTCAGCCCGCCGGTGACCTTGAGCAGATCCTGCCAGTACTCCTCCTCGGGGTAGGCATCGATCAGCACGTCTTGCGGCGCGTCATGCATGCAACGCAGGTTACGGGTGTGCTGGGAGTTGCCGCCGCGCCATTCGCGCGGAGCGGATTCGAGCAGCATCACGCTGGCGCCGGCCTCGCGGGCCATCAGCGCAGCGCACAGGGCAGCGTTGCCGCCGCCAATCACAAGGACGTCGATCATGGCCGGGCGCCCTCGCGGGGTGTTTGAGTGGGGTTGGACACGACTTTTTCTATGGCTTCGGGAGTCTGAGCCGGACTGTATCCGCCCGCCGGACCGCTGCTAACCCCTTGACGGGCATGGGGGTATCACGATTTGTGATGGGGGTCCGGGGAAGTTCCGGGCGGGTCCGGGGAAATTTCAGAGCTGTCTCATAGGCAAGGGGCTCGCGGTGGGGGAAAGTTGCGTTGGCGGCACCTTCCAGGTGCCCGCTTCCCCGACTTTTGGAGTCCAAGACCATGAACGAACATCCCACCGACCCGGCCACCCTTCCCGAGCCGCCCAAACCCTTGACGATTGAGGAAATAGACGATGCCATCGGCGACGCCATCGTTGAATCGGTGCTCCGGAAACTCAATGGGCCGTACGAGGACGATCCGGATGACGGGCCGCTGAGCCCCGAGGAAATCGCGGACATTGAGGCGCGGCTGGAAAAGGTGTTGCAGAGATATGCTGCGGAGGAGCGCCAATGATAGGACTCGACACTTGTGTGTTAGTCCGGCACTTCACGCAGGACGATACCCCTCAGGCTCGACACGCCAGCCGCGTGATCGCATCGTTTTCCAGTGGGTGCCGCGATTTTGTGCCGCTGGCCGCCCTCGTTGAACTCGTCTGGGTCCTTAAGAAGCGCTACGCCTTCACCCGCAAGCGCATCACGCGCGTGCTGGTGGCCTTCCTCGAATCCCACTGGATCGTCCTGGAATCGTACGCAACCGTATGCCGTGCCATGGTCCGCTACGGGAAGACAGGCATCGACTTCGGCGATTGCGTCATTCTGGAAAGCTGCCAGAGCATGAGATGCAGGTTCATCTACACGTTCGACAGGCGCGCGTCACGCGTGTCTGGCTTCCGCCGCGTTCCCGACTGACGCGCATGTCACCCCTCGATCAACCGCGCCCCTCTCCACCCCCCGGACTTCACCAGTCCGCGGGCAGTGTCGGCCAGTACCACCCGCAGCGCCAGGGCGGCGGGCGACAGTTCGTCGTCGGACAGGCTGCACAGCAGGTTGCGCCGGCCCACGCTCGGGTCGTCGATCTGGGCGAGGTGGAAGCGCGTGGCGGCGTCCGGGTACCGTCCTACCGCCGCCCAGGGCTGGAGCGTGGCGCCGAAGCCCATGTCCACGGCGGACATCAGCATCGCCAGCGAGTCCACCTCCTGGATCACGCGCGGCGCCACCTTGGCGCGGGCGAACGCGGCGTCCAGGGTGCTGCGCAGGCCGTGCACGCCGGTCGGCATGATCAGCGGCACCTCGGCAAGGTCGGCCATGCCAAGCTGGGTGGGCGGCTCCGCCTTGCCCTGGGGCAGGGCCTGCCGGGACTGGATCAGGAACAGCGTCTCCTCCAGCAGCGGCAGCACGGTCCAGCGCCGGGCGGCATGCGTGTCGAAAAGCACCGCGAGGTCGAGCTGGCGGGCGTTGAGCATGGCGGTCAGGTGGCCGGACAGGCTTTCGACGATATGCAGGCGCACATCGGGGTAACGCTCCCGCATGGCGCGGATCAGCGGCACGCCGATCACCGACGCCGTGGTCGGCGCCAGCCCCACGCTCACGGTGCCGGAGAGGCGCGCGTGATGGGCCGCGCGCCGCGCCTGCTCGGCATGGCGCAGCGTCAGCTGGGCTTCGTGGAAAAAGGCCAGGCCGGCCTCGGTGGGGGTCACGCCCTGCGGCGTTCGGCGCAGCAGCCGGGTGGAAAGCTCGCCTTCGAGCCGGCTGATCTGCTGGCTGACGGCCGACTGCACCATGTCCAGCTCGAGCGCGGCACGGCTCATGCTGCCAAGCTCGACCACCCGGACGAAATACTGAAGCTGGCGCAGTTCCATCTGTCTCCCCCGTTCTCGCGGATCCCTGCCGCGCCGGCGGGATTCGACCTGTTGTTCCGGGGTCTTATACCAGATGTACGGGGGCCGCGCGTGGCGCGGGCACCCCGGGCGCCGTCAGGCTTCGTCGGCGCCGCTGTACCAGTCCACGGTCTGGTCGAGGTAGACCAGACCCTTGGCCGCGAGGGCCGGGCGCATGTTGTACATGTCCACGCCGAGTACGCCGGAGGCGAGTTTGTCGCGCTTGGACAGCTCCAGCGCCTCGCGCTCGGCCGCCTTTTGCGCGATGTCCTGCGCCTGCGGGCGCGCCACCACGACCACGCCGTCGTCGTCCGCCACGATCACGTCGCCCGGCCGCACAGTGGCGCCGGCGCAGACCACCGGCACGTTCACGGCACCCACGGTTTCCTTCACGGCGCCCTGCGCGTGCACGGCGCGGGACCATACCGGGAAGCCCATCGCGTTGAGGGTGCTGACATCGCGCACGCCGCCGTCGATGATCAAGCCGCGCGCGCCGCGTGCCTTCAGCGACGTGGCCAGCAGGTCGCCGAACAGGCCGTCGGTGCAGTCGCTGGTCAGGGCCACCACCAGCACGTCGCCCGGCTGGATCATTTCCACGGCCACGTGGATCATCCAGTTGTCGCCGGGGTGCATCAGCGCGGTCACGGCGCTGCCGGAGATCGCCGTGCCGGACTGGATCGGCCGCAGGTACGGCTTCATCAGGCCGGTGCGGCGCTGCGCCTCATGCACCGTGGCCACGCCCAGCTTGCCGAGCGACTCGATCACGGCGGGTGCCGCGCGCAGGATATTGCGGTAGGCAATCGTCTTCATGCCAGCACCTCCGAAACTTGGGGAAACACGCGTGCATAGCCTTCGCCGTACTGCACCTTGCGATCGGAATTACGCGTGGCCTGCGCCCCGCGCTGGAGCGCCACCCGGGTGTAGTACTCCCACAGGTGCTCCTGCGCGGCCATGGTCGTGAACGCGCGCTGCTTCTTCTCCCAGACAGAGGAGATGTCCAGCAGCACGTCCGGCTTCCAGTTGCACTGCTCGGGCTGGTGCGGCTCGAACAGGAACACCGGCGGCGCGCCGATCACGGGCACCTCGGGCTTGTAGCCGTGGGCCTGGGCAATCACACGTGCCTCTTGCGCCACATGCGTGGCGAGCGGGTGGTCGAAGTTGTAGATGTCCTCGCGCGAGTGGCTCAGCACCAGTTCGGGACGGATGTCGCGGTAGATGTCGGCCAGACGCAGCAGCGCCTCGTCGGGCATGCGCATCGGATAGTCGCCGAGGTCGAAGCACTCCAGCGTGCCACCGAGGATCTCGGCGGCGCGCTGCGCCTCTTCATGACGGGCGGCCTTCACGCGGTCCATCGTCATGCCCGGCTGGCGCCACATCTTGGCCGATTCGCCGCGCTCGCCGAACGACAGGCAGACGATGCGCACGTGGTAGCCGCGCTCGGCGTAGAGCGCGATGGCGCCGCCGGCGCGCCAGACGAAGTCAGCCGCGTGGGCGCTGACAACCAGGATGGACGGCTGGGTAGCCGCGGCCGTGGCAGTGGAAGGAGCAGTGTTTTGGGACATACCTAATACCAGTCAGGGTGAGACTCAGTCGGCCGTGATACCGGCCTTGCGGATAACGCCCGCCCAGGTCGTGGTTTCGGTGCGCACGAACTGGCCGAAGGCTTCCGGCGTGCCGGGCAGGATGGTCACGCCCAGTTGGGTGAGCTGCTTGCGCACGTCGGCGTCGGCCAGCGCGGTGTTGGCGGCGGCGTTGAGTTGCTTGATGATCGCGGGCGGCGTCTTGGCAGGCGCCACGAGACCCCACCAGACCGAAGCGGTGAAGTTGGGCAACCCTTCCTCGCGCGAGGTCGGCACGTCCGGCAGCAGGGCCGAACGCTTGGCGCTCGCCACGGCCAGCGGGCGCAGCGTGCCGGCGTGGATATGGGTGATGACCTCGAGCGGGTTGATCGGCATGAAGGTGATGCGTTCGCCGAGCAGGTCGGTGATGGCGGGGGCGCCACCCTTGTACGGCACGTGCAGCACGTCGATGCCGGCGGTGTCCTTGAGCATTTCGCCGGCCAGATGGCCGGAACTGCCGTTGCCGGCGGACGCGTACGCCAGCTTGCCGGGCTGGGCCTTGGCCTGGGCGACGAGGGTCTTGAGCGAGTCGATCTTCGACTTGGCCGGCACTACCACGACCAGCGAGGCCTCGCCCACGCGCGCCACGGGCGCGAAGTCGGCGGCGGGGTTGAACGACAGCTTGGCGAACAGCGCCGAATTGGTGGCGAGGCTGTTGGACGCCATCATGATCGTGTAGCCGTCCGCCGGCGACTTGGCGACGATGTCCAGGCCGATATTGGTGCTGGCGCCCGGACGGTTGTCGACGATGATCGGCTGCTTGAGCGCCTGGCTCATCTTCTGGCCGACGGCGCGCGCCACGATGTCCACCGCGCCGCCGGCGGCGTACGGCACGACCAGACGGATGGGCTTGTCCGGATACGCCTCGGCGGCCTGCGGGGCCGAGACGGCCAGGCCAAGGGTGGCGGCCAGCAGCGTGGCGAGCGAGTTGATCAAGAACGGGCGGCGCGCGCCCTGCGAAACACGACGACGAGCGGACCCGCGCATTGTCTTCTCCAGGTTTCTTTTAAGTGCGCCCATTCTGTGCAGCCGTCGTGATACTGTCCAATATGTTTTCAGATGGCTTGTTATTTCGATTTCGAATCATGGACTTTCGCCAACTCCGATATTTCGTGGCCGTAGCCGAGGCGTTGAGCTTCAGCGAAGCCGCGCGCAAGCTGCATGTGAGCCAGCCGCCACTCAGCATCCAGATCAAGGCTTTGGAGGAGGAATTGGGCAGTGCGCTGCTCGAACGCTCCCGCCATCACGTGGCGCTGACGCCCGCCGGGGCGCTGTTCCTGGACAAGGCCCGCGATGCGCTGGCCACGCTGGATCAGGCGCGCGAGGTGGTGAAGCAGGTGGCATCGGGCGATGCCGGGGAGATTCGGGTGGGATTCACGGCATCCGTGCCGATGCATGACGTCTTTCCGCGCGCCGTGCATCAGTTCCGTGAGGCACACCGCAACGCCACCCTCCAGTTGGTGCATATGTCGACCGGGCAGCAACTGCAGCAGCTTGAGCAGGGCGAGATCGATATCGGCTTCCTGCGGCCGTCGCCACAGTTCCGGCCACCGGCCAGCATCACGGTGCGGGAGGTGCTGGCAGACCGCCTCGTGGCCGTACTGCCGGTCAGCCATGCGCTGGCGCGCGAAGGGAGCGATGACCGGGATGGCGCGGCAGGCATCGACATCGCCGAGCTATCCGCCGAGCGCTTCCTGCTATTCCCGCGCGGGCTGGGCTGCGGGCTGTTCGACCATGTGACCACGCTATGCAACCGGGCCGGCTACGCGCCCAACGTCGCGCAGGAGGCGCGCGAGGCCACCACCATCATCGGGCTGGTGGCCAGCGGTGCCGGGGTGTCGGTGCTGCCCGAGATCTACGCGCGCACCGGCATTCCCGGCGTGGCCTACCTGCCGCTGGCCGGCCCGGACGCCGGCAGCCGGGTCCTGATGGCCCACCGCGCCGGCGCCCTGTCGCCAATCATGGCGCGGTTTATCGGCTATTTCTGATCGAACGGACGAAGCGATCAGGCCCGTGCCTTCTCGGGCCGCTGCGAGAACGTCCGCTCGAACACCGATTCGGCGATGCGGTTCTTGAGGATCTCGATCGACCCGCCGGCGATCATCCAGCCGCGGCAGCGGCGCTGGCAGTACTCCACCAGCGCTTCCTGGCTGTAGCCCATGCCGCCCATCACCTGGATGGCCTCATTGGCGATGTCGAAGCCAGCCTGGTTGCAGAACGCCTTGGCAATCGCGGTTTCCTCGGCGGACGGGATGCCGCTGTCGGCATTGGCGGCGGCACGGTAGAGCAGCAGCTGGCCGGCGTCGAGCTTCATCTTCATCTCGGCGAACTTCCATTGCAGGCCCTGGAACTCGCACAGCAGGCGTCCGAACTGCTTGCGCTGCATGGCCCACTGGCGCGCTTCCTCGTAGGCATAGCGGCCCAGCGCCAGCGAGCGCGCCGTGTTCCCCATCCGCTCCACGTTGAAGCCGGCAATCTGCTTCTTGAAGCCGCCCTCGCCCAGCAGCACGTCCTCGGGCGCCGCGTACACATCGTCGAAATAGATCTGTGCCCACTCCTCGCCCGACATGAACTTCGAGCGCTGGCCGATGCGTACGCCCTGCGCCTTGGTGTCGATCAGCACCGAGCCGATGCCGCCCACGCCCGGGCCGAAGCGCACGTAGGCCAGGATCACGTCCGCATGGGGGCCGTGTGTGGTGAAGACCTTGCTGCCGTTGATGCGGAAGCCCGCGCCGTCCGGCGTGGCGCTGGTTTTCAGCTCGGTCACGGCGGAGCCGGCCTCGGGCTCGGTCATGCCCACCGAAATCAGCGCGCTACCTTCCAGCAGCGGGGCCAGCCACTTGGCCTTCTGCGCCGCCGAGCCATACTCGGCCAGCACGCGGATCGCGCCGAAGTTGCCGGCCTGGATCACGTCGGCACTGCGCGGGCAGTGCGCCGCCACGGCCTGGATGGCGATGATGGCGTCCATCAGCGTGCCGCCCTGCCCGCCGTCGGCCTCGGCAATGGTGATGCCGAGCAGGCCCTGCGCGGCCATCTTCTTCGCCACGTCCCAGGGGTAGGCATCCGTGTGGGCGCGCTGGTGGGCGCCAGGACGCAACTCTTTCTCGGCGAAGCGGCTGACGGCGTCCTGAAACTCCTGCTGTTCCGGGGTGAGGGTGAAGTTCATGTTCAGTCTCCGAATTCTCTAAATTGGTGATGATTACGCCGCATCTGGCGTGGCGCTGAGCCGCAGCACGCAGTCGACACCGACCACGCCCTCGGCGCGCACGAACAAGGGGTTGATCTCGGCTTCGTCGATGCGCACGCCCTGCACCACTGCCAGCCGCGAGAAATCGACGATGGCGCGCGCCAGCGCATCCAAATCGCCGCGCGGCAGGCCCCGGAAGCCACGGATCAGGCGTGTGGAACGCACCTCGCCGATCATGTCGCGGGCTTCCTCAAGGCTGACCGGCGCCGGCCGCAGGCTCACGTCCCGGTGCAATTCCGCCGTGATGCCGCCCGCGCTCAGCATGACCATCGGGCCGACCAGCGGGTCGTGCCGATAGCCGAGCATCAGTTCCAGCAGCCGGTGTTCCATACGCTGGACCAGAATGCCGTCCAGCCGCGCGGCGGGGGCGCCCCGCCCGGCGTTGTCGACCAGCCGCGCCGCCGCGCGGGCCAGTTCCTCGTTGTCCCGCACGCCCACTTCCACGCCGCCGATTTCGGTCTTGTGCAGGATGTCGCGCGAGCAGATCTTGGCAACCACCGGGTACGGCACCGCGTGTTGCAGCGCGTTGGGCTGCACCAGCGCCATCGGGGCGATCGGCACGCCCAGTTCGCCAAACGCGGCGGCGGCTTCGAACTCGGACAGGTCGCCATGCGTCGGCAAGCTAGCGGGCCACGCCACGGGCTCGGGCGGCGTGCCAGCATCTAGCGGCGTGCGTGCGGCGCGGAACAGGCAGGCCAGGGCGTCCGCGCAGGATTCGGGCGTGCGGAACGCCGGCACGCCGGCTTCCTGCAACAGCGTCAGGGACTGCCCGGCCTCCGGGGCCAGGAACGCCAGCAGCGGCTTGCCCTGCACCGCCGAGGCCTCGACGATCGGCCGCACCGCGTACGCCGGGTGGAACTGCGCCGACGAACCCGCCACGCACAGCACCGCATCGCACCAGTCACTCTGCAGCATCTGCTCCACGAGGTCGCGGTACTGCGCCGGCGAGGCGGCCAGCGTCAGGTCGAGAATCGGCGTCTGGCGGATCTTCAGGCCGCGCGCGGCCATGTGTTCGATGAAGGCCGTGGGCGGCGCCACGGCCTCCACATCGGCCAGGCCGAGCCGGTCCACCACCGTGGCCGCGCCGCCGCCCGTGGTGGTGACCACCGCGATACGCGGATTGCGGTCCAGCGGCGGGATGGCGCTGGCGTAGCGGCGCGCCAGCGGGGCGGCCTCGAACAGCGTCTCCAGCATCTCCACGCGCATCGCGCCGTGCTTGCGCAGGAAGGCATCCACGGCGGCGTCGTTGCCAGCCAGCGCGCCGGTGTGGGACTGCGCCAGCGCCTCGCCCTGCGCGGAGCGGCCCAGCTTGTAGACCAGCACCGGCTTGCCGGCGGCGCGGGCGCGGCGCAGGGCCGGGCCGAGCACGGCGGCGTCGCGGATAGTCTCCAGGAACAGCAGGATCACCTCGGTGGCGCTGTCATCGACCATCAGGTCGACCAGTTCACCCACGCCGATGTCCGCCTCGTTGCCCACCGACACCAGCTTGGCGAAGCCCAGCCCGCGCGCCGCGCCGCGCGACAGCAGCGCGCCCAGCATCGACCCGCTCTGCGAAATCACGCTGATGCCGCCCGCGTGCAGGGTGTCGGTCTCCAGCACGGCGTTCACGGACAGGATGGCGCCGCTGTGCACGTCCACCACGCCGATGCTGTTCGGGCCGAGCAGCCGCACGCCCAGCTCCCGGGCGCGCAGTGCCAGCGCCTGCTGGGCGGCCATGCCGGCCTCGCCCAGTTCGGCAAAACCATCGGAAAACACCGTCACCACGCTGGCGCCACGCGCCGCGCATTGCTCCAGCACCTCGGGCACATGGCGGCCCGGCACCATCACAAAGGCATGGTCGATGGTCTCCGGCAGCGCGGCCACGCTCGGGTAGGCGGGCAGGCCCATCACCTCGGTGCGGCCCGCGTTGATCGGGAAAATGCGGCCCGAATAGCCGTGCTTGCGCATGAAGCGCAGCGGCCGGGCGGTGTTCTTGCTCTCGTCGGCCGAGGCGCCCACCAGCGCCACGGCGGCTGGCGTGAACAGCGCCCGGGCCAGCGCGCTGCCGGTCACCGTCGCGTCCGGCGCCACGTGTTCGTCCACTCTCGTCATATCGGTATCTGTCTGAAGGGTTGCGGGTCAGCCGGCGCGCAGCTGGCCGAGGCCGAGCGCCCGCACCGGGCGGTCGCCGAGTTGCCAGAGCGCGTCGAGCAGGCGTGCGGCGGGGCCGGCGCCGATCACGGGCGCGCCGAGTTCCATGAATTTGTCGGTCAGCATGGCGTCATCGAGCGGCGCCTCGGGGTCGCCCCGGCGGTACGGGGCGAAGTGGGTGTGCCGGCTCCCATCGGCCATCTCGATCTCCACGCGCGCGGCGCGCTGGCGCGGGAAGGCGGCGGTCAGGTCGGCGTCGGCGGTCAGCGTGATGCGGGCCATCAGCGCGCGGATGGCGGGGTCGGCCATGCGCTGGGGCTGGAAGGCATCGAGCCGCACGGCGCCGTGCAAGAGCCCGTGCGCCACCACGTAGGGCAGGCTGAAGCGGGCCTCGAAGGCGGTGGTCGGCTGGAAATTGCCGGTGACGTCGAGCGCCACCTGGTAGGTCGCCACGCGTACGGCGGCGATGCGAGCCGGATCGAGCCCGTGGTCGCGCACGATCTGCATCGCGGCATCGATGGCGGCGAAGGTGTGGCCGCAGCAGCCGTGGTTCTTCTGGGTGATCCGCGTGATATTGAAGTCGGTGCCGAGGCCGGCGGTAACGTCGCGCCAGTCGGGCTTGCCGCACAGCGCGGCGCCAAAACCGGCGTCGCCCTCAAGGATGTCGTGCACGCCGTTCACACCATGCGCGGCGGCCTGGGCTGCCTGCACGCCCACCTGCGCGGCGTGGCCGGCGTGGAGCGCCTTGGTCATGGCATCGGAGCGGAACGCCTGCTGGAGGCCGGAGGCGAACGTCGTGGCCGTGGCCATGGCGTCGGCGGCCACGCGTGCATCGCCCGGCGCCGCCAGCAGCGCGCCGGCCGCCGCCGCGCCCAGGCAACCCACCGTGCCGGTGGTGTGGAAGTAGCGATAGTGCGCCGGCTGGATCGCGGCGCCGATGCGCGTGGAGACCTCGTAGCCGGCGATCACGGCGCGCAGGAAATCGGTGCCGCTGGCGTCGGCCTGCTCGGCCAGGGCCAGCGCCGCCGCGATGGTCGGGCAGCCCGGGTGATAGACGGCATCGCGGAAAATGTCGTCGAATTCGGCCGCGTGGGACGCGCTGCCATTGATCCACGCCGCCAGCGCCGGAAACGCCGTGGTGGCGTGGCCGACCACCGTGGACGCGCCCACGCCCAGTTCCGCGCTGTGGGCCCGCACCAGCGGCTGCCCCGGCGCCATCGGTACGCCAGCCAGCAGCGCGGCGAACCAGTCGATGACCGCGCGGCGTGCGTGATGCAGCACCGGAGCGGGCAGCTCCGCCGTGGCGGCACGGCTCACGTAGGCGGCGAATTCGTCTATCAGCATGTGTTGTCTCCTTGTTCCGGGGCGCCTTTCTCCCCTCTCCCTCTGGGAGAGGGGTCGGGGGAGAGGGACGGCGTATCGTCGATGCGATACCGCGCATTCCGCTCCTGCCCTCTCCCCCGGCCCCTCTCCCGCAAGCGGGAGAGGGGAGAAAAGCGGGGCGCCTCAATGCCTAACATGGTAGGGACGCCGCCGGCGCGAGCTTTGACATTTGGAGAACGCTCCCGCGCCGCGCCGTGTATTCCGGGGTATGCGGGGCCGGTGCATACTCCGCAGGCGCGCCGTGCGCCGATGCCGTGCGATTCCGGGAAAACCCGCATCGCCAGATCCGCCGCCCGGCCGCGCGCCCCGGAACCCTTTCCGTCTGGAGAACGCCCGCGCCCATGGACATGGATATCCCCTCGCTCGCCATCCTGATCGCCGCCGTCGAGGAAAAAAGCCTCTCGCGCGCCGCGGAGCGCGAGAACCTCGTCACTTCCGCCGCCAGCAAGCGCATTGCCGAACTGGAGCGCCGCGCCGGCACCGCCCTGCTGCGCCGCCATGGCCGGGGCGTGGAGCCCACGCCGGCCGGCGCCATGCTCTACCAGCGCGCCAAGGCCATCGTGCGGAGCGTGCAGCTCGCGCAGGATGCGCTGGCGGCCTACTCCACCGACGGCATCGCCAAGATCCGCCTGGCCTCCAACCGTTCCACAGTGCTCCAGTTCCTGCCGACCGACATCAGCGGCTATCTCAAGCACGACCCGGAGGCGCGCATCGACCTGGTGGAGTCCTTCAGCATGGATATTCCGCGCATGGTCTCCAATGGCGACGTGGACATCGGCATCTATCACGCGCGCAGCCCCAGCCCCGGCGTGTACTCGCTGCCGTACCGCAAGGACCGTGTGGGGCTGGTGGTGCCGCGCGGGCATCCGCTGGAGGCCAAGGGCGCGCTGCTGCTGGAAGAGGCGCTCGACTACGACTTTCTCGGCTACTTCCCCCGGCATACCTTCGATGCCTTCCTGACGCTGGTGTCCGGCACCATCTCCCGGCCGCTGACCGTGAAGACGCAGGTGTCGAACTTCGAGGCGCGCTGCCGCATGGTGCGCGAGGGGCTCGGGATCGCCGTGGTGCCCGAGGGCATCGCCCGAAACTATCTGGCGATGATGGGCCTGTCCCTGCTGACGCTGAACGATGCCTGGGCGGTGCGGGATTTCTACGTGTGCGTGCGCGACAAGGACTGCCTGCCGGCGGGCGTGGGACGGCTGCTGGAATACCTGAGCCGGTGCGCGGCGATGGAGCAGCACTTCCAGAAACCGAGGTAGGGGGCATTCCCCCGGGCGGCCCGATCAGGGTTTTCCGCCATGCGCGCAAAGAACGCTGCGTTGCTCTTTTTTCAAAGCTGGCGGCTGGCGGCTTCCTAACATGGCTGACATAACGACACGATTCGGAGACAGCCATGAACAAGATCCTGCGGCGCACGGCCGCCGGCCTGCTGCTGTGCTGCGCCGCCACGGCGGGCGCCCAGCAACCCTACCCGTCCAAGCCGGTACGCATGGTGGTGGCCTTCACCGCCGGCGGCACCACTGACATCCTGGCGCGCGAAGTCGCCCAGCAGCTTGGCCAGACGCTCGGCCAGAGCGTGGTGGTGGAGAACCGGCCCGGCGCGGGCGGCAATATCGGCACGGACTACGTCGGCCGCAGCGACCCGGACGGCTACACGCTGCTGGCCACCTCGGTCGGCCCGGTGGCGATCAATCCCACGCTGTACAGCAAGCTCAAGGTCAATCCGCAGACCGACCTCGCCGCCGTGGCGCCCATCGCGGACGTGCCGAATGTGCTCGTGGTCAGCCCCACGCTGCCGGTGAAGACCGTGCAGGAGTTGGTGGCCTACGCCAAGGCCCACCCCAACACCCTGAATTTCAGTTCGACGGGGGTGGGTACGGCGGCGCACCTCTCTGGCGTGCTGTTCAACGAACGCACCGGCGTGAAGACCACCCACGTGCCTTACAAAGGCGCCGATGCCCTGAACGACCTGCTGGCCGGCCGCGTGCAGTTCATGTTCGCGACGATTCCGTCGGTGATCTCGCACATCCGCGGCGGCGCGCTGCGTCCGCTGGCGGTGACCTCGCGCAAGCGCTCCGCCGCCCTGCCGGAGATCCCGACCATGGCCGAAGCCGGCGTGCCGAACCTGGTCACCGGTGCGTGGTTCGGGCTGTTCGCCCCCAAGGGCACCCCGAAGGCCATCGTCGCCACGCTCAACAAGGCGGTCAACGATGCACTGAACAAGCCGGAAGTGCGCACGAAGATGTCCCAGCAAGGCGCCGAGGCCATGCAACTGGCCCCGGAAGCCTTCGGCAAATTCGTGCTGGCGGAATACGAACAGTGGAAGCCCGTGGTGATCCAGTCGGGGGCGCGGATCGATTGATTGGCGGGGCTACCCCCCCGCCCCAACCAACCCATCCGCCCGGAACATCGACTTGATGCCCCTCACCGCCTGGCGGATGCGGGATTCATTCTCGATCAGGGCGAAGCGCACGTATTCGTCGCCGTAGTCGCCGAAGCCGATGCCCGGCGATACCGATACCTTGGCCTTTGCCAGCAGTTGCTTGGCGAACTCGAGGGAGCCCAGCGCGCGGTAGGGTTCGGGGATGCGGGCCCAGATGTACATCGACGCCTTGGGGATCTCCACCGGCCAGCCGGCTTCGATCAGGCCCTTGGCCAGCACGTCGCGGCGGGACTGGTATTGGGCGGCGATGTCCTTCACGCATTGCTGGTCGCCCTCCAGCGCGGCAATTGCCGCCACCTGGAGCGGCGTGAAGGTGCCGTAGTCGTGGTAGCTCTTGATGCGCGTCAAGGCGGCCACGAGGTCCGGGTTGCCGACCATGAAGCCAATACGCCATCCCGCCATGTTGTAGCTCTTGGACAGCGTGAAGAACTCCACCGCGATGTCCTTGGCGCCCGGCACCTGCATGATCGACGGGGCCTTCCAGCCGTCGAACACGATGTCGGCGTAGGCCAGGTCGTGGACCACGAAGATGTCGTGCTTGCGCGCCAGCGCGATCACCCGCTCGAAGAAGTCCAGCTCCACGCAGGCCGCCGTCGGGTTCGACGGGAAGCCCAGCACGATCATCTTGGGCTTGGGATAACTGCCCCGGATGGCGCGTTCCAGTTCGGCGAAGAAGTCGATGCCCGGCGACAGCGGCACCGAGCGGATGTCGGCGCCGGCGATCACCGCGCCGTAGATGTGGATCGGGTAGCTCGGGTCCGGCACCAGCACGGTGTCGCCCCGGTCCAGCGTGGCCAGCATCAGGTGGGCGAGGCCCTCCTTCGAGCCGATGGTGACGATCGCCTCCTTGTCCGGATCGATCTCCACGTCATAGCGCTCGCGGTACCAGTGCGAGATGGCGCGGCGCAGCCGGGGGATGCCCTTCGAGGCCGAATAGCCATGCGTGTCCGGCCGCTGCGCGGCATCCACGAGCTTGGCCACGATATGAGGCGGCGTGGCGCCATCGGGGTTGCCCATGCTCATGTCGACGATGTCCTCGCCGCGGCGGCGGGCGGCCATCTTGAGCTCGGCGGTGATGTTGAAGACGTACGGGGGAAGGCGATCGATGCGCGCAAAGCGGCGCTTGCCGGAATCGGCAGTCATGGCGGGAGTCCTTTACGTAAGCGCCCGGAACCGTCCGAGCGACGTCGGCGGCCGTTGTCTCGGCCACCGGGAATCGATCTTATCCAGCCTTGCCCGTTTGCACAACGGGCTTTTTTACTACAGCAGCCCGCCGGGCACCTTGGTGGGACGGTCCGCCGGGAGATGGCGGACGATGCAGTCGAGCGCGGCGGCGTTGGCCTTGTCGCCACCCATGGCGCCGGCGATGGAACTGCGGTACTGCGGCACGCTGATGCGCTGGTAGTAGAGCCGCGAGGTCTGGTCGAGCCAGAACACGTAGTCGCTGTCGCTGTCGTCGCCGCCGCTGCGCAGCCACTCGCCCAGCGGGTGCGAGCCGAGGCGGGTGTTGGCGCATGCCTTCTGGACCGTATCGAGATAGGTGTTGAAGCCCTTGGCTTCGACATTGCGCACGGCGTCTGGGGCGCAGGCGGCAACGGTCATCGACACCACAGCAGCAATCGACAGCAAGGTTGGGCGCTTCAGCGGCATGGCACATCCCGGGCGGTTGGCATGCCGCCAGTGTAGGCGAGGCACGCCGCCCGGCCAAACCCGACCCGCTTAATCGTCGAGCGTCTCGTGCACCGCCGCGTTGCCACGCTTCCAGTAGGCCGATGCGCGGATGCGGGCCTTGTCCACGCCGCGCTCGCCCACCAGGTGCTGGCGCACGGCGCGCATCGCGGCGCCCTCGCCGGCCGCCCAGACATAGCCCTCGCCATCCGGCAAGTCCACCGATTGCAGCGCCGGCGCGAGCAGGCTGCCTTCGGGCTGGTCTTCCCGATGCAGCCAATGCACCTGCGCGCGCGGCCCCACGGCGAGCGGGATCTGCGCGGTGGCGCTGGGCACCTCGGCCACCACGATCACCTGGGCATCGGGCCCCAGTTCCTCCACGCGGCGGGCGATGGCCGGCAGCGCCGTGTCATCGCCGATCAGCAGGTGCCAGTCGAATTCAGTCGGAATCACGAACGAGCCGCGCGGGCCGCCCACGCCCAGATACTGCCCCGGCCGGGCCTGCGCCGCCCATGTGGAAGCGGGGCCATCGCCATGGAGCACGAATTCGATGTCCAGCTCGCGCGCCACGGGGTCGTAGCGGCGCGGCGTATAGTCGCGCGCCTGCGGGCGCGGCTGGCCTTCGGGGAACACGATGCCGTCCGGGCCCACCACCGGCAGCACCGGGCGCTCGGCGCCGGGCGCGGGGAAGAACACCTTGATATGGTCGTCGAAGGAGCTGGAGGTGAAATCGGCCAGATCGTCGCCACCGAGCGTCACGCGCAGCAGTTGCGGGGACAGCAGTTGGGTGCGCAGCACCTGGAGCAGGCGCATCTTGAGCGGATGGCGCACGCGCTGGACCGTCAGGTCACGGGAAATCGTCATGGAATACCTTGTATTAGGGTTCAGGGCTGGCCGGCTTCGATCTCGTCGGCGGCGCGGGCCAGGATGGCAGCGATGCGGCGCTGTTCGTCGGCGGAGGCCTCGCTGCGCTGGGTCAGCGCGCGCTTGATGCGCAGGCGCGCCTCGACGAACTCGGGCAGCCAGCCGCCCTGCTCCGGCTCGCGCTGGGGCTCGCCGCTCATGGCGCGGCGCATGAAGTCCATCTTGCGCGCCACATGGCGCAGCCGGGCGACCATGTGCTCGAGCCGCTCGCGGTTCTCGGCCAGATAGGCGCGGCCCGCATCGGCCAGTTCATAGCGCTTCTTGTTGCCTTCGGTGATGACCGTGGCGTAGCCGAGGTCTTCGAGGAAGGTCAGCGCGGGATAGACCACGCCCGGGCTCGGCTTGTAGAAGCCCCCGGTGCGCGCCTCCAGCGCCTTGATCAGCTCGTAGCCGTGCGACGGCTTTTCCTCGAGCAGCGACAGCAGCAGCAGTTGCAGGTCTTCCGCGCTGAACTTGCGGCCCCGGCGCCAGCTATCGCCGTCGAAGCCATCGCCGCCCTCAAAATCCGGGCCACCGCCCTGCGACCAGAAACCGCCGCCCCGGCGGGACATGGCGTGCTTGCCGAAGCGGTGGCCGCAGCCGTCGTGGGCGCGGTGATGATGGTGGTCACCGAAGGGAGAACCGAAGGGAAATCCAAAGAGATGTCGCATGCTGCACTCCGTTGCCTGGGTACGAATCTATCGTACGACGTATCATAAGATATATATCGTACGATATAAAGTCAAGCCCAAAGCGATTCTGCCTTTGCTGTCACAATGCGACGCAAACCACGGAGGAGACGCGATGCCTGACAAGAAAGCCATCCTGGTAGTCGGTGCCGGAGACGCCACAGGGGGGGCCATTGCCCGCCGCTTTGCGCGCGAGGGCTATATCGCCTGCGTGACCCGGCGCAGCGCGGACAAGCTCGCGCCACTGGTGGACCAGATCCGCGCCGAAGGCGGCGAGGCCCACGCATTCGGCTGCGACGCCCGCAAGGAAGAAGACACCGTGGCGCTGATCGAACGCATCGAGCGCGACATCGCCCCGCTGGAAGTGGCCGTGTTCAACATCGGCGCCAACGTCAACTTCCCGATCCTGGAGACCACCTCGCGCGTCTACTTCAAGGTGTGGGAGATGGCCTGCTTCGGCGGCTTCCTGATGGGCCGCGAGGCCGCGCGGGCGATGCTGCCGCGCCAGCGGGGCTCGATCTTCTTCACCGGCGCCACGGCCAGCGTGCGCGGGCGCGACGGCATGTCCGCGTTCGCCGGCGCCAAGCACGCGTTGCGGGCGCTGGCGCAGAGCATGGCACGCGAACTGGGGCCGCAGGGCATTCACGTGGCGCACCTGATCGTCGATGCCGCCATCGACACCGCCTTTATCCGCGAGACCTTTCCAGACCGCTACGCGGCCAAGGCGCGCGACGGCATCGTCAATCCCGACCACATCGCCGATACCTACTGGATGCTGCACCAGCAGCCGCGCGATGCCTGGACCCACGAGCTGGACATCCGCCCGTGGATCGAGCACTGGTAGCCCCACCCCGCCGCCCCGGACAACCGTCACAAACTACAACGGAGACATGCGATGACCAAGCAGGTGGAGTTCTTCTTCGACTTCGGTAGCCCCTATTCCTACCTGGCGTACAAGGAACTGCCGCGCGTGGCGGCCCGCACCGGTGCCACCATCGTCTGGCGGCCGATGCTGCTGGGCGGCGTGTTCAAGGCCACCGGCAACCACAGCCCGGCCGACATCCCGCTCAAGTCGCAATGGTCGAAGACGGACACCGAGCACTGGGCGCGCCGCTACGACGTGCCGTTCCGCCACAACCCCCATTTCCCGATCAACACGCTGGCGCTGATGCGCGGCGCCATCGGCTACCAGCGCCAGGGCCCGGACGCCTTCGCGCGCTACGTGGACGCGATCTTCCGTGCGATGTGGGAGGACGGCCGCAACCTCAACGATCCGCAGGAGATCGGAAAAGTGCTGGTCGATGCAGGGATGGATCCCCGGCAGGCCCTGGCCATGCTCGATGACCCCGAGGTCAAGGCCGAACTCAAGCGGGTGACGGAGGAAGCCGTGGCGCGCGGCATCTTCGGCGCGCCCAGCTTTATCGTCGATGGGGAGCTGTTCTGGGGCAACGACCGCCTGCTGTTCGTGGAAGAACGGCTGGCGGCGTAATGCCTGCTAATTAATACAGTTTCAAGCCGCCAGACGGAACACCGTCACGGCCGCCGCCAGCTGGTTGGCCTGCGCTTCGAGCGAGTCGGCCGCCGCGGCGGCCTGCTCCACGAGCGCGGCGTTCTGCTGGTTGACCTGCTCCATCTGGGACACCGCCTCGCTGACCTGCGTGATGCCGCTGGACTGCTCCTGCGACGCCGCCGAGATCTCGTTGACGGTGGCCGCCAGCCGCTGCACCGCGCCGACGATCTCGCCGATGGTGTCGCCGGCCTGCTCCACCTGGGTGCTGCCGGCGTCCACGCGTTCCACCGACGAATCGATCAGCGCCTTGATTTCCTTGGCGGCGCCGGCGCTGCGCTGCGCCAGCGCGCGCACCTCGCCCGCCACCACGGCAAAGCCCCGGCCCTGCTCGCCCGCGCGCGCCGCTTCCACGGCGGCGTTGAGCGCGAGGATGTTGGTCTGGAAGGCAATGCCGTCGATCACGCCGATGATGTCGACGATCTTCTGCGAACTCGTGTTGATGTCGCTCATGGTCTGCACCACGCCGCGCACCACGTCGCCGCCGCGCTGGGCGAGGTCCGCCGCGTCGCGCGCCAGCGCGCTGGCCCGGGTGGCGCTCTCGGCGTTATTGCCCACGGTGGAGGTCAGTTCCTCCATGCTGGCGGCGGTCTGCTCCAGCGCCGACGACTGTTCCTCGGTGCGCGAGGACAGTTCGGTATTTCCCGCCGCGATCTCGCGCGCGCCGGTGGTCACGGCATCGGAACCCGCGCGCACCTTGCGCACGGTCTCGGTCAGGCCGGCACGCATGCGGGCGAGCGCGTCCAGCAGTTGCCCAATCTCGTTGCGGCCAGCCGGCGGCACGGTCATGGTCAGGTCGCCATCGGCCACGCGCATGATCAGTTGGCAGGCGGCGTTGAGCGGCGCCACCACCAGCCGGCGCAGCGCTACGTGCACCGCCACGATCAGCAGCACCGACGCCACCAGGCCAATCCCCACCAGCACCAGCACGCGCTGGAAGCGGCTGCGGCCCGTAGCCACGGCCTCGTCGTTATGCTGTTCGGCGAATTTCTGGAAGCGCTCCACGCCGGCCGAGTACTTCCCGCCGGAAGCGGTGATGTCCTTGTCGTTGATCGCCGCGTAGGCCGCCGGATCATTGTTGCGCAGCGCCTCGAGCGCGCGCTGGACGGCATCCATATGGGCACGGCCGGCGCCGATGATCTCGTCGCGCGCGCCGGCTTCCAGGCCCTCGATGGGCGCGGCCTTCTCGAAGGCGTTCAGCTCATCGGCGGACTTGCGCATCGACTTCTCGGCGCTGGCGATGGCGTCGGCGTTCACCGCGCCGGACTCCTTGGCGGAGCTGTACGCGCGGGTCAGGGCCGAGCGCGCGCGCGTCATGTCCTTATAGGCGTCGTTGATCAGCAGCGCGCGCGTGGCCACCACGTGAATGCGCTCGGAAGCGCCGCTTGCTGCACGTAGCTCGGTCACGCCCAGCGCGGCGCCAAACAGGATCATCAGTCCGAAGACCACCAGGGTGGCCAGCAGGCCATGGCGAATACTGAGGTTATTCATGGGGCAGGTTGTTCGTTGGATCGATGGAGTACCGATCAGGCTTAACGACCCACCCCCTTAAACCTTGAGCGACGCCTGCACGCCATTTGCGTTACATCAAATTGCGAGGTTGCAAACCGCTCAGACGTAGGCGATCAGCCGGCCCGCGCAGATCACCAGCCCCCAGGTCAGCAGCGACACCATGGCACAGGCGCGCGCGCCCGTGGGCGGCGGCCGGCCGATGTCCCAACTCGCGCCGGCGGGCGCGGCATGCAACTGCCGGTAAGGCCCCTGATGGAACCAGAGCGCGTTGGCCAGCCCGAGCCCGATCAGCACGATCTTGATCAGGAAGGCGCGATTGACGATCAGTTCATCGGCATGCGCCAGGAACAGCAGCGCCCCGCTGGCCACCACGGCGAGAAAGCCCGCCACCGAGGCCGGCAGCGCATGGCGCAGCAGCGTGGTGACCGGCAACTGGCGCCCCAGCCCGGCCAGCCGCAGGTCCACCACGACGATGGAGCCGAACAGCAGCGCCATGCCGGCCAGATGCACGATCTCGATGATCGGATACGCCCAGGACGACGCCCGCAGCGCCACCGAGAGCGGCCACGCGGCGAGCGTGGCGCCCCACTCGCCAAGTGCCTCCATCGTCACTCAGCGCAGTTCCACGGTCTGGCCGCCGTCGAGCGTGATGCGCTCCACGCGCATCTCGTCGGCCTTTTCCTTGCTCTGGTAGCCGACCATGGTCACCTGCTTGCCCACGGCCACCTTCTCCTGCGTGGCGCCCCGCGACTCCATGCGCGACACCGGTGCCAGCACGGCGAACCAGCGCTTGCCCTCCGCATCCACGCGGATCGTGGCGTGCGGGTTCTCGTAGTGGCTCTCCACCACCTTGCCGGTCACGGTCAGCGGCTTGGTCTGGTCATAGGTGGACCAGCCATGATGGGCGATGGCCGGCAGGCTGGCCATCGCGAGCAGGACGGCGGCGAGGCGCAGGGGCTTCGAGCGGAACGTCGGTAGATGCATGGTGACCTCCAGGGTGACTACGGGTAGATACAGGGTGGATGGATCAGTGCAGCGTCGAACTGGCTGCCTGCGCCTGCGACGTCCGCCGTGCGCGGCCGGCCAGCGCGGCGAGGCTCGGGTTCATCGGCTTCAGCGCGGCACGCTCGGCCACCAGCGCGGCGGCGAGGTTGGCGTGGCGGCCGCGCAGGGCCGCTTCGATCAGGGTCAGCGCGAAGACGTCGCGCTGGGCATGGCTGCCGCCGAAGCGATGGGTGAGAATGCGCACCGGCATCAGCAGCATCACCGTGGCGGCATAGTCGCCGCGCGCGAAGGCGATCATCGCGTCGGCCACGGGCAGGCCCACGTCGCGCGACATCATCGCATTGGTGCCCTGCCCGATCGCCGCGCCCGCCATGGCCGCGCGGATCTCGGCCACGGCGTCTTCGCGGCCCGCGCCCAGGCACGCCATGATGGCGTGCACATCGTTGAAGGCGTAGTAGCCGGCGTCGCCGCGCGTGTACCAGTCGTCGGCCAGCGCGGCCCAGCGCGCGCCCGCGTCCACACCGCGCAGGTGCAGGCGCCACAGCAGCGCGGCACCATCGACCAGATCGAGCGCAATGGCCGGCGCGGGCCGGTTGAGGTGGGCGTCGTAGAGCGCCAGTACTTCGTCGTAGCGCTCCTGCTCGAGCAGGAACAGGGCCAGATGCCACCAGTTATGTACCGCCAGCATGTTGTCTTCGGACCAGTCCGATACGCGCGTGTGCAGCCAGGCCGCGCCATCGTCCAGCCGGCCCTGCATCTCCATCACATGCGCCACGGCGTGGATCGCCCACGGATCGCGCGGGTTCAGCGCCACCGCCTCGCGGCCACGCGCCTCGGCGTCTTCATAGCGATTGGATTCCTCGAGCCCGAAGGCATGCATGCCGAGCAGGTAGCCGTAGCCGGGCACATCCTTATCCCAATGGGGCAGCACCTGCGCGATGCGGTCGCGCAGCATCGACGACTGGCCGAGCAGGAAATCGCCCAGATGAGCCACCTGCACGGCGAGGATGTCGCGCGGATAGTCGATGGCGATGTCGCCGTAGGCCTGCACCGACTCGGCGAACCGCCCATCCAGCCAGGCGCGCGCGGCGGCCAGATGGCGGCGCTCGCGCGGGTTGGCGCGGTCGCCCAATGCCTCGCCAGCCTCCACGCTCTCGCGCAGCAGCGGCACGGCGGTGCCGTCGCCCGAGGTCACCATCAGCGCGGCGCGCAGCGCGTGGCCCATGGCGAAGTCAGGGTGTTCGGCCAGGGCGGCATCGACCGCCGCGAGTGGATCGCCGTAGAAGCCATGCAGAAGCGCCAGCCCGGTCTCGTAGTGCGCGAGCGCTTCGGGATGATCAGATGTGACCTCCAGGCCTCTTGCATCATGTGCCATGGCGCCCTCCCGGTTTGGGTCCGCATCGGCGCGGACTTCCTCATCGTAGTGGAATCGCGCGTGCTACGCTTCCGCTCCGGCCCCATTCATCACATCTTCGCTGCTCATGCCCCTGCCTTTCGATTTGCCGCCCGCCGCCACCCCTGGCCAGTCCGTCGATGCCATCGACACACCGTCCCTGATCGTCGACCTCGACCCCTTCACGCGCAACGTGGCGCGGATGCAGGACGCCGCCGACCGCGCCGGCGTGAAGCTGCGCCCGCACGCCAAGGCGCACAAGTGCCCCGAGATTGCGCTGGCGCAGATCGCGCGCGGCGCGGTGGGCATCTGCTGCCAGAAGGTCAGCGAGGCCGTGCCCTTCGTGGCGGCCGGCGTGACGGACATCCATATCAGTAACGAGATTGCGTCGCCGGCCAAGGCGGCGCTGCTGGCCGAGTTGGCCCGCCATGCGCGCCTCAGCGTGTGTGTAGACGATGCATCACAAATTGACGCCCTGGCGGTAGCCACAGAAGCCGCCGGCACACACCTGGATGTCTTCATCGAGATCGATGTCGGCCAGGGCCGCTGCGGCGTGGCCGATGCCCCGGCGGCCATCGCGCTGGCGGAAAGAATCGCCGCCCAGCCCCGCCTGTCCCTGCGCGGTTTGCAGGCGTACCACGGCGGTATCCAGCATCTGCGCGACTGGGCGGCCCGCCGCGACGCCGCCGCGCAAGCTGCCGAACGCACCGGCGCCGTGCTGGCGAAGCTGGCGGCAGCGGGCGTGCAGTGCGAGGTGGTAACGGGGGGCGGCAGCGGCAGCGTGGAGTTCGACCTCGGCAGCGGCGTCTACACCGAGATCCAGCCGGGCTCGTACGTGTTCATGGATGCCGACTACGGCAGCAACGCCTATCCCGGTGCGCTGCGCTTCGAACACAGCCTGTTTATCGCCACGACGGTGATGAGCGTGGCCGCCGGCGACCGCGTCATCCTCGATGCGGGGCTGAAGTCGATGGCGGTGGATTCGGGGTTGCCGTGGATCTGGGCCGATGGCGCGGCGTCCGAGGCGCTGGAGTACGTGGCGGCGAACGACGAGCATGGCATCGTCAAACCCCGCCAGGCGGGCAACGTCGCCGCCCTGCCGGCGCTGGGCAGCCGCGTGCTGCTGGTGCCGGGTCATTGCGACCCGACCCTCAATCTCTACGATGCACTGGTGACGGTGCGCGGCGGCGTGGTGGAAGCGGTGTGGCCGGTGGCCGCGCGCGGCTTCAGCCGCTGACGGGGTGAGCTAGGCGAGCTGTGCGGCCAGCTCGTTGAGATCGGCCGTGGTCCATTCGCGGCCGGTCCACGCCTCGAAGCGCAGTTCGGACAGCGGAATCTCGGTCAGCGTGCCGATCCAGTCGGTGGGCGCGGCGCCGCAGCGCAGGCCGGCGGCGACCATCGCCATGGCATCGGGCACCTCGATATCGGCCACGCGCGTGACCGTCGGCCACGGCAGCAGGCGCGAGTCGTTGGCGGCGATGCCAAACCGGTAGAGCCCAAAGCGCGCATGCAGGGCAGCCCGCGAGAGCGCGTGACGCGCCTCGCTCAGGCCATCGTCCTGGGTGGCGGATGGATCCCATTGCTGATTGCGCGAAAACCAGAGGATGTCGTGCTCGCCCGGACGCGCGGGACGGCCGTGGGCCATTGCGGGCCGCAGCCGTCCCGACCGCGCAATTGCGGCCAGTGGCGTACCCACGGTGTAATGCCAGACGTAACGTGATTCGGTGTTCATGTACCGCTCCTGCAAGCCCTTCCGCATTGCAGAATGGGGGCGGAAAGCCTTGCTAACAAGCAAGGTCATGCCACGTTGCAAGTGCAACAAAAATGCGTTTGTGGGGGGCTATCCAATGTGCCGGTCCTGCAGCCCGGTCTGGGCAAGGATCTTCCCGAGTCCGGCAGTCTGACAGGTAAACGGGATTCGGGGGCAAATTGGAGGAAACCTTCCAAACACCATAGCACAGGACTTGGTGCGACGCAGCAACTGACGCCGTCAAATGTGCGTCAGGCGCCCTTTGGGGCCAAATCCGCGAATGTCCGTATCAGGATTCTTGGGGCATATGTCACCGCCGGGACAAGGCGGGACCGTACGCTGCGAAGCGCATCGCGAGCCACGCGAACGACGCGAGCAACGCATAGGGCGCTTGAAGGCCCCCGTCCCTCCCCACCGCAAGAGAATCCAGACCATGCACGACATCCGCACCCTTGCACGCCTTGCCCACGTGCGGCCACCCAAAGCCCCGCGCCCCCTGGCCGGGCTGGCCGCCGCCCTGCTGCTCTGCGCGGCGCTGACCGCCTGTGGCGGCGACGACACCCCGCCCACCCCCGGACAACCGGGCGGCGGCACCCCGACCCAGCCGGGCGAGCCCACGGTCAAGCCCCAGATGAAGTGCGCGCCCTGAAGCGCCGCGATCCCACCTCCTCGAATCCAGAACCGCTCAGGGCAGAACTCGACATGAACTCCAGCAGCCGACGCAATTTTCTCAAGATGGCAGGCGGCAGTGCCGCCGCAACCGCCGCGCTCGCCGCGTTTCCGCCGGCTATTCGCCGCGCACTGGCCATTCCGGCCAACAACGTCAACAAGTCGATCCAGGACGTGCAGTACGTGGTGATCCTGATGCAGGAAAACCGCTCGTTCGACAACTACTTCGGCACCTTCAAGGGCGTGCGGGGCTTCGGTGACCGCTTCCCGATCCCGCTGCCGGGCGGCCGCAACGTCTTCCAGCAGACCTACGCCAACGGCAACACCAACCGCGTGGTGCTGCCGTACCACCTGGACAGCACCGCCGGCAACGCCCAGCGCGTGAGCGGCACCCCGCACAGCCAGCCGGACGGCCAGGCCGCCTGGGACCTGGGCCGCATGAGCGCCTGGCCGACCTCCAAGCAGCGCCAGTCGATGGGTTACTACAAGCAGAAGGAGGTGGAATTCCAGTTCGCGCTGGCCGACGCCTTCACGCTGTGCGATGCCTACCACTGCAGCTTCCACGGCGGCACCAACACCAACCGCCTGTTCCACTGGACCGGCACCAACGACCCGTTCGGCCAGAAGGGCGGCCCGGTGATCGACAACAGCGGCGACTCGCTCGACGCCACCGGCATCAACTACACCTGGACGACCTACCCGGAACGCCTGCAGACCGCCGGCGTGACCTGGAAGGTCTACCAGAACATGCCGGACAACTTCACCGACAACCCGCTGGCCGGCTTCGCCCAGTACCGCGCCGCCAACGCCGCGCTCGGCAACGCGGCCAACGGTGCGCCCTACCCGGCCTACACGGCGGCCAACGACACCGTGAACCCGCTGTTCAAAGGCATCGCCAACACCATGCCGGACGGCGGCTTCCTGCAGGCGCTGCGCGACGACATCGCCGCCGGCACGCTGCCGCAGGTATCGTGGATCGTGGCACCGGCCACGTACTCGGAGCACCCGGGGCCGTCGAGCCCGGTGCAGGGCGCCTGGTACACCCAGGAGGTGCTCAACGCGCTGACGGCCAACCCGGACATCTGGAGCAAGACCGTCCTGCTGATCAATTTCGACGAAAACGACGGTTTCTTCGACCACGTGCCGCCGCCCTGCGCGCCGGCGCTGGATGCGGCGGGCAAGCCCGTCGGCGCTACCACGATGGACGCCGCCACCGAGTACTACAGCGTGGACAAGACCCCGTTCGGCCCCGGTCCGCGCGTGCCGATGTACGTGGTGTCGCCGTGGAGCCGTGGCGGCTGGGTCAACTCGCAGGCGTTCGACCACACCTCGGTGCTGCGCTTCCTCGAACAGCGATTCGGCGTGCAGGAGACCAACATCAGCCCCTATCGCCGCGCGGTGATGGGCGACATGATGACTGCGTTCGACTTCATCAACCCGAACGGCACCACGTCGATCTCCTTCACGGGCCTCGACAAGACCGGCGCGGACGCCCAGCGCACCCAGCAGGAAGCGCTGGCGCAGATTCCCACCCCGACCGTGGCGGCGCAGACCATGCCGACGCAGGCCAGCGGCACGCGGCCCTCGCGCGCGCTGCCGTACACGCTGCACACCAGCGGGCTGGAAGATCCGGTCAACCGCGCCATGGTCCTCAAGTTCCGCAATGACGGCACGCAGGCCGCAGTGTTCCATGTGTACGATCGCCTGCACCTGGGCAGCGTGCCGCGCCGCTATGCGGTGGAGGCGGGCAAGGGCATCGACGCCACCTGGGATGTCTACGCCACCGACAGCGGCCGCTATGACCTGTGGGTACTGGGCCCGAATGGCTACCATCGCGCCTTTATCGGCGACGTGAGCGCCCAGAAGGAAGCCGGCGGCGGCGCCGCGCCGGAGATCCGCGTGTGCTACGAGGAATCCGACGAGCCCAAGGTCTGGCTGACGCTGATCAACCGCGGCACGACGGCCTGCACGTTCACGGTGGTGCCCAACGCCTACCGCACGGACGGCCCGTGGACCTTCGAGCTGCCCGCCGGCAAGGAACTCGACCAGCCCTTCCCGGTGAAGTCGCAGGGCAACTGGTATGACTTCACGGTGACCACCCAGCAGGGCGGCTTCTCGCGCCGCTTTGCCGGCCGCCTGGAGAACGGCACCCACACGGTGTCCGATCCGGCGATGGGGAGCTAAACCCGCGCCCGGCGTTCCCCCTCTCCCTGCGGGGAGGGGGGCGCCGTCGTACCCACCACTGTCACATTGCCGGGCTAGGCTCGCGGGTTCGTCCTGAACTCGATGGGAGCCCCATGCTTGGCGATCTGCTGATGACGTTCTATGAAGTGGCGCGACAAGGCAGCATCACGAGCGCGGCCCGGCAGCTGCGCCTCAGCCAGCCCACCGTCACCGGCCGCATCCGCCAGCTGGAAGTGCTCTACGGCGTGGAACTGTTCCACCGCCGCGCCAGCCGGCTCGACCTCAGCGACGTCGGCGTGGCCCTCATGCCGCTGGCCGAGCAGATGATGCAGCAGGAGGGCGAGGCCGATTTCCTGCTCCGCAACGCCGGCAACCTGCGGCTCGGCAGCCTGCGGATTGGCGCGACCGGCCCCTATTACATCCTGCGCAGCGTGGCCGCGTTCCGGGAGCGCTACCCGGCCGTGGCGATCAGCATCGAGATCGGCAATTCCCGGCAGATGCTCGACGCGCTGTTCGAATACCGGATCGATGCCGCGGTGTCGTCGCACGCGGTGGACGACGACCGGCTCTCCCGCGTCATGCTCGCCGCCGACCCGATGGTGCTGGTCGCCCATCCGCTCCACCCGCTGGCGCGCCGTCCGCGCGTGGAGGTGGCCGAACTGGCCACCTGCCACCTGATCGTGCGCGAACAAGGGTCGATGACCCGCGAGGCCACCGAGGCCGCGCTGGGCGCGGTGGGCATCGACCTCCCGCCCCATACCGTGATCGGCAGCCGCGAAGCCATCTGCGAGGCGATCCGGCACAACCTCGGTGCCAGCGTGATGCCCGTGGGCGAGGTCCCGCGCGACCCCGCGCTCTGCGTGGTGCCCTTCGCCAGCCAGGCGCCGGTCATCCACGAATATCTCTACAGCCTCAAGATTCGCAGCGGGACACGGCTGGTGCGCGCGCTGCTGGACTGCCTGGTCCTGCCGGGCAGCGCGGCGCAACGGCATTGCGAGGTTCTGCAACCTGCACCTATATTGAACTGAGTTGACCTGAGTTGACCTGAGCCTCACGCCCCCACCGCACCGCCCCCAAGGACCCCCTCCGCCGATGACCGACCCGGGCCGCCCCAGCTTTCCCGAGTACGACCAGCTGCTGACGCTGCTGGAATTGGGCGCCCCGTGGTTCCGGTCGCGCGTGGCGTGCCAGGTAGCCATGGACGACCGCTCGTTCGGCGTCCACGTGGCGGCGCTGGGCACGGACGCGCCCGACGCGCCGGCCATCGGCATCTTCGGCGGCATTCACGGGCTCGAGCGCATCGGCACCCAACTGGTGCTGGACTACATGCGCTCGCTGCTGTGCCGCCTGCAATGGGACGAACTGCTCCACCGCGAGCTACAGGCCGTGAAGCTGGTCTTCATGCCGATCGTCAACCCGGGCGGCATGTACGCGGCCACGCGCGCCAATCCCCGGGGTGTGGACCTGATGCGCAACGCGCCGCAGAACGCCGATGCGCGCGTGCCCTTCCTCGCCGGCGGGCAGCGCCTCGGCGCGTGGCTGCCGTGGTATCGCGGCCGCGCCGGTGCGCCGATGGAGCCCGAGGCCGCCGCGCTGCTGCGCGTGGTGGAGGAAGAACTGCTGGGCCGGCCCCTCAGTTTCGCGGTCGATTGCCATTCCGGCTATGGCTGGCGCGACAGCATCTGGTTCCCCTACGCGCGCACCCACGCGCCGATGGCGCACCTGCCCGAGATGTACCTGCTCAAGACCATGTTCGAGCAGGCCCACCCGCACCACGGCTACGCCTTCGAGCCGCAGAGCCACCAGTACCTGCTGCACGGCGACCTGTGGGACTACGCCTACGACCGCGCGCCGGCGGGCACGTTATTCCTGCCGATGACGCTGGAGCTGGGCTCGTGGCTGTGGATCAAGAAGAATCCCCGCCAGCTTTTCTCGCGCGCGGGCATTTTCAATCCGATCAAGGCCCACCGCACGGCGCGCGTGCTGCGCCGGCATGTGAGCCTGTTCGATTTCCTCGGGCGCACCGCCTTCGCCCCGGAGCGATGGCTGCCCCAGGGCGACCATCGACAGCAGTTGCTGGCGCAGGCAAGCGCGCACTGGCAAGACCGGAAACCGGCACCATGAACCCGTGGATCTTCCTGCGCGGCCTCACCCGCGAATCGCGGCACTGGGGCGACCTGCCGGCGCTATGGACCGCTCGCGGCCTGGGCCACCCGTCCCTGATCGACCTGCCCGGCAACGGCACCGCCCGCCACGCGATGGTGCCCGTCGACGTGCGCGGCATCATGGAAGCCGTACGCGCCACGGCCCGCGCCGACGGGGTGGCCGCGCCATGCCGCATCCTGGCGATGTCGCTCGGCGCCATGGTCGCCACCGAATGGGCCCAGCGCTATCCCGGGGAAGTGGCCGGACTGGTGCTGATCAACACCAGCATGCGCCCCTTCAGCACCATGCCGCAGCGCCTGCGCCCCCAGAACTGGGCCGCGCTCATCGGCATGGCCAACCACTGGCACGACCGCGCCCGCTGCGAGCGCACGGTCCACCGGCTGACCTGCGAACGGATGGACACCCGCGACGCCGACCTGGCGACGTGGGTCACCATCGGCCAATCCGCCCCGGTCACCCGCTCGGCGGCCCTCCGCCAACTGCTGGCAGCCGCCCGCTACCGGGCCGCCCCCTCCGCCCCGCCCTGCCCCACGCTGATCCTCTCCTCGGACGCCGACCGTCTGGTCAACCCGATCTGCTCGACCCGCATCGCGGCGGCCTGGCAGGCGCAGCACCTCCGCCACCCGTGGGCGGGACATGACCTGCCGCATGACGATGGGGGGTGGTTGTGCGCGATGGTCGAGAAGAACGGTCCTCTTTGATCTGCTGCCGGGACACGGCGTCGAGGCGCGTTGCCTGTTCGGGTGCAATTCCCAGTTCGAGAAACAAAAACCGCCGGAGGCCTTGCGGCCATCCGGCGGTTTTTTATGCAGCGTCTACGTCAGGCGCAGGTCTTGCCCAGCAGTGCGGCGGCGCGTTTGTTGCACAGGGCGCCGAGCAGGGTTTCCGCGGCGGCTTCCAGGCGCTCCTGGGTGCCGAACAGGCGCGCGGCGATCAGGCCGCTTTGGAGCGCGCCATACAGTACTTGCGCGAGCATTTCGGGCGGCACGGGGTACAAGGTCTCGCGCTGCTCCTGGCCACGTTCGAGCAGCTTGGCGAGCCAGGCCTCGTTGATGTGATAGAAATCCTTGAGCACCTTGTGCACGGGCTCGGGCAGGGACAGCACCTCGGTGGAGAGCATGCCGGCCAGGCAGATCTGGTCAGATCCGCACGTGGCGCGCAGCGGCTCCAGGTACTGGCGGGCCTGTTCCAGCACCGGCAGCGCGGGGTCGATATTGCGCAGGCGCTCGACGATGCGCGCGCTGTATTCCTTCACCGCTTCCAGGACGAGGTCGTCCTTCGACGGAAAGTAATAGTGGATGCTGGAGGTCTTGACCCCCACCAGCTCGGCCAGATCGCGGTAACTGAAGCCATTGAAACCACGGCGGCGAATCAGTACCAGCGTGTGTTCGAGCAGCTGCTCACGGACGGGTTGGGTTTTCATGGGGCAAAGTTTATCTACACGCAGATAGATACTCAACCGGGATTACCCCGATGTCAACGTCAGGAAGGCCGGCACCCTTTTGGGGCGCCGGCCGGTACCGCTTGCCGCGATCCGCGGCGGGCGATGGTAGAAATGGTTTAAGCGGTTTCGACAGCCGAATCATCCGCGCGGCCCGGTTCGGCGGAGACGCCGGTGCGGTCGCGGCCGGCCACGGTGTGGGTGCCGTCGGTGTACGGGTCGAACTTGCCGGCGCGGGCGCCATCGGAGAACGGGCTGCGCTGATCATTCACGCGGGCGCCGTCCACGAACGGGTTGCGGGGGCGATGTACGTCGCGGGCACCGTCGCTGTACGGGCTGCGTGCGTCGTTCACGCGGTAGCCGTAACCGTAGGCTTCACCGGTCTGGTTGCTGGCGGGAGCGGCCTGGGCAGCGCCCGTGACGAAGGCGGCGGCGAGAGCGGCGGCACTGAGGATGGTCTTGGCGTTCATGGTGAAGCTCCTTGTATTGGCTGCGTTTGCCGGGGCTACCTTCCGATGCTATCTACCACTAGATAGATATTTTGGCTCTGGAAGGCCCCGTTCGAGGTCTTGCTCAGACCACCGCTTGGTTTGTGCGGCGAGTCCATGGGTTGGATAATATCTACTGGTAGATAGACAAGCAAGGCGAATCTGGGGATCGCGCCGAAAACTTATTTATGAGGCCGATAGCCTGTCTCTCTTGCGGCCGGCGCCCCGGCCCATCGGGTGCTAGGCTTATCACATCCCCCGCGCCCCGGCCCGCCATGTCTGCCCCGCTGCCCACCCCGCCCGCTGCTGGCTCCCGTCCCCTGAAACGCTGGGTTGCCGGCGTGGCTGGCGTCGCAGTGGCCGCAAGTCTAGGCCGCTGGCTGGTCTTCCGGATGATGGAACGTGACGCTTTCGTCACCATCCCGATCGGGGATGTCACCCCAGACCACCTCGGCGTGCCGTCCCGCCAGTACACCTTCGCCAGCGGGGATCGCTCGCTGCACGCCTCGTTCGTCGCCGCGCCCGATCCGAGCGGCCCGGCGCTGTGCGTGTTTCACGGCGATTCCGAATCCCTGACCGACTGGGCGCCGGTCCAGGCCATGCTCCACGCGGCCGGCATCGGCTCCTTCGTGTTCGATTACAGCGGCTATGGCGCGAGTACCGGGCGGCCCTCGGTGCGCAACCTGCGTCAGGACGCGCTGGCCGGCTACCTCCAGTTCATCGCCGCCACGCCCGATGCGGCGCGGCGCCACGTGATGGGCTATTCGCTGGGAAGTGGGATTCTGCTCGATGTGATTGGCCGGCTGCGGCCCAGCCCGGACGGCGCCGTGATTGGCGCCGGTTTCCGCTCCGCGCGTGCGGCGGCGGTGGTCACGGGGCGGGTGCCCGCGTGGCTGGCGTGGATGCTGCCGGAGCCGTGGAACAACGCCGCGCGCATCCGCAAGCTGCGCATGCCGCTGCTGCTGATCCACAGCCGGCAGGACCAGACCATCCCGTTCAGCCATGGCGAATATCTGGCGCGGATGGCGCGCGCGCCGAGCCGGCTCGAGATCTTCGAGGACCTGCCCCACAACGCCGCCATCGAACCTGCGCACGCGCAGGCGTTCTGGGCGCCGGTGATCGCCTATCTCCAGAGCGGCGACCTGGGCGTCGCCGCCGCGCCGGACATCGCCCCTTAGATATTAGGTATCAGATATGAGTAAAGTCAGGCGCGCGCCAGCCTGGCCTGGACGCCCAGCACCTGGCGTGCCGCCGGCCGGACCGGCTCGTCGTCGAGCTTGAACTCGCCCACCACATGCTGGAGTTGTTGGGCCTGCTCGGCCAGCGCCGCAGACGCCGCGGCGGCCTCTTCCACCAGCGCGGCGTTCTGTTGCGTCACCTCGTCCATCTGCGCCACGGCCTCGTTGACCTGCTCGATGCCGCCGCTCTGGTGCTCGGACGCCTCGGCGATCTCGCCCAGGATCTGGGTCACATGCCGCACCGACTGGACGATTTCCGCCATGGTCTGACCGGCCTGCCCCACCAGCGACGAGCCCGACTCCACCTGCCGCGCCGAATCGTTGATCAGCACGTTGATTTCCTTGGCCGCCGCCGCGCTGCGCTGGGCCAGCGTGCGCACCTCGCCCGCCACCACGGCGAAGCCGCGTCCCTGCTCACCCGCGCGTGCCGCTTCCACGGCGGCGTTCAGCGCCAGGATATTGGTCTGGAAGGCGATGCCCTCGATCACGGCGATGATGTCCGTCACCTTGCGGGAGCTGGCGCTGATGGCCTGCATGGTCTCCACGACATTGCCGACGATGGCGCCGCCGCGCTCGGCCACGCCCGACGCGGACGCCGCCAGCCCGTTGGCCGTGCGTGCGCGCTCGGTGTTCTGCTTCACCATGGCGGTCAGCTCGCTCATGCTCGACGCCGTTTCCTCAAGCGTGGCGGCCTGTTCCTCGGTACGCTGGGACAGATCGGTATTGCCAGCGGCAATCTGGTGCGACGCCGACGAGATCGAATCGCTGGACGCCTTGATGCGCGTGACCAGGTCCGTCAGCATGTCCTCCATCTCGCCCAGCCCGCCCAGCAGGCGCCCGAAATCGCCGCCCCGCTCGGTCTCGAATTCCTTGCTGAGGTCGCCCGCCGCCACGGTTTCGGCGATGAACTCGGCCTCCTTGAGCGGGATCTCGATGGCGCGCGTCAGGCGGAACCAGCACACCACGCTAGCCAGCAGCACGGCGCCGCCCAGGCCCCAGATCCAGGTGCGGGTGTTGTCCTCGTTCGGGGGCACAGCCTGAGCCGTGGCGGCGGGCTTGTCCGGCGCGGCCGCCGCGCGCTGCTCCAGCTCGCCAATGCGCCCGAGCGCCAGTGTCATCATGACCGCCACCAACAGCACGACCACGCCAAACGCCGCGCCCAGCCGCGTGCGCATACTCAAGTTGTCCCAAGCCATGATGCCGTCCGCTCCTCGTAGTGCCCCGCTGTTCGTCGTTGCGTGTCGGGGCTATCGATGGGCTAACGGTCAGTCGGGTCCGGGACTTTAGGCCGGGCATGCCCCACGGAAGGGGGATGTGGCGCAAGGGTGGCTTTTAGTCGAACTTAGTCGATCAATGCGGCGGCGTCGCGGTAGTCGGCGTCCCACGCCGTGGCCAGCGCGCGGCAGCGGCCGAGCGCCACGGCGCGTCGCTCCACATCGACGACCACTACGTGATCGGCCCAGGCGGGCCGGGGCGGCAGTTCACCGCTGCGCCCATCGGTCAGCAGCCAGAGCCAGCGCCGCTGCATCGGCCGGTGGCGGGCCTGCGCCTCGAGCAACTGGCCGGCGCGCGCCACGCCCAGCGCCAGCGGGGTGCCGCCGCCGCCGGCAATCGGGCGGATCCAGTCGGCGTTCCAGTACCGTGCGCGCGACGGCGCGAGCCGGACTTCGGCCTGCTGGCCGGCAAAGCTGACCAGCGCCACGTCCGCGCGGGACTGGTAGGCGCGCTCCAGCAGCCGCACGAGCACGCCCTTGGCCAGCGCGAGCTGCTCGCCCTGCGTCATCGAGCCGGAACAGTCGAGCGCCACGCAATGCAGCACGCCGGCGCGCGCGTCGGCACGCCGGTGCCGCAGGTGCTCGGCGGCCAGCCGCGCCTGCCGCTTGGCCGCCAGCGTGCGCGGCCAGTGGATGCGCGCCCCGGGCACGCCCGCGCCCGGTGTGGCGGGACGTGGCATCGGACGCAGAGTCTGCCACCGGTTGCCGCCTTGCCGGACCTGCCCGGCGGCCTGCCGGTGGCTCAGGCTTTTTTTGGCGGGCGATTCCCGAAGGCGCGCAGCGGCTTGATGCTGGCGATGCCGGCGGCGGTGTCAGCCGGGGGCGGCATGGCGCCCCACGGGTTGTCCTGCGGCGCGGGCGCCGTGGCACGCTCCCCGGCCGATTCCACTTGGCCAGCTTCGGGGGATGCCGGCGACCCCGCATGGCGACGATGATGGAGCACCAGCTCCGCCACGGCATCCACATGCGCCACGGTCACCGCCGGGGCGCCGTCCCACGCGGCCAGCGCGCGTGCGGCGCGCAGCATGACGAGGTCCGCCCGCACGCCATCCACCGCCGCCGCCAGGCACAGCGCGCTGACATGGGCGTGCACGGCATCGGAGAAATCCAGCCCGCCGAGCGCGCCGCGCGCCCGGGCGACCTGCGCCGCCAGCGCCTGCTGGGCCGTCGCCACGGCGGCGCGGAACGCCTCCGGGTCGGTATCGAACGCCAGCCGGGCGCGCACGATGGCCTGCCGCGTGGCCGGGTCGGCGTAGTTGTCGAGCGCCAGCGCGAGGCCGAAGCGGTCGAGCAGCTGCGGGCGCAACTCGCCCTCCTCCGGATTCATCGTGCCGACGAGCACGAAGCGCGCCGCGTGCTGATGGGACACGCCATCGCGCTCCACCACGTTCACGCCGCTGGCCGCCACGTCGAGCAGCTGGTCCACCAGCGGGTCCGGCAGCAGGTTGACCTCATCCACATACAACACGCCCTCGTGCGCGCGCGCCAGCAGGCCCGGCGCGAAGCGCACCTCGCCCTGCTGCAGCACGTGGCTCAGGTCCAGCGTGCCGGTTAGCTGTTCCTCGCTGGCGCCCAGCGGCAGCGTGACGAAGTGGCCATGCGGCAGCAACTCCGCCAGCGCGCGCGCCGCCGTGGACTTGGCCGTGCCGCGCGGCCCGGTGACCAGTACGCCGCCGATGCCGGGATCGACGGCAGCCAGCAGCAACGCCTGTTGCAGCCGCGCCTGGCCGACCAGGGCGCTGAACGGAAACGGATGTCGCACGACGGTGACGGGACTCATAAGGATTGACCTTCGATGCGCTGCTCGTTATCGAGCAGATGTTGTTCGATCCGGCCGCGCTGGGCGCCCGGTTCTTGCCAGAGCCCGCGCTCCATGGCCTCCAGCAGCCGCTCGCAGATGCCTTGCAGCGCGCGCGGATTGTGCCGGGCGAGGAATTCGCGATTGACGGGATCGTGGACGTAGGCGTCCGCCACCAGCGCGTACTGGTGGTCGCCCACCACGCGGGTCGTGGCATCGTAGCCGAACAGGTAGTCCACCGTGGCGGCCATCTCGAACGCGCCCTTGTAGCCGTGCCGGCGCGCGCCATCCATCCACTTGGGATTGACCACCCGCGCCCGGATCACGCGGGCGATTTCCTCGCCCAGCGTGCGCACGCGCGGCGCGGCCGGGTTGGCGTGATCGCCGTGGTAAATCGCCGGCTGTTCGCCGCCCAGATGCCGCACGGCGGCCACCATGCCGCCCTGGAACTGGTAGTAGTCGTTGGCGTCGAGCAGGTCGTGCTCGTGGTTGTCCTGGTTCTGCACCACGGCGTCGATCTCGGCCAGCCGGGTGGCGAAGGCGTCGCGCGCGTCGATGCCATCGGCACGCTGCCCGTAGGCGTAGCCGCCCGCGTGCAGGTAGGCGTGGGCGAGGTCCGCGTCGTCCTGCCACTGGCGGCCGTCGATCAGGGCCTGGAGGCCGGTGCCGTAGTCGCCGGGCCTGGCGCCGAACACGCGCCACCCGGCGCGCTCGCGCGCCTCGTCCGGCGCGGCGCCCCCGGCTTGCAGCCGCGCCTGCTCCGCCAGCACGCGGGCGCGGATCGGGTTGACGTCCGCCGGCTCGTCGAGATCCGCCACGGCGCGCACGGCGGCGTCGAACAGCGCCACGAGGTTGGAGAAGGCATCGCGGAAGAAGCCGGACACGCGCAGCGTCACGTCCACGCGCGGGCGGCCGAAGTTGGCCATCGGCAGGATCTCGAAGTCCACCACGCGATGGCTGCCCTGCGCCCACTTGGGCCGCACGCCGAGCAGGGCCATGGCCTGGGCGATGTCGTCGCCGCCGGTGCGCATGGTCGCCGTGCCCCAGACCGACAGGCCCACCGCGCGCGGATATTCGCCGTGTTCCTGCAGGTGCCGTTCGATCAGCAGGTTGGCCGCGCGCAGGCCGAGCGTCCACGCCGTGCGCGTGGGCACCGCGCGGGTATCCACCGAATAGAAGTTGCGGCCGGTGGGCAGCACATCCGGCCGGCCGCGCGAGGGCGCCCCGCTCGGGCCGGGCGGCACGAAGCGCCCGGCGAGGCCGCGCATTAGCTGCGTCAGTTCCTGCGCGCCGCAGGCGTCCAGCCGTGGCGCCACTTCCTGGCGCAGCCGGGCGAGAACCTGCGCGGTGTGCGGCAGCGCTTTTTCGGCCTCCAGCCCGCCTTCCACCCCCCCGTCGAGCAGGCGCAGGGCCAGCATTTCCAGCCGCTCGCGCGTGTCGCCATGGTGGCGCCACGGGCCGGCGTCGATGTCCGCCAGCAGCGCCGGGCGCGGCCCCAGCCACGGCGCGGCCCAGTCGGCGTCGAGCGGGTCGAAGTCGTCGCCCAGCAGGAGGTCGGCGCCCATCGCCGTCAGCAGCCCCGCCCGGGCGTCCCGGCCATCGCCCACCGGAAAACGCGCCAGCGCCGCCAGCGTGTCCCGGCGCTGCACGCCGGCCGGAGACTGGCCGAACACGTGCAGGCCATCGCGGATCTGCGACTCCTTGAGTTCGCACAGCCACGCATCGGTGCGATTCAGCAGCGCGTCTTCCTCCTCGCCGCCGGCCGGCGCCGCCAGCCCCAGTTCCGTGTGCAGCTGCTGGCCGACAATCGTCGCCAGGATCTCCTTGCGCAGCAGCCGGGCGCGGCGCGCGTCCACGGTCAGCGCCTCGTAGTACTCGTCCACCTGCCGCTCCAGATCCTGCAGCGGCCCGTAGTTCTCGGCGCGCGTGAGCGGCGGCATCAGGTGATCGATGATCACGGCCTGCGTGCGGCGCTTGGCCTGCGCGCCCTCGCCCGGATCATTGACGATAAACGGGTACAGGTGCGGCAGCGGACCGAGGATGGCGTCCGGCCAGCAGGCGTCGGAGAGCGCCACGCTCTTGCCCGGCAGCCATTCGAGGTTGCCGTGCTTGCCCACGTGCACGATGGCGTCGATGCCGAACACGTGGCGCAGCCAGAAGTAGAACGCGAGGTAGCCGTGCGGCGGCACGAGTTCGGCATCGTGATAGCTCGCGTAGCCATCCAGGCCATCGCCGTCCACCCCATAGGCGCGCGCGGGTTGAATGCCGACGAACACCTGCCCGGTGCGCACGCCGGCGATCATGAAGCGGCCCTGACGCACCATCGGGTCGGCTTCGGGCGCGCCCCAACGCGCGGTCATCGCGTCCTGAAGCGCCGCCGGCAGCGCCGCCAGCCAGCGCCGGTAGTCGTCCACCGTCACGCTCTGGAACGCGGGCCGCACGGCGTGCTGGTCGAGGTCGTTGGTGATGCCGCGCGTCAGGCCCTGCATCAGCGCATCGCCGTTCTCCGGCAGCGCGTCGATGGCGTAGCCCTCGGCATGGAGGGCGGCCAGGATGTGCACGACCGACGCCGGCGTATCGAGCCCCACGCCGTTGCCGATGCGCCCTTCGCTGGCCGGATAGTTGGCCAGCACCAGCGCCACGCGCTTCCCGGCGTTGGGCAGCGTGCGGAGGCGGCACCAGCGGTGCGCCAGTTCCGCCACAAAGCGCACGCGCTCCGCGTCCGGCTGGTATTGCACGATGTCCGCCTCGGTGTGCGGGCAGCGGTAGGCCAGCCCCTTGAAGCTGACCGCGCGCGTGATGATCCGCCCGTCGACCTCGGGCAGCGCGATGTGCATCGCCACGTCGCGCGTGCCCAGCCCCTGGCTGTCGGCCAGCCAGTCCTCCCGATTGCCGCCGCTCAGGATCACCTGGAGTACCGGGGCATCGTTGGCGAGCGGGGCGTCCGCCTCGCCATCGACGCTGTCGAGCGAGGCGACGGCGAACGCCGTGGTGTTGAGGACGAGCGCCACCTCGTGCGCATCGCACAGGCGCTGGAGCACTTCACGGCAGAGCGGTGCCTTCAGCGAGGTCACCGCCAGCGGCAGCGGGCGCAGGCCGGCATCGAGCAAGGCATCGGCGATGGCGTCGAAGACGGCCGTGTTGCCGGCCTGCAGGTGCGAGCGGTAGAACAGCAGCGCCACCACGGGGGCGTCGTCGGCCAGCCCGTGGGCGGCCCAGCGCGCGGCCCAGTCCTCGACGGTGGCGACCGTCCGTTCCGGGTGATGGATGGCGGCTTCGGGCAGCACCTGCGGCGGCAGCGCGAGTGTGCCCCAGCCGAAGGCATGGTGAGCCAGACAGCGGAAAAACTGCTCGGCGTTGCCGGCGCCGCCTTCGCGCAGGTAGTGCCAGAGCTGATGGGACAGCGCGGCGGGCGCGTTGCCGTGCCGGGCGAGGTTGTCGTCCTCGGCCAGGTCACCGGAACCCATCACCAGCAACTGGCCACGCGCGCGGGCCAGTTCCGGCAGCCGCTCCAGCCCGTAAGCCCAGTCGTTGACGCCGCCCAGATGGTCCACCACCACCACGCGCGCGTGCTGGAGCACTTCGTCGATATAGAGATCGAGCGAGGCCGGCTGGCGCAGGTACATCTGGTTGGCCAACCGCACGGACGGGTAACCGGGGCCGAGGCGCGGCACCGCGCCGGCCAGCAGCGACAGCGTGGTATCTGCCGCGCTCAGGACGACGATCTCGCCGGGCGTCTGCGCGATGCGCAGCACGACGGCGCTGTCCTCGACAAAGCCGCCGGGCCGGGTGGACAGCAGGTGCATGGGTCAGCGCGCCGACAGCGCGGCGCTGCCGAGGAAGCCGGCGACGAGGGTGGCGGGGATCATGGCGGTGTGCATGCGGAATCCAGTGGCGGGGCGGGTCGCGTGAAGGCGATCAGGATAAAGAGATGTGGGATGGCTGTCCATCGGCGGCGGACGACGGTGATGGCGCCGCGCGCCGCGCCCGACGCCATTCCCGGAAGGCGCCCAGCGCGATGGCGAGCAAAGCCAGCGCCAGCGCTATCGGGCCATGGTGCGAGCGGGCGGGCGATGCCGCCGCTACCGGCGCCACGCGCGGAACGAGGTGTTGACCCGTCACCGACTGGGCGCGGTCGGCCTGTGGCGATGGGGCGGGTGCTGGCGCGGGCGCGGGCGTCGGCGTCGGCGCAGCCTTCGCCGTCATCGACGGCCGCGCCACCGGCCCCGGCGCCACCATCGCATCGGCCAACTCCCGGCCCAGCGCGCGCAGCAGCGCCGGGTCCACCCGCGCGGCCCGGCCCGCCTGCGCGATGTGCGCCATCAGCACCGGGTTGCCGCAAGTATTGGCCGTGCAGGAGAGGCCGTCCCGCCGCACGGCATCCGCGTAGCGCCGCAGCAGCTCGGCGCGTTCTTCGTCCGTGAAGCGATAGCTGCCCTGCCGGTCCACCTCGAGCAGCCGCGCCAGAATGCCCTGCTGCGCGTGCGGATTGGCCTGCCGGAAGAAGGCGTCCATGCCGAGGCCGAGCTTGTCGGCCACGTAGACGTCATAGGTGCGCTGCCAGAACTCGCCCGGCATCTGCTCCGGCACGGTGGCCTGGAAGCCGTAAAGATGCTCGATCTCCTTATACATCTCGCGCGCGCCGGCATAGCCCGAGCGCTGCATCGCGCGGATCCACTTCGGGTTCCATTGCCGCGCATTCAACTCCGTGGCCAGCCATGTGCGGGCATCCACGGTATCCGTCTCGCCGGCGCGGCGCAGGTTGTGCAGCCAGAAGCGCGGCGCCTGCCCGCGCACCGCGCGCGTGGCGGCGGTCAGGCCGCCGGCGTACTGGTAGGTATCGTCGTTGTCCAGCGCGCCGTACAGCGTGCTGGTGCGCGAGAACAGCACGGCCTCGTTCGAGGCCAGATGGCTCGCCAGCGCATCCGGCGCGCTGGCGCCCCAGCCTTCGGCCGAATAGGCGAAGTTCATGTAGCGCAGGTACTGCCGCGCGAGGGCGTCCGGGCCGTCCTGCGCATCGCGGCTCTGCTCCACCATCTGCTGCACGCCGATGGCGTAGTTGCCGGGCTTGGCGGCGAACACGCGGGCGCGGGCCAGTTTGCCGGCGGTGTCCGGGTCCGTGCCCCGGGCGACCAGCGCGGCGGCCACCGTGCGGTCGTGACGGCTGATGGCGTTGTCGCCGGCGGCAGCGGCCAGCCGTGCGGCCTTGTCAAGCAGCGCCACCTTGTCGCCAAACCCATCGCGGTAGATGCCGGAAATCGTCAGCAGCACGTTCACACGCGGCCGGCCCAGTTCGGCATCGGGAATCAGCCGCACGTCCTCCACGCCGCCGCGCGCGTTCCATACCGGCGTCACGCCCATCAGCCAGAGCGCCTCGGCCTCCATCGCGCCCTGATGCCGTTCCGTTTCGCCGTACCAGAGCACCATCGACACCGACTCCGGCAGCCGCCCCGTTTCCTGCCGATAGCGCGCCAGCGTCTGCGCGGCCATGGTCTTGCCGAGCGCCCACGCTGCCGGCGTGGGGATCTTCGCGCCATCGAAGGCATGGAGGTTGCGGCCCGTGGGCAGGCCGTCGGGCGTGCGCACGGGGTCACCGAGCGGCCCGGTCGGCAGATAGCGGCCTGACAACACGGTGACGAGGCCATCCAGTTCGCCCCGGGGCGATGCGCGCAGATCGGCCAGCCATTGCCGGGCGAGTTGGAGCGCGGCCCGCACAGTAGGCGCCTGATCGTCGGCCAGTCCGTCCAGCGACGGCGCGCGGCCGGCGACCAGATCCTCGGCCCAGCCGTGCACCCGGGCGTCATGGGCGGAATTGCGCAGTTGGGACGACAGCAGCAGCGCCAGCGCGTCCGCCTGATCGGCCTCGGGCGGCATCTCGCCGAGCGCGTGGATGCCCAGCGGCATCGGCTCGGCCTCCACCTTGTGCAGGAAGGCGTGCAGGATCGGCTCGATCTGCGCCCACGGTGCGTTGGCGTCGAGACCCAGTTGCTGGTCGAGCTTCAGCGCGCGCATCTGGGCGATGGCCTGCTGCCGGTACTGCGCCGATAGCTCGGGCGAGCTGTCCCGCGTGGCCTCGGCCTGCTCGATGGCTTCGTCGAGCTGCGCCAGCACGGGTGGCTGGCCGGCGCTGGCCAGCAGCGGCGACAGATGGCTCACCAGCACGGCGGCGCTGCGGCGCTTGGCCTGGATCGCCTCGCCGCCGCCATCCTGGATGTAGACGTAGGCGTTGGGCAGGTCGCCGAGCAGCACTTCGGCGCTGTCGTCGCCAGCCTGCCCCACCTGCTTGCCGGGCAGCCACTCCAGCGTGCCGTGCCGGCCCACGTGCACCACGGCATCGGCGCCGAAGGCATGGCGGTACCAGAGATAGGCGGCGAGGTAGGAATGCGGCGGTGGCGTGATGGTGTCGTGCGAGGTATCCATCGCGCGCGCGAAGGTCGAGCGCAGCGGCTGGGGGCCGACGAACACATTGCCGAAACGCAGGCCCGGAATCACGAAGGCCGGCTCGCCCTGTGGGTCGCGCGCCACCATCAGCGGATTGCGCTCGGGCGGGCCCCAGGCCCGCGTGACGGCGGCGCGGAAGGCGGGCGGCAGCGCGTCGAACCAGCGCCGGTACTGCGCCATCGGCAGCAGCGTGACGTGGCCGCCGCGCACCATGCGCGCCAGCTCGCCGGGCGACCAGGTTTCGATGTTGCGCCCGTTCGCTTCCAGCAGCGCGGTCAGCGTGGCGGTGTCTGGCAGGTCATCGCCCGTTTGATAACCCGCCGCGCGCAGCCGCTGCAGGATCTGCGTGAGCGACGGCAGCGTGGCCAGGTAGCTGGCGCCGAGATTGCCGCGCCCGGGCGGGTTGTTGTAGTAGAGCACCGCCACGTGCTTGCTGGCGGGCGGCTTGTCCTGCAGCGCGATCCAGCGGCGCACGCGCGCCACGATGGCCTCCACGCGCTCGGGCACCGCCGCGCTGCGCTGGCTCCCCTCCCCGCCTTCCTGCGTGGCGAACAGGATCGGCTCGGTCGCCCCGCTGCGCTCGGGCGCGGTCAGCAGCAACGGCAGCCGCTCCCCGGCGATGCCACGTACATCGGCACGCCAGCCGGCTTCGCTGTCGCGCGTGGCAATCAGGTTGATCGTGTGCAGGCCGTGCCGCGCCAGCCAGTCCTTGTCCTCGGCGCGCGGAATGGTCAGGTTCAGCGCCAGCAGCGCGCGCAGCGGCGTGGTGCCATCCTGCGTGACCAGCGCATCGAGCCCCGAGAGCGGCCAGCCGAACACCGGCACCGCGCCTACGCCCTGGCGCTCCAGCGCGGCGATCAGGGCGTCGATATGGGCGAGGTCACGCTGGCGGTAGTGGGTGGCGTAGAAGGCGATGCCGACCAGCGGCGCGCCATCGGCAACGATGCCGGCCTGCCGGTACCACTTGAGGTAGTCCGCCAGCGACGCGAACGGCTGCGCCGCGCGCGGATGGTAGATGCCGGCCGCCGGCGCAGGGCGCACGGCGGGCACGGCGACCACGTCCTGCGCCGGCAGCCCTTGCATGCGCTGCCGCGCCGCCACGGCGAGGGCGAGGAAGGCGGCGAGGTTGTCCACGCCGCCCGCTTCCCAATAGGGCTGCGCGGCATCAGCAACATCGCGCCGGGCCGCTACCGGGCCCCACGCCGCATCGACGCTCTCCGCCGGGGCGCCGAAGACCAGCACACCGCGCGCGGCGGCCTGGCGCACGCCGGGTGCCATCGCGCGCAGCACCGTGGTCGGGGCGAATCGTGCATAGATGACATCGGCGTGCGCCAGCGTTGCGGCGTCCGGGGCATCGGTGCGGAAGGTGAACATGGCCAGCGCGTTGCCGTGCGCAGCGCGGAAGGCGGCTTCGGCGGCGGGCAGCAGGTGGGCGTTCGACGTGACGACAAGCACGCGCACCGGCGCGGCAGCGACCGCGGCGACTGCAGCCACCACCGAAGTGGGCAGCAGCAGGCAGCAGAGCAGCGCGAGCCACAGGCGCAGGCAGCGGGCGACGGCAGGATGGGGAGTCACTCGGAGGGGGCAGGATGGCATGACGGGCAGCACACCGCACATCGCGGAAACGGCTGGCCCGGCATTTTACCCGCAGTGGATGCGGCAGCCGCGCGCCATTCGTACGTATGTTTGATGCGTGCAGATCACCTGCTGTTGCGCGCCACCCACGCGGGTGTTGTTTTTTTCATCGGATGGGCGCCGGCGGTCCGCTTTGCAATGTTGACCATGACAGGCAATTACGTCACACAGCCGCCGGTAGTAATCACAAAGTATGGCGCCGGAATCGCCCCGGATCGCGCCCGGATCCCCCGCAATCACGGGGCGGGAGGCCAATGGGCGAACAATCTACTCATCCAGGTAAGTGGCGGCAATCATCCTTGTGGGCGACGCCACATGCATTGTGGTGACCCATCGTGTACCTCGCGGCGAATCGACTATATTTGACCTATGGCGCGCACATCCCGAATCACCCAGCCGTAAGACAGCCCTGGAGGTAACTGCCATGCGTTCGCTTGCCAACTTGTTCAGTCCGCCGACGCCAGAGAAGATCGCCGAGAAGGAACTGCAAGACATGAGGCTGACGCTTTTTCAGGCAGAGCGTCGCCTGCTGGAAGCGCAGATGCAAGTCGATTACTACCGCAACATGATCTCGTTCCTCGAGGAAGTGGGCGCGACCGGTGTCGAAGGCGTGGCGGACCGTCGCCATGCGGCCATGTCGCCCACCCCCGGGGCACCCGCCCTGCCGCCGGCCTCGCAGCCCGCGCGCGTGGCGCCGGGCCTGACCACCGTCCCCATCGTACCCTCGGCCGCCTGACCGTTCCTTCGCCCGGCCGGCATGCCCGGCTGTGCGATACTCGCCGCGTTCGATGCCATGCCGCCCCCACTCCGGGGCGGCATGCGCACGTCTGCACCAGACTTCAAGGAACCGGCCCATGAGCACCCTTCTGCCCGCGATTGACCTCGAGACCGCGCCAAACCCCACGCACAGCGTGATCTGGATGCACGGCCTTGGCGCCGATGGCAACGATTTCGTCCCCGTCGTGCCCGAACTGGGCCTGCCCGCCACGCTGGCGGTGCGCTTCATCTTCCCGCATGCCCCGGCGATTCCCGTCACCTGCAACAACGGCTACGTCATGCCGGCCTGGTATGACATCTATTCGCTCGACGAAGCCGGCCGGCGCGCCGACGAGGCGGGCATCCGCACCTCGTGCGAGGCCATCCGCGCGCTGATCGCGCGCGAGAACGCGCGCGGCGTGCCGACCAGCCGCATCGTGCTGGCCGGGTTCTCGCAGGGCGGCGCCATCGCCTACACCACGGCGCTGACGCACCCGGAGACGCTGGCCGGAGTGATCGCGCTCTCCACCTACATCCCCTCGCCAGACCTGATCGCCGCCGAGGCCACGCCCGCCAATGCCGCCACGCCGGTGTTCGCCGCGCACGGCACGGAGGACGACGTGGTGCCGCTGGGCCTGGGCACGCGCGCCCGGGACTTCCTCACCGCGCGGGAGCAGCCGGTGGCCTGGCACACGTACCGCATGCCGCACTCGGTCTGCCTGGAAGAAATTGCCGATATCGGCCAGTGGCTGCGCGAGCGGCTGGCATGATTCCCACCACGCCCCCGCCCCGCATCGATTTCAACACCCGCAAGGCGCTGCTGTTCGCGCTGACGGCCGAGCGGCTGGCAGCGTTCTACGAACACGGCAAATGGATGACCGACGCGCAGGGCGCCACGCTGGCCGGGATGTGGCTGTCGCGCTCCAAGCTGCAACTGGCGCTATCGGAACGGCGCCTGCTTTCGGAGCTGAGCGATCAGTTCGCGCGCCAGTTGTCCGAATCGCTCTCGCGGGAAGCCGGCCTCTACGCGACGCACGAGATGATGGAGGCGCTCGATCCGAACTACCAGTCCGCCTTCGCCCATGACATGCTGGACGAATGCGAACGGCTGCTCCATGAGAACGGCGTGACCGAGTGAGAGCTAGGGCTCAGACCGGGCTCAGACCGCGCGGCGCACCGGATTGAGTGCCTCGCCGTCCAGTCGCCGGAACACGAAGGCCGACAGCAGCGTGATGATGCCCACCGCCAGGAAGGCCAGCCGATAGGCGGGCGCGGCCACGCCCAGCTCGTTCGAGAACAGGCTGACGAGCCCGCCGCCAATCGTCACGCCCAGGCCGATGGCCAGCATCTGCACCATCGAGAACAGGCTGTTGCCGCTGCCGGCGTCCTCGCGCGAGAGGCCCTTCAGCGTCACGCTGTTCATGGCCGCGAACTGCATCGAGTTCGAGGCCCCGAACGTGGCCAGTTGCAGGATGGACAGGGCCAGCGGCCAGCCCGGCGACATCGCCGCGAACGAGGCAATCGAGGCCCCCACGATCAGCGTGTTCACCAGCAGGAAGTTGTCGTAGCCGTAGCGGTTGACCAGCGGCACGATCCAGCGCTTGGACACGGTCCCGGCCACCGCCACCGGCAGCAGCATCAGGCCCGAATGGAACGGCGAATAGCCGAGCTGCAACTGCATCAGCAGCGGCAGCAGGAACGGCACCGCGCCGGAACCGATGCGGCAGACCAGATTGCCCACCAGCCCCACGCTGAAGTTCGGCTCGCGGAACAGCGCCAGCCGGAACAGCGGCGTGGCGTGCCGGCGTGCATGGGGGATATAAAGCAGCGCGGCGACGATGCTGACGGCGGCCAGCCCCAGGCTCCACAGCAGCGCGTGGGATGCGCCGTGCGGCACGTCCAGCGCCAGCGAGAACGCCACCATGCATAGCGACAGCAGCCCGCAGCCGACCCAGTCGAACGGCGGCGCCACGCCGGCCTCCCCCGCCGGCAGGTAGCGGCGCACCGCCAGCAGGCCCACCAGCCCCACCGGCACGTTGATCAGGAAGATCCAGTGCCAGGACGCGCTCTGCACCAGCCAGCCGCCCAGCACCGGGCCGAAGATCGGCCCCACCTGCCCGGCGATCGACACGAACGCCAGCGCGGCGATGTACTGCTCGCCCGGGATATTGCGCAGCACGGCCAGCCGGCCGATCGGCAGCAGCATCGAGCCACCCACGCCCTGCAGCACCCGCGCGATCACCAGTTGCGTGAGCGTATGGGCTGTGGCGCAGTAGATGGAGCCGAGCACGAAGATCAGGATGGCGCAGAAGTACACGCGCCGCGTGCCGAACTTGTCGGCGAGCCAGCCGGAGGCGGGGGTCAGCATCGCCATGGTCAGCGTGTAGGCCACCACCACCGGTTTGAGGTCGAGGGGCTTTTCGCCGAGGCTGTGCGCCATCGAGGGCAGCGCGGTGTTGACGATGGTGGTGTCCAGCGTCTGCATGAAGAAGCCGGCGAAGACGATCCACAGCATGGCCTTCTGCGAGGCGGCGGCTGGGCTGACGGGGGCTGAAGCGGTGGTCATGGTGATTCTTTGTAATCCCTGGTCGGCAGTGGCCAGGAACAATGGACCCTATGGTAAACACCGGGCTGCCCATCGGGAACCCCTCTGGCGTTATTGACTGCAATCGGAAAAGCCGATGACAATGGCCCGATGCTCAATCCCGTCTGGATCCAGACCTTCGCCACCGTGGCGACGGCGCGCAGTTTTACCGATGCCGGCCGCCAGCTCAGCCTCTCGCAATCGTCGGTCAGCGACCATATCCGCCGGCTCGAAGACAGCGTGGGGCGGCGCCTGTTCGTGCGCGACACCCACTCCCTGCGTCTGACTGCCGATGGCGAAGCGCTGCTGGTCCACGCCCGGCTAATCCTGGAGGCGCTGGCGCGCGCAGAATCGCAGTTCAGCGCGCCCCGGCTGCGCGGCCGCGTGCGGCTGGGCACCTCGGACGACCTCGCCCAGGGCCCGCTGCCCAATGTGCTGGCGGCGTTCCGCGACACCCATCCCGACGTGGAACTCGAAATCACCATCGGCATGACCGGCAAGCTCTATGAATTGGTCGATGCCGGCATGCTGGATCTGATGATCGGCAAGCGGCGCGAGGGCGACCGGCGCGGCGTGTCGCTGTTCCGGGGGCCGCTGGAATGGCTGGCCCGGCCGGGCACGGTGATCGACGTGCGCCAGCCGCTGCCGCTGATTCTGGTGAACGAGCCCAGCGTCACGCGCTCGATTGTGCTCGCCACGCTGGCCAAGGCCGGCTGGCCCTGGCGCGTGGTCTGCGCCAGCAGCAGCCATTCCGGCTGCATCGCGGCCGCGCGCGGCGGGCTCGGCATCACCGTGCGGGCGCATGCGCTGGCGGGGCGCGGGCTGGTGCCGCCCGTCAACAGTCAGGAGTTGCCGGCGCTGCCAGAAGTGGAATTTATCTCGCTGGCGGCTGGCCGCCTGTCGGAGCCGGCGGAGACGCTGCTGACGCTGCTGCGCAAGAGTGATCTGCGCGCATCGCGCATGGATTGAGGCGTCAGCAGCCCGCTTCGTCGCCGATTCAGCCGAGCGTGCGCAGCGCCTGGTAGGCCGTGAGCAGGTGGTAAGGCGTGGTGGACGGCATTTCGGCGCGCACCACCTCGCCGTCCGGCGCCACGCATTCGTGCCAGCCATCGGCATGGAGAAAACGGCTGCGGAAGCGGTCGATCCACTGCTCCAGTTCGATCAGCGGCGCCGCGTCTGGCTCCACGGTGCCCTTTACGGCCAACGCGCGGGCGAATTCGGTCTGGGCCCAGATCCGCTGGGTACCGTCCTGCAGCGTGCCGTCGAGATCCAGCGCTGCGCTGACACCGAGTGTGTCATTGATCACACCATGGGTGCGTGCGAAGTCGTACGCGCGGCGCAGCGAGGCCGGCAACGGCGTATCGGCGAACAGGGCCGGCGCCATCATCACCAGCGAATACCACTCGAACTGATGTCCCGGCTCGATCCGGTTGCCGGGCGTGCCCTGCGGCTGCTCGGCCACGCAGCCATTGGCGGGATCGACGAAACGCTCCGCCACGGCCGCCGCCATCTCTGGCAGGCGGGCGGTGAACCAGCTATCGCCCGTGACATCGCACGCGGCGAGGTAGGCCTCCGTCAGGTGCATGACCGGGTTCTGGAGCACGCCGCCGCCGTTGACCGCAAAGTTGGGCGACAACGCCGCGTGATAGAGGCCGTTTCCGTCGCCGAATCGATTCTCGATCACATCCACGGTGCGGCGCAGGGTCTCGAGCGCCGCCGCACTGCCCCCGGCGCGATGGTAGTGGGCGCAGGCGAAGACCACGAAGGCGTGGGTGTAGAGGTCGCGCGTCGTGTCGCGCGGCGCGCCATCGGCATCGGTGCTGTAGATCCAGCCGCCTGCGCCATCACCGAAATAGTGCTGGAGCGAGGCGAACAGCGTATCGGCATGCGCGAGGTGGCCGGCGGTGGCGAAGACGTACAGTTGCCGCGCGCAGGCCATCGCCCGGAAACGCTTGTCTGGCAAGGGCTGGCTGGTGGCGCCATCGAGCGCCTCATGCGCCAGCCGGAGGTCTGCCCGCCAGCCGGGACCGGTCCAGGCGGGCAGGATGGCCGTGTCGAAATGGGCGATCAGCGAGGCGATCCGTTCGGAAAGTGTCGGAGAGGCGAGCATGGGGGTGAGCGAAATGCGGGCGCTGCCGCGTTGCGCGGCCACTGCCCAGGCGACACAAGATACTGGAAATGACAGGGCGGCGGAAGGCGCCAGGCGCCGCGCGCGCCGCACGGCGGCAGATGACACTGGCAAAGCGGCCATGCGGTGCTATGTTGAAAGTCCACCACCGGTCGTAACTCTGCCCTCCGGGAGAACCGCCATGTCCGCTCATCCCACGACAATCGCCGACCACCGTCGCACCCTCGTGATGCATGTGATGGAAGACCCACCCGGACGCTATACATGGCGCATCGTGGTGGAGGAGAAATGCGGAGGCGCCGAATGCGACAGCATGATCGAGGCGGCCACCGACTACGGCTCCCAGGCTGAGGCCGAAGCGGCCTGCTGGGCCGCCGGCAACAGCATGCTAGACGGCCAGCGCGCGGCAAGCGAACTGCCCGGCATGTATCCGAAGGACATGCGCCATTAGACGCATCGAACATCCGTTTGGCAGGCATTAAGCGACGTTAGCGCTTGTTTGCCCTTGATCCACCGTGGCCGCCGGCCTAGTCTGAAAGCGTGGCGGCACACGGCACGGGACGCTTTGTCCCGTTTTTTCCCGTATGCCTCTCGGAGAAAAGCGATGGACAAGCCCACTGTCAGCCCCCGCCGCTTTGTCGAACTGATGAACGAGCGGCTCGCCCGGCATCCTCTCTATCGTGAAGGGATGCACGTCTACGCCATCCCGCCGCATTCCGACCATCCGCGCAGCCTGGTCTGCGTGGGCCCGCGCGGCACCGAGGGCATCTGTGCCACCATCGAGAACATCGTGCGGGGCGAATGCGATGTCTTCCCCGAATTCCCGCCCGACCCGCATCGCCGCCCCGGACACGAATCGCGTGCGCGGTAAGACAATTCACCGAAATCCCGCTTCCGGCAGTGCGCCCCCGAAAAAATCAGGCCACCCTGGCCTGCGATATTGACCGGCCCTAGATACAATGGCCTCCGCATCCCCTGCCCGGAGCGCCAATGAAAAGAGCTTTCGAAGCCGATGGCAGCGTCGCGGACCTGCCATCCGCCCCTGCCGACACCGCCAGTTCGCCGAGCCCGTCTGCCCCCGCCAGCGCTGAGGCGCGTGCCGCCGCCGTGGCGGCGACCATCGCCCGCACAGCGGTGGAGCAGGCCGACCATGCGATGCGCCACTGGACCGATCCCTTGCCGGACCGGCTCCGCATCGGCTCTCCCGAACACCTGCGCATGTTCTGCAACATGCTGCTGCAGACCCACAACCCCTACAAACCGTCGGTGATCGACTGGCCGGTGCTGCCGCCCGATGCGCTGCGCCGGGTGACCTCGCTGCCGATCTGGGACATCGCCGTGCAGACCGAGGGCCGTGCGTCCATCCGCGTGCACAGCTATGCCCGCACCGTGCGCGACCCGCTGCTGCGCAGCGCGCTGGAGATGGATGCCGACGAGGAAGCGCGCCACAAGGTGGTGCTGGCCAAGCTGGTGGAGGCGTATGGCATCACGCTGGCGCCCGAACCCGAGTACCTGCCGCCCGCCGACCCCGAATGGGGCTGGCTGGTGACCGGCTACAGCGAGTGCATCGACAGCTTCGCCGCGTTCGGGCTGTTCGCCGCCGCCAAGGACTCCGGCTTCTTTCCGGCCGAGCTGGTCGAGACATTTGAGCCCGTGATCCAGGAAGAAGGCCGCCATATCCTGTTTTTTGCGAACTGGGCGGCGTGGTACCGCGCCAGCCTGCCGTGGTGGCGCAAGCCCGCCTTCGCCTGGAAGGTCTGGCGGGTCTGGTTCTTCCTGATCCGCGAGCGCATCGGCATCGCGCGCGGCATTGACGTGGATGTGGACGGCGCCGCCCAGGATGCGAATTTTCCGATGAACGCCGCCGACACATTGGGCCAGACGCTCTCCCCCGGCGCCATGATCGACCTCTGCCTGGCCGAGGACGCGCGGCGCATGGCGGGGTATGATGCGCGGCTTCTGCGCCCGACCACGGTGCCCCGGCTGGCCCGGCTGGTGCGCCGCTTTCTCAAATGAATCTGGAATTGACGCACGCCATGGCGTTTGGATTGTCCCTGCTGGTCCTGCTGATCTGGTGCGTACTGGTCTTCGCCCGCGCCGGCTTCTGGCGCGTGCGCAAGCCCGCGCCCTCCCCCCGCCCGGCCGCGTGGCCGCCCGTCGTCGGCATCATCCCCGCCCGCAATGAGGTCGATGTGATCGGCCGCGCCGTAACCGGCGTGCTGGGCCAGCACTACGCGGGCCGGCTTCACCTGATCGTGGTGGACGACCACAGCAGCGATGGCACCGCCGATATCGCCCGCGCCGCTGCGCTGTCGATCGGCAAGGCCGACCAGCTCACCGTGGTGGCGGCACGCGACCTGCCTGCCGGCTGGAGCGGCAAGGTCTGGGCGCAGTCCGAGGGGCTGGCCGCCGCCGACGTGCAGATGCCGGACGCCGGCTTCGCCTTCCTCACCGACGCCGACATCTGGCATGGCCCGGAAACGGTGACAGAACTGGTGGCCCGCGCCGAGCACGAGCGCCGCGACCTCGTTTCGCTGATGGTGCGCCTGCGCTGTGAATCGGCCTGGGAACGCATGATCGTACCGGCTTTTGTCTTCTACTTCGCCAAACTCTACCCGTTCGCGCGGGTGGCAGACCCGTCGAGCCGCGTTGCGGCGGCCGCGGGTGGCTGCATGCTGGCGCGGCGCTCGGCGCTGGCCCGTATCGGCGGTTTCCATGCCATTCGCGGGGAGTTGATCGACGATTGCAGCCTGGCGGCGCGGATCAAGGAAGGCGGCCCGATCCGGCTCGATCTGGCGGACAACAGCATCTCGCTGCGTCCCTACGACGACTGGGAAAGCCTCTGGAACATGATCGCGCGCAGCGCCTACACCCAGTTGCACTACTCGCCCTGGATGCTGGCCGGCGCCACGCTCGGCATGATCCTGACCTACCTGGCCCCACCGGTGCTGGCGCTGGCCGGTGGCGCCGCGGTGTGGCCGGCGTGGCTGGCGTGGATTCTGATGGCGGTCAGCTATCGGCCGATGCTGCGCGAATACCGGCAGCCGGCCTGGCTGGCACCGCTGCTGCCGCTCACCGCGCTGTTCTATCTGGGCGCGACGCTGGATTCGGCGCGCCGTTACTGGCTACGCCGGGGCGGCCAGTGGAAAGGCCGCGCCCAGGCGCCGATTCGCTCGTGAGCGCGATCGCCCTATCTGTATCTAATAGTGCTAGTTGAGATAGCCGGCCTCGCGGAACCAGGTCAGGGCGTCACGCAGCCCCTCCTGATACGGCCGCGGCGTGTAGCCAAGTTCGCGCCGCGCCTTGTCCGACGTGAAGAACATCCGGTATTGGGACATCTTCAGGCCGTCAACGGTCACGAACGGCTCCTTTCCGGTGAAACGCGCCACGGTCTCGGCCACCCGCGCCAGCGGGTACAGCGGCCAGCGTGGCAGTTGCACGGTGGGCGGCTTGCGGCCGGTCATGCCGGCGATGTCCTGCAGCATCTGCTGCAAAGTGACGTCCTGACCACCCAAAATATACCGTTCGCCGATCTTGCCGCGCTCCAGCGCCAGGAAATGGCCGGTAGCGACGTCGTCGACATGGGCGAGGTTCAGGCCCGTATCGACGAACGCCGGGATCTTGCCCGTGGCCGCCTCGACGATGATCCGCCCGGTGGGCGTCGGCCGTACATCGCGCGGGCCGATCGGCGTGGACGGATTGACGATGACCGCCGGCAAACCCTCGGCGACCAGGCGCTCTACTTCGCGCTCGGCCAGCACCTTGCTGCGCTTGTAGGCGCCGATGGCCTCGTGGCCGGCCATGGCGGCCGTCTCGTCCACGGGCGCGGTGGCGCCGGCCACCCGGAGCGTGGCCACGCTGCTGGTGTATACAATGCGCTCCACGCCGGCCTGCCGGGCGGCTTCCATCACAGTGACGGTGCCATCCACGTTGGATCGGACGATTTCCTCGGGATCGGGCGCCCAGAGCCGGTAATCGGCCGCCACGTGGAACAGATAGCGCACGCCCGCCATCGCGCGCGACATGGACGCCGCGTCGCGCATATCGCCCTCCACCACCTCCACAGGCAACCCGGCAAGGTTGGCACGCGGGCTGGTGGCCCGCACCAGCACCCGGACCTGGAAACCCCGGTCGAGGGCCTGCCGCATCACAGAAGAGCCAAGAAAACCCGACGCGCCTGTCACCAAAATGCAATTGTTAATTTCAGTTCCCCTGTCTACAGATTGCCATTTTGGGCCGTTAAGGCCCTAAACCACGCGCATTGTGACCCAAAAGCCCGTGTTGGCCGCAGCCAACGTGCCAGACAGAAATTTCTGCACCGGTATATAGTAACCACCGTGAGCCGGAAAGTGATGCCGGCATACCAAGATAAGAAAATGTTGAATATTCGTCAGTGGGTCGGGGGGCCGTCCCTATGCAGGTAATACTCGCCCAGCCTCGGGGCTTCTGTGCCGGCGTGGTCCGTGCGATCGAGATCGTCGACCGCGCGCTCGTCAAGCACGGCGCTCCCGTCTACGTCCGGCACGAGATTGTCCACAACAAGCACGTGGTGGAAGGCTTGCGGCAGAAAGGCGCGCGTTTCGTCGAGGAACTGGAAGAAGTGCCCGGTGGCGCGGTTACCATCTTCAGCGCCCACGGAGTCTCGCGGGAAGTCGTGGCGGACGCCCGGCACCGAGCGTTGCACGCCATCGACGCGACCTGCCCGCTCGTCATCAAGGTGCATACCCAGGGCCGCCAGTATGCTGCGGCCGGCCGTCACGTGATCCTGATCGGCCATGCCGGGCACCCGGAGGTGGAAGGCACGATGGGCCAGATCCCCGGCAAGGTGATCCTGGTCCAGAATGAAGCGGAAGTCGCCACGCTGGACCTGCCGATAGATGCCCCCGTGGCCTATATCACGCAGACCACGTTGTCCGTGGACGACACCCGTAATATCATTGCGGCGCTCGCGGCGCGCTTCACCAATTTGGTGGGGCCGAACACGCGCGACATCTGCTACGCCACCCAAAACCGCCAGAGTGCGGTGCGCGAGATGTCGTCGCGGGTGGATGTGATTCTCGTGATCGGGGCGACAAATAGCTCCAATTCCAACCGTTTACGCGAAATTGGCACGGAAAGCGGCGTGCCGAGCTACCTGATTGCCGATGGCAGCGAGCTGGATCCCGCCTGGGTTCGGGACGCCGATGTCGTGGGCATTACCGCGGGGGCCTCGGCGCCCGAGGCGATGGTGGAAGACGTGATCGCGGCGTTACGCCGACTCGGGCCGGTCGAGGTATCGACCATGGAAGGCATCGTGGAACACGCGGAATTCCGCCTGCCGGCCGAATTGGCCGACACAGCACTGGCACAACCCGCCAGCAAGACAACCGAACAGCGCGATGCGCGCCTCGCCGACCAGACGGCGGCAGGCTGAACCGCACCGCCGAACCCTCACAGGAAGCACCCCTTGGCCATTCCGTTTCTGCAGGTCGCCCGCGTTGGCGCCTATATTGCTCGCAAGCACCTCTCCGGGCAAAAGCGCTACCCGCTCGCCCTGATGCTGGAACCCCTGTTCCGCTGCAACCTCGCCTGCTCCGGCTGCGGCAAGATCGACTATCCGGATCCCATCCTGAACCAGCGCCTGTCCGTGGCGGAATGCCTGCAGTCCGTGGACGAGTGCGGCGCGCCCGTGGTGTCCATCGCCGGCGGTGAGCCGCTGCTGCACAAGGACATGCCCGAGATCGTGCGCGGCATCATCGCCCGCAAGCGCTTTGTCTACCTGTGCACCAACGCGCTGCTGATGGAGAAGAAGATCGACCAGTACGAGCCGAGCCCGTACTTCGTGTGGTCGATCCACCTCGACGGCGACCGCGAGATGCATGACCACTCGGTCAACCAGGAAGGCGTGTACGACCGCTGCGTGGAAGCCATCCGCATGGCCAAGGAACGCGGCTTCCGCGTGAACATCAACTGCACGCTGTTCAACGACGCCAAGCCGGACCGCGTGGCCAAGTTCTTCGACTCGGTCAAGGCGATGGGCGTGGACGGCATCACGGTGTCGCCGGGCTATGCCTACGAGCGCGCGCCGGACCAGCAGCACTTCCTGAACCGCAACAAGACCAAGCAGCTGTTCCGCGACATCCTGTCGCGCGGCCGTGCGGGCAAGAACTGGGCATTCAGCCAGTCGACGATGTTCCTGGACTTCCTGGCCGGCAACCAGACCTACAAGTGCACGCCCTGGGGCAACCCGGCGCGCACGGTGTTCGGCTGGCAGCGCCCGTGTTACCTGGTGGGCGAAGGCTACGTGAAGACCTTCAAGGAACTGATGGAAGACACGGACTGGGACGCCTATGGTGTCGGCAACTATGAAAAGTGCGCCGACTGCATGGTCCACAGCGGCTTCGAAGCCACCGCCGTGGCCGACACGTTCTCGCATCCGCTCAAGGCGCTGGGCGTGACCCTGCGCGGCGTGAAGACGACCGGCGCCATGACCCCGGACATCTCGCTGGACAAGCAACGCCCGGCCGACTACGTGTTCTCGCGCCACGTCGAGATCAAGCTGGCCGAGATCGGCAACCTGAAGAAGGCTCAGGGCAGCCGCGCCGAAGCCGTGCAAGCGACGCATTGAGCGCAATCTCGCAGGCGAAGCATTTTTGGCTACAATCGTAGCCAAAAATGCTTCAATCTCTTTCCGACACCCTCTTCAGCCAATACCGGCGCCGTGTTCTGGGCCTGCTTCTGCTGCGCCCGGAGGCGTCATATCACGTCCGAGAGATTGCCCGCCTGACCGGCACGGCGCCCGGCACCCTCCATAAAGAACTGAGCAAGCTGGCGGAAGCCGGCATCCTCACGCGTACGCCCCAGGGCAACCAGGTGCTTTATCGCGCGAACCGGGCTTCCCCGGTGTTCGAGGAACTGGCCGGGATCATGCGCAAGACGTCCGGCGCAGTCGAGGCCTTGACGCTTGCCCTCGCGCCAGTCGCCGCCTCAATCCAGGCGGCGTTCATCTTCGGTTCCGTGGCAGCGGGCCGTGACGTGGCCGACAGTGACATCGACGTCGCCATCATCGGGTCTATTACCTTTCGGGACAGTGTTCAGCTGCTGTATCCGGTACAGTCGTCGCTCGCCCGCGAGATCAACGCAAAGGTGTTCTCCGCGGAGGAATGGCAATCACTCGTCCAGCGCCGGGATCCGTTCGTCGTGGATGTGGTTGCGAAACCGAAGCTTTTCCTGATCGGCAACGACGATGACCTTGGAGAACCTGCTGGGACTGAGCCTTGACGCGACTGCGCCAAGCCGGGAGCAAATCGAACGCCTGCTCGGTGCCGCGCGGCGCAACCTCGCCGACGCCCGGATCGAGGCCGTCAGCCACGAAAACCGCTTCGATGCCGCTTACAAGGCCATCCTGCAGTGCGCCATGGCCGCACTCAACGCCCGCGGCTACCGCACGCTGACCAGCCGACCCGGCCATCACCAGACTGCGCTGCAGACGTTGAGCCTGACCATCAGCCTGCCCGCCGAGCGGCTTATCGTGCTTGATGCACTGCGCAAACAGCGCAACCTTTCCGACTATTCAGGGGATCTGGTGCCGTTGTCCGCCGTGCGCGAATGTATCGCCTGCGCCGCGGAACTACTGGATGACGTGACCGGCTGGCTCCGGGGTCATCATCCCCAATTGCTGGGATGACGGCCACGAGGCCCGCCCTTCACCGCTCAAGCCACCTAGGACCGATTAAGCCGCCGCCCGGGCGTTGTGATTGGTCAGATACTTGATCAGGCCGTCCACGCCGTCGCGGGCGACGATGTCGGCGAACTGCTTGCGGTACACCTCGATCAGCCACGCGCCCATCATATTGATGTCGTAGATTTTCCAGCCGTCGTTGCCGCGTTGGAGGCGGTAGTCGATCAGCATCTCGTCGCCATTGTTCAGCACGCGGGTGGCCACCACGGAGTCGTTGGCGCTGCTGCCAGCCTTGGCCGGCTTGTAGGTAAATTTGGGACTCTGGTCACGCAGTTGCGAGAGCGAAACCGCGTAGCTGCGCACCAGCAGGGCCGTGAATTGCTCCTGGAGTGTTTTTTGCTGTTCAGGGGTAGCCTGCTTCCAGGCATTCCCGACCGCGAGGCGGGTGGTGCGGCCGAAATCCGTGTAAGGCAGGAACTCGCGCTGCACGACGGCGGTAATTTTTGCCAGATCGCCGCTGCGCGTCTCGGGATCGGCCTTGATCTTGGCAATCACGCCTTCGACGGCGGTTTGCACGAGCTTGTCAGGTGACGTCTGGGCGTGCGCGGTGCCGATCATCGCTACGGCCGCAATCGCCACGGCAACGGGGGCAATCGCGGGAGCAATGATGGCGCTGGGAAATTGTCGGTTCATGAGTCTCCGATGCAGGGATAATCGACCACAGGGCCAGTCGGCCCAGTATATAGCGGATCGCGGCGCGGCCGGACCGCGGCGGGTGCGGAGAAGCCGCTGCCAGCGGCTATACTCCGGGCTGCCGCCTCCGTGCGCCCCGGCCGGGCCGGGTGCCAGAACCCCACGCAAATGATCAGATCCACGCTGACCCGTATCGTCAAGTTTTCCACCGTTCGCGCCTGGACCGTGATCGGCGTCTCGCTGCTGCTCACCATTGCCAGCGGCGTCTACATGGCGCGCAACTTCGCCATCAATACCGATATCAGCCGCCTGCTGGAGTCCGACGCGCCGTGGGCGCAGAACGACGCGGCCATCAGCGACGCGTTTCCGCAGCGCGACAAAATGATCCTGGCCGTGGTGCAGGCCCCGGCCAAGGAACTGGCCGACGCCGCCGCCAACGAGCTGGCCGACGCCCTGCGCCAGCAGCCGCAGCGCTTCCGCGCAGTAGGCCAGCCCGGCGCGGGCGCCTTCTTCGAGCGCAACGGCCTGCTGTTCGCCGATACGGCTTCGGTCAACGACATGGCCGCCAAGCTCACCCAGGCGCGACCGCTGATCAACAACCTCGCCCATGACCCCACCCTGCGTGGGCTGTCCGACCTGCTGACCACCACGCTGACCCTGCCGCTGCAACTGGGCCAGATCAAGCTGGGCGATATGGAGAAGCTGCTGGCGGCCAGCGCCACCACCGTGGACGGCGTGCTGGCCAACAAACCCGTGGCGCTGTCCTGGATGGGGCTGGTCGACGACAGCCTGAAGCCTAATGCCGATGGCCGGGCGTTCAGCTTCGTCACGCTGTCGCCGGTGCTCGACTTCAGCGACCTCAAGGCCGGCGCCGGCGCCAGCGAGGCCATCCGTCGCGCCGCGGCCGATCTCAAGCTCGACCAGCGCTATGGCGCCGCCGTCCGTCTCACCGGCCCGCAGCCGCTGGCGGATGACGAATTCGCATCCGTGAGCGAAGGTGCCGTGCTCAACGGCCTGCTCACGCTGGTGGTGGTCATCGGCATTCTCTGGATGGCGCTGCGTTCCGCGCGCCTGATCGTGGCCGTGCTGGCCAGCCTGGTGGCCGGCCTGCTGATGACGGCCGCGCTGGGCCTGATGATGGTGGGCGCGCTGAACATGATCTCGGTGGCGTTCGCCGTGCTGTTCGTCGGGCTGGGGGTGGACTTCGGCATCCAGTTCGGCGTGCGCTACCGTGCCGAGCGGCACGAGCACGACGACCTCGACGAAGCCCTGCGGCTGACCGCGCGCGACGTCGGCACGCCGCTGACGCTAGCCGCCGCCGCCACTGCCGCCGCGTTCTTCTGCTTCCTGCCCACCGACTACCGGGGCGTGGCGGAGTTGGGCAAGATCGCCGGCGTGGGCATGTTCATCGCCTACGCCACCACGTTCACGCTGCTGCCGGCCCTGATCCGCGTGCTGCGCCCCAAGGGCGAAGCCGAGTTGCCCGGCTTCGGCTGGTTGGCCCCGGCCGATGCGTTCTTCGAGCGCCATCGCAAGGGCGTGCTGGTGGGCGTACTGGTGCTGATCATCGGCGGCGCCCCGCTGCTGCCGCACCTGAAGTTCGATTTCGATCCGCTGCACCTGAAGGACCCGCACTCCGAGTCGATGTCCACGCTGCTGGCGCTCAAGGATGCCCCGCAGGCCGGCACCGACGACGTGAAGGTGCTGGCCCCGTCCCTGGCCGCCGCCCAGCGCACCGCCGACAAGCTCAAGGCCCTGCCCGAGGTGGAGCGCGTGGTCACGCTGCGCACCTTCATCCCTGACGACCAGGCGCCGAAGCTGGCGATCATCGCCGGGCTGGCGAAGACGATGATGCCGGCGCTGACGCAAACCCCATCCGCGCCGGCTGACGATGTGCGGCGCGTGGCATCACTGCGCAACGCCTCGCGCCAGCTCGACCTGGCCGCGCTCGATCATCCCGGCCCGGGCGCGGAAGCCGCCGCGCATCTGTCGCGTTCCCTGAAGAAGCTGTCCGATGCCGAACCCGCCACGCGCGATCGTGCCGAGCGCGCCATCGCCCTGCCGCTGCGGCTTGCGCTGGCCACGCTGCAACGTTCGCTGCAGCCGGAGCCGGTGTCGCAGCAGACCCTGCCGCCGGAACTCCTGCGCGACTGGCTGGCCCCGGACGGCAAGGCGCTGCTCAGCGTCACGCCCAAGCTGCCACCGCCGGGCGTCAAGAACGAGGCCGCGCGCGCCGCCGCGCTCGACCACTTCCTGGACGTGATGGCCCGCGTGCAGCCCGATGCCACGGGCGGCCCGATCGCGATCCGCGGTTCGGCGGACACGATCATGACCGCGTTCAGCCATGCTGGCCTATGGGCCGTGCTGTCGATCACGGTGCTGCTCTGGATCACGCTGCGGCGCATCGGCGACGTGCTGCGCACGCTGATTCCGCTGCTGGTGTCCGGCATCGTCACGCTGGAGCTGTGCGTGGTGTTCGGCATCGCGCTGAACTTCGCCAACGTGATTGCGCTGCCGCTGCTGCTCGGCATCGGCGTCGCGTTCAAGATCTACTACGTGATTGCGTGGCGCAACGGCAAGACCAAGCTGCTGCAATCGAGCCTGACGCATGCGGTGCTGTTCAGCGCCGCCACCACGGCCACGGCGTTCGGCAGCCTCTGGCTGTCGCACCACCCGGGCACGGCGAGCATGGGCAAGCTGCTGGCGCTGGCGCTGGTGACCACGCTGGCGGGCGCGGTGTTCTTCCAGCCGATCCTGATGGGCCGGCCGCGCCGGGCGCCGGTGGGGCGCCATGACCCGCTCGGCCCCTCGCTACCCCCCTTGACGGTGGCTACGACGCTGGGGAATTCCGCCGATAACCACCATGGGGCAGACAACGGGAATACCAGGCGGTAAGTGGCGGTGATGCGGTATTGTTGCCTGCCGCCGCCCTTGAAGTACCGGCGGCCGGCCCCCATAACCACAAGAAATCAAGAAAGACCAACCGTCTCACCATGCTCTCCCGTCTCCCGCTCATGCCCGGCGCCCGCCATCTTCCGGTTTCCCCCTCTGTTCCCCGCTCGATGGGCCGCTCGCGGATCGCCGGCGTGCTGGCCGCTACCGCCCTCTCCGCCCTGATCACGGGCTGCGCCTCCGGTCCGCAAGCCAACCCCGACGATCCGCTCGAGCCGATGAACCGCGTGACCTTCAAGGTCAACGACACGGTGGACCAGTACGTGGCCGTGCCCGTCGCCAAGGGCTACAAGGCCGTGACGCCCGAGCCGGTGCGGCTGGCCGTGACCAACTTCTATTCGAACCTCGCCGACGTCGGCAACTTCGCCAACAACCTGCTGCAAGGCAAGGGCACCGCCGCGGCGGAGACGCTGATGCGCGTGGCGATCAACTCGGTGCTCGGCATCGGCGGCCTGATCGACATCGCCACGGCGGCCGGCATCGAGCGCCATTCGCAGGATCTGGGGCTGACGCTGGGCGTGTGGGGCTTTCCGCAGGGGCCGTACATCGTGCTGCCGCTGTTCGGGCCGAGCACGGTGCGCGATGGCATCGGGCTGGCCGGCAGCTTCTACCTCGACCCAGCGCACTACCTCGACCCGGCGTGGCGCAATTCGCTGTTCGCGCTCAACGTGGTGAACGTGCGGACGAACCTGCTCGGCGCGACGGACCTGCTCTCGCTGGCCGCGCTGGACAAGTATTCCTTCGTGCGGGATGGCTATCTGCAGCGCCGCCGCTACCTGCTGGGCCAGGGCGGCGACGATCTGCCGTCGTATGACGATGAAGATGAGGGCACGCCTTCGGACGTGCCGAAGCGGATCAAGCCGGATACGCCGGCTTCCCCCGATGCATCGGCCAAGCCCGACGCCGACGGCGCCAAGCCCGAACCCACCCCACCGGTGCCGGCCGCCACGCCGGCGCCTGCACCGGGGATGGCGAAGTAAAAAAAGCCGTGTCCGCGCCGAGGCCAGCGCGGACACTAAAGCCTCGGATGCGGAGTCCGTGGCCCCACCCATCGTAGGCAAATTCGGTTCTGCCGATTGCCAACAATTGTGTCGGCGCGGCCGGATCAGCCGGCGCGGCGGCGCAACGGCAGCAACAGCGTGAAGGTGGCCCCGGCGCCGGCGGCGCTGTCGACCATGACGCGACCACCGTGCCGCTCTGCCACGGTCTTCACGAACACCAGCCCCAGCCCGCTGCCGCCCGGCGCATCGGCGCCCGGCGCATGCACGCGGCGGAACGGTTCGAACAGGCGTGCCTGATCCGCGTAGGAAATCCCTGGGCCGGAATCCGACACCGCCACCGCCAGGAACGGCCCCATGCGCCGCAGTCGCACCGACACCGGTTTGCCCGGCGGCCCGAACTTGATGGCATTGCTGACCAGATTGGCGATGGCGCGCACCAGCAGCACCGGCGCGGCACGCAGGGTCTCACCCTCCGCCTCCAGACTCAGTTGCAGCTCGATGCCGCGCGCCTTGGCCAGCGCCCAGAGTTCGTCGGTGGCATCGAGCACCAGCCCGGTCAGTTCCACCTCGGCAAATTCCAGCCGCTCCGAATCGGCCTGCGCCAGCCGGATAAAGTCATCGGCCAGCGCCAGCGTGCGGTGGGCGTGCTCGGCGATGCGGGCCAGCAGCACCTCCGGCGGCAGCGCGCGGTTGGGCCGCGACTGCATGTCGATCAGCGCCAGGATCGACGCCTGGGGCGAACGCATGTCGTGCGACAGGAAATGCAGCATCTGGGCGCGCTGGCGCTCGGCGCGGCGCACCGTGGTGATGTCGATCAGGCTGACGATGGCCCCGGGCGGGCAGCCCGCCTCGCCCTGCAGCGGCGCGCCGTGGAGCAGGAAGCGGCGATCGTCCTCGGTGGCGAGTTCCACGCCCTGGGAATCGTCGGACGACATGACCGGCGCGTGGGAATCCAGCACCGCGCAGAGCCCGTCCCAGTAGGCGAGGCCGGGGCCCGGCACCGGGAACAGCGCTTCGATCAGGTCCGGCAGGCCCGGCGGCGCGAGGCCGCCATAGGCATCTTCGGGGAAATCGGGGAAATCGAGGGATGCGCCCGCCGCCAGATCCTCGATGCCGGACAGCATGGCAGGCGCCAGCGCCACCGCGCGGCGGTTCGCCACGAGGATGCCACCGTCGATATCGACGATCACCGTGGCCTCGGGCAGGTTCTCGAGGCCGTCGAGATACCGGGGCAACGGCGGCGCCTGGCTACGCATCAGGCTGCCCGGCGGCCAGCGTGCTGGCCTCTTCGAACCGGTAGCCGTGCGAGTAGACGGACATGAGCCGCACGCCGTTGTCGGGCCGCATCTCCAGCTTGATGCGCAGCCGCGAGATATGGGTGTCCAGCGTGCGCGAGCCGGCCTCCATGGCGCGGCCCCAGACGGCCTGCTCGATCACCTCGCGCGAAAGCAGCCGGCCGATATTGCGGAACAGGAACAGCGCGAGGTCGAACTCGCGCGGCGACAGTTCCACCAGCGTGCCCGACAGCGTGATGGATCGACGGCGCGCATCCACTACATAGCGGCCCTGGCGCAGCAGTTGATCGTCATGAGGCACCGCCGGATAGGCGCGGCGCAGCAACGCACGCACCCGGGCCACGAATTCGGCGGGGCGCACCGGCTTGGCCAGGTAGTCGTCGGCGCCCACGGCGAGGCCGGCGACGATGTCGGACTCATCGATCCGGCTGGTCAGGAACAGGATGGGCGGCAGCCGGCCGGCATGCTGGCGCACCCAGTTCACGACTTCGTAGCCGCTCATGTCGGGCAGTTGCCAGTCGATGACCAGCAGGTCGAATACCTGGTCGCGCAGCGCGCGCAGGAAATCCGATCCGGCGGCGAAGCTGGTACAGGTAAAGCCGGCCTCCTCGAGCAGTTGTCGGATCTGTGCGGCCTGGCTGGGGTCGTCCTCCACGGAGGCAATTCTCATACATCCCTCTGATGACTACCGCCAATGTGTGGCGCGGCCGCGTCATGTTACCCAAACGCACGATGGCGCGTCGAGGCTCCGTTCGGGGGGCATGCACCAGTGTTGCGGCGCCGCCGCGACGGCGGGGGATGGCGCGCGGCAAGCGCAGCCATTGGGCCACATTGGGCCACATGGGGCCGGCACGTTTGAAACGATGGCTGGCGAGGCGCCCTTAAGCGCCCCGCCGCGTGTAAAAGCTACAACAACCCTCCCCTGCCCGCTCCGCCCTACTGCAGCATGTAGGTCTCGTACTCCAGGCGCTCCAGCTTGCGGTCCAGCAGGTACAGCGCCAGCGCCACCACGATCAGCAGCGACACCGCGAACCCGTAGCCATACCAGGCCGGGCCCAGCTCCAGCGTGAGCCGGGTCAGCACGAAGTTCAGCACCACGAAGGTCCCGGTCAGCAGCAGCACCTCGCGCCGGCGGTCCAGGTAGAAGTAGATGTTGAGCACGCCGAGCAGCACCACCTGCAAGCTCGCGCCGATCACGTCGACATAGAGCAGCGGCAGGTACAGCTCGGAGATGCCCAGCAGCCGCAGCACCCACGGCCCGACCACGAACAGCAGCAGCGCCGCGATGGCCTGCACCTTCACGATCTCATACAGCCCCAGGCGGATGGTCTGGACCATCGTGTTGCGCATGTCCTCGATGTGCTCGAGCGAACTGCCGCCGCGCACCGCGTTGTAGAACGCGTCGTAGTACTCGACGAAATCGGTCTCGATACGCACCAGGAACACGGCCATGCCCGGGATGATGGCGAGGTAGGCCAGGAACACCGGGATGTCGTAGATGATGGACGCGTGCAGCGGGCCGATCACCTGCTGGCCCGTGGACGGCGCGTACCAGAACATGAACTTGTCCATCCAGATGCCGAGGTTGTAGAACAGGCCGATGGCCACCAGGCTCGGATAGGCGTAGCGCTTCTGGAACACCTCGAACGACATGAAGCGCTGGCTGGTGTAGTTGCGGTAGATCAGCGTGATCATGCCCACCAGCAGGCAGAGCTGCCCCACCACGAAGCCGGCCAGCAGCCCCTCCAGCCCGCGCGAGCGCAGCGCCAGCGCGCCCAGCACCGTGATCGTGTAGCCGACGAAGAACGTCCACACGATGGCCTTGTACTGCTTCATGCCCGACAGGAAGATCGCCGCGATCCAGATATTGCTCATGATCACGAAGCCCGCGATCATCAGCAGCCGGTACAGCACCGACTGCTCCGGGAACGCCCAGACCGCGCAGCCCACGCCGATGGCGCCGGCCAGCCCGGTGGAGAGCAGCGCCACCGCGTGGTAGTTCGACAGCACGAGGTGGTCGCGCCGCTCGAACAGCCGGTCCGAGGTGAAGCGCGTGAACGACAGCTGCATCGGCCCGGTCAGGATCAGGCTGCAGGCAATCAGGTAGGTCACCGACACCTGGAACTGCGTGATCAGCATCCCCGGAATCACGAAGCCGATGCTCAGCAGGCCGATCAGCAGGATGCCGAGGATCGACAGCACCCACGGCCCGGAGCTGATCACGCCGGCGTAGGCGTAGGCGCTCAGCATGCCGGACAGGCTGTCGCGCCGGAGCATCTTGCGGAGTTCGAAACCAATCCCGGCCATGTCAGCGTCCTCCGTGCACGGGGCACTTTGCCGGATTGCCGGCGGGCGCGACCCCATCCGTGCGCCCCGCGTGATCGGGCTTGTCCATCAGCGACGCATACAACGTGCGATAGCTGCCCACCATCTGTTCCTGCGTGTAGTAGCGCTCCACCCGGGCGATGCCGGCCGCCTGGGCAGCCTGCCAGCGCGGCGGGTCGGTGAGCAGTTCCAGCGCGGCACCAGCCAGTGCGGCCGGATCGGCGATACGGACCACGCCGCCCGCCGCGCCCAGCGCTGCATCCTCGCCCGGCAGGCCGAAGATCAGTTCGCGGCACGAGCCCACGTCAGTCGTCACGCACGGCACGCCCGCCGCGAAGCCCTCGAGCACCACCAGCGGCAGCGCCTCCGAGATCGAGCTGAGGATCAGCACGCCCACCTTCGGCAGGAGTTCGTCGATCTTCTGGAAGCCGAGGAACTTGACCTTCTGGCCGAGCCCCAGGCTTTCCGCCAGGCTGCGGCATTCCTGCGCGTACTCGGGATCCTCGTCCTCGGGGCCGGCGATCCAGCCTTCGGCGTCCGGGTACTCGCGCACCACGGTCAGCATCGCGCGGATAAAGGTCTTGATGTCCTTGATCGGCACCACGCGGCCGATCAGGCACAGCACCGGCGGCACGCCCGGCGCCCGCTGCGTGCGCAGCGCCGACAGCCGCGGCAGGTTAATGCCGTTCGGGATATTGCGCGTGCGGGTTTCCACCGCGCCATCGGCCACCTGGCGGCGGCGGTTGCCCTCGTACAAGGCCACGATCTCGTCGCCGGCGTCGTAGCAGACCCGGCCCAGCGTCTCGAAGAAACGCACCCATAGCTCGCGGAAGTAGCTGATCTGGGAGATGTCGCGCTCGAAGATGTTGCGGTTGTCCCGGATCCACTGGCTCTGGAACAGGTCGATCTTGCGTTCCTTCGTATAGATGCCGTGCTCGGACACCAGCAGCGGCCGCCCGCTGCGGTAGCGCAGCATCGCGCCCAGAAAGCCCGCGTAGCCGGTGGACACCGTGTGGTACATCTTCGCCGGGATCAGCGAGTCGGCAATCCGCACCAGCTGCCACAGCGGCTTGTGCATGATGCGGATGGTCCAGAAGTAGTCCGTGAACGACGGGTCCGTGCAGAACTGCCGATACTGCTCGGTGATGGTCTGCCAGGCGCGGCGGCTGTAGAGGAAGGCATCCTCGGACAGCGCCCCGCCCTCGCGCAGCGCCGGCATCAGTTCGCGGATCAGCTCCCCCGCCTCCTGTTCCTTGCCGGGCTCCCGCAGCATTTCGTGCAGCGCGTCGGACTTCTCGAAAGCCTTCGGGTCGCCCGCGCTGCCGTGCACCATCGGCGGCGGCGGAAAGTCGTACAGGAAATGGGTTTCCAGATGCACGACGTTGTCCGGCAGCGCGTAGGCCATCTCGCCATAGTCCTGCCGGCGGCTGCCGATAAAGACGATGCCGAAGCGGATGTCCGGGAAAGCGCGGATCATCTGGTTGACCCAGCTGGACACGCCCCCGCTCACATACGGGAACGTGCCTTCCAGCAGCAGCATGACGTCGGCGGACGTTCCCTTGACCAGTATTTCACTCATGATTGCCAGTACCGCAACAGGGGCCGCACCAGTGGGAGCGGCGAAGGACTGTCGAAAGCCGCCATCAGGCGATGCACGGCGGCGTAGTCGCGTTCCAGGTAGGCGGCTTCCGCCAGCAGCGGCAGCACGCGCTCACGCGCGAAGCCAAGCGACTCCGCCCGCGTGAGCCACGCGCGCGCCTCGGCCGGCGCATTACGCGTCAGCGCCAGCCGGCCGCGCATGTACCAGAGCGCGGCGTTGGTGTCGTCGGTCTCCAGCGCGGCGCTGGCGTAGCGCTCCACCTGGCTGGCGGTATAGCGGTAGACATCGCCCTGTACCAGGTTCTGGTAGATCAGTTCCCAGTAGAGGTCGGCCAGCCGCTTGTTGATCTCGCCGCGCGCCTGGGGCGTGTCGGCGGCTTCCAGGCGCGGCAGTTCGGCCAAAATCTGTTGCGTCAGTTGTTTCTCGGCGCCGTCGAGCATGCCGTAGGCGAGCAGGCGGATATCGTCCGTGCTATCGGCCAGCAGTTCGCGCAGCACCGGGCTGGCCGTGCGCGTGGGCATCGACTGCATGGCCACCAGCGCGTTCATGCGCTCCGGCAGCGGCGCGCGGGTATTGCCAAGCTGCGCGCGCAGGCGCGCCCCGCCACCGTGCGTCACGCGCTGGATCAGGTGGGTGACGAAGGCCGGCAGCGCTACCGAGGCAATGCCGGACGCATCGCGCCGGCCCGGGAACAGCCGCGCGAACAGCAGGCTGCCGAGGCAGACCAGCGTCCCGCCGAGCGGCACGAAGAAGCAGAACGCGGCGAGGTAGGCATAGGTCCACGCGAACGGCGCGCGGAAGCGACGCGGCAGCAGACGCCACAGCGCCAGCCCCAGCAACCCGGAGGCCGCCGCCTGCAGGGCGAAAAATGCCAGCAGCAGCGGCAGGCCCGTGCCGCCCTGAAACAGCAGCGCCAGCGCGGCGATCTGGAAGGCGGTGCCGCCGAAGGTCAGCTTGCCCATGCGTCAGCCCGCCTGCGTGCCGGCCGAAGCCGGCACCGGAGCGTTGTTGCCGGCGGCGCCAGCTACCACGCCGGGGGCCACCGAGCGCGGCGCCGTGGCATCGGTCGCCGTGGCGCCATCGATCTGGCAACGCTGCAACAGCCGCACCAGCGCGTCTTCGGCGCCGGTGGCCGGCACGGTCAGCGAGTACACGCCGATGTGCGAGGTGGCGAAATCGGTGCCGAACTGCGCGCGCAGCATGTCTTCGATCCGCACCAGATAGGCCGAGACGGCCTGGCTGTCGGACAGCGGCATCAGCGTCAGCATGGCGCGCTGGCGCGGGCTGCGCGCGGGCCAGGCCACGTCCAGCGCCCGGCGGCTGCGCACCACCTGTTCGAACAGCGCGTCGCGGGCTTCGTCGAGGTCGAACACCAGCGCCACCACCGAGCTTTCGACGCCGGTTTCCTGGCGCAGCCGCGACAGCCGCGCGTAGTCGAGCGCAAACGCGTACGGAATCGCCGGCATCAGCGCCTGGATGCCGTGCGTGGCCTGCCCGTGCTCCACGCCATCGGCGTAGTAGCCCATCAGCACCATCAGCAGCTGGAGGTTTTCATAGGTCAGCGAGAGGAACGGCATGCGCTCCACCACCAGCACGCCGATCAGGCGGTCGGAACCGGCCAGCACCGGCGCCACGGCCACGTAGCGGGTCTCGGCGTCCTGCTGCAGGCCCGAGGAACGCAGGTGGGCCAGCTCGCGCGTGTCGAGGCAATGGCGCACCAGCGGGTCGTCCATATTCAGTTCGAAGCCCGGCCCGATGCTCGCGGCAGCCTGCGGCGAGATGCGCTCGCCATCACACGCGAACAGCGCCGCGCCTTCGATCTGGCAGGCCTGCGCCACCACTTGCAGCATCGGCTGCGCGCCGGGCAGCGTGGTCTCGGGCTGGTCCACCCCACCCCGGGCGGCGTCGCCCATGGCGACGGCCCGCATCTGCGAGAGCGTGTCGCGCAGCGTGGTCGGGCGTGCCAGCAGGTCGTTCTCCAGCCGCGCGTGGGAAATGCGCAGCAGGTAGTGGTTCTTGGTCAGCGCGGCCAGCCGCTCGTCCAGATAGCGGTTGACGGCGCGAGCGCGCGCCAGCCGCGTGCCCCATACATCGCCGAACTGGCCCGAGATCAGCACCAGCAGCAGCCCGCCCAGGAAGAACATGCGCGGGAACGCGCTGGTGTAGCTGCCAAGCGCTTCGAAGACAAACCAGCCGCCCAGCAGCATCAGCACCGAGCCCACGCCGATCAGCGTGCCATAGCGCAGCGCCAGGATCACCGGCAGCAACCACGCCCAGGGGAAACCCATGCCGAGCAGCAGCGGGTTCTGCGGCAGCACCAGATAGGCCAGCCCCATCGCGACCACCATCGTGGCGATCAACTCCAGCACCGCAGCCGGCCCGCTCACCGCGGGCGCCAGCCAGCGCGCATAGCGCCCGCCGAGGCCGATCCCCTGCCCCTGGCGCCTTTTTTCCGCAGAATTCCCCACGCGTGTCACCTGTCCTTTTCTACAGCGTCCGAAAACGCGATCAACCCTGCATCAGCGGTGCCAGCAGGCGGCGCAGCAGCTTCTGCGCGGTGCCCGACAGCGAGGCGCGGCTCCAGCCGCTGTCGCTGCCCGTGGCCGACCACACCACCTGGCCGCTGGCCACGTCGATCAGTTGCAGCGAGATGCCCACTGCCGGTTCGCCATCCACGCCGACTTTATAGCGCCATTCCTGCACCGCGCCGGTCAGCGCGTAGCGGGCGCGCTCGCCCCGGGCCCATTCCAGCGCCTTGCCCACCGACTCGCGCTCGGCCGGCTCGAACAGCGTTTCCGGGTTCAGCGAAGCCGGGTAGCGCTTCAGGTTGGCGATGCCGCCGGTCTTCAGCAGCGATTCGGCGATGGCTTCGGCGCGCAGGCCGGCCTGCGGCGTCTCGGTGTAGTTGACGATCGGCAGCACCGCCACCGTGTCGCCGGGCGACATTTGCGGCGCGCGGCCCACATCCGTCACCGCGCAACCCGCCAGCCACAGTGCCGCGCCAACGGCACCGATCCATGCTGCCATCCGCCCGATGCGGCCCTTGCCAGTCATTGTCTTTTTCATGGGATTCCCCTCGTTTACCTTGAAAACCTTCGTCGTCAATCGTCAGTACAGCCAGCGATAGCGCAGGCCGACCTCGGTCAGCGGCGTCCCGCTGGTGCGGGCCGCGGTGTCGTGCGAGATATACAGCGCCAGGTGGTCGTTGCCGAACACCGACCCGGCCAGGCCTGCCTGCCCGTGGAAGTTGTGGCCGGCGCGCGAGTCGTACAGCGCCCCCACCTCCGCGAACGGCCGCCACTTGCGCGTGTATTCGGCGAGCAGATCGGTGCCGAAGCCGAACAGCACGCCGGTCTGCGTGAAGCTCTGCGGCATGTAGAACGCGGTGTTCGCCTCGTCGTCATCGGCCGGCATCAGCCGCTGCAGGGCCGGCGTGAGCGTGCCGCTGTTGCGGGTGTAGATGCCGCGCGTGGCCACGGCGCGCACCGTGTAGTCCGGATACTGCGTGCGGATGCGGTAGCCGGCCTCCACGTCGAACAGCAGGCCATGGCCCAGCGCGCTGCGGTCCTGGCCATAGAAATGGCTGTATTCGAAGCGTCCGCTGATGAACTCGCGCAGGCCCAGCCGCCACGTGGCGCCGGCGCCCAGCACATCCTTCATGCCGCCCACGCGCAGTTGCGACGATTCGTCGGCCTGCTGGTTGTAGCCGGCCAGCGTCGTGAACGACACCCGGCTTTCCAGATTCCACTGGCCGGTCATGCGCGCGGTGGTGAAGCTCTCCAGGCCGTCGCGGCGGCCCACGCCTACCAGCCAGCGCTTCTGCGAGTCGCGGTAGTCCAGCGTCAGCTCGGCGCGGCGGTCGCCCGCCGGCACGTTGGCCAGCTGGGTCGGATCGGTGCTGCGCTGGTCGCGGAACACGCCGCGCAGGCCCACCGCGTAGCCGTCCCACAGCCGGGCACCGGCGCCCAGGCTGTATTCGAAGTATTCGAGCGGCTTCTGGTGCTGGAAGGTCACGCGCGGCTCGATGGCCTGCGCGTTGAACAGCAGCGCATCCTGCAGGGTCTCCTGCAGGGTGTCGTCGGTGCGGGCCAGCTCCTGGGTCTCGAACGCCTGGGTCTGCGCGGCCGAGATGCGGTCAAGCTGGCGATTGGCCTCGATCTGGCTCGCCACGGGCACGCGGCCCGCCTGGCGCTCCATGATGCGGTCCAGCGCGTTCAGGTCGTTGTTGTCGAGCGCGATCGACACTTCGGCGTACGCCGGCCGCTGGAGCGTCTTGACGTACTGCCGCGCCAGCCACGCGCGGGCCAGCTCGTTCGACTCCGACGACATCGCCCAGGCTAGCGCCACCTCGCGGCTGGCGGCCGAGATCAGGCTCTGGCGACGGCGCTCGCGCTCGGTCAGTTCGGCCGGCGGCGCCACCACCAGCGGCGGCAGGCCCGGCACCTCGCCTAGCTTCGACGCACCGGTGACCGACGGCAGATCCCCCGGCGACTGACGGCGCGCAGCCACTTCCGCGCGGTCGCGGCGCAGCATTTCGATGACGAGGCTGCGCGAGACATCGCCCGACGCGAACACCTGGCCGAGCGCCACCGTCTGGCGGCGCAGGTCCGCGCGCGCCGGGGCGCCCTGCGCGTTTTCCTCGTCTTCGGGGTCAGTGGCCGCGTCGTCCTCCTCGCCGGCCTGCGGTGCATCGGCACCCTGCAGCCCGGCAGGCGACCACGCTTTGTGAAGGTCGATCCACGCCTGCTTGCGGATGCGCCACGCCATCTGCGTCTGGCCGATGGCCTCGTACGCATCGGCCAGCAGCCCCAGCCAGAGCGGATCGGCGCTCTTGCCCATCTGGATCTTGTGCAGGTAGTGCAGCGCCGTGCGGCCGTCCTGGAAGCGCATGGCGCCGGCGGCGTAGGCGCCCCAGAGACCGGGATCGTCCTCGGCCTCGGGCTTCAGGCGCAGCATCACGGCGCGCACTTCGCTGTCCGTGCCCATGTCGACCAGCGCCCACAGCAGCGCGGCGAAGGTCTCGCTGTCCGCATCGGGCTGGCCCACCGCGTGGCGCAGGTCGGCCAGCGCGTGCTCGCGGTCGCCGGTCAGGCGCCAGTATTCGGCGCGGCGCATCAGGAACGTGGCCGATCCTTCGGCGTCGCGCTTCTGCTCCGGCGTCAGGCTGGCGAACAGCCGCTCCACGCGCACGTAGGCATGGGCGCGCGTGTAGTAATAGATAGCCAGTTCGAGCTGCTCGCGCTTGCCGCCCTTGCGCCAGCCGGCCTCGGCAATCCGGCCGGCATCGATCGGCGTCTTGTCGTAGTACTGGATCAGGTTCGAGAAATCGGCTTCCTCGGTATCGCGCACTTCGGCCAGACAGTCGTTGCGCGCGGCGCCGGGCGGCATCGTCATGCAATGGTCGTCGTGCGTGTTGCTGACCGCGATCATCATCTGGCGGTAGCCGTCCGCGAGCAGGTCGTCGCGCTGCGTCAGCCGCGCGAGGTCCGTGTAGGTGCGCCAGTACAGCAGGTCGCGCGGGCCGGCCTTGGCGCGCGCGGGCAGCATCGCGTCCATGGCCTGCGTCAGCCGGCCACCCACGTAGAGCATATTGGCGCGCTTGAGCGCGTACTCGGGCCGGGGGCCGAAGCGCTGTTGCAGCTGGCCGTACAGCTCGAAGGCACGGCCGTCGCGGCCTGCGCGCTCGGCCAGCTGCGCGTTACGCTCCATCACCTCGCGGGCGTGCGGGCCGCTGCTGAGGGAATCGAGGAAGGCCATGCCGGCCTCGGGCTCGCCCAGCCGCTCGTAGGCAGCCACCACTTCGTCGATGGTCTTCAGGTCGCCGCCGCCGGCGCGATGCCGCAGCGCCGCCAGATAGGCGCGGTCGTCGGACAGGCCCGGGGCCAGCCGCATGACGTTGTTCCACGCGCGCTCGTCGTTGGTGGCCTGGGCGTACTGGAGCCAGCTTTGCAGCGCGATCATCGGCTGGCGGTTCCATTCGGCCACCTGCGCCAGCCGCTCACGCCAGACCGGCTCGTTCGGCAGCTTCTGCACGGCGGTCTGCGCCACGCGCTGCGCCTGGTCGAGCTTGCCGGCGGCCAGGAACACGCGATAGGCGAGATCGTAGTCGTCGGCATTGAACGCCTTGCCTTCGGCTGCCGCAGCCGCCACTTCGGCCTTGGCCGCCGCCTGGGCGTCGGCCTGCGAGACATTGCCGGTGTCCGCCACGTGGCGCACGCCGAGTTCGCCGGCTGCCGCCAGCTTGTCGCGCAGCTTCACGCCGCGCGGGCCGTCGAGGAACACCACCTCGCGGGCCAGCCACGGTTCGGTGTCGGAGACACGGCGCAGATGGGCCTGCGCGAGCAGCGTCGCGCCCATCGGCTTGTTGGCCGACAGCTTCAGCAGCCGCTCCACGTACTTCGCCGCCACCTCGGGCTTGCCCGCCGCCAGCGCCAGCTTGGTCAGGTAGCGCAGCACTTCGGCATCATCGAGCAGCTTGCCGCCGCGGCGCTCGGCTTCCGCCAGCGCTTCGTCGAGCAGGTTGCCCGATTGCAGCGTCTGCAGCGCCTGCAGGAACAGCGTGCGCTGCTCGTACAGGTTCTTGGCGCGCGCCTGGGCGTCGAACAGCGCCTGGGCGGAGTCGCGATAGTTGCCGCCGGCCAGCGCGATGCCGGCGAGCTGCTTGTTGTAGAAGTCAGCGTTGCCGGGGTCACGCACGGCCAGTTCGCGGAACAGCTTGCCGGCCGGGTCCGCCGCACCGATCTGGCGCGACTGCGTGGCCAGCGCCTGCAGATCGGCGAGCGACCACTTGCGCATCTGCGCCGGCGTGGTGGCGTCCTTCAGCAGGTCGTTCATCGTCGCCAGCCGCCGCGCGCGCTCGGGCGTCTCCGGCAGCGCCGCGTAGGCGCGCTGCTGGGAGATCTCGATCCGGGTGCGCAGGATCGGGCCGCTCAGGTCCGCGCCCTGCACCGCCTGCATGCGGGCGAGCATGGCCTCGGCGTCGTCGAGCCGGCCGCTGCGGGCGTACTGCTCCGCCAGCACACCCATGAAACTGGTGTCGTTGGGGGCCACGCGCGACCACGCCTCGAGGTAGGCCACGGTCAGGCCGTCGACGGTGCGGCCCTGGCCGAGCAGGCGCTCGCGCAGCGTTTCACGCGGGAACATCAGCGCGAGTCCCACCCCCACCATGGCGGTGAAGGTCAGGACCAGCGCGGGCGGCAACAGCCGCTCGCGCTCAGCCGGCGCAGCGGACTTCGACTTGTTGCTGGACATGGATCGGATCATTCACCGCGGGGGTATCGATACGCAGTGTGTTGCGCTCGCGCACACCGGCGACGGGCTTGCCGTCGACCGTCACACTGCACTGGCCGGCATTGGCCAGCCGGAAGAAGGGCTTGTAGTAGCCGCTGAAACGGAAGCGCGTGACCTGGCCGTCGCGCTGCCAGTCTCGCACCAGGCCGTTGGCCTCGGGGATCTCGGGCACGGCGCGCGTGGCGGCCGGCACGATCTGAAAGCGTGCATTGCCGCCGTCGAGGTGGACGTAGGTACCGCCGCCCGGCGCCGGCGACGAGCCGGTCACGCCGCGCGCGGTGGCCACGTCCGGCACGCCCGTGCCGTTCCAGCGCAGGTTGCGCAGGTTGCCATCGCCCCGCACCACCCAGGCCCCGGCGGCCGGCGCGCCCATCTCACCATTCTCACCATTCGCGCCCTCGCCCAGCTCGCGCGCCACGGCCATGCCCTGCCAGTCGATGACCTTGAGCACGTAGTCAGTGGAATGGATCGGCAGCAGCGGCTGCGTGAGCACGTAGTCATAGACCTTGCGCAGCGCCCGCAGCGACGCCACCTTGGTGCCCGAATAGCTGTGGTAGTAGATGTTCACGGCCTTGAAGCGGTACGGCTTCTCGGTCAGCTCGTAGGTCTCGATCACGCGCTCGAAGCCGTAGTACGGGCCGTGCCACAGGTTGGTGTAGATGTTCTCGTTCTGGTTGGTCGCAAAGACCTGGAAGGTGTTGTCGGCCTTGTGGATGCCCAGCGGCGCAATGGCGGTCCAGCTCGGGTTGCTGCGCGTGATCATGGTGTCGCCACCATTCATGTTCAGCACGCCGGCCTGCTCGGTCAGCTTGAGCGCCTCGGGCGGGGCCTGGCAGTCGCCGGGCCACAGCACCATCTTCACCGGCTTGCCCGGGGGCGCCAGCACCTTGTTGATATAGTCGATCGACCCGCCGATCTCGCGGTTCAGGTCCATCTTGTAGCCGGGAATCGCCAGGTGATAGGCCTCGTCGCCCTCCTGGATCCGGGCGTCGTTCTCGTGACCGGGCACGGTGCGGCCCCACTCGAACGGGTGCGAGTAGGTGTGGCTGGCCACTTCCACGTAGGGCTGGGCGAAGATCTTGCGGGCGATCGGCTCCAGCTCGGCCGTCAGCTTCGGGTACATGCCCGACTTGCCCACCTCGCCCTCGATCACGGACATCGTCATCGGCAGGCGGTATTTGTCGAAGATCTCGCGGAACAGCACCTCGCCCGAAAAACCGCCGCCGGGGATCTCGGCCTTGGAGGCAAAGCCGTCGCCATCGATATGGATGGTCAGCAGGCGGCGGCCACTCTCCGTCGTGGAATCGGGGACGGGCATCTGCGGCAGGCGCAGCGCCTCGCGCAGGAACTGGAGCGGCTGGATGGTCCAGCGGTCCTGGTCGGTCGCCACGTTCTGGCGCACCGCGTATGGGCCTGTGACGTATCCGCCCCATGGCGTGATGGCAGCGGCGTCGAAGGTCAGCGTGCCCGATCGCATGCGCAGCAGCGACCGCGTGTTGGCGGCGCCGTCCTGCACCTGCACCGGCACGGCCTCCGTGCGGTCCGGGGCGACCGGCATCTCGAAGCCCACCATCGGGTCCTTCGACACAATCGACACCGGCCCGGAAACGCGCCCCTTCACCGGCTTGAGCCCCAGCGTGCGCGCCAGCGAGCCGGCCACGGGAGCGCCGAAGCCGTTCATGAAGACCACGGGCACACCCTGGGCGATCTGCTTCTCCACCCAGGCCAGGAAACGGCCGGGCTGCTGGGTGAAATAGCCGTTGGACCAGACCACCACGCCAGCATAGCGGTCCGGGCCGATCTCGGGCAACGGATCGCGCGTCTCGGCGAAGTCCACCCGGTAGCCCAGGTAATTGATCGGCATGGAGACAAAACGCACACCTTCCGTGTTGTCGATGGCCACGCCGGGCTCGCTCTCCTGCACCACCAGCACGCGGCGCGGCATGACCTCGATCTGGCCGACGCCCACGGTCTGCAAGCCGGAATCGGTGACATACGGCGTGATGCCGAGCGCGCGGATGCGGCGCGCGGTGTCACGCGCGCAGCGGCGGTCGGCCGGCGGGCAGTAATCGATGGAAATGACCGGCAGCTTGTACTGCTCGCGGATGACGCGGGCCTGTGCCAGCAGCCAGTCGCGGTCCTGCTGGCTGACTTCCGTATAGCGGCCCTGCGCCTGGTTCCAGCCCCGGAACAGCGATTCGAACACCACGCCGTAGACCAGGCTGTGGACCTGCGGCAGGATCTCGAAGCCCCGGTTGAACAGCAGCCGGGCCTCGGGGTAGCGGGCCTTGATGGCCTGGATCACACGCACCATGCCGGCTTCCTGCCGGGCGCGCTCTGCGTCGGTCTTGGCCACGAGGTGATAGGAATCCATCGTATCGAGGAAGAAGCCGCGATAGCCGCGCTCCCACAGCGGGGCGATGACCTTGTCGACATAGAATGCCGGCCAGCCGTCGGCGGCCTGGTCGACCACGCGTGCCTGCCAGGCGTCGTTGCTGCCCACCAGCCAGTTCTTGGGGATGTCCGGGAAGTAGGCCCGGCTGGGCAGCACCTCGCCCAGGCTCACGTAGGCGAACCACGCCGTCTGCGGCGTGGAGACGCGGCGCGGGTCGAAGCCGCTGTCGGGCTCCACCACGGCCACGTCGAAGGCCTGCAGGGCGTCCACGGGGGGCTTGCTGCCGTAATGGAAGGCGACGTTGGGCGCGGCCGGCCGGGCCAGATCGGCCGCCGGCTGGGCCTGAACCGCCGTCGAAGGCGTCAGCGTGCCCAGCACCACGCCGAGCGCGGACGCCAGCACCGCCACGACCGCCATGGCGCGTTGCCATGGGGCGGTAGCCCGCGACGGCGCCTGGCTGGCATCGCCGGCATGGCCGAAAAGTCCCCGGATTGAACGTTGCACTTGCTTCACTGGCTGTTATCCGCTTCTTCTGTTATGCCTTGGGCGCGCCGTTGGCGGCGCTGCCCGCGCGATGCCCGTCCCCGTGGCCATCGATACGGGATTTTCCCTAATGTGCCGGGCAAGGGGCGATGCTAGGGCATTCGCTGGGAATGGATTGTGAAAAATTGTGGCGGGAGTCCGTCCAGCCCGGATATGGGCCGATAGGGACCGAGGCAGGCCGACCCTGGCGACGCGCGCATGCACGTCCGGTCGGCCAGGCTATGGCTCGATTGACATGAAAATCCCCGTTCTACGTTCAAATTGCGCCTTGGGCGCGCGCCGCCTGGTGTCCAGACGACGTTGTTTTCTATTGGCGGCAATTGTCGTGGCATCCTCCGCCAAATGCCATAGTCCATATGGAGTACAGGAGTTTGAAGCATTCGGCGCCATGGCGGGAAGGGGGCCACCGAACTGCCCGGCGGAACGGAATCGCGCGAATTCGTACCGACTATCGATACTCGGTATGCGGATAACCCTGTCTTACCATCGTCCAAGGTGTTGAGATGTCAGACAAAACCGTGTTCGATGTAGAAAACTCTAATATCTGCTGTTTGCATGCCGAAATACCGTTAGGGGCTTAGTCCGATTGACACGCGAAAAAAAACCGGCAGAATGGGTCCTCGCATGCGCACTGCCCTCTAACGAATTTTTCGACGCGGGCTGTTGCGAAGATCATGCCTCGTCGGGCGATTACGCTCATCTGAAATTCAAGGTTGGAAAGATATATGGAAACCGGTACCGTTAAGTGGTTCAACGACGCCAAGGGCTTCGGCTTCATCACCCCGGACGCAGGCGGCAACGACCTGTTCGCGCATTTCTCGGCGATTGAAGGCAATGGCTTCAAGTCGCTGAAGGAAGGCCAGAAGGTCCGCTACGTCAAGGCAATGGGCCAGAAGGGCGAACAGGCCACGAAGATTCAGGCAGTTTGATAACCGCCTGAAGCGCCCGGCAATATCTTGCCTGGGAAGCCCCGCCACTGGCGGGGCTTTCTGCTTTTTGCAGTCTTGATAATGTATGGCTTTGGGAACGTTTCCCGGGGCATCTGTTTTAGTTCTCGTATACCCATATTCCATGTCGCGGGAATGACTACGCGCATTGCCGGGACAGAAATCTTCGGCGCCTCCTGTCTCAGATCGGGCCCGACGCCAGCCGGCGCCAGACCCGGAGCAGGCGCCGGTCAGGCCGCGATGGCCTTGACTTCCATATATTCAGCCAGCCCGTAGCTGCCGAACTCGCGGCCATTGCCAGACCGTTTGTATCCGCCGAATGGCGCGCCGCTGTGCGGCTGGGCGCCGTTGATCCGCACCATGCCAGCCTGCAGACGTCCCGCCACGCGGCGCGCCCGGGCCGGATCGCCCGACCAGACATAGGCGGCGAGCCCATATTCGGTGTCGTTGGCGATGGCAATCGCCTCTTCCTCCGAGTCATAAGGAATGATCGCCAGCACCGGGCCGAAGATCTCCTCGCGCGCCACGGTGGCGTCGTTGCGGACGTTGGCGAAGACGGTCGGCCGCACGAAATAGCCCGACGCCAGCCCTTCGGGCCGGCCGACACCCCCCGCCACCACCTGCCCGCCCTCCTCGATGCCAATGCCGATCAGGCGCTGGACCTTCTCGAACTGGGCCCGGTTGGCCATCGAACCGACCTTGCTGTCGGGCTGCGTCGGGTCGCCCACCTTCAGCGCGGCGACCGTGGCCCCCGCGATGGCCACGACCTGCTCGTGCAGATGGCGCGGCACCAGCATACGCGTAGGCGCCACGCAGGTCTGGCCGGAGTTGATCATGCAGCTGATCACGCCGTCCGAGACCGCCGCGCGCAGGTCCGCATCGTCCAGAATCACGTTGGCCGACTTGCCGCCCAACTCCTGGAGCACGCGCTTGACCGTGCCGGCGGCAGCCGCCGCCACCTCGATCCCGGCCCGCGTGGAGCCTGTAATCGAGATCACATCGACGTCATGATGGCGCGACAGCGCCGCGCCGACCGTCGGCCCATCGCCATAGACCATATTGAAGACCCCCGCCGGCACCTCGGCTGCGTGCACGATCTCGGCGAAGATCCGCGCATCGAGCGGCGCCAGCTCCGACGGCTTCAGCACCACTGTGCACCCCGCCGCCAGCGCCGAACCCACCTTGGTGGCGATCGTCGTCACCGGCCAGTTCCACGGCGTGATCAGCGCGGCCACGCCAATCGGCTCGCTGACCACCTCGGTGCCGCCCAGCTGCCGCGTGAAATCCGCTTCCTTCAGCGCGGCCAGCGCCGACTCCAGCATCTGCAGGCCGAGCGGCGCCTGCTTGACCTTGCACAGCCATTGCGGCGCGCCAATCTCGTGGTGGATGGCCAGCGCGATATCGTCCATGCGCGTCTTGTACAGCGCGATCAGCCGCGTCAGCACGTCCACGCGGGCTTCGCGGGTGGTGGCCGACCAGGCCGGGAAGGCCGCCCGGGCCGCCGCCACGGCGGCATCGACATCGGCCGCGCCGCCCATGGCCACGTGGCCAATCACCGCCTCGGTGGCCGGATTGACGATGTCGAAGCGGCCGGCGCCCGCCGCTGGCGCCACCCATTGGCCGCCAATATAGAAATGGTCGAGCTGATACATGCGCTGTGTCTCCCTGAGGGTTGGACTTCGGGTGTTTGAAACGAGGATGCCCGGCTCACTGCTCGCAGGTGGCGAGCTTGCGGGCCGCGACGATGGCTTCGTAGCGGCTGGTCACCTGCAGCTTGACGAAGATCTTCTTGAGGTTCCACTTGACCGTCTGCACGCTGATGTTCAGCGTCAGCGCAATCCGCTTGTTCGACATGGACTGTTCGAGCAGCGCAAGCACCTCCTGTTCGCGCCGGGTGAGTCCCGGCGTGGCGGCGATGGTGCGCACCGGCGCGGCGGGTGCCGGCGGGGGTGAGGCGGGCAAAGCGGTCGAAACGGTCGAAACTGTCGAAACGGTCGAAACGGGCGCGGGGGCCATGGCTGGCGCCGAGACACCGCCCGACTCGCCCAGCAGCGCGCGCACATGGTCGACCAGCGCCGCGCCACCATGCGTGGCGGCGCGCAGCAGCATCGGGTGCAGGCCGGCGCCCTCCTCGATCAAGGTGCGATGGAGCCCGAGCCGGTAGCACGTGGCCACGGCCGACTGCGCGCAAGCCTGGGCCTGTGCGCTGCGGCCCAGCGCTTCAAGCGCGCGGGCTTGTAGCAGGTCGGCCACGGCCTGCAGGCGCTCGCACCCGCGCCCGGCAGCAAACCGTCGCAGCGTCTCCAGCGCGGACAGCGCCTCCTGCGGAGCGTCCTGCGCCAGCGCCAGCCGCGCGCGTCCCAACGCCGCCGTCGCGCCAATCTCCACATCGTGAATGCCATCGCCCGGATGCCGTGCCGCGTAGCCGTCGAGCACCGCCTGCAGGGCCTGCGCGTGACGGCGGTCGCCATAGGACAGCACCAGCCGCTGCTGTTCGGCGACCATTGCCACCACGCCGCGATCCATGCCCGTCGCCCGGAAATGCGCCTCCGCGCGCGTGAAATAGGCGAGCGCATCCTGCGGGGCCTCGCGCAGGGCCTGGATGCGGCCGAAGACGCGCGCGGCGCGTACCTGCAGTTCCGCCGAGGCCCCGCGCAGGCGCACCCGGCACGCCGCCAGCGCGGCGTACGCCTCGTCCAGGCGGTCGAGTTCGAACCATGCCTGCGCCACCACGCCGGCGCAAAGGGTCGCGCAGAGCGCCCCACTGCCGTGGATGGTCCGCGCGCGGCGCAGCGCGGCGGCGCCGATGCGCTCCGCCTCGAGCGCGTTGCCTTCGCGCATCGCCACGTTGGCCGCCGCGGCCGCCGCCACCAGCGCCAGCTCGCCACGGCCGGTGCGCGTGGCGCGTGCCGCCGGGGCGCTGTACAGGCAGCGCGCCGCCAGATGGTGGCCCTGTGCCGAGAGCCAGTGCAGGCGCACCGCCAGTTCAACATCCTCCAGCCCACCCGGCAGCGACCGCGCCGGGATCGCATCCAGCCCCTGCAAGGCGGCGCGCGCGCTGGGCTCGTCGTCGCCATGGGTGGCCAGCACGGCGCGCAGCAGCAGCCGATGGCGCAGCTCGATGGGGTCTTCGGCCAGGCCGTCGGCTTCCGCCGTGGTCTCCAGACGCGTGAGCCAGCGTTCGGCAAGGTCCATGCGCGCGGTCAGCGCGGACGCCCACGCGCCCATGCGCAACAGGCGCGGATGGGCCGCCATGCGGTTGCCGCCTACGCTTTCGGTCCAGCGCGCCACCACGCCGAGGTGCGCCAGCGAATGCGCCGGCGGCAGCCCGCCATCGACCAGCTGCGTGGCAAGCTCCAGGTCGTCGCAGAGCGCGGCGCTGCGCATCGCGTCGGCGAACCGCCCCTGCTGCACAAACCAGAGCGCCGCGCGGCGGTGCAGTGGCTTCGGGTCGATGCCCGCCTGCGCCCGGCGCTTGTCCAGGTAGGCGACGAACATCGGATGGAAGCGATACCACGCCAGATCGTCGCGGCGGTCCACGCGCCGCAGGAACACGTGGCGCCCCAGAATCTGGTCGATCAGGGTCGCGGCATCGTCGCGGCTGGTGACGAATGCCGCGAGGTCAGCCTGGAAGCTGCGCAGCACCGACACATGCAGCATGAAGTCGAGCAACTCGGCCGGCAGTTCGTCGATGACCTCCTCCGACAGGTAAGCCTCCAGGTTGCCGCCGTCGCCCACGCGGGCCGGCATATCGCCGGCGCTATCGCAGGCGGCGTCGCGCGTGCGGCCCGCCAGCCGTACGCCCACCGGCCAGCCTTCGGTAATCTCGTGCACCTGCCGCGCCACCTCGGCATTGGCCGGCACGCCGGCACGCGCCGTCAGGAAAGCCGCCGTCTCGTCGAAGTCGAACGTCAGTTCGGCCCCGTCGATTTCCACGAACTCTTCCATGGCCCGCAGGCGCCCGAGCCGCAGCGCAGGCACGGTGCGCGAGGCGATCACCAGATGCAGGCCGGGCAGGATGGCGTCGGTCAACGCCTGCACCAGCGTCAGCGTGGCGGGGTCCTGCACATGATGGAAATCGTCGATCATCAGGTACAGGTCGGCCGGCGTGCGCGCGAGCACTTCCAGCAGCGACGCGATCAACGCCTCGCTGCCCTCCCCGCCCTCCCCACCCTCCCCGCCCTCGCCAGCCTCGATGGCGAGGCCCGCGTGCCCGAGCGCCCCGGCCAGGATGGTGCGGAACGTCGGCAATGCACCATCCTGCATGGCCAGCGTGAGCCAGGCCACGCGCGCGCCGGCCTTGTCGAGCCGCTGGCGCCACTGCGCCATCAGCGTCGTCTTGCCGAAGCCGGCGCCGCCCGTGAGCAGCACCAGCTTGCGGTCGCTGGCGGCCTGCAGCCGGCCGATCAGCCGATCGCGCGAGATCGCGTCGCTTGCGGGGCGCGGCGGCACGATCTTGGGCAGGATGCAGGGAGACGCGACCATCGACGTCTACGACTTCCAGTGGCGTTTGCGCAGCTCGTTCTTGAGCACCTTGCCGACGCTGGACAGCGGCAGGCCGTCGACGAAGTCGGCGCTGCGCGGGATCTTGTACCCCGCGATCAGCTCCCGGCAATGGTTCTGGATCGACTCGAGCGTGGCTTCCGCACCCGCCTTCAGCACCACCACCGCATGCACGGACTCGCCCCACTTCTCGTGCGGCACGCCGATCACGGCGACTTGCGCCACCGCCGGGTGGCTCGCCAGCGCGCGCTCCACCTCGGCGGAATAGACGTTCTCGCCACCGCTGATGATCATGTCCTTCATGCGGTCGACCAGGAACACGAAGCCGTCCGTGTCCATGTAGCCGCCGTCGCCGGTATGCATCCAGCCGTTGCGCACGGCCTCCGCGGTCGCTTCCGGCTGGTTCCAGTAGCCGAGCATCACGTTGGGGCCGCGCACGGCGATCTCCCCCACCGTGCCGCGCGGCACCTCGCGGCCCTGCTGGTCGACGATCTTCACTTCCACCATCGGCGCGGGGCGTCCCACCGAGTGCATCTTGCCGCTCGCCAGGGCGGCCTCGCTGTGATACTCGGGGCCGAGCAGCGTGGCCACTGGCGCCAATTCGGTCATGCCATAGCCCTGCGCGAACTGCGCGTTCGGGAACGCGGCCCGGGTACGGGCCAGCAGCGCGGGCGTCATCGGCGAAGCGCCGTAGCGGATCAGGCCGAGCGACGACAGGTCGAGATCGGCCGAGCGCTGCGGATTCTGTTCGCGCCAGTCGAGCCCCATCTGGATCATGGTCGGCGCCAGCAGCACCGAGGTCACGCGGTCGCGCGCAATGGTCTCCAGCATCTGGCCCGGATCGAAAGCCGTCATCGGCACGTGCGTGCCACCGACCAGGAAGACGGCGTTGATCGCCGCGAAACACGCCAGGTGGAACATCGGCATGACGTGCAGCATCACGATGGTTTCGTCGAAAGTGCCCGTCATCGGCTGGTTGCAAGCCGAGGAAACGAGGTTCGTGTGGCTGAGCATCACGCCCTTCGGGAAGCCTGTGGTACCGCCCGTGTAGAAGATGCCGGCCAGGTCGTCGCCGTGGCGGTAGGCGTCTTCCACCGGTTCGCTGTCGGCGACCAGTGCCTCGTAGTTCAGCATGCCCTCGGGCGTCTCACCGTCGCCGGCGTAGATGACGTGGCGCAACGTCGGGCATTCGGCGGCCACCTTGCGGGCGACGACCGTGAAGGGGTCGTCGACGATCAGGACGGCGGTGCCCGAGTCATTGAACGAATACAGGATCTCGGCCGCGCTCCAGCGCGTGTTCACCGGATTGAGCGCCGCGCCGGCCCACGGCACGGCCATGTAGTACTCGATATAGCGGGCCGAATTGAGCGAGAACATCGCCACGCGCTCGCCGTCGGTCACGCCGAGCTTTTTCAGCGCGCCGGCCAGCCGCGCCACGCGATCGGCCAGTTCGGCATAGGTCTGGCTGCGGCCCTGGAAACGCGCGGCCGTCTTGTCCGGCCGTTGCTGCAACGATCTGTGCAGCGATTGTGTCATGTACATGGGATGTGTCTCCGTCACCAACCGAGAGGGGCGGTAGCGGCCTCTTGGCGGGCCGCTCTGTGGGTCTTCCGGGTGCAGCCGGGCTTAGAAATTGCCGCCGGGGCCACCACCGCAGTAGACGACCTGCCCGGACAGGAAGTTCGACTCCGGCGTGCAGAACAGGTACACGGCGCCAGCGGCCTCTTCCGGCTTGCCGGCGCGGCCCAGCGGCGTCATGCGGCTTACGCCGTCGAGCATCGCCTGCTGCACACCGACCTTGATCTCCCGGCCTTCGATGTTGACGGTCTTGCTCTGGTCGCCGGCCAGAGCCTGCGTCAGGCGCGTCTCGATCAGGCCGAAAGCCACCGCGTTCACGTTGACCTTGAGGCGGCCCCATTCCTTGGCCAGGGTCTTGGTCATGCCCAGGATGCCGGCCTTGGCCGCCGAGTAGTTCGACTGGCCCGGGTTGCCGCCCGCCGCGCCGGACGAGATATTGACGATCTTGCGGAACACTTCGCGGCCCTCGGCCGCTTCGGCCTTGGCCGCCGCGCTGATCACCGGCTGGGCGGCGCGCAGGATGCGGAACGGCGCGGTCAGGTGGCAGTCAAGGATGGCATACCACTGCTCATCGGTCATCTTCTGGATGACGTTGTCCCAGGTGTAGCCGGCATTGTTGATGATGATGTCGATGCCCTTGTGGTGCTCGACGGCTGTCTTGACCAGGCGGTCGGCGAAATCGGGGGCAGTGACGCTGCCGACGCATGCCACGGCTTCGCCACCCTGCGCGCGGATCAGCTCCACCACTTCGGCGGCCGGATCGGCATCCAGGTCGTTCACCACCACGCGGGCACCTTCGGATGCCAGCTTCAGCGCCACTTCACGGCCAATGCCACGGCCCGAGCCGGTGACGATGGCGGACTTGCCTGCGAGTTTGCTCATGTCTGTTCTTCCTGTATCGATTCGTCTGGGGTGCGATGGGGAGCCGGCTTACTTCAGGGCGACGATGGCTTCGCCCAGCAGCTTGTCCTCGCCATACTGGTTGGCGCAGCGCAGCGCCACTTTCACGCGCTGCTCGCCATCGGCCTCGAATTTCTCGGTCACCACGCCGGTGCACGTGGGCTGGTTGCCCAGGTGCGTGATGCCGGTGAAGCGGATGGCCACGTTGCGCACCTGCGTCTGCGGCACCCAGCCGGTCAGCAGGCGGCCCAGGTAGGCGGCGGAGAGCATGCCGTGCGCGAACACGTCCGGCATGCGCGCCTTGCGGGCGAAGTCGAGATCGATGTGGATCGGGTTGTGGTCGCCGGAGGCGCCGCAGTACAGCGCCAGCGTGGTGCGGTTGATCGCCGGCAGGGCCAGCGGCGGGAGTTGGTCGCCAACCTTCACATCGTTGAAACGGGGGGCTTGCATGGTCGTTGTCTCCTTAGCCACGGCGTTCCACGAGCGTGCCGCGCATGTCGGCCACGTGCTCGCCACGTTGGTTGGTCACACGCGTCGTGTTGACCACGAAGTGCAGCGCGCCGCCCTTCTTGTCGTACACATCGGTCACGGTGGTTTCGAAATGCAGCGTGTCGCCGGCGTAGGCCATCTGGTGATAGTCGAACGCCTGCTCGGCGTGCAGGATGCGCGCGAGGTCCAGCTTCAGCAGGCCCATGCGGTCCACGCCTGCCGAGACGTCGCTGTTCAGGCACATCAGGAAGGTCGGCGGCACCGGCAGCGTGGGATGCCCGGCATCCCGCGCGGCGGCTTCGTCGGTGTAGATCGCATCGGTCTCGCCGATGGCCTTGGCGAAGAAGCGCAGGCGCCCCTTCTCGACCTCGATCGAGCCCTTGCCCAGGCCGAGCCCGATCATGCTCTTGTCTGCCATGTTCTTGTCTCCTCTTCGATTGGACGGTTCAGCCGCGGCCGTAGAGCGTCACCACGCAGGCGCCGCCCAGGCCGAGGTTGTGCTGCAGCGCGAGCTGCACGTTCTCCACCTGACGCTTGTCGGCCGTGCCGCGCAGCTGGTTGGTCAGTTCGTAGCACTGGGCCAGGCCCGTCGCGCCCAGCGGATGGCCCTTGGAGAGCAGGCCGCCCGACGGATTGGTGACGACCTTGCCGCCGTAGGTGTTGTCGCCATCCATCACCATCTTCTCGGCCTCGCCCACCTTGGCGAACCCGAGCGACTCATAGGTCAGCAGCTCGTTGTGCGCGAAGCAGTCGTGCAGCTCGCAGACCTGGATATCGGACGGGCTCACGCCAGCCTGCTCGTAGACGGCCTTGGCGGCGTTCTGCGCCATGTGGAAGCCCACCAGGCGGATCATCGACGGCGGCGCGAAGCTGTCCGGCACGTCGGTGGTCATCGACTGCGCCAGGATGCGCACGTCGGTCCGCAGGTTGTGCTTGCGCGCGAAGGCCTCGGTACAGACGATGGCGGCGGCCGCGCCGCACGTCGGCGGGCAGGCCATCGAGCGCGTCATCACGCCCGGCCACATCACCTTCTCGTTCATCACGTCTTCCGGCGTCACTACGTCGCGGAACACAGCGAGCGGGTTGTTGGCGGCGTGACGGCTGGCCTTGGCGCGGATCCGGGCGAAGGTCTCCAGCTTGGTGCCGTACTGCTCCATATGCTCGCGGCCGGCGCCGCCGAACAGCGTCAGCGCGCGCGGTACGCCGGCATCCACGGCGTCCTGGATCAGGTGGCCGCCGATCGCGGTGAAGCCATCGAGCGGACCCTCGCGGTCATCCCACTTGCCCTTCAGCGCACCCGGCTGCATGAATTCGAAGCCCAGCGCCAGCGCGCATTCCACCGCGCCCGACTCCACGGCTTGGCGCGCCAGGAACAGCGCGCTGGAGCCGGTCGAGCAGTTGTTGTTGACGTTGACGATGGGAATGCCCGTCACGCCCACCTTGTACAGCGCGGCCTGGCCGCAGGTGGAATCGCCATAGACGTAGCCGACGAAGGCCTGCTGGATCTTGTCGTACGGCAGGCCCGCATCCTCGAGCGCCAGCTTCGCCGCCGTGGCACCCATCACGCTGTACGACTCGCTCTGACCCGGCTTTTTGAACGGGATCATGCCGACCCCGGCTACCACTGCATGCTTTGACATTGCCTTGTCTCCTCGCTGGTCTTGTTGTGCTTACATCTTGCGCGTGATGAGCTCACGCATGACTTCATTGGATCCGCCATAGACGCGGGCGATGCGCATGTCCACGAACGCCCGGGCGATCGGGTACTCGAGCATGTAGCCGTAGCCGCCGTGCAGCTGCACCATGTCGTCGATGCACTTCCACAGCACTTCCGTCGAGTACAGCTTGGCGATCGCGGCTTCCTCGCCCGAGAGGCCCCGGCGCATGTGCTCGCCGAGGTAGTAGTCCACCATCGTGCGCAGCGCCACGGCATTCGCCTTGATATCGGCGAGCTTGAACTTGGTGTTCTGGAAGTCCCAGATCGTGCCGCCGAAGGCCTTGCGGTCCTTCACATAATCGACGGTCTGGGCGAGCAGACGCTCCAGCTTGGAGGCGGCGCCCACGGCGATGATGAAGCGCTCCTGCGCCAGGTCGTGCATCAGGTAGCCGAAGCCCTTGTTGACCTCGCCCAGCAGGTTGCTGGCCGGCACGCGCACGTTGTCGAAGAACAGCTCGGCGGTGTCCTGCGAGTGCATGCCCACCTTGTGGAGCTTGCGGCCCCGGCGGAAGCCCTCGCGGTTGGTCTCCACCATGATCAGGCTCACGCCCTTGGCGCCGGCGGCGGGATCGGTCTTGCAGATCACCATCACCATGTCCGAGATAAAGCCGTTGGAGATGAAGGTCTTGCTGCCGTTGATGACCCACTCGTCGCCGTCCCGGACCGCCGTGGTGCGGCAGGCCTTGACGTCGGAGCCGCCGCCGGGCTCGGTGATCGCCACGGCGAGAATGGTCTCGCCGGCGCAGACGCCGGGCAGCCAGCGCTGCTTCTGCTCCTCCGTGCCCAGCCGCGCGATGTAGGGCGCGACGATGTCCGAATGCAGGCCGAAGCTCACGCTGACGCCCACGTCGGCCATTTCCTCGGCGATGATCGCCGCGTGGCCGAAGTCGCCACCGCCACCGCCATACTCTTCCGGCAGGGACGTGCCCAGCAAGCCTTCGCGCCCGGCCTTCAGCCAGGTCTCGCGGTCGACGATGCCGTCGGCCAGCCAGGATTCCTGACGCGGCAGACATTCACGCTCGAGGAAACGGCGCACGGTGGTGCGGAACTGCTCGTGATCTTCACGATAAACATTACGAACGACTTCCACGAAGACTCTCCTGTTCGGAATTGACAAGCGCCTGGCGGCTCCCGGGCTGCCTGCGGTGAGCGAAATGATGCGGGGCCGCATTGCGCACCACCCCTCCCCGAATCGGGTAGTCGCCACCGCCCTGCCCCCCGGCGCCGCGCCCCTCCCCAAACCGGGGAGGCCGCACCCCCCTTCCCCCCCTCCATCATCTCCGTCAGGCCGCGCGTGCCCCCAACGCCGCGCCGACCATAACCAGAAGAGGAGGTGTGCCGTGGAAGTAACCCGTACCGTTTTCCGTGAAGACCACGAAATGCTCCGTGAGAGCGCGCGGCGCTTCTTCGAGCGCGAATGCGCCCCGCGCCAGGCGCAGTGGGACGCGGACGGCCGCGTGGACCGCGAGAGCTGGCTGAAGGCCGGCCGCGAAGGACTGCTCTGCGTGGCCATCCCCACCGAATACGGCGGCGGCGGCGGCGATTTCGGCCACTCGGCGGTCGTGCTCGAGGAAACGCACCGCGCCGGGATCTCGGGTTCGGGGTTTTCCCTGCACTCGGACATCGTCGCGCCCTATATCGCGCGGCTGGGCACCGAGGAACAGAAGCAGCGCTGGCTGCCCGACATCTGCGCCGGCAAGACCATCCTCGCCGTGGCGATCACCGAGCCCGGTGGCGGCTCCGACGTCAAGGCCTGCCGCACCACGGCAGTCCGGGATGGGGACGAGTGGGTCATCAACGGCAGCAAGACGTTCATCTCGAACGGCACGAGCGCCGACATGATCATGGTGATCTGCAAGACCGATCCGGCGGCCGGCGCCAAGGGCGTGAGCCTGATCATGGTGGAGACCAACCGCGCGGGCTTCCGCCGGGGCCGCAAGCTCCACAAGGTGGGCCAGCCCGCCGCGGACACCGCCGAACTGTTCTTCGACAACGTACGCGTGCCGGCCAGCAACCTGCTGGGCGAGGTGAACCAGGGCTTCGGCTACCTGATGCAGGAGTTGGCCCAGGAGCGCCTGATCATCGCGCTCTACGCCGCCGTGGCGCTGGAGCGCCTGCTTGGCATCACGGTGGACTATGTGAAGGAGCGCAAGGCCTTCGGCGGCACGATCTGGGACTTCCAGAACACCCGTTTCAAGCTGGCCGACGCCAAGGCGCATGCCGTGGCCATCCGCACCATGGTCGACTACTACCTCGGCGAGCACCTGCGCCGCAAGCTGACCGTGAACGAGGCGGCCATCGCCAAGATGCACGCCACCGAGACGCTGTGGAAGTGTCTGGACGATATGGTCCAGCTCCATGGCGGCTACGGCTACATGCTCGAGTACCCCATCGCGCGGGCCTTTACCGACTACCGCGTCTCACGCGTGGTGGGCGGCGCCAACGAGGTCATGCGCGACCTGATTGCCCGCAAGCTGTAACGGCGGGCGGCTCCCCCCTATAGAGAGAGGATAGATATGAGCGAGAAAGTCATCATCGGCGGCGTGGGCATGATCCCGTTCGCCAAGCCCGGCGCGAGCGCCAGCTACACCGACATGGGCGCCGAAGCCGTGCGCCGCGCGCTGGCCGATGCCGGCATCGGCTACGAGCTGGTCCAGCAGGCTTATGCGGGGTACGTCTACGGCGACTCCACCTGCGGCCAGACCGCGCTGTACGAGGTGGGCCTGACCGGCATTCCCATCGTCAACGTCAACAACAACTGCTCGACGGGTTCCACCGCGCTGTACCTGGCCCGCCAGGCCGTGGCGCTGGGCGATGCCGACTGCGTGCTGGCGCTCGGCTTCGAGCAGATGCAGGCCGGCGCGCTGAAGTCCCACTGGGACGACCGCCCGCCCACGCGCGCACGCTTCCAGCCGATCCTCAAGAAGCTGACCGAGGACGTCACGGACATTCCCCAGGCACTGCGCAGCTTCGGCGGCGCCGGCCGCGAGCACATGCAGCGCTACGGCACGCGCATGGAGACCTTTGCCGCCATCCGCGCCAAGGCCAGCCGCCACGCCGCCAACAACCCCCTGGCGCTGTTCCGCAACGTGCTGACCACCGAAGACGTGATGAACGACAAGGTGATGTGGCCCGGCGTGATGACCCGCCTGATGGCCTGCCCGCCGACGTGCGGCGCCGCCGCCGCGCTGATCGTCTCGGAGCGCTTTGCCCGCAAGCACAACCTGCGTTCGGATGTGGTCATCGTGGCCCAGTCGATGACGACGGACCCGGTGGAATCGTTCGATCCGCCCTCGATGATCAGCTACGTCGGCGGCCATATGGCCCGCGCCGCCGCCAAGCTGGTGTACGAGCGTGCCGGCATCGGCCCGCAGGACATCGACGTATGCGAGTTGCACGACTGCTTCGCCCAGAACGAGCTGCTGAGCTACGAGGCGCTCGGCTTCTGCCCCACCGGCGAGGGCGAGAAGTTCGTGATGGACGGCGACAACACCTATGGCGGCAAGGTCGTGACCAACCCGTCCGGCGGCCTGCTGTCGAAGGGGCACCCGCTCGGCGCCACCGGGCTGGCCCAGTGCTACGAACTGACCCATCAGCTACGCGGCACGGCCGACAAGCGCCAGGTGGAAGGCGCGCGCCTGGCCCTGCAACACAACCTCGGTCTTGGCGGCGCGTGCGTGGTCACGCTCTACGGCAAGAACTGACGCTACCCATCTACAAGAGACAAGAGGAGTCACACCATGAGCAGGAAACTGGAAGGCAAGGTCGCCATCGTCACCGGTGCGGGACGCGGCATCGGCCGCTGCATCGCGCTGAAATTCGCCAATGAGGGCGCCAGCGTGGTCGTCAACGACCTCGACGCGGCCCCGGCCAACGAAGTCGTGGCGGAGATCCGCGCCGCCGGCGGCCAGGCGTTGGCCTTTCCGTGCAACGTCACGGCGCCGGACTTCGGCGACCGCCTCGTCAAGGCCACGCTGGAATCGTTCGGCGGCATCGACATCATCGTCAACAACGCCGGCTACACCTGGGACAACGTGATCCAGAAGATGAGCGACGAGCAGTGGGACGCGATTCTTGACTGCCACCTCAAGGCGCCCTTCAACCTGCTGCGCGCCGCCCAGCCCTACTTCCGCGAGGCCAGCAAGGCCGAGGCGGCGGACGGCCGCGAGGTGTTCCGCAAGGTGGTCAATATCTCGTCGACCTCCGGCACGCAGGGCAACGCCGGCCAGGTCAACTACTCGGCCGCCAAGGCCGGCGTGATGGGCATGACCAAGACGTTGGCCCGCGAGTGGGGCCGCATGAAGGTCAACGTGAATTGCGTGGCGTTCGGCTTCATCGCCACGCGCCTGACCGAGCCGACCGCCGAAGAGAAGACCGTCAGCATCGAAGGGCGCGACATCAAGGTCGGCGTGAACCCGGACCGCATCGTGCAGGCCAGCAAGGAAATCGCACTGGGCCGCCCGGGCACGCCCGAGGAAGCCGCCGGTTCGGTCTTCATGTTCTGCATCCCCGAGTCCGATTACGTCACCGGCCAGACCATCATCTGCGGCGGCGGGCGCGGCGGGTTCTGATCCCCACGCTCCAATGAGAACGGGGCGCATGCCACTGCGGCATGCGCCCCGTTTTTCATTCCCTGCCCCGCGCGCTCAGACCGGGCGGTCGCCGATGATGGTGGCGCGGTTCATATGGCGCGGCGCCGGGAAGTAGTCCTGCACCGCATAGTGCTGCGTGGAGCGGTTGTCCCACAGCGCGATGGTGTCCGGCTCCCACTTCAGGCGCACCTGATACTCGGGCGCGGCGGCCTGGCGGAACAGGTATTGCAGCAGGTCCAGCTCTGCGGGACGGAAATCAGAGCCGATGCGGTACGGCTGCACCTTGCTGAAGTTGTCGAAATGGGTGGTGAAGCCTTCATTGACAAACAGGATCTTCTCGCCAGTCTCCGGATGGGTGCGCACCACCGGATGCACCATCGGCGGATACAGCTTGCGCAGTTCCTCGACCTTGGCGTCGGAGAGGGCCTGGCCGAAGGTCGGCATGGCGTCATGCACCGCGCGCAGTCGGGCGATCTTCGCCTTCATCTCGTCCGGCAGGTTCTCGTACGCCGCCACCATGTTCACCCAGATGGTGTCGCCACCCACCTCCGGGCAGCTCACGCAGCGCAGCATCGAGCCCATCGACGGCATCTGGCGCCACGTCACGTCGGAGTGGTAGAGGTTTTCGCGGCCACGCGCGCTGCCGTCACGGCCGAACACCACCAGCTCCGGGTGCTCCGGATGGTGCGGGATCATCGGATGGACCTCCAGCTCGCCGAATCGGCGCGCGGCGGCCACGTGCTGCGCCGGCGTGATGTGCTGGTCGCGGAAGAACAGCACCTTGTACAGCAGCAGCGCGCGGCGCAGGGCGAGGTGGGTCTCTTCATCGAGCGGCCGGGCGAAGTCGATGCCGGTGATCTCGGCGCCGATCGTCGGGGTGGAGCGGCGCACGCCAAACGGCCAGGCTTCGGTGTCCTGGGCGGGGGTCCGCGCGGGGGGCGCGTCTTCGGCGACGGCGGTTGCTGCAGGTTGCATGGTTGTCTCCTCGTTTTATCGTCGTGGGAATGCAGCCCCGCGCGGACGTGCGGGGCGGTTTAGCTGTCGAACACGATCACCGAGCGCGCCAGTTCGCCGCGCCGCAGCTCGTCGAAGGCCTCGTTGATCTGCTCGAGCCGGAGGCGGCGTGAAATCATCTGGTCGAGGTGCAGCTTGCCCGCCATGTAGAAATCGACGAGGCGCGGCATATCCACCGGAAAGCGGTTGGACCCCATCATCGAGCCCTGGATGCGGCGCTCGTACAGCAGATGGAAGGGATCGATCTCCAGCTTGGTACCTGGCTTGATCATGCCGATGACGGTGGCGGTGCCACCGCGCCGCAGCATGCCGAAGGCCTGCTCGGCAGTGGCTTTCAGGCCGATGCACTCGAAAGCGTGGTGCACGCCCTGCCCGGTCAGCTCCCGCACGGCCGCGACCACGTCGATGTCCTTCGCCTGGATCAGGTCCGTGGCGCCGAACTGCCGCGCCAGTTCCAGCTTGCTGTCGAGCATGTCGATGGCGATGATCCGCCCGGCGCCGGCCAGCGCCGCGCCGTTGATCGCGGCCAGCCCGATGCCGCCGCAGCCGATCACGGCAACCGTCTCGCCGGGCGCCACCTTGGCGGTGTTGACCACCGCGCCGGTGCCCGTGGTGATGGCGCAGCCGATCAGCGCGGCGCGGTCCAGCGGCATGTCGCGCCGGATCGCCACGCAGGCGTGTTCGTGCACCAGCATCTGCTCGGCGAAGGCCGACAGGTTGGCGAACTGCGGCATCGGCTTGTGCTGGTAGGCCAGGCGCGGCTCATCGCCCTTGGACCGGCGGGTGTCGGGGGACTCGCACAGCGACAGGTGCCCGGTCAGGCAGTGCTCGCAGTGGCCGCAGTAGACCGACAGGCAGGTCACCACGTGGTCGCCCGGCTTGACGGTGCGCACCTCCGAGCCCACCTGCTCGACCACGCCGGCGGCCTCATGGCCCAGCACCACCGGCGCCGGGTGCGGAAACACGCCGTCGACGAAATGGAGGTCGGAATGGCAGACGCCGACGGCGCGGGTGCGAATCAGCACCTCGCGCGGGCCGGGCTTGGCGATGGCGATGTCCTCGATACTGAGGGGTTGGCCGGGACGATGGAATACCGCAGCTTTCATGGCTGAACCTCTAAATGCGATGGGACGGACAAACAGGCGGGCATGCCGAAAGAGATGCCGGAAGGACGCCCGCCCACGGATCTGGACGTTACAGCGGTGCGACGGCGTCACCCCTCCCCGGGAAGGGGGGGTGGCGGTGCAGCGGTACGGCGGAACTACTGGGAAGACGGACGGCTGGCGGACGGCTTGCCGCTGGCGGGCGCATCGGCGGCGAGGTCGCGCAGCAGCGCCACCGCCTCGTCGCGTCCGCTCACGCCCAGTTTCATGAAGATATTCTTGAGGTGCCACTTCACGGTCTCGGGCGAGACTGCCAGCGTGCGCGCCACCATCTTGTTCGACATCGCCTGGGAGATCAAGGTCAGCACCTCGGTCTCGCGCTCGCTCAGGGCCTTGATCGGCGCGGAGCGGCGGGCCGGCGCGGCGGGCGCCTCGCGCTCGCGCCAGCGGCCCGATGCCTCGAGCAGCCGCTTCGTATAAAACGCCAGTACGGGATCGAGCGTGCCTTCGGCCAGCACCGTGCGCAGCAGCGTGACGCCGCCCGAGGTGGCATCGAGCAGGCTGCGCAGCAGGCCCAGCCGGTGGCCCAGGCGCAGCGCCTCGACCAGATGTTCCCGCGCGGCACGGCCATTGCCCCGGCCGTTCTCGGCCACCGCGCATTGCATATGGACGATGGCGCCATGCCGGCCGCGCGACGCCAGCACCGGGCTGGAGAGCATCGGGTGGAGCCGGGCCAGCGCCCCGTCGAAATCATGCCGATGCAGGCACAGGCCGATGCAGGCCAACTGCGCGTGCGCGGCGATCTCCCACACATCGGTCCGGCCCGCGTTGACGGCGGCCAGCTTGCGCACGCGCTCGATGGTCGCCTCGGCCAGATCGGTCTCGCCTTCGCGCAACTGCCAGCGGGAGCGCACGTTGAGCGCCATCACCAGCAGGCGGTCGAGGTTGTTGCGCACCGCGTAGTCCTCCAGGCGGTCCAGGCAGGCCGCGGCCTCCAGCCGCCGGCCAGCCACGCGGTGCGACAGCGACAGCATCAGCAGCGCGCGCAGCGTCGCATCCGGCACCGACACCGTTTCCAGCTGGCCAATCCATCGCTCCAGCAGCGTGCAGACGGCGTCGATCTCGTTGAGTTCGTAGAACGTCTCGCTCAGCAGCACCGCCGCCATGTGGGCCACGCCGACGTACTCGGCGCCAAGCTGGTCGGCCTCGTGCAGCACCTGCCGGAACACGGGCTCGGCCTGGAGCATCCTGCCTTCGATCGACAGGCTCAGGCCGGACAGGCATCGCCCGATCAGGTTGCTGAGCATGCCGCCACCGCCGTGATGCGTGCCATCGGCCAGTATCTGGCGGGCGCGTTCGTACTCGCCCCGATGCATGTGCAGCCAGCCCAGCACGTTGGCGCGCGAGGTCAGCACGAAATCGTCGGCATCGGGCGGGGCGGCTTCGAGTTCGGGCAGCAGGGCCACCGCCGCGCCGATATCGTCGCGCATCAGCGCCATGGCCCCGCGCAGCACGATGACCGCGAAGCGCTCGCGGGCGCCCAGCGCGGCGGCCTGGGCTTCCAGCCGGGGGATGGCCCGCGCGGTGGCGTCCAGCCTGAGCGAGCGCAAATCCACGTGGGCCTGCATCAGCTGCAGCGCGAAGCGCGACTCGATCTGCGCGACGGGCAGCAGGCGCAGCAGGCCGCTCAGCTGGCGAAAGCTGCCACGCGCGAGCAGTTCTGGCGCGCAGGTCTGGATGGCGTCGGCCGCCGCGCCGGCCTCGCCGGCCATCACCGCGTGCCGGACCGCCTCCTCCACCTGCCCGCGCTGCTCGAACCAGCGCCACGCGGCCGCGTGCAGCGCATGCTGCCGGGCCTGCGGCATCCGCGCCACGCGCGCCAGCAGCACCTCGCGCAACAGCGGATGCAGCCGGTACCAGCTTTCATGGTCGTGGCCGCTGACCTGGATGATGAACAGGTTGCTGCTGTCCAGCCGCACCAACCGGGTGGTCATGCGCGCCACGGCGCGCGGCTCGCCCACCAGCGTGGCGCACAGCGGCGCGCAGAAGCGGCTGCAGATGGCCACGCAGGTCAGCAGTTCCTGGTCGTCCGTGCCGAGCTGGCGCAGCACCTCGTGCTCGAAATAATCGGCAAAGGCGCTGGCGTCGCGCAGCGTGCTGGTGGAACCGGGGAAGAAGCCCGGCGTGCCGGTGCCGTGCTTGGCCTTGATGTCGAGCGCGAACAGCTGCAGGCCAGCAATCCAGCCATCGGTCAGCTCGTGCAGACGGCGCGCGTCACGCGGCGAGATCTCGCCGAGCTGGTCGCGCAGGTAGGCTTCGGACTCCTCGGGGCTGAAGCGCAGGTCGCGCAGGTCCAGCGTGGCCACCAGTCCCTGCGAATCGAGCCGCGCCAGCGAGAGCGGCAACGCGGCGCGCGAACAGAGCACGATGTGCAGGTGCGGCGGCGCATAGTCGAACAGCCATTGCAGCATCTGCCAGATGCGGGCGTCCTCTAGGAGGTGCACATCGTCCAGGATCAGCACGAGGTCGCGCGGCTGCGCGGCAATGGCCTCGATCAGCGTGACCACCCAATGCTCGATGGCCGAGGCATCGCTGCCGTCGCCCACCAGCGACGCCGCGTCGCGGACGATGTCGGCATCGATCAAGCCGATGCTGGCGAGCAGGCAATCGAAGAAGCGGGCCGGATCGTCGTCCTCCTCGGACAAGGACAGCCACGCCACCTCGAAGCCCAGCGACACCAGCGACTGGCGCCAGCTCACCAGCGCGGACGTCTTGCCGCACCCGGCCGGCCCCTGAACGATCACGCAGCGCTTGTGCCGCGCTTCGAGCAGGCGCGCCGCAAGGGCCTCCCGCGCCAGCGGGCGGCGGGCAGGCCTCGGCGGCACCAGCTTGGTACCGGCGATGGGCTCGAAGTTGCGCGCGGAAGCCTCCGACAATGGCTTGGGCGCCGGGTCAAACGAAGACATGTGTGTCGATTGTGCCGGGCTCGTCACCCAGGCAGGAGTTCTGCGCGATGGGAAGTCCGCATTATAGAGACGCGCCACCGGCCGGACCATCGGGGTCAGTCTGGAGGCCGCGCCGCGCCTGGGTTTCCGGCGCGCACGGGGGCCCGGGCCTCCCCAACGTCCACCCGGACCGGGTGGGTCGTGACGCGCAGGCGCCGTGCATGATGGCGTCGGCGGCAGGGATCCCCTTCCCGCCGCAGCGCCAAAAATCACGATGCGCGGCCTGACCGCGCCGACCAGGAGACACGATGTTCAAGAAGACCTGCATGCTCGTACTGGCATGCCTCGCCCAGGCCGCGGCGGCGCAATCGCCCTACCCCAACCGCCCGATCACCTTCGTCCTGCCGTTCACCCCGGGCGGCGCCGCCGACATTGTCTCGCGCGCGCTGGCCGATGACATGGGCAAGCGCCTCGGCCAGCCGGTCATCGTCGAAAACCGTCCCGGCGCATCCGGCATGATCGGCACGAATGTGGTGGCCAAGGCACCTGCCGATGGCTACACGGTCAGCATCACACTGACCCAGGCGATCCTGAACAATCAGTTCCTGTATACGAAGCTGCCGTACGACACCCGCAAGGAACTGGCCTTCGTCACCGAGATCTGCACCGCCGGCGTGTTGCTGGTGGCCAGCCCGAACGTGCCGGCCAAGGACATGAAGGAGTTGCTGGACTGGACCGCGCACCACCACGCCAGCTTCGGCTCGTGGGGGGTGGGCTCCTACGGCCATCTGGTCAGCTCGCACCTGGCCCGCACGCGCAAGGCCGACATCACGCACGTAGCCTACAAGGGCGAGGCACCGATGATCCAGGACCTCGTGGGCGGCCAGATCGACCTCGCCTTCGTCTCCGCCTTCGCCGCCAAGCCGTTCGTCGAAACCGGCAAGCTCAAGGTGCTGGCGGTGGCGTCGGACCGCCGCCTGCCCGGCCTGTCCAACGTGCAGACGCTGGCCGAGGCCGGCCTGACCGATCCGGAGTTCCAGGTCACCGGCCGCGTGGTGATGATGGTGCCGGCCAACACGCCCGCCCCGGTCGTCGAAAAGCTGGAAAGTGCTGCACGCGCCGCGATTGCCTCGGAGCCGATCCGCGCCCGCATGCGCGCCATCGCCATGGAGCCGATCGGCAACAGCAGCAAGCAGGCGCTGGCCAACTACGAGGCGATGTACCCGGTGCAACAGCGGCTGGTGATGAGCACGGGCGCCCGGCTGGACTGACCCCGCTACCTACCCGATGCGGGGGGGAGGGGGTGGGAGGGCCTGACCGTAACCTAGGCCCCTCCCTTCATCCAACGGTAGAACATCATGTTGTCTGGCATCAGGATCGTGGAAATCTGCGGTATTGGCCCGGGGCCGTTTTGCGCCATGCATCTGGCGGACCTCGGCGCGGATGTGATCGCGGTGGAACGCAGCCTGCCCCCGGGCACGGGTACGGGCACGCCGCCCCCCGCAGGCAACGTGATCAACCGTGGCAAGCGCTCGGTCGTGGCCGACCTCAAGACGCCGGAAGGCCGCGAGCTGGTGCTGCGCCTGATCGAGGACGCCGACGCGCTGATCGAAGGCATGCGTCCCGGCGTGATGGAGCGCCTGGGCCTGGGCCCCGATGCCTGCCACGCGCGCAATCCCCGCCTGGTCTACGGCCGGATGACCGGCTGGGGCCAGTCCGGCCCGATGGCGCAGGCCGCCGGGCACGACAACAACTACATCTCGCTGTCCGGCGCGCTGTACTACAACGGCGGGCCGGTCGAGCCGCCCTCCTCCGCCATCACCGTGGTGGGCGACATCGGCGGCGGCGCGCTGTATCTGGCGATTGGCCTGCTGTCCGGCATCCTCAACGCGCGCGCCACGGGCAAGGGCACGGTGGTCGATGCGGCCATCGTCGACGGCTCGGCGCACATGCTGCAACTGCTGCTCGCCACGCAGGCCAAGGGCTTCGTCACCGGCCAGCGCGGCGACAACATCTTCGACAGCTCGCACTTCTACGCCACCTACCGCTGCGCGGACGGGCACTGCATCACGGTCGGGTCGATCGAGCCGCAGTTCTACGCGCTGCTGCTGGAAAAGCTCGGCGTGGCCGAGGATCCGCGCTTCGCACGGCAGTGGGACCGCAAGCGTTGGCCAGAACTGCACCGGCACTTCGCGGAACTGTTCGCCAGCCGCACCCGCGCCGAATGGAGCGCGCTGCTGGAGAACACGGACGTCTGCTTCGGCCCGGTACTGAGCCCCGAGGAAGCGGCCAGGCACCCGCACAACGTGGCGCGTGGCGTCTATGTGGAGAGCGAAGGCCGGCTCCAGGCCGCGCCGGCGCCGCGCTTCGACGGCGAAGCGCGCCAGCCGGGCGCCATCCCGACGCACGGTCAGCATACGGCCGAAATCGCGGCCGGGCTGGCGCAAGGCGCCGCCAGCGTCTGGCGTTCTTCCGCCAAGGCTTGAGCGGAGCGTTGTGATGGCGAGTGCAACCCAACGCGGCGCCGCGCCGCAACCGGCCGGGCGCCTCCAGCCGAAGCTGTCCGCCCTGATCGCGGAGGTGCGCGCGGTGCGCGATGAGCTGGACCGCACGCTGGCGCGGCATGGCATGCCCAGCCGCGATGCGGCGGCCTCGCGCGCGCGGCTGCTCGACCAATGGATCCGGCAGGCGCAAGGCCGGCGGCAACTGGTCTGCCTGGCCTGCGGCGCGGAGCAGGGGCTGCTCCAGCAGGGGCATCTGGAGATCGGCCGGCGCACCGCCGCCGGCACCACGGACCGCGCCCTGCGCGCGCTCTACTGGGCCAGCGTGCAGCGATGGAGCCGCGCGCCGGGCATCCGTCCGATGCGCGACGACACCCCGGCGACGTCTGTGGCAGCGCCATCGACATCGCCAGCCGTCGCGCCCGACATGTGCGGCGACTGCGACGACCTGCGCCAGGACATCCGCCGCTATACCCCGCATGCCGAACTGGCGCGGGACGGCGTCAACGAGCCGCCCCGGCCCCATGGGGCGGCCGAATGCCGGTATCGCTGCGGCACCTGCGCCACGCAATGGGTGCGGCGCGTGCCCCCGTTCGAACCGTTTGCCGTCTGGGCCGTGGTACCCGCCCGGCATGCGGCCCCGCTGTACCGCTGAAGCTTTCCTGAACAGGCCCTCCATCGCTGGATGTCGGTTCCGGCGATGGCCTTTACTCCGACCTCAGGGTCGGATTTTTTTTGGGCGATGTTGGGCAAGACAGCGTGCGAAGGAGGTAAGGGTCTGCACGGATGGGTAGTGCGCAAATGCCACAGTCCGCCCATCGGGAGTGGGCAGGTTTGAAGGGCATCCGCGCTTTACTGTGCGTGCGCCGTGAAAGCGGACGCGCAGCCAGCCAATGCGCTGGTTCCTAGAACGATAAGGAGACCCTCAAGCATGAAACGGAAGTTCATTACCCTGGCAGCGCTGGCCCCGCTCGCGATCACGGCCCATGCGCAGACGAGCGTCACGTTGTATGGCGTGGTCGATGGTTCCATCGAGTACGTCAACCGGGTCGCCGCCTCGGCCGCCACGCCCAACCAGGGCGGCAGCCGCGTCGGCATGCCCTCCGTGGGCGGCCTGTCCGCCTCGCGCTGGGGCCTGCGTGGTGTGGAAGACCTCGGCGCCGGCAACCAGGCGCTGTTCGTGCTCGAAAGTGGCTTCCAGTGGGATAGCGGTTCCCTGCAGGGCGTACCGCTGTTCAATCGCCAGTCGTTCGTCGGCCTGCAGAACGATGCCTTCGGCAAGCTGACCTTCGGCCGCCAGTACACCTCGTTCTTCGAGGGCATGGCCAACTTCGCGCCGATGCGCTTCGCCGCCACGTACGAGCCGGGCATCTGGTGGATGGGCCTGAACTACCGCGAAGACAACATGGCCAAGTACATCGGCAAGTGGGGCCCGATCCAGGCCGCCGCGCACTTCTCGTTCGGCACCGGCGTGGCCGTGCAGAACGCCGCCATCGCCCTGGCCAACGGCGGCGCCGGCGAGGTGCCGGGCAACTTCAAGGACAACACCGGCTACGGCGCCTCGCTGATGTACCTGAACGGCACCGGCCTGGGCCTGGCGATTGCTGCCGACGAATGGCGCCCGGCGGCGCAGGTCGGCGCACCGGGCAAGATGACCAAGCTCGGCGCGGCGGGCCTCTACAACACCGGCCCGTTCAAGTTCACGCTTGGCTATCGCTACAACAAAGGCGAGTTCGCCAGCGGCGCCACGCTGCTGCGTGACGACTACTGGTGGGCGGGCGTGAACTACCAGGCCACGCCGGCCTGGGGCCTCTCGCTGGCCTACTACTACGCGGACGTGAAGGGCGCGCGCGCCACGGCCACGGCGGCCGAGACCAATCCGCCCAATATGCAGCAGGTCACCTTCACCACCACCTACAACTTCAGCAAGCGCACCGACGTCTATATGTCGGTCGGCTACGCCCACAACGGCGGGCTGAGCTTCGACGGCCTGGCCACGGCCTACGCCTTCAAGTACCCGACCATGTCTGGCCAGCAGAACATGGTCGGCGTCACGATCGGCGTGCGCCAGATCTTCTGACCGCCCCCCGGCCACCCGTTCTTGGGGGGGACCCCCACCCCCCCGGGAACGGCATCATCCCTGACAGACCCCCACAGTCCCAAGGATGACGACCATGGCCAACGCCGTACCAGACGCCACCACGCCCCCCGGCCGTACGCTGCGGCATACCCGCAGCATCCTGTGCCGCGGCTACCTGCGCGACGATGGGCGCTACGACATCGAGGCCGAGATGCAGGACATCTCCGCCGTCGCCACCGAGCTGCCGTTCACCGACCTGCCCGCCGGCGGCCACCTGCACCGGATGCACCTGACCATGACCGTCGATGCCGGCATGGTGATCCACCACTTCGCCGCCCGTACCGAGACCGGCCCCACGCCTTACTGCGCCGAGATCAACGCCGCCTACGCCACCCTGATCGGGCTGCGCATCGGCAAGGGCTTTCATCAGGCAGCCCGGCAACGGCTGGCCGGCGTGCGCGGTTGCACGCACCTGACCGACCTGCTCGGCCCGCTCGCCACCACGGCGATGCAGACCATGATGTCGATCCAGCGCGAGGAAACGCCCTGGCACACCAAGCTCCACGGCAGCACCCCGCTGCCCCAGCCCTGGGTGCTGGATACCTGCCACGCCTACCGCCTGGACGGCGAGGCCGCCCAGGTTATCTGGCCGATGCACCGCCGGGCAGCGCCGGTACGCGAGTCCACGCCGCAAGAGTGATCGTCCATCCACATATAGTGCGGATTTCGCCACATCGCTCGCTTGCAATGAAGTTGTTATAATCGCCCGACTTCAAAAAACTCCGAATCCGCGCCCCGCCCGCGGCTCCGTCCGCACAGCGCCATCCCGCAGTTTCCATGGCAGTCCACCGGACGGCGTCTGACAGGCCCCGCGGACCCGACAAGCGTGCCGAGGAAACCCGTGGCCGGTACTGAAATCGCAACGCCAGGCGCCCCGCTCGCGGGAGCCGCCGTGTCATCGGGCAGCTCGTTCCACACGGCCATGCGCATCCTGCCCGCCTCCCAGCGGCAGGCCATGTTCGAGATCTACGCGTTTTGCCGCGCCGTGGACGATATTGCCGATGGCGACACCCAGCACGCCGATCGTCTGGCCGCGCTCGAGCAGTGGCGCGCGGACATCGCCGCCTGCTACGCCGGCCGGGCGCCCGCCGCGCTTGAGCCGCTGAATGTGCAGATCCAGGCATTCAACCTCCAGCAGCAAGACTTCTGCGACGTCATCGACGGCATGATCATGGACGTCGTGTCGACCATCGTCGCGCCGGACGCCGCCACGCTGGACACCTATTGCGACCGCGTGGCCAGCGCCGTGGGCCGGCTGGCCGTACGCGTGTTCGGCATCGACGAAGCACCCGGCATTGCGCTGGCGCACCATTTGGGCCGCGCGCTGCAGCTGACCAATATCCTGCGCGATATCGACGAGGACGCCGGCATCGGCCGCCTGTACCTGCCCGCCGAGGCGCTGGCCGCCGCCGGCATCCCGATCGGCACGCCGCACGCGGTGATCCATCACCCCGCCATCGGCACGGTCTGCCAGGGCCTCGCGCGGGAAGCGCAGGCCCACTACGACGCCTCCGCCGCCATCATGGCGCGCTGCCCGGCGCGCGTGGTGCGCTCGCCGCGCATCATGTTCGAGGTCTACCACGGCATTCTCACGCGCCTGCTGGCGCGTGGCTGGCAGCCGCCGCGCACGCGTGTGCGCGTGCCCAAGGCCAAGCTCGTGTGGATCCTGCTCCGGCATGCCATTGCCTGACCCGACACACCTAATATGGAAGAGGATGGGCCGCCGCCCGGCGCGCCATCCGCAGAGAGAGAAGTGCCCCCAGAATTGATGAACCAGGCCGCAACGATCACCCGCCCCGAATTCGCCACCACCGACGCGCTGGCCGCCAGCGTGAACCGGCTCGCCCAGCCTGCCCTGCCGGACCCGCTCGACGCCGGCATCGCCCATGCCGTGGATACCCTGCTCGCCCAGCAACAGGCCGATGGCCACTGGGTCTATGAGCTGGAAGCCGACGCCACCATCCCGGCCGAATACATCCTGATGGTGCATTACCTCGGCGAGCAGGCCGACCCGGTGCTCGAGGGCAAGATCGCCAACTACCTGCGCCGCATCCAGAACGCCGATGGCGGCTGGCCGCTGTTTCACGCGGGCGCCTCCGACATCAGCGCCAGCGTGAAGGGCTACTTCGCGCTCAAGATGGCCGGGGACGACCCCGAGGCCGCGCACATGCGCCGCGCCCGCGCCGCCATCCACGGGATGGGCGGCGCCGAGGCGAGCAACGTCTTCACGCGCACCCTGCTGGCCCTGTACGGCGTGATGCCGTGGCAGGCCGTGCCGATGATGCCCGTGGAAATCATGCTGCTGCCGCAGTGGTTCCCGTTCCATCTCTCCAAGGTCTCGTACTGGGCGCGCACGGTGATCGTGCCGCTGCTGGTGCTGAACAGCCTGCGTCCGCGGGCGCGCAACCCGCGCAAGATCGGCATCGACGAACTGTTCCTGCGCCCGGCCCAGTCCACCCGGCTGCCGGCGCGCGCGCCGCACCAGAGCCCGCTCTGGGTGGGCGTGTTCCGCGCGCTGGACGCCGTGGTGCGCGTGGCCGAGCCGCTGTTCCCGCGCAGCCTGCGCGCGCGGGCCATCGAGCGCGCCCGCACGTTCACCGTGGAGCGCCTGAACGGCGAAGACGGCCTCGGCGCCATCTTCCCGGCGATGGTCAACTCGGTGCTGATGTTCGATGTGCTCGGCGTGCCCGAGAGCGACCCGGACCGCGCCATCGCGCGCCGCTCGATCGACAAGCTGCTGGTCGTCCGCGACGATGAAGCCTATTGCCAGCCCTGCCTGTCGCCGGTCTGGGACACTTCGCTGGCCAGCCACGCGCTGCTGGAAGTGGGCGAGCCGCGCGCCATCGCCGCCGCCGTGCGCGGCCTGGACTGGCTGGTGCCGCTGCAGGAACTCGACCTCAAGGGCGACTGGATCGTGCGCCGCCCGGACGTGCGGCCCGGCGGCTGGGCCTTCCAGTACGCCAATGCCCACTATCCGGACGTGGACGACACCGCCGTGGTGGCCGCCGCGATGGACCGCGCCGACAAGGGCGACCGGACCGACCGCTACAAGACCGCCGTGGCGCGTGCCTGCGAGTGGGTCGTCGGCATGCAGAGCAGCAACGGTGGCTGGGGCGCCTTCGAGCCCGAGAACACCCATCTCTACCTGAACAACATCCCGTTCGCCGACCACGGCGCGCTGCTGGACCCGCCCACGGCCGATGTCTCGGCGCGCTGCCTGGCCATGCTCTGCCAGCTCGGCCAGATGCCGGCCAACAGCGAGCCCGCCGCGCGCGCGCTGCGCTACCTGCTGGACGAGCAGGAAGCGGACGGCAGCTGGTTCGGCCGCTGGGGCACCAACTATATCTATGGCACGTGGAGCGCGCTGTGCGGCCTGAACGCCGCCGGCATCGGCGCCAACGCGCCCGAAGTGCAGCGCGCGGCCAAGTGGCTGCTGTCGATCCAGAACCCGGACGGCGGCTGGGGCGAGTCGGGCGACAGCTACAAGATCGCCTATCGCGGCTACGAGCGCGCGCCGAGCACGGCCTCGCAGACCGCCTGGGCCATGCTGGGCCTGATGGCAGCCGGCGCCGGCGACCATCCGGCGGTGGTGCGCGGCGTGGAATTCCTGCTGCGCACGCAGGCCAGCCATGGTTTCTGGGACGAGCCGTATTTCACGGCCGTGGGCTTCCCGCGCGTGTTCTACCTGCGCTACCACGGCTATGCACGCTTCTTCCCGCTGTGGGCGCTGGCGCGCTTCCGCAACCTGCTGCGCGAGGGTAACCACGCCGTGGCGTGGGGCCTGTGAGCCCCGCCCACGCCCCGGTGCTGGCGGTGAGCGGCATGCGCTTCGAGGCGCAGATCGCAGCCGGCCCCGGTATCGAAACGCTGTACGGCCGCCGTGACGCCGCGCTGGCGCGGGCCCTCGACCAAGCATTGAAGCATGGCCGCGCGGGCGGCTTCGCGGGGGTGATCAGCTTTGGCGTGGCGGGCGGGCTCGACCCGACGCTGCCGCCGGGCACGGTCATCGTGGCCACCGGCGTGCGCGCTGGCGCCGAATCGTTCCGCACCGACCCGTTCTGGAGCGCCGCCCTACGCCGCGCGCTGCCGCAGGCGGTGCCCGGCCTGCTGGCCGGCGCCGACACCGCCGTGACCACCGTGGCGGACAAGGCCGCGCTGCATGGCCTGCACGGCGCGCTGGCGGTAGACATGGAATCGCACATCGCCGCCCGCATAGCCCGCGCGCACGGCCTGCCCTTCACCGCGCTGCGCGTGGTGGTGGACCCGGCCGACCGCCCCGTGCCACCGCTGGCCGTGGCCGGCATGGGCGCCGATGGCAGCACCGATATCGGCGCCATCCTCATCGGCCTGCTCAAGGCCCCCCATCACCTGCCCGGCCTGCTGCGCCTGGGCCAGGACGCCGCGGCAGCCCGCCGCGCGCTGCAAGCCGCCCGCCGGGCGCTGGGCGAGGAATTCGGCTTGCCTGCGTCGGCGCTGGCTTAGGACTCGTCCTAACCGGCGAACCGGCCAACCAACTCACCCAAACTTCCGCGCCGCATCGCGCGCGAGGCCTGAGCCGATGCCGCCGAACAGATCCCCTTCCACGCGCTTGGCGCCCGGCAGCAGTTCCGCCAGGCGCTGGCGCAGCAGCGGCACGCTGCTGGAGCCGCCGGTGAACAGGATCGTATCGACCTGATCCGCCGTCACGCCGGCTGTGTCCAGCATGTGGCGTACCGTGCTCTCGGTCTTCGTCACCAGCTTGGCGATGGCGCCATCGAAGTCGTCGCGCGTAATCAGCAGCTGGGTGTCCGGGGCGATGCGGTGCAGGTCCACCCAGGTCTTTTCTTCCTCGGACAGCGCGATCTTGGCCGCCTCTACCTGGATGGCGAGCCAGTGGCCGGCGCGGTCCTTGATCAGCCGGATCAGGCGGTCCAGCTTCTCGGTCTCGGCGGCGTCACGGTAGTTATCCATCACCAGCGACCACGCCTTGCGCGTGTAGAGCAGGTTGATGGTGTGCCAGCTCGCCAAATCGAAATACTGGCTCGACGGCATTTCCTTGCCGTTGCGTAGCTGGCTGCCCAGCCCCAGCAGCGGCATGGCGCTGGCCAGGCTCAGGGCGCGGTCGAAGTCGGTCCCGCCGATATGGACACCGCCGTTGGCCAGGATGTCGGCCTTGCGGTCGAGCTTCTTGGCGCGGTCCGGTGACAGCCGCACCAGCGAAAAGTCGGACGTACCGCCGCCAATGTCGGCCACCATCACCAGTTCCTCACCCGAGATGCCGGCCTCGTAGTCGAACGCGGCGGCAATCGGCTCGTACTGGAACGCGATCTCCTGGAAGCCCGCCGCGCGGGCGATCTCGCCCAGCGTGTCCTCGGCCAGTTGGTCGGCCTTGGGGTCTTCGTCGATAAAGAACACTGGCCGGCCCAGCACCGCCTTGGTGAACGTGGTGCCGGCCGCCAGTTCGGCGCGGCGTTTCAGTTCGCCGATGAAATGGGCCAGCAGCTGGCGGAAGGGCATTGCCTGGCCCATGACCTCGGTGCTGTCGTCCATCATCGACGTGCCGAGCAGGCTCTTGAGCGAGCGCATCAGCCGGCCCTCGTAGCCGGCCAGATAGTCGCCCAGCGCGGCGCGCCCATAGCTGACCAGCGGGTCCTCGGCATGGAAGAAGATCACCGACGGGAGCGTGGTCTTGCCATCTTCCAGCGGCAACAGCACCGGCTGGTGGGGGCGCAGCCAGCCTACCGTGGAATTGGACGTGCCGAAGTCGAGACCGCAAGCGTGGGACATTGTTCTGCCTACCTTTCAATTCTGGGCCGCTATTGTAGTGGAGCCGGACGGCTCAGGCAGACGCAATGGCCATGCCCACCCCCTCGTCATTGCCGACTTGACATGCCCCGTCGCGTCCTCCTATCCTTCGCGTGTTCCTTCTTTAAGATCGATGTTCTATCTTACAGAACTTCTTAAAGCACATCCGGAAACACGAAAACCGCTGGAGACACCCGCATGTTCCGTTCCGCCCCTATCCGTTCCGCCCCTATCCGTTCCGCCCCTATCCGTTCCGCCCCTATCCGTTCCCGCCTTCGTTCCCGCCTTCGTTCCCGCCTCCGTTCCGCCCTTCCGTTGCCGGCCCGCGCGCTGGCGATGACGCTGCTTGCGGCCCCGCTGCTGACCGGCGCTCCCGCCGCGCTGGCTGCCGATGCCTGGCCGAACCAGCCCGTGCGGCTGGTGGTGCCGTTCCCGCCGGCTGGCGGCACGGACGTGCTGTCGCGCCTCGTCTTCAACAAGGTCGGGGCGGCCACGCACTGGACCGTGGTGGTCGAGAATCGCGCCGGCGCCGGCGGCAATATCGGGCTGGATACGGTGGCCAAGGCCCGCGCGGACGGCTACACGGTCGGCATGGGCCAGACCGCCAACCTCGCCATCAATCCGTCGCTTTATCCCAAGATGCCGTACGACGCCGTGCGCGACTTCACGCCCGTGGTGCTGGTATCCGCCCAGCCGGTGGTGGTGATCGTGCGGCAGGATGCGCCGTTCAAGACGCTGGCCGATCTGGTGGCGGCGGGCAAGGCCAAGCAGCTGTCGATGGCGTCCGCCGGCACCGGCACCGTGGGCCACCTGACCGGCGAGATGTTCCAGCGCCGCGCCGGCATCAAGGCGCTGCACGTGCCGTATAAGGGCGCCTCCCCGGCGCTGACCGACCTGATGGGCGGCCAGACCGACTTCTACTTCGCCACGCCGCCCATCGCCCTGCCGATGCTCAAGGCCGGCAAGCTGCGCGCGCTGGCCGTGACCTCCGCCAAGCGCCTGCCGCTGCTGCCCAACGTGCCCACCGTGGCCGAACAGGGCTACGCCGGCTTCCAGGCCGAGGACTGGAAGGCGCTCGTGGCCCCGGCCGGCACGCCCGCCGAGGTGGTGCAGCGCCTGAACGCCGAGGTGAACAAGGCCCTGAAGGACCCGGACACCGTGGCCAGGCTGCGCGAGGAAGGCAGCGAGCCGCGCGGCGGCAGCCCCGCCGACCTGGCCAGCGTCATCAAGGCCGAGAACACGCGCTGGGGCACCATCGTGCGTGAGTCCGGCGCCAAGGCTGAGTAATCTTTTCAAGGCAGGACCCGTCATGCAACCGCAACCGCAACCGCACCCGCAACCGAACAAGCCGCTCCGCAACATCCGCGTGCTCGACCTCACCAACGTGCTGGCCGGCCCGTTCTGCTGCCATCAGCTGGCGCACATGGGCGCGGAGGTGATCAAGGTGGAGACGCCGGGCACCGGCGACCTCGCGCGCCAGCTTGGCGCCGATGCCGACCTGAACCAGCGCCTGATGGGCGTGTCCTTCCTCGCCCAGAACCCGGGCAAGCGCTCGATCACGCTCAACCTCAAGCACGCGCGCGGCAAGGAGGTGTTCCGCAAGCTCGTGGCCAGTGCCGATGTGCTGGTCGAGAACTTCCGGCCCGGCGTGATGAAGCGGCTCGGCCTTGGCCATGAAGACCTGAAGGCTGTGAATCCGCGCCTGATCTACTGCGCGATCTCGGGCTTCGGCCAGGACGGCCCGCTCTCGGACCTGCCTGCCTACGACCAGATCATCCAGGGCATGTCAGGCGTGATGAGCATCACCGGCGACCCGGAAACCGCGCCGTACCGCGTGGGCTATCCGGTCTCCGACACCATCGGCGGCATTACGGCGGCCTTCGCCATCGCGGCGTCGCTGGCGGACACCACGCGCACCGAGGGCTATTTCCTCGATGTGTCGATGCTGGAAGCCACGCTCGCCACGATGGGCTGGGTGGTCTCCAACCACCTGATCGCCGGCAAGGCGCCCTCGCCGATGGGCAACGAGAACATGACGGCCAGCCCGTCCGGCACCTTCCGCACCGGCGACGGCCTGCTCAACATCGCCGCGAACAAGCAGGAGCAGTTCGAGGCCGTGTGCCGCGTGCTGGGCCGCCCCGAACTGGCCACCGATGCACGCTTCGCGCAGCGCCAGGCCCGGCTGACCAACCGCCGCGCGCTGACCGAGGCGCTCGAGGCGGAACTGGCCCGCGAGCCCGCCACGGTCTGGTGGCAATGGCTGAACGAGGCCGGCGTGCCGGCCGGGCCGGTGCTGAACGTGCCCGACACGCTGGCCCATCCGCAGGTGCGCGACCGCGGCATGATCGGCGATTTCCCCGATGTGCCCGGCGTGGGCCGCGACATCCGGCTGGTGCGCACCGGCTTCAAGGTCAACGGGCAGGCACCCGCCGTGGACACCCCGCCGCCCGAACTGGGCCAGCACACCCGCGACATCCTCGTCGAACTCGGCTACGCCGACGCCGACATCGACACCCTGAAACAGGAGCGCGCGCTATGAGCGACAAGACGATCGACGCCGGCCAGCAGGCCTCGCAGGACTGGTGGCACACCGAAATCATCGACATGAAGCCGGGCGAGATCCGCTATCGTGGCTACCCCATCGAGCAACTGATCGGCAATGTCTCGTTCGCCCAGATGATCTGGCTGATGCTGCGCGGCGACCTGCCGGGGCCCGGCCAGGGCGAATTGCTCGACGCCGCGCTGATGGCGGCGGTGGACCATGGCCCGCAGGCGCCGAGCATCGCCATTGCGCGCATGGCGGCCACGTGCGGCGTGGGGCTGAACAACGCGATGGCATCGGCCGTGAACGTGCTGGGCGACGTACACGGCGGCGCCGGCGAACAGGCGGTGGAGTTGTATCAGGACGTGGCGCAGCGCGAGGATGCCGGCGCCACGCGCGAGGCAGCCGTGGCGGCGGCGCTGCAGGCCTACCGGGAGCTGCGCGGCAAGTTTGTGTCAGGTTTCGGGCATCGCTTCCATCCGCTCGACCCGCGCGCCCCGCGCCTGCTGGCGCTGGTGGATCAGGCGGCCGCCGCCGGTGTGGTCTCCGGCCGCTACGCGGGCATCGCCCGCGCGGTGGAGCAGGCGCTCGGCGCCGGCCGGGCGAAGCCGATTCCGATGAATATCGACGGCGCCACGGCGGTGATCTACGCCGAACTGGGCTTCCCGGCCCCGCTCGCGCGCGGCCTGTTCTGCCTGTCGCGCTCGGTCGGCATCCTCTCCCACGCCTGGGAACAAACCCAGCAAGGCGGCCGCAACAAGGGCCCCATCCCCCGCCAGTTCATCTGGACGTACGACGGCGTGCCGCAGCGGGATGTGCCGGGCGCGCAATAGCCCGAGACGCCGTCAGCGGATCTCCGGATACTGCGTCGCCCCTGCCGCTGCCAGCGGCAGGCTGTCGTAGGCGGCCACGTCGGGCACGACGAAGCGCTGCACTACCACCGCCTCAAGCAGGGCCACGTAGCGGGCGTCCTCGTGCAGGCTGCACAGCTTGTCCACGAGCCGCTCCCGGTCCGGCGCCGGCAGGGTCTGCGCGGCTACCAGTAGCGGGATCGGCGTCCAGGGCGTGACCGCGATGGTATCCACCCCGGCCAGCCACGCCGGCTCATGCTTTCGTACGAGTTCGAGAAAATAGCTGTCGAGGGCGGTCACGTCGATCTGTCGCCCCTGCAGCGCTTCCAGCACGCGCGGCGGCGTGTCGAGCGGGCCGACCGAGGCCGAATACAGCGCGCTGCCCGACTCTCCCGCGTACGGGGCCAGCAGCAGCCGCGCCGCCTGATAGCCCGACTGCGAATGCGGCACCATCCAGCCGAAGCGCTGCCCGAAGGTATCGGGCAGGCTGCGCCAGCCGCATTCGCGCCGCACCAGCAGTTCGCTCCGATAGCGCGGCAGCCCGCCGTACGCCGCCACCGCCGGCACCGGCGCCACCAGCGGCACCACGGGCGCCACGTGCTCGGCAAACGGCAGCCCGCACATGAAGCCGCATACCAGGTCGCGCCGCTGCCACAGCGCCTTCAGGGAGGCCGGCCAGGCGTGCGGAATCACGCGCACCGGCCAGTCGAGATCGGCGAAGACCTGCACGAACAGCCGCTGCCACGCCTCGGCCACTGCCGGCGTGGCGTTGTACATGCGCGTCGAGGCAACGCCGTGCGCCATCTCAGGCAAACCGCAGCGTCTGGCCGAGCCCCAGCGCCCGCGCCTTGGTCAGCATGGCATGGCCGAGGGCGATATCCGTGGTGGACAGCCCGCGGTGCCAGAACAGGATGGTCTCGTCGTCGCGCTCGCGGCCCGGCTTCAGCCCCGCCACGATCTGGCCCAGCTCGGCATGGAGGTTTTCCTCGTTCAGCCGCCCGCTGTCCACGTGCTGGCGCAGCGCGCCGAACGGCAGCCCCTTGCGGCACTGGCCCCAGTCGTCCACGACCATCTTGCTCATGATGTCGGTCAGCGACAGCTCCACGGCGCTCATCGTGCCGTACGGAATCACCAGCGCGCCGGGCTTGATCCATTCGGTCAGCAGCATCGGCGTGGGCGCCGGCAGGCGGGAGGCTTCCACGATGATGTCCGCCCCGCGCACGCAGGACTCCCAGTCGTCAGTCACGATCACCGGCTTGCCGAGGTCGCGCGTCAGCCGGGCGGCAAAGGCGTCGCGGCTCTCCGGGCGGCGCGAATGGACGCGGATTTCGTCGAAATCGAAGATCGAATCGAGCAGCCGCACGTTCCAGTACGAGGTCCCGCGAGCGCCCACATGCCCGAGGATCTTGCTGCCCTTGCGCGCCAGATGCCGCGCGCCGAGCGCCGTCACGGCGCCGGTGCGCATGTCGGTGATGGCCGTGGCGTCGATCACGGCCAGCGGCACGCCGTTGTCCGGGTCGAACAGGTTCAGCAGCGCCATTTCCGACGGCAGGCCCTGCTTGTAGTTATCGACATAGTCCGAAACCACCTTCACCCCGGCCACGTGCAGCGGCTTGATAAAGCCACGCAGCACGTTGAAATGGCCCTTGTCCGACGACTCCGGCACCAGGTGCACGCGCGGCTCGATCACGGTCTCGCGGCGGCCCTGCGCGGCCAGCGCGCCTTCCACCGCCGCCAGGATCTCGGCATCAGTCAGCGCCAGTTCGGCCACGTCCGGCCCGTTCAGGTAGGTCAGGTACAACTCTTTCACGGCGGTCTCCTTACTGCATCGGGGGAATGTTGGCGCGGTGCACGATGGCGCGCCATTTGAGCGTCTCGGCGGCGATGGTGCCGCCGAACGCCTGCGCGCTGTTGCCCACGGGCTCCAGGCCCAGCGCGTCGAGTTTTTCTTTCACGTCGGGCTGGCGCAGTACGGTGGCCACATCGGCCTGCCATTTCTGGACGATGGCGTCCGGCGTGCCCTTCGGCGCCACCAGCCCGTACCAGGAGGTCACGTCGAAGCCCGGATAGCCCGATTCCGCCACCGTCGGCACGTTCGGCAACTGCGGCAGGCGGCGCGGGCTGGCCACGGCCAGCGGCACCAGCTTGCCGGTGCGGATGTGCTGCAACACCGTGGAAATCCCCCCGAACATCATCTGTACCTGCCCGGCCAGCACGTCGTTGAGTGCGGGCGCCATGCCGTTGTAGGGCACGTGAACCATCTTGATGCCGGCCTCCAGGTTCAGCAGCTCGCCCGCCAGATGCGCGCCGCTGCCGTTGCCGGGCGAGGAGAAATTGAGTTCGCCCGGGTGGGCCTTGGCGTAGCTGATCAGATCCTTCAGCGAGCGGGCGTGGACGGCCGGATTCACCACCAGCACGTTCGGCGACGCCGCGAGCATGGTCACGGGCACGAAGTCGCGCGTCTCATAGCCGAGTTTCGGGAACAGGATGGGGTTCACGGTCAGGTTGCCGGCCGGGGCCAGGCCCAACGTGTAGCCGTCCGGCGCGGCGCGGGCCACGGCCTCCATGCCGATATTCCCGGCGGCGCCGGGCTTGTTGTCCACCACGATGGACTTTCCCCACTTCTCGCCCAGTTTCTGGCCGATGAGGCGCGGCAGCGCGTCCGCCACACCGCCGGCGGCGAATGGCACGATGATCCGCACCGGCTTGGCGGGATAGGTCGAATGGGTGTCCGGCTGTGCGCTGGCTGACGCCGCCCACGACAGCGCTACCGGCAGCAGCCATGCCGCTGCCAGCCTGGAAAGATGACGATTCACTTCGGGCTCCCCGTGCTTTTCAATCGCGATGCTGTCGCCATGACACCGTGACTTCGGCTTGTCTTCGGCAGCAGCTTGTATAGACTGATCTTATCGATCCTGTCTGATACTGTATAGACAACTTTTTGCAGATCGAAAAGCGGTTTTCGCATAAGCCGTGCAATCGCCGCGTCATCACCATGTCTCGCACGACGTTGGTGCGATGCGGCACAATGCGCGGGCATCGTCAGGGGTGGCCGGCGCCGCATTTCACAGAAGCGGACCGCGCGCACCATTACAGAGAGCCAGGAGCCTCCATGTCATCGACCCCATCGTCCGCCACGCCGACGCCCGCCTTCCAGCGCATCAAGGACTATGTGCAGGGGGAGATCGAGGCCGGCACCTGGGGCGAGGGGGACGCCATCCCGCCCGAACTGCGGCTCGCGGCCCAGTTCGGGGTCTCGCGCATGACCGTGAACCGCGCGCTCAACGAGCTGGAGGCGGAGCAGGTGCTGGTGCGGCGCAAGGGCGCCGGCACGTTCGTGGCGCCGCAGCGCTATCAAGCCACCGTGGTGGAGATCCGCAGCATTGCCGAGGAGATCCGCGCGCGCGGCCACCGCCACCGCAGCGCGCTGTTCCGGCTGGAACGCCAGCACGCCACGCGCATGCTGGCCACCCAGTTCGGCGTGGCCGAGCGCAGCATGCTGTTCCATTCGGTGATCCTGCACTACGAGAACGACGCGCCAATCCAGGTGGAAGACCGCTGGGTCAATCCGGCGCTGGCGCCGGGCTATATGGAAATCGACTTTGGCGCGGTCACGCCCAACGAGCACTTGATGCGGGTGGCGCCGCTACAGCGCGCCGAGTACCAGATCGAGGCGCAACTGCCCACGGCCGAGGTGGCGGAGATGCTGGCCATCGGCGAGGCGGAGCCGGCGCTGGTGCTGCGCCGCCGCACGTTCTCGCGCGATGCGGTGGCCTCGCTGGTGGTGTTGTGGCACCCGGGCAAGCGGTATCGCTTCGGGGGGGCGCTGGGGTAGGCCCGGCTAGGCGGCGGTGGCGCAGTCCATCGACGCCGGCGTGTCTTCTTGCGCTTCCGGGGTCTCGTCGATCACCATGCTCGACCCGAGCACGAACTGGTCGCGGCCCCGCTGCTTGGCCATGTAGAGCGCACGGTCGGCTTCGGAAAACAGGTTGCGCCACAGCGACTCGCGGCTCGTGGCGCCGCCGTGCAGCTGCGCCACGCCGATGCTGACGCTGGCGTGCCCGCCCCGCCCCGGCAGTTCGATCGCGCGCACCTTGCGCAGGATGCGGTTGGCCAGCGCCGTGGCCTGCTGTTCGTCCGTGTGGGGGCAAAGGATGCAGAATTCCTCGCCACCGTAGCGCGCGGCGATGTCCGAAGCGCGGCGCGAGTTGTCCAGCGCGGCGGCAATCTCGCGCAGCACGTTGTCGCCGGCGTGGTGGCCGTGGGTGTCGTTGACCTGCTTGAAGTGGTCCACGTCGATGACGAGGCAGGACAGCGCCTCGCGCTCGCGCTGCCAGCGCGCCACCAGTCCCATGGCCGTCATGTCCAGCGCGCCACGGTTCAGCAGGCCGGTCAGTGCATCGACCCGCGCCCCGCTCTCGTTCCGCGCGATGATCTGTTCCATCGCCATCAGGCTGAAGCCGAACAGGCCCAGCAGCACCGCCACCAGCGGCGCCAGCGGCCAGACCGACGAGGCGGTCTGGGCAAAGAACGGCACCATCACGTGCCCGTGGAATGACGCCGCCTGCCCCAGCGCCGCCACTTGGGAGCCCAGCAGCACCAGATGGGAGGCCAGCACCAGCGGCCCGCCGATGCTGGTACGGCCGCGCGCGCTGCGCAGCAGGGTAATGAGGGTGGTGAACGACGTCATGGCCAGCACGCCGTAGCCGATGGCGTGGATCAGCAGCGGGCCGTCCGCCAGCCCGCTCATCAGCACCATCAGGACCATCACCACGGCGCCGGTGGCCCGCAGCAGCATGGCGCGCTCGGGCAGGCCGTAATAGACCCGCACGCCGCGATAGATCGCCAGCCGGCCGACGATATAGGCTCCCGCGCCGAGCGCCCCGAGCTGGAGCGACCCGGCGCCCACGCTGGCCGCCACGACCAGCCCGGCCCCGGAGGCGATGACATGGCCGCCCGCCCACAGCCGCCCAGCCTCGTTGGCGCGCAGCGCGAGCACGAGCCCCGCCGCCATTACCAGCGTGCTGGAGAACACCACCATCATGACGACCAGAATGGTCTGCTGGGCCAGGTGCACGGATTCAACATCCTCTAAAGCGACCGGGGGCGGCTGCCGTTATTGCGGTTTACCCTGATCCTGGCCGCAGGATGCGCGCTGATAACGGCAATTGCGACCGGAGAGGCGCATCATAGCCCGTGCACGGCGTGCGGCGGCACCCCCGTTAAGCCGGGTTAGCGCGCACGCAACGTTTTGAAATTACTACGGAAATCCGTGCGGATCAGTCTTCGTCAGATGGGTCGTTCTGCCCTGCGGGCACCGCCGGGGCGCGGGCCGGCTGGACTTCCGGGAAGGTGCCGCCAAGTGCCGCCGTGAGCTGGCGCGCAGCGGCGAGCACCTGATCGCGGAAGGTTTCCGAGAAACGCGGCGTCGGGCAGGTCAGCGTCAGCGCGCCCTTCAGTTCGCCGGCCGGGCCGAACACCGGCGCGGAGACGCCAGCGATGTCCGGACTGCGGTCGCCCACCATGGCAATCACCCCTTCCTCGCGGATGCGCTGGTAGATCTCGCCCCGTGCGCCCGAGAACGCCCGCAGCACCCGGCCGCCGGCGCCACGGTTGCGCGGCAGGAGATCGCCGGCGCGGATGTGGTCGCGCACGGGCTGGGGGGAATCCACGCGGTACAGGCACAGGCGATGCTCGCCCTGCTCCACGTGGAAGGCGGCCGATTCGCGTGTGTCGCGCACCAGCTCGCGCAGCGCGGGCACCACCACCTGCTCCAGCGAGAACGACGCCGCGTAGACCGCATTGAGCCGGGCGACTTCCGGGCCGAGCCCGTAGCGGCCATCGGGCAACCGCTGCACCAGCCGGGCATGCTCGAGCGAGGCCAGCAGCCGCAGCAGCGTGCTCTTATATAGACCGCTCCGGTGCGCCAGTTCGGCCAGGCCGAGCGCGGTATCCCCTTCCCGGAAGACCGAGAGCACGAACAGCGCCCGGTCCACGGCCACGGCGCCGCCTGCGGCGCCATGCTTGTCGGCTTCGGAGAGTTGGGCGGCTTTACGTGGCATGAGGGAGCGGCGGACGGCCGGTTGGAATGGGCGTCCACCGTATAGAACGGCCCGGGGCTTGTCAATCCGCCCGGGCTAAGGGTTTCAGCCCCGTTCGGCGCAATAGGCGGCCGTGGTGTACGGGAACGCCACCGCCGTCTGGCCGCGCAGCGCCGGGTCGGTGGCGATGACGTCGTGCAACTGGGCGCGCACCGCGTCCTGCTGCGCCGGGGGCAGCGAGGCGATGAAGCTGACCGACATCACGCGGTCCACGATGACCTGCTCCGGCGCGCCGGTGTGGGTGTAGGGGAATTCCGTCAGGCGCAGCGGCCCGAAGCCTTCGGCGGGAAAGACGCGCTTCCAGTCACCCCGGTAGTAGCGCGGGGCATCCCCTTCGAACGGGGTCATGATGGCCGTGAGCCGGGCCACCCAGTCGACCGATTCATCGCGCACGTTCCACACCAGCCCGAGCTTGCCGCCGGGGCGCAGCACGCGGCGGATCTCGGCCATGGCGGGGGGGTTGGCGAACCAGTGGAAGGCCTGCGCGCAGACCACGGCGTCCACGCTGGCGTCGGGCAGCGGGATGGCTTCGGCGGTGCCGGCCAGCACGGTGGCGTCCGGCAGCTTGGCGGCAAGCTGGGCGCGCATCTCGGCGACCGGCTCCACGGCCACCACGCTGGCGCCGGTGGCGGCCAGCAGGCGGGTGAACTTGCCGGTGCCGGCGCCTAGATCGACCACCGACTTGCCCGGGGCGAGCCCCAGCGTGTCGTGCAGCCAGTGCGCCAGTTCGGCGGGATATTCGGGACGCCCGCGGGCGTAGGTATCGGCCTGGGCGGCAAAACCCTGGGCGGCGGCATTGTGGATGGCGGTCATGGGGGCTCCGGACGAGACCACGTACCTTACTCCGCCCCTCGCCGCCGGGCAACGGGGTAACGGGCCAACCGGGTCAGTGCTGCATGCCCCAGCGCCGTACGGTCACACGCTCCAGCGTGGTGAAGACCAGCCCCTCCACCGCCAGCCCGATCAGGATCACCGTGGCGAGGCCCGCGAACACGCGGTCCGTGTACAGCTCGTTGCGGTTCTGGAAGATGAACCAGCCCAGTCCGCCCTTGCCCGACGACGCGCCGAACACCAGTTCCGCCGCAATCAGCGTGCGCCAGGCAAAGGCCCAGCCGATCTTGAGCCCGGACAGCACGGCCGGCAGCGCCGCCGGCAGCAGGATCAGCACCACATAGCGCAGGCCGCGCAGCCCGTAGTTGCGCCCGGCCATGCGCAGCGTCTCGGGCACGCCCCGAAAGCCTGCGTAGGTATTCAGCGCCAGCGGCCACAGCACCGAGTGGATCAGCACGAAGATCAGGCTCTTGCTGCCCAGGCCGAACCAGAGCAGCGCCAGCGGCAGCAGCGCGATGGCCGGCAGCGGATTGAACATGGCGGTCAGCGTGTCGAGCAGGTCGCGCCCGAGCCGGGTGGAGACGGCCAGCGTGGTCAGCACGAAGGCCAGCGCGATGCCCGCCGCGTAGCCCTGCACCAGCACCGACAGCGACACCGCCGCCTTGCCCGGCAGCTCGCCATTGGCGATGCCTTCGCCAAACGCCCGCGCCGTGGCCAGGAAGGTGGGCAGCAGCAGGTCGTTGTCCTGGATGCGGGCGAGGATTTCCCAGAGCACCGCCAGCGCCAGCAGGATCACCGCCTTGCGCACCCAGCCCTGCTGCCAGAGGCGGCGATGGAAGGGCAACGGCCGCGACAGCGGCACAGCGGTGAACGGCTCGAGCGCCAGTTCGTATTCAGGGCGGATGGGGGTGTCGAGGGTGGTCATGATCGGTCGAATTGATTCGCTGGGACGCTACGCGTGCGCCCTGCCCCGCTCGCCGGCGGTCTCTGCCGGCTGATCGAACAGCATCTGGTGGATGCGCTGCGCGGCGGCCTGGAAATCGGCGCTGCCCTGGCTGGCCAGGCTGAACTGGTGGCTGTTGAGTTCCGCGCGCACGCGGCCCGGGTGCGGGGACAGCAGCAGGATGCGGTTGCCGACCACCAGCGCCTCCTCGATCGAATGGGTCACGAACAGCAGCGTGAAGGCGGCGTCGTGCCACAGTTCGAGCAGTTCCTCCTGCATGCGGCGCCGGGTCAGCGCGTCCAGCGCGGCGAACGGCTCGTCCATCAGCAGCACCTTGGGCCGCATCGCCAGCGCGCGGGCAATCGCCACGCGCTGTTTCATGCCGCCGGATAGCGTGTGCGGATAGGCATCGGCAAACTGCGCCAGCCCCACCTTGTTCAGGAAGTGCAGCGCCACCTCGGCGGCCTCGGCGGCGCCCATGCCGCGCGAGCGCCGCAGCGGGAACATCACGTTCTGCTTCACCGTCTTCCACGGCGGCAGCTGGTCGAATTCCTGGAACACGACGATGCGGTCCGGCCCCGGCGCCGCCACGCGCCGCCCTTCCAGGCGGATCTCGCCCTCGACTGGCGGCACGAAGCCGGCCACGGCCTTGAGCAGCGTGGACTTGCCGCAGCCGGACGGGCCCAGCAGCACGAAGCGATCTCCGCCATGCACGTCGAAGCTCACGCGGTGGGTGGCACGCACCACGCGCGCGTCGGTGCGGTATTCGAGCGAGACGCCATCCACCTGCAACAGCGGCGCAGACGGTGACGAAGACGGCGACCGGCCCGGAATCACGCGCAGATGCGCGCCTGGGTGCAGCGGTTCAGACATGTCAGCTCCCCTGGGCCGTGGCCGGGTCCTGGAAGAAGTAGTCCTGCCAGGTCTTCGGCTGGTTCTTGATCGCCCCCACGCGGTGCATGAACTCGGCCAGCGCGAAGGTGTTCTGCGGCGTGACCTTGAATTGCACCTGCGGGTTACGCAGAATCTTGACCAGCAGCGCGCGGTCGATCTTGGCCTTGTTCACGCGGATATAGAGGTCGGCGGCGGCCTCCGGATTGGCGGTGGCGAACTGCGCGGCCTCGGCCAGCGCATCGACGAAGGCGCGGTAGGTCTTGGGGTTCTCGTTGCGGAACTTCTCGGTGGCGTAGAGCACGGTGGCGGAACTCGGCCCGCCCAGCACGTCATACGAGCTGAGCACGATGCGCGCGTTGGGGTTGCCGGCCAGCTCCTGCTCCTGGAACGGCGGGTTGCCGAAGTGGCCGGTGATCTCGGTGCCGCCGGCGATGATGGCCGCCGCTGCGTCCGGGTGGGGCACGGCCACGGTCCATTTGTCGAGCCGGTTGAACTCCTTGTCGCCCCATTGCTTGGCGGCGGCCAGTTGCAGCACGCGCGACTGCACCGACACCGTGACGGCCGGCAGCGCGATGCGGTCCTTGTCGGAGAAATCGGCAATCGACTTCACCTTGGGATTGTTGCTGACGAGGTAGTACGGGAAGTTGCCGAGCGAGGCCACGCCCTTCACGTTCTGCTTGCCGTGCGTGCGGTCCCACACCGTCAGCAGCGGGCCCACCCCGGCGCCGGCGATGTCGATGGCGCCCGAGAGCAGCGCGTCGTTGACGGCGGCGCCGCCCGAGAGCTGGGTCCATTCCACCTTGACATCCACGCCCTGCTGCTTGCCGTGCTTCTCGATCAGTTGCTGGTCCCGGGCCACGTTCAGCAGCAGGTAGACCACGCCGAACTGCTCGGCAATGCGCAGGCGGCCCTCGGCGTGCGCCACGCCGGTCAGGGCGAGGCTGGCGCACTGCCCAATCAGTACGGTCAGGACGGCGGCGGCGGCGCGGCGTTTCAGGGTCGTCGAAAGAATGGACAGGGACATGCAGGGGCTCCGGATGGATTTCGGTTCGGTGTCGCGTTCAGAACGGCGTATCGCCTTCGATGGTGGTGCGGTACATCACGCGGCGCAGGTGGTCGGGCGTGCCGGCGGCCAGATGCAGCAGCGAGCGGTTGTCCCAGAACACGAGGTCGTTCGGCTGCCACTGGTGGCGGTAGACGTGCGCGGGCTTCACGCTATGGGCGAACAGCTCGTCCAGCAGCGCGCGGCTTTCGTCCTCCGGCAGGCCGGCGATGCGCGTGGTGAAGTGCTCGCTGACGAACAGCGCCTTGCGGCCCGTCTCCGGATGCGTGCGCACCACGGGCTGGAGCACCGGCTTCACCTGGGCGATCTGCTCGGGCGAGAGGTTGGGCCGCCACGGGCTGCGCGCCTGCAGCTCGGCGTAGCGGGCCAGGTAGGTGTGCTCGGCCTGCAGGCCCTCCACCCGGCGTTGCAGGTCGGCCGGCAGCGCGTCCCAGGCGGTATGCATATTGGCGAACAGCGTGTCGCCGCCCTCCTCGGGCAGCTCCCGCGCGTGCAGTAGCGAGCCGAGGCTGGGCTTCTCCTTATAGGAGAGGTCGGAGTGCCAGAAGTGGCCGGCATCGCCCAGCCCGATCGGCTTGCCGTCTTCCACCACGTTCGAGACGATCAGGATCTCGGGATGGCCGGGCAACTGGAACTGGTGCAGCACGTGGATCTGCAGCGGGCCAAAGCGGCGGCTGAAGTCGATTTGCTGCGCGGGCGTGATGCGCTGGTCGCGGAAGACCACCACGTGGTGGTCCAGATGGGCGCGATGGAGGCGCTGGAAGTCCGTCGTGGAAAGCGGCTGGTTCAGATCGAGCCCGATCACTTCCGCACCAAGCGCGGCGTCGAACGGGCGGATCTCGAAATCCTGAAGGGTGGCAGTCGTCATGGCAATGCGCTTCTCGGCTTCTTGGGGGACCGGGGAACGGGGGGAACCGGGTACAAGCTATGCACTGTAAAGAGCGGGCGATATCGGAACAACGAATGAAATCGCGCGCGGTTATGCGGTTGTCGCATATGGCGCCAATCCGCATAAGCAAAGGCGGGAAGCTTCGTTCGCCACGCGGGCGCTGGCGGCTAGGCTGGCGGGCTAGACACCCACCCGAACGAAGGAAATCCGCCATGTCGCACGTATCTGACCTCACCCGCGACCCCACCCGCCGCCGCCTGGTCCTGGCCGGCCTGGGGAGCGCCGCGCTCCCGCTGCTGTCGACCCTGTCGAGCCTGTCGCACGCCGCCGATGGCGCCGAGACGCTGCGCATTGGCTACCAGAAGTCCTCCACGCTGATGATCTGGCTGAAGTCGCGCGAGACGCTGGAGAAGGCCCTCGCCCCGCTGAAGGTGAACGTGCAGTGGCACGAGTTCACCTCGGGCCTGCCGCTGCTGGAATCGCTGAACGTCAACAACCTCGACCTCACCGCCGATGTGGCGGACGCGGTGCCGCCGTTCGCGCTGGCCGCCGGCGCGCAGCTGACCTACTACGCCATCGAGACGCCCTCGCCCACGGCGCAGGCCATCGTGGTGCGGCAGGACTCGCCGATCCGCACCGTCGCCCAGCTCAAGGGCCAGCGCGTGGCATTCGCCAAGGGCGCGGGGGCGCACTACCTGCTGGTGGAGGCGCTGGCCGAAGCGGGGCTGTCCGTGCGCGACATCGAACCGGCCTACCTGACGCCCGCCGACGCCCGCGCGGCCTTCGAGCGCGGCAGCGTGGCGGCCTGGGTAATCTGGGACCCGTTCCTCGCAGCAGTGCAGCGCCAGGCCAATGCCCGCATCCTGCGCGATGGGACGAAGCTGGCCAGCTACCGGCGCTTCTATCTCGCCGCCACGCCGTACGCGAAGCGTCGGCCCGACGTGCTGGCCGTGGTCTATGACGAACTGCGCCGCGCGGGCGACTGGATCAAGCGCAACCCGGGTCCGGCGGCGGCATGGCATGCGCCGCTGATCGGGCTCGACCCGGCCACCGTGGAGGCCGCCAACCTGCGCCGTACCTATCAGGTACAGGCCGTGGACGCCGCCTCGCTCGAGGAACAGCAGCGCATCGCCGACGCCTTCGCCGCGCAGTCCATCCTGCCGAGGAAAGTGACCGTGGCGGCCTCGCCGGTGTGGAAGCCGGTGTAAGGCGCCGAAGTCAGCCGTCCTCAGTCCCCCCGGTAAGCCGATCCGCCGCCCCGTGCGGCAGCGCACGCCCGCTCCCCGCATCCGTGCCCTACACTCGAAGGCAGCAGCGTCCACAAGATGCTGCGCCGCACAGGGCACCGCGAACCTGACAGGGTTCCAACACGGGGACATCCACATGGACACTGTTGCGCGCTTCGAGATCGGCTTTACCCGCTACCTTTCCGCCCAGGGCACCGCCAGCCCAGACCTTCCCCCCTTCGCCCGCGACCCGGCCGCGCTGCTGCCGCTGTATCGCGCCATGGTGCTGACCCGCCAGTTCGACCTCAAGGCCATCGCCATGCAGCGCACGGGCCAGATCGGCACGTTCGCGTCCGCGCTCGGGCAGGAAGCGATTGGCGTCGGAGTGGCCTCCGCCATGCTGCCGGACGACGTGCTGGTGCCGTCCTACCGCGACCACGCCGCGCAGTTTGTGCGGGGCGTCACCATGACCGAGAGCCTGCTGTACTGGGGCGGCGACGAGCGCGGCAGCGGCTTTGCGGCGGCGCCGCATGACTTCGGCAACTGCGTGCCGATCGGCACCCAGGTGGGCCACGGGGCCGGCGTGGCTTATGCGTTCCAGCTGCGCGGGCAGCCCCGCGTGGCGGTGACCATCGTCGGCGACGGCGGCACCTCCAAGGGCGATTTCTACGAGGGGATGAATATGGCCGGCGCGTGGCACGTGCCGCTGGTCATCGTCGTCAACAACAACCAGTGGGCGATCTCCATGCCGCGCAGCAAGCAGACCGCCGCGCAGACGCTCGCCCAGAAGGCCATCGCCGCCGGCATTCCCGGCGAGCAGGTCGATGGCAACGACGTGATCGCGGTGCGGCACCGCGTGGGCGAGGCGATCGACCGCGCCCGGGCCGGCGGCGGCCCCACGCTGATCGAGGCCGTGACCTACCGGCTGGGGGACCACACCACGGCCGACGATGCCTCGCGCTACCGCGACGAAGCAACGGTCAAGGCCGCCTGGGCGCAGGAGCCCATCGTGCGGCTGCGCGACTACCTCGCCGCGCAGGGCGCCTGGGACCCGGGCCGGGAGGAGGCGCTGATCCGCGAATGCCAGCAGGCCGTGGCCGCTGCCGTGGACGCCTACCTGGCCCTGCCGCCGCCCGACACCGGCGCGATGTTCGACTGCCTCTACGCCACCCTGCCCGCCGCGCTGGAAGCCCAGCGCGAGATGGCGCGCCAATATCAGACGACCCCGCCAGGAGCCCATCATGGCTGAACTGCATCTGGTGGAAGCGGTGAACCTGGCGCTGGCCCACGCGCTGGCGCACGACCCGGACGTGGTGCTGCTGGGCGAGGACATCGGCGTCAACGGCGGCGTGTTCCGCGCCACGGTGGGCCTGCAGGCGCGCTTTGGCGAGGCGCGCGTGATCGACACCCCGCTGGCCGAAGGCGGCATCGTCGGCGCGGCCATCGGCATGGCGGCGATGGGACTCAAGCCGGTGGCCGAGATCCAGTTCGCGGGCTTCATCTACCCGGCCATCGACAACATCCTCAACCACGCCGGCCACATGCGCCACCGCACGCGCGGCCGGCTGGGCTGTCCGATGGTGGTGCGCGCGCCGAGCGGGGCCGGCATCCACGCGCCCGAGCATCATTCCGAAAGCCCCGAGGCGATGTTCGCCCACATGCCGGGCATCCGCGTGGTCATGCCATCCTCGCCCGCGCGGGCCTACGGGCTGCTGCTGGCGGCCATCCGCGATCCGGACCCGGTGATCTTCCTGGAGCCGACGCGGCTCTACCGGCTGTTCCGGCAGGAGGTACCCGACGATGGCGAGGCGCTGCCGCTAGACGCCTGCTTCACGCTGCGCGACGGTGCCGACCTCACGCTGGTGAGCTGGGGCGCGATGCTGCAGGAGACGCTGGCCGCCGCCGACCAGCTGGCCGACGAAGGCATCGGCGCCGCCGTGATCGACGTGGCGACGCTGAAGCCGCTCGACATGGACACCATCCTCGAATCCGTGGCCCGCAGCGGCCGCTGCGTGATCGTGCACGAGGCGCCGCGCACGGCGGGGCTCGGCGCGGAGATCGCGGCCAATCTGGCCGATGCCGGCCTCTATTCGCTCAGCGCGCCAGTGCAGCGCGTGACCGGCTACGACACCGTGGTGCCGCTGGCCCGGCTGGAGCACAGCTACCTGCCCTCCGTGGCGCGGATTGTCGATGCCGCGCGGCGCGCGCTGGCGGCCTAGGAGACGTTCATGCGGACCTTCAAGCTGCCCGATCTGGGCGAGGGATTGCAGGAAGCGGAGATCGTGGCGTGGCACGTCAAACCCGGGGACAGCGTGGCGGCGGACGAGCCGCTGCTGTCCGTGGAGACCGCCAAGGCCATCGTCGAGATTCCATCGCCATTCAGCGGCCAGGTGGCCAAGCTGTTCGCGCAGCCGGGCGATATCGTCCACCTCGGCGCGCCGCTGGTGGGCTTCGAGGGGGTCGGCAGCGCCCAGGACGATGCCGGCACCGTGGTGGGCGCGGTGAAGGTCGGCACGCAGGTGCTGGCGGAAGCCGCCGCGCCGCTCGGTCCGGGTGGCGCGCACGGCATCAAGGCCACGCCGGCGGTGCGGGCGCTGGCGCGCAAGCTGTCGGTGGACCTCGCCATGGTCACGCCCTCCGGCCATGACGGCCTGATCACGGCCACGGACGTGCAGCGCGTGGCCACCACGCTGGCCGATCTCGGCCCGGCCGAAGTGGTGCGGGGCGTGCGCCGGGCGATGGCCCAGAACATGGCCCGCGCACAGAGCGAGGTGGCGGCGGCCACGGTCATGGACGATGCCGACCTGCACGCCTGGCAGCAGGATGCGGGGCCGGGTAACGACATCACGATCCGGCTGGTGCGGGCGCTGGTGGCCGGCGTGCATGCCGAACCGGGGCTCAACGCGTGGTACGAGGGCCAGAGCGGGCGGCGCCATGTGCTGGAGCGGATCGACGTCGGCATTGCTGCCGACCTGCCCGAGGGTCTGTTCGTGCCGGTGCTGCGCAACGTCGGCAAGCGCGACGCCGCCGACCTGCGCACCGGGCTCGACCGCATGCGCGCGGACATCATCGCGCGCACCATCGCCCCGGAGGAGATGCGCGGCAACACCATCACGCTGTCCAACTTCGGCATGATCGCGGGCCGCTACGCGGCGCCCATCGTGGTGCCGCCCACGGTGGCCATCCTTGGCGCCGGGCGTATACGTGACGAAGTGGTGGCGGCCGGCGGCCAGCCCGCCGTGCATCGCGTGATGCCGCTCTCGCTGACCTTCGACCACCGCGTGGTCACGGGCGGCGAGGCGGCGCGCTTCCTGCGCGCGGTGATCGTGGACCTGGAGCGGCCGGCGTAGCTCCGTCCCTTTCCCCCTCCGAAATGTGACGCCGAGACTACGCCGACCATACGCCCGTGGAGGGAGTTTTTTCACCGTGTAATTCCTATACTGGAGTTCCCCGGCGACGCTGGCAGCCCAATCATCCACCTGGCCCTGACTGAAACAAGGAGTGCGACATGGCAATTCGACTAGGCGAAGAAGCCCCTGACTTCACCGCTGATACCACGGAAGGCAAGATTCGCTTTCACGAATGGATGGGTGACAGCTGGGCGATCCTGTTTTCGCATCCGAAGGACTTCACCCCGGTCTGCACGACCGAGCTGGGCTACATGGCCAAGCTCAAGCCCGAATTCGACAAGCGCAATACCAAGATCATCGGCCTGTCGATCGACCCGGTTGACGACCACCAGCGCTGGGCCAAGGACATCGAGGAGACCCAGGGCAGCGCGGTCAACTATCCGATGATCGGCGACGCGGACCTGCACGTGGCCAAGCTGTACGACATGATTCACCCCGAGGCTAGCGGCGGCAAACGCACCGCCGTGGACAACGCCACGATCCGCTCGGTGTTCATGATCGGCCCGGACAAGAAGGTCAAGGCCATGCTGGTCTATCCGATGAGCGCGGGCCGCAATTTCGACGAGGTGCTGCGCCTGCTGGACTCGCTCCAGCTCAACGCAAAGCACACCGTGGCCACGCCCGTCAACTGGAAACCGGGCGAGGACGTGATCATCCCGACCTCGGTCTCGGACGACGATGCGAAGAAGAAATATCCACAGGGCTTCAAGACGCTGAAGCCGTACCTGCGTACGGTGGAGCAGCCGAAGTAAGCGACTGATGTATACAGCGGAGAGCCGGGGCAGGCGGGCGAAGAATGCGAACGAGAGCTATCCACAGTTCCAGTGGATAATCGCCCACCCCGCGACCCGCAAACCCGCGCCAGCATTGGAAAGAGCTGGACTGCCCGATTTTTATGCAACTGGTTTCGGAGAGGGGAGGCGTTGCTCCCCTCGCCCGCTTGCGGGAGAGGGGTTGGGGGAGAGGGCAAGTGGTTCTCGATGCGACACTGCATGTTGAACCGCCGGCCCTCTCCCCTGCCCCTCTCCCAAAGGGAGAGGGGAAAAGACGCGTTTACGGATGGCGGGCCATCACGCCGCGGATGGTGTCCGCGAGATCCTTCGCCAGGAATTTCGACACATAGGCATCGGCGCCAACCTTGCGCACGTGCTCCTCGCTGGCCTCGCCGGAGAGCGACGAGTGGATGACCACCGGCAGGGACTTGAGCCGTGCGTCGCTCTTGATCTTGCGCGTGAGCGTGAAGCCGTCCATCTCGGGCATTTCCAGGTCGGTCAGCACCAGCGCGATCTCGTCGCGGATGGTCTTGCCCTGCGAGGCGGCGAGATCGGCGATGCTGCCCAGCATCTCCCATGCCTCCTGGCCCGTCTTGGTCATCACCACCTGCACGCCCATCGCCTTCAGGCCGTTCTCGATCAGGCCGCGCGCCAGCGCCGAGTCATCGGCGGCCAGCACCTTGGTGCCAGGGCGCAGGTTCAGCGCCGGGCCCACGGTGGCAGGGTCCACGTCCGGCTGGCGGGTGGGCAGCACATCGCGCAGGATCTGCTCCACGTCGAGCACCTGCACCAGACGCGGGTTCTCGCCGCCGACATCGAGCTTGGCGATGCTGGTCACCAGCCCGCCCTTGACGCTGGTCTCGGCCGAGATCACCTGGCTCCAGTCCAGGCGCACGATCTCTTCCACGGCTTCCACGGCAAAGCCCTGGGTGGAGCGCGCGTACTCGGTCACCAGCATGATGTTCAGGCCGGACTTCGGCTGGCACTCCAGCAGGCGCGGCAGGTCGATCACAGGAATCACCTGACCCCGGATGTCGGCCATGCCGAGGATGGACGGCTCGGCGCCCACCACGGTGGTCACCGACGGCATCACCAGGATTTCGCGGACCTTGAATACGTTGATGCCGAACAGTTCGGATTGCCCGCTGTTCGCCGCGTCGCCAAGTCGGAACAACAGCAGTTCGAACTGATTGTTGTTGGTCAGGTTCGTGCGCTCGTCAATGTCTCTCATCGCGCTGGTCATCGTGCTTGCTCCGCTGCTGGCTGGGGGTGACTATGGGTAAATGGACAGGTGTTGCCAAAGGTCTATCGGCGCCGCCGCCGGGACCTTTAGCGATCCCGCCCGCTTTCCGGCAGGATGCCCCGGCCATGTGACCGGAACCTACCTTCCAGGGCCCATCGAAGGCCAAAATCGCCGTCCGGCCGTCCACCGAGGGAAATCCCTGAGCCTCCGGAAGCACCGCAAACCCGTGGTTATTCGGCGCCCCGCATGTTCCGCATCGCGCCCCGATGATGAAAGCGGCGCAGCGCTCCCCTACCGTTGAGCCTCGCCGGATCCTGCCCGCCAGAGGCAGCCGACCGGCCACCGGCCCCCGGGCCGGACACCGAGGAAAGAGACGCCCGCACCCCGAGCACGATGCCACCGGGACCTCCGCCCTCGCACCCAGAACCACGTGAGACAAGCTGACGCCGTATCCGTACGCGGACCGGCGCGGCGCCCCTGCAAGGAGGCAGACCATCATGATCGAACAGCCGTATCCGTCCGTCACGGACGTGGATGACGTAGCGCACGCGCAGGGCACGCGCGCCGGCCGCGCGGGAAAAATCGACGAGTATTTCCAGATCAGCGCACGCGGCAGTACGCGGCGCCGCGAGGTGGTGGCCGGCACCACCACCTTCATGGCGATGGTCTATGCCGTGTTCGTGGTGCCGGGCATGCTCGGCAAGGCTGGCTTCGACACCAGCGCGGTGTTCGTGGCCGTGTGCCTGACCACGGCCTTCGGCTCGCTGCTGATGGGGCTCTGGGCCAAGCTGCCCATCGCCATCGGCTGCGCCATCTCCCTCACCGCCTTCATGGCCTTCGGCCTCGTGCTCGGACAGAAGCTCTCTCCCGAGGTGGCGCTCGGCGCCGTGTTCCTGATGGGCGTGGTCTTCACGGCGATCTCGGTCACCGGCGTGCGCGCCTGGATCCTGCGCAACCTGCCGGCCGGCGTAGCCCATGGCGCGGGGATCGGCATCGGACTTTTCTTACTGCTGATTGCCTCGAACGAGGTCGGCCTGGTGGTCAAGAATCCCGGCCCCGGCCTGCCCGTGCAACTGGGCCACATCACGGCGTTCCCGGTGGTGATGTCGGTACTCGGGCTGGCGGCGATCTTCGGCCTGGAGCGCCGTCGCGTGCCGGGCGGCATCCTGCTGGTCATCATCGTCATCTCGGCGCTGGGCCTGATGTTCGACCCGGCCGTGAAGTACACCGGCGTGTTCGCGCTGCCGAGCCTGTCGACGCCCGGCCATGCCTCGCTGATCGGTGCGATGGACATCCGCGGCGCGCTGTCCGCCGCCGTGCTGCCCAGCGTGCTGGCGCTGGTGATGACCGCCGTGTTCGACGCCACCGGCACGATCCGCGCGGTGGCCGGCCAGGCCAACCAGCTCGACGCCACCGGCCGCATCCATAACGGCGGCCGCGCGCTGACCGCCGACTCGGTCAGCTCGATCTTCTCGGCGATGTTCGGCGGCGCCCCGGCGGCGGCCTATATCGAGTCCACCGTGGGCGTGGCCGCCGGCGCGCGCACCGGCCTCGCAGCGGTGACCGTCGGCGTGCTGTTCCTGGCCGTGATGTTCTTCTCGCCGGTGGCCGGGCTGGTGCCGTCGTACGCCACGGCGCCTGCGCTGATGTACGTGGGCCTGCTGATGCTGTCCAGCGTCAGCCGCCTGCATATGGACGATCTGGTCGATGCCATGGCCGGTCTGGTTTGCGCGGTCTTTATCGTGCTGACCTGCAATATCGTCACCGGCATCATGCTCGGTTTCTGCACGCTGGTGATTGGCCGAATCGTCTCGGGCGAATGGCGCAAGCTCAATATCGGCACCGTGGCCATTGCCGTGGCGCTGGCCGCCTTCTATGCCGGAGGCTGGGCAATCTAAGAAATGTCCGATCCCATCGGTCAACGATGTGTGCGGTACCACCCTGGGTAACCAGTGGAATTCGCAGCCCCCGGAGTCTTTCCCTCCGGGGGTTTTTTTCTTGCCGAGTCGCCAAAAATATCAGTGCCGCCAATCCTGCGCGGCGCCTGTCATGCGCGGCGATTTTCGCTCCGCGATTTCGGCATTGGTCGAGATTCGTCGGCATTCGTCGAAATGCATCGACATTGAAATTCGTTCAAATCCGAAAATACGGACTTGCGTAGTCCGATTCAGATCCCACATCTGGAACAAACGTTTTTCATTAGGAAAATCCGTTTATCTTTTGTAATATTTTATGGGACCACTAGTCACGACAATAGTCAGCAATGTCCTGTAACATGCCGCGAACAACAATCTGAACGGGGATCCAAAATGCCGACCTACAAGCAACTACTGGCTGAAAAAGAAGCACTGGAAGCCAAACTCAGCGAGGTGCGCGCCAATGAAGTCTCTGGCGTCGTGGCGCAGATTCGCCAATTGATGGCCGATTACGACCTGACGGTCGACGATATTGCGCCGAAGCGCCGTCGTGGTCGTCCCGCTGGCAGCGGTGCCAGCCCGGCACGCAAGACCGCAGCGCTGCCCCCGAAATACCAGGACCCGAAAACCGGCAAGACCTGGTCGGGCCGTGGCCGCGCCCCGGCATGGCTGGGCAAGCGCCCCGAGCGCTTCCTGATCGAACAAGCCTGAGTTCGATATTCCTCTCGATAAGCGCTGACGCTTATTGCCCTGCGCGCGCCGGCTCAACGCCCGGCGCGTCGCAAATCAACTCCTTTCGCAACGCCCGGAATCCCTGCTGGCTGGTTTCCTGCACCAGATTGGCCCCGCCATCGGGCCTTGGCTGCAGGCGCAGCACGCGCGCCGCGCATTGGCTCGCCGCTTCATCGCGCGTATAGCGGATTTCATATTGCGCGCCTGACTGCGGAATGAATGACACCCCCGCCGCGCAGCGTATCTCTTCGGCCGGCGGCGCCGCCATCGACGTCACCGCGACATACACCCGTTTGCCGACCGCCACCTTGCGCTCGCGCGTCTGCGCGGGCGGCTCGGGGGAACTACCTGCCATGTCCAGCCCCCGGTCGCGTCCCATCGCGGCGAGCTGCTTGCCCATGCCGGCCAGCACAAGCGGCCGGGCCGGCGTCGGGCACTTCGCCGGGTCCACCACGCTGAAGGTGGTGTTCTCATCGGTATTGGTCAGCAGCCGCACGCTGGCATAGGGGGCGCCCGAGGGCACGCGGTACTGGGCCACGCAGCCGGACAGGCCGGCTCCGGCCACAACCACGAGAAAAATCGGGAAAACCCTTGCCGCAACAAGCCGGATCTTGCGCATAGGAAGCACGAAGCTGACAGTTGACCGAGGATGGTGGCACAGCATAGCCGCAGGAGGCGCTTTTGGGGCGTGGTCTGGCCCACGTTGAGGATATCCACAGGTTCTGTGGATATCCTGTGGCGTCGCACCCCCGGGGCCGCGTCTGTGCGTTACCCCACCGGACTGCTCAAGATTTAAGCAGTTTGTCTCGTGACCATCACCCAGCCCGGGTGCCATCCACCCCGCCATCAGCCCCGCCATCAGCCCAGCCGGCAGCCCAGGGCGGGGCCTCGCCCCACCGTTCGGCGAGGAAATCGACGAAGGCCCGCACGCGCGGCGGCACCAGCCGGCGCTGCGGCATCACCGCGTAGATGCCGCTGTCGGCCAGCGGGTAGTCGGGCAGCACCGGCACCAACCGGCCAGCCCGCAGGTCGGCGCTGACATGCCAGACTGAATGCATGGCGATGCCGAAGCCGGCGAGCGCCGCATCGGCCAGCAACTCGCCCGTATTGGCCTCCACCCGGCCCTGCACGCGCACGGCCACCTCGCCGCCGGCGCCATCGCCCATCCGCCAGACATCGGAGCGGCCCTGGCTGCCGACCAGGATCAGGCATTGATGATGGGCGAGGTCCTGCGGCGTCTGCGGCCCGCCATGCTGCGCCAGGTAGTCGGGCGAGGCGCACAGCAGACGCTGGTTGTCCGCCAGCTTGCGCGCTACCAGCGTGGAGTCCGCCAGTGTGCCGATGCGGATGGCGAGGTCGAAGCCGCTGCTGACCAGATCGAGCACATGGTCGGTCAGACTGATGCTGAGGCGCACGCCGGGATGGGCGCGCAGGAAATCCGGCAGCAGCGGCGACAGATACTGCCGGCCGAACGAGGCCGAGGTGGTAATCCGCAGCACCCCGGTCACGCCGGCGCCCGCCTGCCGCAGCGAGCCGGACAACGCCTCCAGGTCTTCCACCAGCGCCCGGCCCTGCTCCGCCAGCACCGCGCCTTCGGGGGTGGCATGCAGCCGCCGGGTCGTGCGATGCAGCAGGCGCACGCCCAGGTCGCGCTCCAGCCGTTGCAGCCGCTGGCTGGCCACGGCCACCGAGAGGTCGAGGCTGCGCGCCGCCGCGCTGATCGAGCCGAGGTCCAGCACGCGCAGAAACAAGCCGATGTCGCCAATCCGGTCCATGATCCGATCCGATTCTCAATGATTTCTTGAAACTGATTCTGGATCTTGCCCGTTTTTCGGAAGCTGCGAAAGGCCGACACTGGCGCCTTCCAGAATCCGTCCCCAACTTCCCGACATGGCCGCGCCCCTCCCTTCCACCCCCGCCACCGGCCCGTCCTCGCGGATGCCCGTGGCGCTGTATGCCCTGACCGCCGGCTCGTTCGGCATCGGATGTGCCGAATTCGTCATCATGGGGCTGCTACTCCAGGTCTCGGCGGACCTCGGCGTGACCATCGCCGCCGCCGGCATGCTGGTCTCCGGCTACGCGCTCGGCGTGTTCGCCGGGGCGCCGGTCCTCACCCTGCTCACCCGCCGCATGCCGCGCAAGGCCGTGCTGCTGGTGCTGATGGCGATCTACACCATCGGCAACGCCGCCTGCGCGCTGGCGCCCGACTACACCACGCTGATGATTGCGCGCGTGGTGACCTCGCTCACGCACGGCACGTTCTTCGGCGTGGGCGCCGTGGTGGCCACCGGCCTCGTGCCCGCCAACCGCCGCGCCTCGGCGATCTCGGTGATGTTCTCCGGCCTCACGCTGGCCACGCTGCTCGGCATGCCCGCCGGCGCCTGGCTCGGCCTGCACTTCGGCTGGCGCAGCACGTTCTGGGCGATGACCGTGATCGGCCTGGCCTCGCTGGCGGTGATCGCCCTGCTGGTGCAGCGCAGCCGCGACGACGCCGCGCCGGCCCGCCTTGCCGACGAACTGCGCACCATCGCCCGCCCCCAAGTGCTGCTCGGCCTGCTGATGACGGTGCTGCAATCGGTCGGTATCTTCGCGGTGATTACTTATGTGCAGCCGCTGTTGACCCGGGTCTCGGGCTACGGCGAGGCGGCGGTGTCGCCCATCCTGCTGCTGTTCGGCGGCGGCATGATCATCGGCAATATCCTCGGCGGACGCATGGCGGACCGGCGTCCCACGGGTGCGCTGCTGGGCTCGCTGACGGTGCTGACGCTGGTGCTGGCCGCGATGACGCTGGCGCTCCACCAGCCAGTGGCGGTGGTGGCGTTCGTCGGCGCGCTGGGCGTGGCCGCGTTCGCCACGGTCTCCCCGCTGCAGCTGCGCGTGCTGCGCCACGCCCACGGGGCGGGCCAGAACCTGGCGTCGAGCTTCAATATCGCCGCGTTCAACCTCGGCAACGGCATTGGCGCGTGGCTCGGTGGCGTGGTGGTCGACCACGGCCCGGGGCTGACCGCGCTGCCGTGGATCGCGGCGCTGGCGCCGCTGGGCGCGCTGGGCATCGCGCTGCTGGCCGTGCGGGCCGAACGGCGGAGCGATGGCGGTCAGGCCGCCGGGCTGGCCCCGGAGGCATCGTGACTGCCTGACCCACGTTCTCGAATTTGTCCGATCGATAATCACCAACCGGACTAGTTCCATCGACAGGGGCCACCCGCCCCGCCCGCTCCCCGGCCGGCGAATAGGCACGGCAGGCAGCCGTGCCTACGCTGGGGGCCATCCCTTGTTGTCCATTAGGACCTCTCGATGGCCTCCCCCTCATCCTCGTCCTCTCCCCCCTCCTCCGCCGTCCTGCACGACGCGCCGGCGATCTCCCTGCGCGCCAACGGCGTGCTGGCCTCCAGCACGTTCGCGTTCACCATCTGCTTCGCTGTCTGGATGGTGTTCGCCGTGCTCGGCATTCCGCTCAAGCAGCAGCTTGGCCTGAACGACACCGAATTCGGCCTGCTGGCCGCCATGCCGGTGCTGAGCGGATCGCTGATCCGCGTGCCGCTGGGCATCTGGACCGACCGCTACGGCGGCCGCATCGTCTTCTTCCTGCTGATGCTGGCCACCGTGGTGCCGATCTGGCTGCTTGCCTATGCCACCACCCTCTGGCAGCTGCTGGCGCTCGGGCTGCTGCTCGGGTTGGCCGGCGGCTCGTTCTCGGTGGGCACGCCCTACGTGGCGCGCTGGTTCCCGCGCCATCGGCAGGGGCTGGCGATGGGCATCTTCGGCGCCGGTAACTCCGGGGCCGCGCTAACCAAATTCGTCGCCCCGGCGCTGATCGCCGCCGCCGGCACCTGGACCATCGTGCCGAAGGTCTACGCGGTGGCGATGCTGGCCACGGCGCTGCTGTTCTGGGTCTTCTCGGCCAGCAACCCGGCGCACCGCGTGGCCGCCAGCAGCGCCGGCTGGCGTGCCCAGATGGCCATGCTGCGCGACCCACGGGTCTGGCGCTACTCCCAGTACTACTCGGTGGTGTTCGGCGGCTACGTGGGGCTGGCGCTGTGGATGACGCGCTACTACATCGGCGAATATGGGTTCGACATCCGCATCGCCGCCTTCCTGGCCGCGTGCTTCTCCCTGCCCGGCGGCATGCTGCGCGCCATCGGCGGCTGGATCTCGGACCGCTACGGCGCCCATCGCACCACCTGGTGGGTGATGTGGGTGAGCTGGGTTGGCTTCTTCCTGCTCAGCTACCCGCAGACCGACCTCGTGATCCAGACCGCCAACGGTCCGCTGGCCTTCCACCTCGGCCTGTCCCCCACGCTGTTCACGGTGCTGCTGTTCGCGGTGGGCATCGCGTTCGCCATCGGCAAGGCGTCGGTATTCAAGTTCATCGCCAATGACTTCCCGCAGAACATCGGCGCCGTCTCCGGCGTGGTGGGGCTGGCCGGGGGGCTCGGCGGCTTCATCCTGCCGATCCTGTTCGGCGCGCTTGCCGACCTGACCGGCGTGCGCAGCAGCTGTTTCATGCTGATGTACGGCACCGTCTGCGTGAGCCTGGTGTGGATGCACTACAGCCATCGCGGCGCCGCCCCGGCGGTGGCCTGAATCTTTCCCACCTTCCCCCCTTCGACGAGACAACGCCATGAGCACCTCCGTACTGACCCGCTGGGAACCTGAAGACCCGGCGTTCTGGAAATACCAGGGCGCGCGCATCGCCTACCGCAACCTCTGCATCTCCATTCCCGCGCTGATGCTGGCCTTCGTGGTCTGGATGCTCTGGAGCGTGGTGGCCGTGAACCTGGACCGCGCCGGCTTCCACTTCACCGGCAACCAGCTGTTCTGGCTGACCGCCCTGCCGGCGCTGTCCGGCGCCACGCTGCGCATCTTCTACTCCTTCCTCGTGCCGATCTTCGGCGGGCGGCGTTTCACCGCCATCTCCACCGCGCTGCTGCTGATTCCGGCGCTCGGCATGGGCTTCGCGCTGCGCGACCCGTCCACCAGCTACCCGACGCTGCTGGGGCTGGCCCTGCTGTGCGGGCTGGGCGGCGCCAACTTCAGTTCGTCGATGGCGAACATCAGCTTCTTCTTCCCGAAGGCGCGCAAGGGGCTCGCCACGGGCCTGAACGCCGGCATCGGCAACCTCGGCGTCTCGATCGTGCAGTTCGTGACACCGGTGGTGGTGTCGGTGGCCGTGTTCGGCGCGCTGGGCGGAGCCGGGCAGGAATACGCGGCCAACGGCGCCACGCAACAGCTCTGGCTCCAGAACGCGGGCTTTATCTGGGTGCCGTTTATCGCCGTGTCGGCGCTGGCGGCGTGGTTCGGCATGCACGATATTGCCGATGCCCGCGCCTCGTTCGCGGAGCAGGCGGTGATCTTCCGGCGCCGCCACAACTGGCTGATGTGCTGGCTCTACGTGGGCACCTTCGGCTCGTTTATCGGGTTCTCGGCCGGGCTGGCGCTGCTGACCAAGTCGCAGTTCCCGAACGTGAACCCCACGGCCTACGCCTTCCTGGGCCCGCTGGTCGGCGCGCTGACGCGCCCGGTGGGCGGCTGGCTGTCAGACAAGCTCGGCGGCGCGCGGGTCACGCTGTGGAGCTTCCTCGGCATGATCGGCGGCGTGGTGGCCGTGCTGGCGGCGCTGCCGCACAACGGCACGGGCGGCAGCTTCAGCGGCTTCCTGGGCGCGTTCATCGTGCTGTTCGCGCTGACCGGCATCGGCAACGGCTCCACCTTCCGCATGATCCCGGTGATCTTCCTGACCGAGCGCCTGCGCGCCGCCGGCCCGGGCGCGCCCGCCCAGCGGGTGGCCGTGCAGGACGCCGCCCGGGAATCCGCCGCCGTGCTCGGCTTCTCCGGCGCCATCGGCGCGTACGGCGGCTTCTTCATCCCCAAGAGCTTCGGCACCGCGCTGGAGATGACCGGCGCGCCGGACGCTGCGCTCCATCTCTTCATCTTGTTCTATATCAGCTGCGCCGCGATTACCTGGTGGTGCTACGCGCGCCGCAACGCGGCCATGCCCTGCTGATTCGTGCATCACCCGCGTGTCAACCCCGCCCGTCGGCATAGTTCTTCCGGACGATGCCGACGGGTCCCGCCTAGGCCGATCGCCGTCGTCTCCCCTGCTCCACCAGCGAATGGCCTGCGCGGCACGCGCTCCGTAAGCTGCAAGTGTCCCTGCTGGAGCCAAACCATGAGTCATTTCCTCGATCGACTGAAGTTCCTGTCGCGCGTCACGTCCACCTATGCCGACGGCCACGGCGCCGTGGTCAACGAAGACCGCAAGTGGGAAGACGGCTACCGCACCCGCTGGCAGCACGACAAGGTGGTGCGGTCCACCCACGGCGTCAACTGCACGGGCTCCTGCTCGTGGAAGGTCTACGTCAAGAACGGCCTGATTACCTGGGAAACCCAGCAGACCGACTACCCACGCACGCGCCCGGACCTGCCCAACCATGAGCCACGCGGCTGCCCGCGCGGCGCCTCGTACAGCTGGTACGTCTACTCCGCCCAGCGCGTGAAGTACCCGATGATCCGCGGCCGGCTGATGGCCATGTGGCGCGAGGCGCGCCAGACCATGGACCCGATCGCCGCCTGGGCCTGGATCAGCCAGGACCCCGAACGCGCCGCCCGCTACAAGAGCGTGCGCGGGCTGGGCGGCTTTGTCCGGGCCGACTGGGCCACGGCCACCGAGATCATCGCCGCCGCCAACGCGTTCACGGTCAAGCAGTACGGCCCGGACCGCGTGATCGGCTTCTCGCCCATCCCGGCCATGTCGATGGTGTCCTACGCGGCCGGCGCGCGCTACCTGAGCCTGCTCGGCGGCGCCTGCCTGTCCTTCTACGACTGGTACTGCGACCTCCCGCCGGCCAGCCCGCAGACCTGGGGCGAGCAGACCGACGTGCCCGAGTCCGCCGACTGGTACAACGCCACCTACCTGATGGTCTGGGGCTCCAACGTGCCGCAGACGCGCACGCCGGACGCCCACTTCTACACCGAGGTGCGCTACAAGGGCACCAAGACCGTGGCGGTCTCGTCCGACTACGGCGAGATGGTCAAGTTCGGCGACATCTGGCTCGCCCCCAAGCAGGGCACCGACGCCGCGCTGGCCATGGCCATGGGCCACGTCGTACTCAAGGAATTCCACGTGGGCGGCAAGTCCGCCTACTTCCGCGACTACCTGAAGCAGTACACCGACATGCCGATGCTGGTGCGGCTGCGCGAGCAGGACGGCACGCTGGTGCCCGATCACTTCCTGCGCGCCTCCCATCTCGACGGCAGTCTCGGCGAGTCCCGGCATGCGGAGTGGAAGACGCTGCTGATCGACGATGCCAGCGGGGAGGTGACTGCCCCGAACGGCTCGATCGGCTTCCGCTGGACGCCCGGCGACGACACGGCCGGCCGCTGGAATCTGGAGCTGCGCGACAGCCAGGACGGCAAGACGATCGATCCGCGCCTGTCGCTGCTCGGTCATGAAGACACCGTGGCGGAAGTCGGCTTCCCCTACTTCGGCGGCGAGCATGACGCGCTGCTGCGCCGCCGCGTACCGGTGCGCCGCCTGACGCTGGCCGATGGCAGCACGGCGCTGGTCGCCACGGTCTACGACCTGCAGCTGGCCAACTATGGCGTGGACCAGGGCCTGGGCGGGCCGAACGTGGCGGCCTCGTTCGAGGACGACGTGCCCTACACCCCCGCCTGGCAGGAGAAGCACACGACCGTGCCGGCCCGCCTGGTGACGCAGGTGGCGCGCGAGTTCGCCGAGAACGCCCACCGCACGCAGGGCAAGAGCATGGTCATCGTCGGCGCCGCGCTGAATCACTGGTACCACAACGACATGATCTATCGCGGCATCATCAACCTGTTGATGATGTGCGGCTGCATCGGCAAGAGCGGCGGCGGCTGGGCGCACTACGTGGGGCAGGAAAAGCTGCGGCCCCAGTTCGGCTGGGCGCCGCTGGCCTTCGGGCTGGACTGGTCGCGCCCGCCGCGCCAGATGAACGGCACCTCGTTCTTCTACAACCACACCAGCCAGTGGCGCCACGAGAAGCTCGCCGTGGACGAGATCCTCGCGCCCACGGCGGACAAGGCGCGCTACGCCGGGCTGTCGCTGCTGGACCTCAACGCCAAGTCGGAGCGCATGGGCTGGCTGCCATCCGCGCCGCAGCTGGGCGCCAATCCGCTCGATGTGGTGGACGCCGCCGAGCGCGCCGGGCAGGACCCGGTGGCCTATACCGTCGACCAGCTCAAGTCCGGCGCCCTGCAATTCGCCTGCGACGACCCCGACAACCCGGCCAACTTCCCGCGCAATATGTTCGTGTGGCGCTCCAACATCCTGGGGAGTTCCGGCAAGGGCCACGAGTACTTCCTCAAGTACCTGCTCGGCACGCAGAACGCCGTGTTCAGCGACGAGCGCGACGCCATCCGCCCGAGCGAGGTCAACGTCCGCCCGGCCGCCGAGGGCAAGCTGGACCTGCTGACGGTGCTCGACTTCCGCATGAGCACGACCTGCCTCTACGGCGACATCGTCCTGCCCACGGCCACCTGGTACGAGAAGGACGACCTGAACACGTCGGACATGCACCCGTTCATCCACCCGCTCTCCGAGGCCGTGCAGCCGCTGTGGGAGAGCAAGACCGACTGGGAGATCTACAAGGCCATCGCCGAGAAGTTCAGCGAGATTGGCGGCCCGTACCTGGGCACGCGCAAGGATCTGGTCTGCACGCCGCTGCTGCACGACACGCCGGGCGAGCTGGGCCAGCCCTTCGAGCCGCGCGACTGGAAGCACGGCGAGTGCGATTTGATCCCGGGCAAGACGGCGCCGTCGATGACCGTGGTGGAGCGCAACTACGCGGACCTCTACAAGAAGTTCACCTCCGTGGGCCCGCTGCTGGACAAGCTCGGGAACGGCGGCAAGGGCATCGGCTGGGATACCAGGCACGAGGTGGCCGAACTGGGCCACCTGACCCAGACCGTGACCGAAGCCGGCGTCAGCTACGGCCGGCCCCGGCTGGAGACGGCCATCGACGCCGCCGAGATGATCCTGACCTTCGCGCCCGAGACCAACGGCCACGTGGCGGTGAAGGCGTGGGAGGCGCTGTCCAAGATCACGGGCCGCCCGCACGCCCACCTGGCACTGGGTCGGGAGCACGACAAGATCCGCTTCCGGGACGTACAGGCCCAGCCGCGCAAGATCATCTCCGCGCCGACGTGGTCCGGGCTGGAATCCGAGGAAGTCAGCTACAACGCCGGCTACACCAATGTCCACGAGCTGATTCCCTGGCGCACGCTGACCGGGCGCCAGCAGTTCTATCAGGACCACCGGTGGATGCTCGACTTCGGCGAGGGCGCCTGCGTCTACAGGCCGGCCATCGACACCCGCACGGTGGCGCCGATGCTGGGCCGCAAGCCCAACGGCAACCCGGAGCTGGTGCTGAACTGGATCACCCCGCACCAGAAGTGGGGCATCCACTCCACCTACTCGGACAACCTGCGCATGCTCACGCTCTCGCGCGGGGGGCCGCACGTGTGGATCTCGGAGGCCGAGGCGCGCGCCAACGGCATCCGCGACAACGACTGGGTGGAGGTCTTCAACGTCAACGGCACGCTGACCGCCCGGGTGGTGGTGTCCCAGCGCGTGCCGCAAGGCATGTGCCTGATGTATCACGCGCAGGAAAAGATCGTGAACGTACCCGGCGCCGAGATGAGCGGCATGCGCGGCGGCATCCACAACTCGGTCACGCGGGCGGTCACCAAGCCGACCCACATGATCGGCGGCTACGCGCAACTGGCCTACGGCTTCAACTACTACGGCACGGTCGGCAGCAATCGCGATGAATTCGTGATCCTGCGCAAGATGAACAAGGTGGACTGGATGGATACCCCCCTGCCACGGTCCGCACAAGAAGAAGGAGCCCCGCGATGAAGATCCGTGCCCAGGTGGCCATGGTGCTGAACCTCGACAAGTGCATCGGCTGCCATACCTGCTCAGTGACCTGCAAGAACGTCTGGACCAGCCGCGACGGCGTGGAGTACGCCTGGTTCAACAACGTCGAGACCAAGCCCGGCATCGGCTACCCCAAGGAATGGGAGAACCAGCGCAAGTGGAACGGCGGCTGGCAGCGCCAGCCCGACGGCTCGCTCACGCCACGCCAGGGCGGCCGCGCGCGGATTCTGTCGAACCTGTTCGCCAACCCGAACCTGCCGCAGATCGACGACTACTACGAGCCGTTCACCTACGACTACGAGCACCTCCAGAAGGCGCCGCTGATGCCGACGCCGCCTACCGCCCGGCCGGTGTCCGTGCTGACGGGCAAGAAGATGGAGAAGATCGAATGGGGGCCGAACTGGGAGGATGACCTCGGCGGCGAGTTCGCCTCGCGCAGCCGCGACCAGCTCTTCGAGAACGTGCAGAAGGAGATGTACTCGACCTTCGAGAACACCTTCATGATGTACCTGCCCCGTCTGTGCGAGCACTGCCTGAACCCGGCCTGCGTGGCGTCCTGCCCGAGCGGCTCGGTCTACAAGCGCGAGGACGACGGCATCGTGCTGGTCGACCAGGACAAGTGCCGTGGCTGGCGGATGTGCATCTCTGGTTGTCCATACAAGAAGATCTATTTCAACTGGCAGAGCGGCAAGGCGGAGAAGTGCACCTTCTGCTTCCCACGCATCGAGGGCGGCCAGCCGACCGTCTGCTCCGAGACCTGCGTCGGTCGCATCCGCTACCTCGGCGTGATGCTGTACGACGCGGATCGCATCGCCAGCGCCGCCGGCGTGGAGGACGAGCGCGACCTGTACCAGTCCCAGCTCGACGTCTTCCTCGACCCGAACGACCCTACCGTGCAGGCCGAGGCGCTGCGCCAGGGCATTCCGCAGAGCTGGCTCGATGCCGCGCGCAAGTCGCCGGTCTATCGCATGGCCTGCGAATGGAAGATCGCCTTCCCGCTGCATCCCGAATACCGGACGCTGCCGATGGTCTGGTACGTGCCGCCGCTCTCGCCGATCCAGTCGGCGGCGGAAAGCGGCTTCATGGGCATGAACGGGATGATCCCGGACGTGCAGAGCCTGCGCATTCCGCTCAAGTACCTCGCCAACCTGCTGACCGCCGGCGACGTGGCGCCAGTGCTGACCGCCCTGCAGCGCATGCTGGCCATGCGGGCGTTCAAGCGCTCGGAAGTCGTGGATGGCGAGGCGGACCTCGCCGTGCTGCGGCAGGTGGGGCTGACCCCGGCGCAGGTGGAGGACATGTACCGCCTGCTGGCCATCGCCAATTACGAGGATCGTTTTGTGATTCCATCGTCACACAAGGAAATGGTCGAGGACAGCTTCAACGAGAAAGGCAGCTGCGGCTTCACGTTCGGCAACGGCTGCTCGGGCGGTACGTCCGAGGTCTCGCTGTTCGGCAAAAAGCCGCAGGGCAGCGTGGTCTTCGCGGACATGCCCAAGTCGCGCAAGAAGCCGACCGAAACCTGCTGACAACGGAGCCATCATGACCCTCTATCCCGTGCTCAGCGCCTTGCTGGGCTACCCCGAAGCGCCGCTGCAGGCGGCCATGCCCGAGATCGAACAGGCGCTCGACGCCTGGCCCGCCGCCCGCGCGGGGCTGGCCCCGCTGACCGGCCCGCTGCGCGACAGCCCGCTGATCGCGCTGCAGGAGCAGTATGTGGCCACCTTCGACCGCACGCCCGCGCACTCGCTGCACCTGTTCGAGCACGTCCATGGCGAGTCCCGCGACCGGGGGCAAGCCATGGTCGATCTGATCGACGAATACCGGCGCGCCGGCTTCGAGCCGGTGGCGAACGAGTTGCCCGACTACGTGCCGCTGTTCCTGGAGTTCCTCGGCGCGCTGGCCGATGACGGGCAGGCGCAGCGCGCCGAGCAGTTGCTGGGCGAGGCCATCCACGTGCTGGCGGCCATCGGCGACCGGCTGGCGCGCCACGACAGCCCGTACGCGACCGTGTTCACGGTGCTGCGCTCAATGACCAGCGTGCAGCCCGAGGCCCGGACCGACCCGCCCGTGCGCGACATGGACGAAGCGCTGGAACTGTTCGGCCCCGGCACGGATGGCGTGGAGCCGTTGCTGGCGGCGGCCATGCCGGCTGAACAAGTGGTGCGCTTCCACGACCGGCGCGCCCCCTCCCCCCAATGACCTCCCTGACGACGCAGGCGACCACCATGTCATTCGCCCACCAGTTCCTCTTCGGCATCTACCCGTATATCGCCGCCGCCCTGTTCCTGTTCGGCAGCCTGGCGCGCTTCGAGCGCGAGCAGTACGGCTGGAAGGCCGACAGCTCCCAACTGCTCTATCGCGGCAACCTGCGGCTGGGCAGCATCCTGTTCCACGTTGGCATCCTCGGGCTGTTCTTCGGTCATCTGGCGGGCCTGCTCACACCCGTGGCCGTGTGGGACGCGCTCGGTGTCTCCCACACGCTCAAGCAGGCCGTGGCGATGGGCGCCGGCGGAGTCATGGGCACGATCTGCCTGATCGGCCTGCTGATCCTGTTGCATCGGCGCTTCACCAACGCCCGGGTTGCCGCGGTCACGCGTACCGGCGACAAGGTGCTGCTGCTCTGGCTGCTGGCGACCTTGCTGGCCGGGCTCTCGACCATCTTCGTGTCCGCCGGCCATATGGACGGTCACATGATGGTGCAGCTGATGACCTGGGCCCAGCACATCGTCACGCTGCGCGCCGATGCGCCCGATTTCATCGCCGATGCCCCGCTGCTGTTCCGCGTGCATCTGTTCCTCGGTATCTCGCTGTTCGCGATCTTCCCGTTCACGCGGCTGGTGCATGTGTGGAGCGGCTTCGCCTCGGTCACCTACCTCGGACGGGCCTGGCAGCTCGTGCGGGGGCGCTGATCCGCGCTTGATGGGGGTCAACGGGGCGGCCGGGTATCCGGCTCATCATGGCGGGCACGCAATCCTGCCCGCTGCTCCGGATATCGCCATGATCGACGAGACTGCACTCTACCAACGCCTTCGGCAAGATTTCCCGCTGGAGCCACGGCCCTACCGGTGCCTGGCCCGGGCGCTCGGCCTGTCCGAGCATGGCCTGCTGTCGCTGCTGGCGCGCGACGTTGGCAGCGGCCGCATCAGCCATGTCGGCGCCCGCTTCGCGCCGAACGCCATCGGCGCCACCACGCTCGCGGCGCTGTCCGTGCCGGCGGCGCGGCTGGAGAGCGTGGCGCGGCGACTCAACGCCGACCCGGCCATCGGCCATCACTACTGCAGAACCGGCCACCGCTACAACCTCTGGTTCGTGGCCGGTGCGCGCGATGCCGACCACCTGGCGACCGTACTCGACGGCATTGGCGCGGATGTCCACCAGACGCCGCTCGCACTGCCACTGGAATGTGAATACCACGTCGATGCCGGGGTGCCACTGCGGCCCCTGATGACCGATGCCGACTGGCGGCTGGTGGCAGCGCTGGAAGACGGCCTGCCGCTGACGCCCGAGCCCTACCACGCCATGGCGCGTGGCACGGGCATCGGGCTGCACGAACTCTGGCGCCGGCTGGCGCATTGGCGCGAGGCCGGCGTGATCCGCCGCTTCGGCGCCATTCTCCAGCCGGGCCAACTCGGCTTCGTGCATAACGCGATGTGCGTATGGAATGCGCCCGACGCACGTGTGGATGTGCTGGGCAAGCGGCTGGCCCGCCTGCCCGCGGTGGCACTCTGCTACCGGCGCGCACGCCGAGGCACGGCATGGCCCTTCAACCTGTTCGCGGTGGTGCGGGCGCGCAGCGCGGCCGACCTTCAGGCGACGCTCGATGGCTTCACGGCGATGCCCGCGCTCGCCAACCTCCCCGGTGCCGTGCTCCGCGCCCGTTGCTGCTTCAAGCCACGCGGCGTGCGCTACGGCGATCTGGCGCCCGAGGCCTGACGGGCCAGCCCGTCGCTCTCACGCGGCACGGACTTCGGGAAACAGCACCGCTAGCCGCGCCACCCAGGGCTCGACCCAGGCCGGACGCGGCGTGGCGTCGAGCCAGTACTTGACCTCCAACCCCAGCGCGGTGTCCCCGCAAATCGAGAGCCGGCGCTGGAAGAACAGCGTGTCGGTATCGGCATGGCCGGCGAGCAGTTGCAGGTAATCGGCGGCGCGGGCGCGCAGCGTCAGCGCCGGGGCGGGTTCAGGATCGAACGGCCCCATCCGGAACACGCCCCCTGCACAGCGGAAACGCAGGTCCAGCCCGAGGTCTTCCACCACGAGCAGGAAGGCATGACCGTCCAGCGCGGACGGTGGCTGCAACCAGCCGGCGCGGCGCGCGGACTCCAGCGCCAACACGAACGGCAGGGCCTGCGCAGGGGCGGGCAGGCGGCGATGGATGCGGGCAATCAGGGAAGAAGAATTCATCGATGGTCTTGGGGCAGTCATGCGGGCGCGCCGGCTATCCAGGCGATGCCGGGTTGGCCGGTCCAGTAGCCGTTGCTCGCCGAGGCGCCGGCGGGCACGATGCCGCTGGGCGCGGCGCCGGTGCGGCCGTGACGCACGGCGTCTAGCAGCGCTATGACGTCCAGCGTGCCCACGGCGTGCGGGCTGACGCGGACCACATCCACGCCCATCGCCTGAATCTCCGGCAGGTGCGCGCACAGGTCCAGGCAGCTTGCGGACTGAGTCTGGATGCCGTTCAGGGCGAAGAACGGCTGCCCTTCGCCCGTGCGGGCGACCAGCCCGTCCGGGTAGTCGAGGCAACGGAACGCGCAGGCATCCTTGCGCAGGCGGTGATGCCGGGCCGTGAAGCAACGCGCGGAGATCGCCAGCGGCATGCGGCCCCAGATCATCGCTTCGATCTGCATGCCGGCGGGCCGCGCCGCCGCCAGCGCGGCCAGCGCCGCGTGGTCCATCTCGACCGGCGCCACGACCCCGCGCGCGCCCAGCGAGCCCAGCCACGTCGCCGTATCGGCGTGATAGACGTTCAGATGCGGCCCGGCGACGAACGGCCGCCCGCGCCGCGCGCGCACCGCGCCAAGATCGTTGGCCTCCACGAGGAATTCGTCCTGGTCGCAGACGCGGCGCATGGCCGCGATGTCGCTGTCCGATTCGACCAGTACCGGGGTGGACAGCACCACCTCCTTGCCGGCATCGCGCAGCATCCGTGCCAGGTCCAGCCAGTCGGTATGGCGCAATTCGTGGCGGCGCGTGCAGACGGCTTCGCCAAGATAGACGCGCTCCACGGGGGCGTCTGCCACATCGGCATAGAAGCGCAGCACGTCCGCGCGGGGCCAGTAGTAGAGCAGCGGGCCGAGCGCGATGGTCAAGGAATAGGGGGAAGTGGATGTGGTCATGGTGGCTGGGATGCGGACGGTTTCAGCGCCACGGACGGTCATAGGCGCCCTGGGTCACCTGGTCGCCCTCGGCATGGCGCCCCAATGTGGCCTGCCATTCCTGGCGTGGCACGAAGCGCCGGGGGTCGCGCCAGGCGCCGTCGATGGCGGCGCGCAGCACGCCCACCACATCGCCCACATAGCGCGGGCTGCGCTGGCGGCCCTCGATCTTGATGGCGGCGATGCCGATGTCGATCAGCGCCGGCAGCAGCGACAGCGCGTTGAGGCTGGTGGGCTCCTCCAGCACGTAGCCGTGCTCGCCCTCCACGGTGAAACGGCCCTTGCACAACGTGGGGTAACCGGCCGGCTCGCCGGGCGCGTAGCTGTCGATCAGGATGCCGGAGAGCCGCGCGTGCATGGTGCCGTCCGCCTCGTCCCAGCGCACGGCGTGGGCTGGCGAGCAGACGCCACGGTTGTTCGGCGAATCGCCGGTCGCGTACGAGGACAGCAGGCAGCGGCCCTCGGCCATCACGCACAGGCTGCCAAAGCCGAAGACCTCAAGTTCCACATCGGTCTGCCTGGCCAGCTTGGCGATCTGCGCCAGCGTCAGCACGCGCGGCAGCACCACGCGCCGGATGCCGAAGCGCTCGCGCATCAGCGCGATGGCATCGGCATGGGTGGCCGAGCCCTGCACGGACAGGTGCAGGCGCAGGTCGGGGTGTTTGTCCGCCGCGTAGGCCATCAGGCCGGGATCGGCCATGATCACCGCGTCGGCGCCCAGCGCGGCGGCGGCGTCCACGGCGCGGTGCCAGCGGTCTACCTGCCCCATCTGCGCAAACGTGTTGATGGCGAACAGCACTTCGGCGCCGCGCGCGCGGGCCTCGGCCACGCCGGTACGGATGTCGTCCTCGGAGAAATTCAGGCCGCCGAAGTTGCGCGCGTTGGTGGCATCGCGCAACCCGAGGTAGATGGCGTCCGCGCCGTGCTGCAGCGCCATGCGCAGGGCCGCGAGCGAGCCGGCGGGTGCCACCAGTTGGGGCCGGCGGGGCTGGCGGCGCGATGGCTCGGTTGGGGGTGTTGGCGCATCGGGCACATCATGCACGTCGGGCGGGGAGGCATCCATGGCGAAAATGCGCGGTGCGGCGCATGGGGTAGCGATCGATCAAGGATGCTAGTCATGCCCATCGAGGGAACCTTTGACCCCGCGCAAACCCCGGCTGTGTTCTACCCGTCTCGTTCCGCCGAACTAGGTCCTCGGAACAGGCCGCCGATCCCCCGCAATTTGATCTGGCGCAAACTGCCACCCCGATGCGCGTGAGACGCTGGGCCGTTTTTTGCCCCTCCTGACTTCGGATTTCCTCATGACACATCGATGGCTCAACCTGGCCGGCCGCAAGCTGCTTCCTATCGTGCAGGGCGGCATGGGCGTGGGCATCTCCGCGCATCGGCTGGCCGGCACAGTGGCCCGCCACAACGCCATGGGCACCATCGCCAGCATCGACCTGCGCCATCATCACCCCGACCTGATGGCCGCCACGGCCAAACGCGACAAGGCGGCCATCGAACACGCCAACCTCGTGGCGCTGGACCGCGAGGTGCGCGCGGCGAAGGACTTGGCGGGCGGGCAAGGGATGGTCGCCGTCAACGTGATGAAGGCCGTTGGCGCCCACGCGGCGCTGGTCCGGCAGGCGTGCGATAGCGGCGCGGATGCCATCGTCATGGGCGCCGGCCTGCCGCTCGACCTCCCCGAACTGACCGCCAATCACCCGAAGGTGGCCTTGATCCCGATCCTGTCCGACGCCCGTGGCGTCAGCCTCGTGCTGCGCAAGTGGATGAAGAAGGGACGGCTGCCCGATGCCATCGTGATCGAACATCCCGCGCATGCCGGCGGGCACCTCGGCGCCTCGCGCATGGAAGACATCGGCGACGAAAGGTTCTCGTTCGCGCGCGTGCTGGACGAATGCCGCACGCTGTTCGCCAGCCTGGGGCTGGCCTGGGAGTCCGTGCCGCTGATCCTGGCCGGCGGGTTGGGCCACCACGGCAAGCTGCATCACTGGCTGGCGCAGGGCGCGGCCGGCGTGCAGGTCGGCACCGCCTTTGCCGTGACCGAGGAATGCGATGCGCATCTGGCTTTCAAACAGGTGCTGGCTTCCGCGCCGCAGGAACAGATCGGCGAATTCACGAGCGTGGCGGGACTGCCGGCGCGCGCGGTGCTGACGCCGTGGCTCAAGCGCTATCTCTCCCGGGAGTCGGCGCTCCAGGCGCGCGCCAAGGTGCGCGAGTGCCTGGAGGGCTTCGACTGCCTGCAATCGTGCGGCCTGCGCGACGGCGTGGCGCGCATCGGCCAGTTCTGCATCGACCGCAAGCTCTCGCAGGCGCTCAAGGGCGACGTGGAGCGCGGCCTGTTCTTCCGGGGTAAGGGCACGCTGCCGTTTGGCGACGCCATCCGCCCCGTGGCGGACCTGATCCACTACCTGATGTCGGGCGAAAAGCCGGCGGGGGTCGCGCCGGCCTGATTGGGCTGTTGCCGGAATGCGAATCCCGCGTAAGTTCCCGTCCCATCCGTCGGCGATTTGATCCAGCGCAGGAAACGGCGCAATCGCCGGTACCAGAATGGCAGCTGTCCCCACGCCCTGCCCTCGCCCCCACAACATGCCAGCCCGCTTTCCTGACGCCGCGTTCGATGCGCACGCGGACCCCCATGCCACCTCGGCGGTCGGGCTGCCGGGGCTGCGCCACCGCCTCTCCACCCGCATCATCTCGCTGTCCCTGATCTCGCTGCTGGTTGTCCTGACGATGATCGGCGGCACATTGTGGCTCTCCTGGAACCTCGAAGGCGCCGGCGCGGCGATCAACGACGCCGGCAGCGTGCGGATGCGCGCCAACGCGGTGGCGATCGAACTGACCCGCGCCCGCGCCCATCAACCCCACGCTCTTGTGCCACGGATCGCCCAGCTGGACGAGACGCTGGCGCAACTGCGCCGGGGCGACGCCACACGACCGCTGTTCCTGCCCGCCGTGCCGGCCATCCACGACCAGCTCGACCGCGTGGCACGGGCATGGGACGACCGGATGAAGCCGCTGGCCGAGCAGGACTTGAACGCGCCCGACGGCACACCGCTCACCTATGTGGCCGCGCTGTCCGATTTCGTCGCGCAGGCAGACCATCTGGTGCGCATGATCGAGGCCGACAACGCGCGCAAGACGGACCTGCTGCGCATGTCCCAGGCCGCACTGGCCGCCATTGCCTGCTTGGGCACCGTCGCGGTCATCTACCTGCTCTATCTCTGGATCATCCTGCCCGTGCTGACGCTGCAGGATGGCCTGCGCCGCATGGCGGCCCGCGAATTCTCGCTGCGCCTGCCGGTCACCAGCCGTGACGAATTCGGCACATTGAGCACCGGCTTCAATCGGATGGCGGCCGAACTCCAGGAACTCTACCGGGGGCTCGAAGCCCGCGTGGCCCAGAAGACCGCCGAACTGGCCAGGCGCAACCGCGACCTCGAGACGCTCTACGACATCGCCGCCTACCTGAACCAGCCGAACGAGGCCGAGGCGCTGTGCCGGGGCTTCCTGACCCGGATCATGCGGCGCCTGGACGCCGATGGCGGCAGCGTGCGCATGCTCGATGCAGTGCCGGAGAATCTCCACATGGTGGTTTCCGAAGGGCTGCCCGCCACGCTGGTCGAGCAGGAACAGCGCATGGCGGCCGATGCCTGCCACTGCGGCGCGGCCACGCGGCAGCGCGTGGTCGCCTGGCCGTCTGCAACCCACGCACTGCCCTCGCCGCCGATGGCCTGCGGCTTCGGCGGCTTCGCGGCGTTCCGCATCGACACGCCGCGCGGGGTGATCGGCATGTTTTCGCTCCACTTCCGCTCGCCACGGGTGCTCAATGCATCCGACCGGCAACTGCTGGAGACGCTGGCGCAGCACCTGGGCGTGGCGCTCGAACACCAGCGGCTGTCCGCCACCGCGCGCCAGCTGGCCGTGGTGCAGGAGCGCAACCTCGTGGCGCAGGGCCTGCACGACAGCATCGCCCAGGGTCTGAACTACCTGAACCTGCAAGCCCAACTGCTGGAAGATGCCGTCTCGCGCGGGGCGCTGGCCGATGTGGCGGCGATCGTGCCGATGCTCCGTTGCGGGGTGGACGAAAGCTACCAGGATGTGCGCGAGTTGCTGCTGAACTTCCGCACCCGGCTCACGCAGGGCGAGTTGCGGCAAGCGGCAGAAGACACCGTGGCGCGCTTCCGGCGGCAGTGCGCCACCGAGGTGCGGCTGGAGGTGGAGGGCTACGACAACGCCCGGCCGCTGCCGCCCGATGCCCAGTTGCAGGTGCTGTTCGTGCTGCAGGAGGCGCTCTCCAACGTGCGCAAGCACGCGCAGGCCGGCCACGTGCTGGTGCGGCTGCAAGGCGGGCGCGACCTCGAACTGGTGGTGCAGGACGATGGCGAGGGCTTCGATGCCGCCGGGCTCGCCACGCGCTGCGAGATGCAGGTGGGCCTGCACATCATGCGCGAGCGCGCCGCGCGGCTCAACGCGCAGTTGTCGATCGATTCCGCGCCCGGGCGCGGCACCCGCGTGGCCCTGCGCGTGCCCGGCGCCCATGTGGCCGGCGAAGCCAACGAAGCCACTGCGCCCAACGAAATCAACGAAGCGAGTCTCCAGCCATGACCATCCGCATCCTGCTGATCGACGATCACACGCTGTTCCGTTCAGGCATTCGCGCGCTGTTGCAGCGCCAGCCCGATTTTGCCGTCGTGGACGAGGCGGCCGATGGCGTGGAGGGGCTCAAGCGCGCCAAGCAGCATCGCCCCGACGTGGTCCTGCTGGACCTGAACATGCCCGGGCTGTCCGGGCTGGAGACGCTGGCCCTGCTGGCGCAGGACCTGCCGGACACGGCGGTGCTGATCCTCACCGTCTCCGAGGAAGCCGAGGAACTGGCCAGCGCGCTGCGCGGCGGCGCCCGGGGCTATTTGCTAAAGAATATCGAGGCGGATTTCCTGGCTTCGGCCATCCGCCGCGCCGCATCCGGCGAGCCGGTGATCTCGGATGGCATGACGGCCAAGCTCGTGGCGCAGTTCCGCGCGCCGGCGCAGCCTTCCGCACCGCCTTCTCCGAGTGCCGAGGACGGCGCGCGGCTAACCGTGCGGGAGCGCGAGATCGTACGCGGGCTGACCCGGGGCGAGAGCAACAAGCAGATCGCGCGCGACCTCGGTGTGGCCGAGAGCACGGTCAAGATCCACGTGCAGAACATCCTCAAGAAGCTGAATCTGGCCAGCCGCGTACAGGTGGCGGTGTTTGCGGTCGAGCATGGCCTGACCGCGTGATGGCTTCCCCGGTGGCGGACGTTACCGCCGGGCGCCAAGCCTTGCCGACAGTTGGTCCGCCAGCGCCCGTACCTGCTGGCCGATGCGCTCGCCGGTGGCCGCATCGATCTCGTTGGTCAGGTAGCTGACCGCGATGGCGCCCGCTGCGCACGGGGCGGCCGCGTCGAACACCGGGGCACCGAAGCACGTCATGCCCTCGCGCATCTGGCCGTTGTCGGTCGAATATCCCACCTCCCGCACCTGGGCCAGTTCGGCCTGCAAGCCATCCACATCGGCCACGCTGGCCCGCGTGAGCGGCGGCGGCATGCCCGGCGCGAACAGGTCGCGCACCTCGGCCGGCAGCAGCGTGCTCAGCATCGCCTTGCCCGTGGCCGTGTAGGGCGCCGGCAGGCGCATGCCGATGCGGAACGTGACGCCGAGCGGGCGGTCGCCGTTCTGGCAGGCCAGGTAGACCACCTCCGCACCATCGAGCATCGACAAGGTGACCGTGGCGTCGTGGAACGCATCGGTCTGCTCCCAGAGCGCGCGGAACTCGCTCGTCATCTGCGTCTGCGACAGGAAGGCGTTGGCCCAGGCCATCACGTGCGGGCCGACCGCCATCGCCCCGTTGGGCAGGCGCTTGAGCAGTTGCAGCTGCACGAGGGTGTCGCACATGCCGTGGAGGGAACTCTTGGGCGCGCCGGTCAGCCGGGTCAGGTCGGCCAGCGTCAGCGGTTCCGGGGCGGCGGCCACGGCATCCATGACATGTACCGCGCGCACCACCGCCGGCGACGTGGACTTCAGCGACGGCGCGGCATCATCGGCGGGAGCGTTGTAGGCGGACTTGGGCATCGGGCAATACGGAAGAGTTGGGCGGATTGTACCGGCTGCGCGGAACGCTTCCGGGCGGTTGGCAGTCTGCCGTGCATGGGCGTATCATACGCTCACGTTCGACATACCGAATATCGTTCCATCTATTGAACGATATGAATCAACCCGCTCAGGAAAGCCGCCATGCAACTCAAGGATCCCTCGCTTCTGAAACAGCTGGCCTATGTGGATGGCCAATGGATTGGCGCCGACTCCGGCGCCACGTTCGACGTCACGGACCCGGCCACCGGGGAGGTGATCGCCAAGGTGGCCGACCTGGGCGCGGCCGAGACCGAGCGCGCCGTCGCCGCCGCCGAGGTAGCGCAGCGCGCCTGGGCCGCCAAGACCGGCAAGGAACGCGCCAACCTGCTGCGCCGCTGGTTCGACCTGATGATCGCCAATACGGACGATCTGGCCTACCTGATGACGCGCGAGCAGGGCAAGCCACTAGCCGAGGCGCGCGGCGAGATCGCGTATGCGGCCAGCTTTATCGAATGGTTTGCCGAGGAAGCCAAGCGCGTGGACGGCGAAGTGCTGGCCACGCCGGCCGCCGACAAGCGCCTGGTCACGCTGCGCCAGCCCGTGGGCGTCTGCGCCGCCATCACGCCGTGGAATTTCCCGGCAGCGATGATCACCCGCAAGGCAGGCCCTGCCCTGGCGGCCGGGTGCGCCATCGTCATCAAACCGGCCGAGCTGACCCCGCTGTCCGCCTTCGCGCTGGCCGAACTGGCGCACCGGGCCGGCATTCCCGCCGGCGTGCTTCAGGTGGTGACCGGCGATGCCAAGACCATCGGCGCCGTGCTGACGGGCAGCCCCATCGTGCGCAAGCTGTCGTTCACGGGGTCGACCGAGGTCGGTCGCATCCTGATGGCGCAGTCGGCGCCCACCGTGAAGCGCCTCTCGCTGGAGTTGGGCGGCAACGCGCCGTTCATCGTCTTTGACGATGCCGACGTGGACGCCGCCGTGGAAGGCGCACTCGCCGCCAAGTACCGCAACGGCGGGCAGACCTGTGTCTGCGCCAACCGCTTCTACGTGCAGGACGGCATCTACGACGCCTTCGCCACGAAGCTGGCCGAGCGCACCGGCCAACTGCGCGTGGGCAACGGGCTGGAAGACGGCGTGACGATCGGCCCGCTGATCGAGGACGCCGCGCTGGACAAGGTTGCATCGCTTGTGGACGACGCCCGCGCCAAGGGCGGCCGCGTGCTGACCGGCGGCGCCGCGCACAAGCTGGGCGGCACGTTCTACACCCCCACCGTCATCGCCGACGCCACCGCCGACATGCGCATGGCCCGCGAGGAGATCTTCGGGCCGGTGGCGCCACTGTTCCGCTTCAAGTCCGACGCCGAGGCAGTAACTGCCGCCAACGCCACCGAATACGGGCTGGCCGCCTATTTGTATACGCGCGATATCGCGCGGGCCTGGCGCACCGCCGAAGCGCTCGAGTACGGCATGGTCGGCCTGAACACCGGCCTGATCTCGAACGAGGTGGCGCCGTTCGGCGGCATCAAGCAGTCGGGCGTGGGCCGCGAAGGGTCGCGCCACGGCATCGACGAATATCTCGAGATCAAGTACCTCTGCCTGCAGATGTGATGCAGGCGGGCGGGCCGGTGCATACTGTGCCGATCCGCCTTATGGCACCCATTGCTGAGCAAGGGCGACCCCGATCGCCCCGCCTGCCCCGAACTCCCGGAGACAACATGAACCCGTTCCGCTTCCAGACCGTGCCGACGGTCATCGTCGAATTCGGCGCTGCGCGCCGGCTGGGCGCCCTGCTGCGCGAGTCGTTCCCGCAGGCCAGGCGCCTGTGCGTGGTGACCGACGGCTTCCTGGCCAAGAGCGGCCTGCTCGCGCCGGCGCTGGAAGACCTCGCCAAGCATGACTGGCAGGTGACCGTGATCGACGATGTCATTGCCGATCCGCCCGAGCACATCGTGCTGGACGCCACCGAGCGCGCGCGCCAGGCCGATGCCGAGGTGGTGCTGGGGCTGGGCGGCGGGTCGTCGATGGATGTGGCCAAGCTGATCGCCGTCCTCCTGCCCGCCACGCAGGCGCTCAAGGACATGTACGGCGTGAAGAAGGTCACCGGCGCCCGGCTGCCGCTGGTGCAGATGCCGACCACGGCCGGCACCGGTTCCGAAGTGACGGCGGTGTCGATCGTCACGACCGGCGAAACCACCAAGATGGGCGTGGTGGCGCCGCAGCTGTTCGCCGACCTCGCGATCCTCGACGCCGAACTGACGCTCGGCCTGCCCCGCGCGGCCACGGCCGCCACCGGCATCGACGCCATGGTGCATGCCATCGAGGCCTACACCAGCGCCCACCTCAAGAATCCGGTCTCGGACATGCTGGCCATCCGCGCGCTGGACCTGCTCTCGCGCAACCTGATGCTGGCCTGCGACAACGGCAACGATCGCAATGCCCGGGAGGCGATGCTGCTCGGCGCGATGTTCGCCGGCCAGGCCTTCGCCAACTCGCCGGTGGCCGCCGTGCACGCGCTGGCCTACCCAATCGGCGGCATTTTCCATGTGCCGCACGGCCTCTCGAACGCCCTCGTGCTGCCGCACGTGATGAAGTTCAATGCCGACGCCGCCAGCAAGCGCTACGCGGAACTGACCGACGTGGTGCTGCCCGGCACGACCGGCAGCTGCGAAACCAAGACCGCCGCGCTGATCGCCCATATCGAAGGACTGGTGCTGGCCACCGGCATCCCGCGCACGCTGCGCGAAGTCGGCGTGAAGGAAGGCGACCTGAACCGCCTGGCCAGCGACGCCATGCTCCAGACCCGCCTGCTGGTCAATAATCCGCGCGAAGTGAGCGAGGCGGACGCGCTGGGGATCTATCGCGCAGCCTTTTGAACCCGCATCCAGCAGTTTCAGGGAATTACGATTGTAGAGGTTAATTCGTCGCTTTTAGTATGCCGCATGCGCAGTGCCAGACACTGCGGCGGCTACGGAGCGATGACTGATGGCAGAGGGTTTCGACGCGCTCGGCGCAACGTTGAGCGGGCAGCAGCAGTACTTCCTTAAGGTTCCCGGCGCGGCCAGCGCCG